>JAAFIV010000035.1 GCA_013298775.1 Ignavibacteria bacterium | reverse complement strand
AGAGACGGGAAATAGACTTAATCGGCTTGCCTTTGGTCTTGTCGATTGGACAATAATCTAGGAATTATTCAGAATCTATCACTTTTTTCTGTCTTTTGGGACAATACAAACCTAATAGACGGGATGGACTGACCAGTTACAGGACTTGACTCTGTTTCTGAGAAAATTCATTCTGGCATACAAATTGATAATTATTCCTCTGTATTCACGCCCCTCTTCGTGATGGATTTCGTAATGATGCTTAAAAAAAATCATTACCCTACTTTCGACCTTTCATTTGACCCTTATTTTTTGAGGATAGTGCATGAAATCAACGGCACATACAACGTTTGGTATTGCAGGACAGCCCATTACTGCGCCCTTCCAGCACCCTTTAGACGCGCCCGTGATGGCGCGAAATGGCTTCACGCCCCAATATGGCGGTGCTTCGGGCAATACTATTGGTAATGGCAGCAATTCGCCCAAAACAAGCAATGGAGCGGGTTCTGACAATTCTGCGCCCAAACTTCCAAGCGAAAATAAAACCGCAAAACAAACACAAGCAAAGCCCAAACAGCAAAACGCTCAACAACCAGCACATACGCCACAAAGCGGAAATCAACGTCCGCAAAATGGCATGAATCCTCAGTTGCAAGCCGTACTTGGCTTCCTTGCTACGTACAAACGAGAAATTGCTGGAATTGGACTCGCCGTTTTTGGCGTAATTCTCTTGCTCGCACTCGTATCGTATAGCCCTGAAGATCGCGCAAATGCTCGTGTTTCACTTGCTAATCAAGCAGCTCAAGCGAATGCGCAAGCAGCAGAAACTGCCGCCCGCGCAACAGCAGGACGCGGTGCCAGCCCCGCAAGCGCACCAATGCTGAATCAAGACGAGTACATCATCAAGAACTGGCTTGGCTACGTGGGCGCAAGCGTTTCGCATTTTGTGTACAATTATACGGTTGGTTACGCGGCTCTCGCTTTCCCGATAATGATGTTCCTCTGGTCGGGCGCGATTTTACGCCGCTCGTACAGTGACAAACTCCTCTTGGGAACGGCTCTGGCACTCGTCGGAACGGCAATTTTCGCCAGTTTCGCAGGTGTCTTGCAACTCGTTCCTTGGATGCCAACCATGCGCCCCGAATGGAGCGGCTCAGTTGGGCAATTCATCGCGCGGATGCTTTGGCAAGTCATTGGCACCGTTGGCGCGTTCATTGCTTTGACGGCAGCACTTGTCGCTACGCTCTTCACCGCATTAGACCTCAACATTGAAAAAACAATCGCCCGCTTCAACGACGAAAAATCTCGCTTTGGGGCATGGAAATCCAAAAGCACCAGCGATTTCGCACAATCCGTCCGCGAAAGCATGAACGATGCGCCTGCGGCATCATCAGTTGCGGGAGCATCGGTTTTTACCGACACAGAAGATGATTCAGAAGATATTTCAGATTCCTTTTCAGATTCATTCAGCGAAGCAAGCAATACTGCGGTATTCACCGATGAAGTGTTGAGCAATGAAGTCATTGCCGACGATGCTATTTCCAAAGCAATGTTTGGAACGGTTACCGAAGCACCAAAAGCAGTATCGTACATCATGGACGACGAGGTTTTGAGCGCGAAAGCAGAAAAAGCTACGCCCAAACCCACACCAACACTCGCCGATGCCGACGAACCCGCACGAATCCTTCAACGCAGCGCAGAAAACGAACAGCCGCTTGCCTCCATTCGCCGCGACCTCATTACGAAATATACCGACAACGCGCCAGAAGCCGCATCGGAAGTGCTTTCCGCGCAAAGTTTGCAAACGCAGCCAAAGCCTCAACTTCCGCAAAACCGTGTGAATGCTGGCTCACCATCATCACCCACGATTAGCGTTTCTACGTCGCAGACCACCATTCACGCGCCAAGTTTCGCCTATCCTTCGCAAGCGTCTATCACGTTTGTCGAAAAAAAAAACGATAAAGGGGAGATAAAGGCAGAAGGCAAAGGGATAAAGGATAAAGCTGAAGAGCCACACACCGCGCAAAACCTCGATAATCAAGCACTAACGAATCAAGCACTAGCGAACCAAGCACTAAGCAATCAAGTAACCACCGAAGACCTCATGGCAGAACGCCGCAATTTGCAGCATTTGACGGGTTTGATGGCGGAACAGGTTGCGGGTGAAGTTGCTGAAAAAGTTGCCAATGAAGTTGCGCATGATGTCGCATTTGATGTTGCGGAGCGCATAGCCAAGCAGGTTGCGGCGGATTTGACCGAACAGCTTACCGCGCAGCTTACAGGAAACCTCACCGCAAATGTCAGTGAAATTGTGCTTCAGCAAATGCGTGAGCAAATGCAGCAGGAAATGACGGAGCGCGTTGAAGAACAAGTATCGAAGCGGCTTGCAGAGGAAGCAGCCCTTCAAGCGGTGATGCAAGCCGCCGAAGCAGAGAAAAATGTTACACACGTTGCGCAACGTACACAGCAAAACGCTGAACTCCGCATGAACATTCGCACGGCGGGCAGTTCCTCCAATAGTTTAGATGTCATTGCAAAACCGCTTTTCATGCCGCACAATACTCTGAATGAAGAGATTGACTACACGCCGCCGCACTTGGGTTTGCTTGTACCGCAAGAGCCTTCCAGCACGGTGGATGAGGCGGAATTGCAGGAAAAAGCTCGCATTTTGCAAGCAAAACTTAGCACTTTTAAAATTGAAATTGAAAACTTGAATGTTACGCCTGGACCTGTGGTCACGCAGTACGAATTTGTGCCAGCAGCAGGTGTGAAAGTGGCGCAAATTGAGAACCTCGCCGACGACATTGCGCTTGCCTTGAAAGCGCGTGGAATCCGCATCATTGCTCCTGTTCCGGGACGTGGTACGGTGGCTGTGGAGATTCCGAATCACAAAGCAACAGCAGTGCGCTTCAGCAGCATTGTTGATACGGCAGAGTTTCAGGATGCCGCGCAGCGTTTGCCGCTCGCGCTTGGTAAAACGATTCACGGCGACGTGTATGCCGCCGACCTCGCAAAGATGCCGCATTTGCTGATTGCAGGTGCGACGGGTTCTGGCAAAAGCGTTGGTATTAACTCGATTATTGCGTCGTTGCTCTACAAAATGCACCCGCACGATTTGAAGTTTGTAATTATTGACCCCAAAAAGGTCGAAATGTCGCAGTATCGCTCGCTTGCGAACCATTTCCTTGCGGTGTGTCCCGACATTGACGAGAAAATTATCACGAATCCGCAAAATGCTGTTCTCGCGCTGAAATCGGTCGTTGCAGAGATGGAACGCCGTTACGATGTGCTTGCGAAAGTTGGTCAGCGCAATATCGTGGATTACAATCAAAAAGTCCGCGACGGCAGATACAAAGACACTTCTGAGGTCGTTCACAGCGAATTGCCGTACATTGTGGTCATTGTGGATGAGCTTGCAGACCTGATGATGACTGCTTCCCGCGACGTAGAAGAGCCGATTTGCCGCCTTGCGCAGCTTGCTCGCGCGGTCGGGATTCACCTCATTGTCGCAACGCAGCGTCCGTCGGTGGATGTCGTTACAGGCTTGATTAAAGCGAACTTTCCAGCGCGAATTGCATATCAAGTTTCCTCGAAAATTGATTCACGCACGATTTTGGACACCAACGGCGCAGAGCATCTTTTGGGCAATGGCGATATGCTCTTCACGCCCGGCGGCGCAGGAAAACCGATGCGCTTGCAAAATTCGTATCTCTCGACCGATGAAGTAGAGCGGATTTGCGACCACATCAGCCAGCAACAAGGCTACTCGCAGCCTTATTTCTTGCCGTCGGTGAGCGAAAAAACACAGAAAAATAGTTCTGGCGGCAGCGACGACAGCCGCGATGAGCTGTTCCAAGAAGCAGCACGATTTGTCATTCAGCATCAACAATGCTCGACCTCGTTCCTGCAACGCCGCATGAAAATTGGCTACTCGCGTGCAGCCCGCATTGCCGACCAGTTGGAAGAAGCGGGTATTGTGGGTGGGTTTGATGGCAGCAAAGGTCGTGCTGTGCTGGTGAGCAGCGAAGCGGAGTTAGAGGGAATTCTGTAAAAGGATGAACTATGAGGGCTGAGGGATGAGAAGTTTGCAGAGCGCGTGAATACAGGTGTTGCGCGACATATCTGCCGACCCACACTCAACGCTTACCACTCAACATTTACCAATAAAAGCGATGAATATTTTTGTAACCGGCGGAAGCGGCTTTCTTGGAAAGCGTCTCATTGCGCGGCTTGTGGGCGACGGGCATACCGTAAGTGCGCTTGCTCGCTCGCTGGAAGCTGCCGACAAAGTGAAAAGCGTTGGCGCAACGCCGCTTATCGGTGAATTAACGAACATTCCCGAATGGGAACTCGCGCTTGGAAAGTTTGATGTTGTGATTCATGCTGCTTCGCCCGTCGAGTTTTGGGGCAAATGGGAAAACTTCGAGCGAGATATTGTGCGCTCTACAAGCGAATTATACGAATCTGCGGCACGGAACAATGTCCGCCGCTTTGTGTACATCAGTTCGGAATCCGTACTGCAAGCAACGAAGCCGCTTCTGGATATTACGGAGCAAGAGCCGTATCCCGACGAGCCGAATTCCTTCTACGGAAAAGCAAAAAAACTCGCCGAGCAAGCACTGATGCGCTCTCAAGGCATTACCGATTGTGTGATTATACGCCCAACCTTTATCTGGGGCAAAGGCATTCCTGCATTGGAAACGATGCTGGAAAAGATGAAAACAGGCGGGTTTCTGTGGATTGACGGCGGTAAAACCGTGATAGAATGCGTCCACGTGGATAACGTCGTGGAAGCGATTGTCTGCGCACTCACGCAAGGACGGCACAAAGGCATTTACAACATCACCGACGACGCGCCGAAAACCGCACGAGAACTCATCACCGCACTTGCCGCAACGCGAGGAATTACGCCGCCAGAGAAGAGTATGCCCGCCAGCATTGCAGGATTTGCTGCCGCGCTCGTGGAAGGCGTTTGGAAGCTCTTCGGCATAGATTCCGCGCCGCCGCTCTCGCGTTTTGAGCTATCGTTTGTCAGTATGCCGCGCCGCTACAACATCCATGCGGCAAAGGAAGAACTTGGCTACACGCCGCGTATTTTCTTTGAGCAAGGGCTGGAAGAGATGAAGAAAGGATGAAATCTGAACGATGCAATCTGAATGATGCACTCTGAATGATGAGGGCTGAAATGAGATAATTTATTGTACGAAAAAATATCTGAAAAATTTGGAGAAGGAAGCGCAAACCCCGCAGCAATACTGATGCGTAGCCCTACCTATCACGACACTGTGCGTTGAGGGGCGCACTATCTCCAAAAAGAAGCCGAGTATGCAGTGAACACACGATGTGTTGCATATTCGGCTTTTTTATTTTTTCATAACTGCTTCCCACAATGCAGGTAACGCCTCGCCCGAAGGCGCACTAATACGCACATCGGCATAGCGTGAAATGGCGGTTTCGTTGGGATTGACTTCAATGAACAGCGCACCATTCCGTTTTGCTTCGAGCGGCAAACCCGCCGCTGGATACACTTCCGCCGATGTACCAATGCTAAAAAACACCTCGCAAGCAGAAGCCGCTTCTGATGCGGTCTCCAGAGCATCCACAGGAAGCATTTCGCCAAACCAGACCACCGCAGGGCGCACCATTCCGCCACAGTAGGCGCAGCGCGGTGGCTCTTTTTGTGCGGGATTGGCTGCATAGACGTATTCATGCGGTTCTTTGCAGCGCGAGCAGTAATTTTCAATGATATTTCCGTGCAGTTCCACCACGTTCTGGCTGCCGGCTGCTTGGTGCAATCTGTCCACGTTCTGCGTGATGAGCGTAAACTCGCTGCCCTCTGCCGCGTAATACTTCTGCATCTCCACGAGCGAAAAATGTCCGGGATTAGGTTTCACGCTGTCCACAACCTCGCGCCGCGCTTGATACCATTCCCAAACGAGGTTCGGATTTTTCAAAAAGCCATCCATACTTGCAAGCTCTTCGGGGCGAAATTTCGACCACAAGCCGTTTGGGTCGCGGAAGGTCGCCACGCCACTTTCGGCGGAAATACCTGCGCCCGTCAGCACGGCGACGCGCTTTGCGGTGCGGAGTGTGTTCAGTAATTCAGCACTGAAGCGGTATTCAGAGGTTTGTGCGCGGTGTGAGAGAGTGTTCATAGTCGTTCGGAAGGACAAGATAGCACAGAATGGAAATGATTTGTAGATTTGCGGGTATTCTTTCTGGCTCAACATACACAAATTTACGAAGAGGAACAACGATGAAAACCACAAACGGCAAACCAACACTTAAACCCTTTGAGAAGTGGAATATAGACCAACTCAAAACGGAGTTTCAATTACGGCGGCGTGATACATTACCATTACTCGAAACGTGGATAACAAGTCCATTGATACCGCTTGCAGAGGACATCCGCCGAGCAGTTTTGAGTTTACAAGAATTTTTGCGAAAAAATGTGGACTTCTGGAATGAGGAAGAACTCAAGTTTAAGTTCATCGGACCGCTTATTTCCATGATTCGGTTCGATTCCGAAGAGTATTCCGCATTTTTGGACAGAAAACTTCCTGCGGAACTGAATGGTGAAAAAATTACGGGGATTGTTGATTTTATGGTAGCTACGGGCAAAGTAGAGCCGCAAGAACCGTTTTTCTTTCTGCACGAGTACAAAAAAGAGCGCGGAGCAAATAATGACCCGCTTGGGCAGTTGCTGATTGCCATGTACGCCGCACAAACACTCAACGCTCAAAAGCACCCCCTGTATGGATGCTATGTCGTTGGGCGCAACTGGTTTTTTGTGGTCTTGGAGGGCAAGGATTATGCAGTAAGTGATGCGTTTGTTTCGACGCAGGAAGATGTGTTTCAAATCATGGCAATCTTACAACAAGCTAAAGCGTATATTGAGGAAATTCTTGCTGCGCGGCAGTAATGATACTTGTTTGCAGGGAAAAATGTCATTTTCATCATACACAAATTTACGAAGAGGAACAACGATGAAAACCTTTGAACAATGGGATATTGACGAGGTAGAGCACACCTTCGGCATTCGTCGCAGCGACACGCTTTCTGCACTCAACGAGTGGTTGGCAGCCAACCAAGAGATTACCGAACAAGAACGCGCAAACATCAAGCATCTTCAAACAAATCTCGTTCACAAAATAGATATTTGGAACGAAGATGAGCTGAAGTTCAAATTTATCGCGCCCTTTGTGAGCATCGTTGGTTACGATACCGACCGCTTTAATGCCTTCACGCAGCGCACCTTGAGCGCGACGGTGAACGGTGTCCCTTTAAGCGGGCGCGTAGATTTTGTTGTCGCCACTGGGAAATCAAAGCCGATTCAGCCATTCTTTTTCCTGCACGAATACAAGCGCACACGCGGACGTGAAAACGACCCTTTGGCGCAGTTACTGGTGGAAATGCTCGCGGCACGAGAACTCAACGAGAACAAACACGCTCTCTACGGATGCTATGTGCAAGGGAGAAACTGGTTTTTTGTGGTTTTGGATAGACAGGAATACGCCGAAAGCCTTGCCTACGATGCCACGAAAGATGAGGTATTTGGGATGCTGCGGCTGCTCAAAGAGGCAAAAGCAATCATTGAAGACTTGTTAAATCAGCAGTAACGACATTTTTTGTACAACGCACCATACTTTTACCAACTTAAACAGCATGAAAACCACAAACGGCAAACCAACGCTCAAGCCCTTTGAGAAGTGGGGTATAGACCAACTCAAAGCGGAGTTTCAATTACACAAAACAATTTGGTAACTGGTCAGGTACTATCTCGTTGGGCGACTGTTATCACAAGTGCAGTAGCCTTACGGCGAGTGGTGTGCCAGCAATGCACCCGCCGTAAGGCAGCGTTTACGCACTCTTCAGCCACCCGACGGGGAGATACCTGACGAGTTACCACCATTTACACAAAACTTCTGCCACACTCAGGATAACTTTACACCTGTAACATATTGTTTCTCTTATACCTTTGCGGTATATTTGCTGTGTTCATACGAAAAATAACGTTTGTCAGGCAATAACTACTTGGTAGAGGTTCACGGCAAAAACGAACAGAGTATTCGCTTTTGTTCACTTTGTAGGTAGTAGCATGACAAGACGCTCCAAGACGAATACAATACTTCCATAGCATACAATACCATTGCACGCCCCACAGTGCGTCCACGAATGTACACATCTATCCCCTGAACCCTAGATATCATGCGCTTTTTACGCACTTTCCCTTTCTGTTCAATCACACTCATTTTTTGTGCCGCGTTGTGCTTGTACACCGCACCATATCGTGCTTGTGCTGCATCTGCACAGGTTTTTTCTTCGCAATCATCTTCTCCACAATCATCTTCTTCGCAATCATCTTCTTCGCAGGCATCTTCTTCGCAGACACCTCTTTCTTCCTCGCTTTCGCGTGCCGATAGTCTTGAGCGCGAACTTGCTGCCTACAAGCGTGAGCGTCCACAATTTACCGACGTGAAATTGGTGCAAATGCTGAATACGCTTGCGAATGATTACCTGATGAATAATCCTCCCAAAGCGATAGAATACGCAGAAGAAGCGAAGAAAGCCGCACAAACACTCGGCGACAAACAGGGGCAAGCAGAGGCGTTGCGTATCACGGGAACGGTGTATTATCGGCAGGGAACCTACGACAACGCTGCTCAACACTTTTTTGAATCCTTGAAATTGTACGAAGAACTTGGCGAGAAGCGAGATATTGCGCGAGTTTGGAATAGCTTAGGTGGAACGTATTACAAGCGAAGCAATTTCCGTCAGGCGATTGAGAGTTATCAAAAGGCGCAGCAGCTCTATCTTTCTTTGGGCGACAAGCAAGGTTTTGCCAATACTTTGAGCAATATTGCTCTCGTGTACGACGAGCAAGATAGCGTTGAAATTGCACTCAAAAACTACGAACAAGCACTCGGCATTTGGAAAGAATTAAACAATACAACCGGCATTGCAACTGCGCTGAATGGTATTGGCACGATTTATCTTGTGCGCGATTATTATGCACAAGCATTGCCGTATTTGCTCAAGGTGCAAACAATCCTTGAAGCCTCCACGCCCGATAAACTCATGCTTGGTGAACTATACATCAATATCGCCAACGTGTACAATGGGCAGCAAGATTATATCAACGCAAAAAAATACCTCAACAATGCCCTCATGCTCGCACAGGAACTGCATTCGCGTTCGCTCTTGCAAGCCTGTTATTTTAGTCTGTCCGACTTCTATTCCGCGCAGGGGAACTACAAACTCGCGCTCGAATATGCTCGGCTTGATAATCAGTTGAAAGATAGTATTTTCAATGACCAAAGCGACAAACGCCTTGCCAATGCTGAAGCTCGATACGAACTTGTCCAGAAGCAGCGTTCTATCGAACAAAAACAGCGTGATTTGCAATTGCAAGAGCAAAAAATTCAATTGCAAAATCAACGCTTTTTGTTTCTCGCCATAGGTTTTGTGCTGGTTGCGGCAGTGGTGATTTTGCTTGCCAATGGCTATCGCATCAAGCAAAAAGCGGCTGTGGAATTGCAAAAAACAAATAGCGAACTTGAGCTTGCAAACGATGTGATTGCCCGCAAAAACGAGCATCTGGAAGAATTAAACACAGAGAAAAATGAGTTTTTTGGGATTGTTGCGCACGACCTAAAAAATCCTATTCTATCCATCAAGCTCCTGGCACAGCTCATGCACGACCAGAGCGTTCCCGACCACGACCGCCAACGCTTCACAACGACGATTATTTCCTCTTCCGACCAAATGTCGCGCATTATCAGCAATCTTCTGAATGTGAATGCGATTGAGCGTGGCGCAATCACGCTGAATGTAACGGCGTTCAATATCTCGGTAGCGGCATATTCGGTCTTTGAAGAATACGAAGCGCGAGCCGAAGCGAAGGGCGTACAGCTCCATTTCGACAGCTTTTCCGATGCCGATTGTCTTGGCGACCAAACTGCCGTCATGCAAATTTTGGAAAACATCGTTTCCAATGCCATTAAATACTCGCCATCCGGCAAAAATGTGTGGATGCGCATTTACGGCGAGCGAACTTGGACACCGCAAGAAAGCGCACTGACGGGGAATGCAACATCTTCGCCATCGTGTGTGCGGATTGAAGTGCAGGACGAAGGTCCGGGCTTGTCGGACGACGATAAAAAAAAATTATTTGGGAAGTTCATGCGCCTCTCGGCAAAGCCCACCAACGGCGAACAATCAACAGGTTTGGGACTTTCGATTGTCAAAAAAATGGTCGGTTCAATGAATGGCGAGGTGTGGTGCGAAAGCGTCTATGGTGCAGGAGCGACGTTTATTGTGGAATTGCCGCAAGCGGAGTAAGATTTTCTGCTCCCTTCATTTCTACTTTTTTCGTAAACGAATCTCATACAACTTCGACCAATTCTTGCCCGTTACCAGCAGCACCTCGCGTTTGCTGTCGAAAGCAATACCATTCAAAACATCAGCATTGGCGCGTTCTTCAGGGGTTTGTAAGCCAGAGAGGTCTATCCATCCTGCTACTTTGCCTGTTTGTGGATTGATGCGGGCTATCGAGTCGGTTTGCCAAATATTCGCCCAAATCTCGCCATTGACGTACTCCAATTCATTCAGGTTCTTGACAGGCGCACCATTGCTTGTTACGGGGAGCATCTTGCGAATAAGGAGCGAATCAGCATCCAAAAAGCGGAGATTGCTTGTGCCGTCACTCATAATCATTTCCGAGCCATCGTAGGTCAAGCCCCAGCCTTCGCCGAAGTATGAGAATGTACGTAGTTGGCGGAAGGTTTTGGCATCGTACACAAAGCCAATTCCTGCTTGCCACGTGAGTTGATAAATCTTGCCATTCACTGCAACCATTCCCTCCGCAAAGTAGGCTGCATCAAGGCTTAAGCGTTGTAGCACTTTTCCCGTTGCGCGGTCGAGACGGCGCAAGCTGGACGAACCGTACTGCCCCGTACTTTCGAGCAATTCTCCATTGTAAAACGCCAAACCCTGCGTAAATGCTTGCGTATCGTGGGGAATGGTCTTCACGATGTCGTAGGTGTAGAGAGGAATCGCCTCTGAGGGCGCAGTATTACTAGTGTTTGAAGTGGTATTGCTCGGAGATGCACTACTATTGGAGGAAGTGTCCGTATTCATAGTTTCACTGGTAGTTTCATTGGCTTGATTGGCGGGCGTTGTATTCAAAAAGCTCGTTGCAGAGCGGCGCGTCATCAATTGTTCTGCCAAAATCAGCACCACAACCATCACAACAACGACAAGAGCAATTTTCGGAGCATGTTTACGAAGAAATTCCATGAGAATTAATATTCAAAGTGGCAAAATTTTCTGGCTTCAGTAGCACAGACACTCTTGTCTGTGCCAGTCTTGATGCGGTATGCAGCGCGGCGCAGACAGGAGTGTCTGTGCTACCAAAACTGTTTGAATTACGCGCGAATTTTTTCAAGTTTGCTGCGAAACTCCGCCATTTCTCGCTTGGAAAGTCCGCTTTCGAGCAGAGCCGCATCGTCGAGGTCATTGCTTGCCAAAAGCCGCTTCATTGCTCGGATTTCAGGTGCAGTCAGGCGCACGGCGTTGAGCGCGTAATCCTCGAAGGCTTCAAAGGCGAGCGGTGTAATATCCCGCACCATTTCTGCCATTGCTTCAGCATAGACGCGGATTTCGTATTGTGCATGAGCATCCATGCGGAGGCGGAGGAAGTGAAAAAGATTGTGCAAATCAATTTTCCAATACCATTCCGTGTACATAGAAACTGGAAGATTGATGCGAGCAAGTTCGCGGGCAAAATTGTGGTCGAGCAAGGTTTCGTAATCTTGATACGCTTTCGTTTGACCATTTTTCAGCAACTCCAGTATTTGTGCGCTGTCGTCGGCGGAAAGTGTCTCTTCGGCGCGTCCTTGCTTGTTTGTCGCGCTTTGCGGACGTATTTGCGCACCTTCTGGCACATAAAATTCATCCTGCATGACAGAATACCGACCGCTATACTCGTTCACATTTGCCGTGCGATGGCGTATCCACTGGCGTGCAACGAAAATTGGGAGTTTGACGTGAAACTTGAATTCCACCATTTCAAACGGCGTAGAATGGGCGTGGCGCATGAGATAGCGGATAAGACCTCTATCTTCGCTCACCTGCTTTGTGCCTGCACCATAGGAAACACGCGCCGCTTGGACAATTGCGGCATCAGAACCCATAGAATCCACCAAGCGCACAAAACCTTTATCCAAGCAAGGAATGACGCGCCCTTCAGGGACTTGTGGTGTGGCGGCGGTGGTGTGGTCTTTGGGCGAAGAATTGTTGGGAGAGGAAAGCGTTTCTACTGAAGACATGCGATAAAAAATGAAGGTGAAATCAGAGGGATGATGAAAGCGATAGGTTTTATTTCGTTGGGATGCAGAGACGCTCTTGAATGCAAGTTTTGTCTCAGCCTCTCCGAATACATTTCGCGGACGACTACTACGGCAAAATAAGGAATTTAAGCACAACAACCGTTCCTTGTCCAGGCGTGCTGGTAATCTCCATCGTGCCAGCGTGTCCTTCCATGATGCGGCGCACAATGGTTAGTCCTAGCCCCATGCCTTGTTGTTCGTGGGTTTCGCGGTCGAATTGCGTGTACGCGCCAATATTTTCAAGGTCTTCTTTGCTCATGCCGCGCCCAGTATCGCTTACGACAACGCTATAATAGCCATCCTCGGTACGGCAAGCATCTAAGCGGACTTTGGTGGATTTGCCTGAAAATTTGAACGCATTATCCACGATTTCTTCAATAACTTTTTTCAGATTATGCGCCATCATATTCAAAACGGTGCGCTCAACGTTGCACTCAAGGTCGTGAGGGCGTTTGTGGCGTGTTGCAACGGCTTCAGCACTCGTGGAGATAATTTCCTGCGCAATTGTCAGACGGTCTGCTTGAAAGAGCTTTCCTGCGCCACCACTGCGTAAAATGGACATTTCAATTTGCGCGTACAGCAAAAAATTCTCTACCAAACGCTGCAAGCGTTCTGCATTGCCGCGCACTTGGTCAATCATCATGTTTACGGTATCGTCGTCGAATTGCTTGTAATTTTTGAGCATTTCCGCAAAGCCAATCAAGCCAGAAAGCGGGGTGCGAAACTCGTGGGGGAGCGAACTTGCAATACGCAAGCGCACTTCTTCTAATTCTTGTTTTGAGCGTTTTTCATGCGCATCAAATTTGGCAAGCCGCATCGAAACTGTTCTCAAAAGCTCATCAATGCTGAATGGTTTTGGCAAATAATCATCCGCGCCAAGATTCATTCCCTCGCGAATATGTGCCATATCTGCTTTTGCCGAGAGGAAAATAAAGGGGATGTTTGCTGTGGCTTCGTTGGAGCGCAGTGCTTTTAGTACCTCGTAGCCATCCATTTCTGGCATCATCACGTCGGAGATAATGAGGTCGGGAAGCTCTTTCTGCGCTATGTCCACGCCAATACGCCCATTTTCTGCGGTAAAGACCTGATACGCTTCGTTCGATAGCTCCAACGTATCCACAATACGATTGCGGATATTCTTTTCATCTTCGATAACAAGTATTTTTTTCATAGAGAGTCGGAAAACGCAAGCTCAAGAAACAGACAGCACTTTGATAGACGACAACAGCTCTGAATAATAGACATTATACAGATTAAGCTCTGAAGGGCTGGGAATGGCGTAAATACTGGCTTCAGTGGCTTGAGACTTCTTGTCTGTGTTTGCCGCCTGGAACCCTCACCAACACTCACAGACAAGAATGTCTGTGCCACTATTGAAGAGCAAAAATCACTAATCTGTATAATGTCTAATAGGTAAAATCAGGCTTCGATGGCGCAGACTTCAACTTGTGTATGAGGTCTGTGCCACTACCGAAAGAATGTTGTCGTGTAGCGAAAGACAAGTTACGAGTTTTCGAGAAAAGTACAAGGTATCACGACAATAAATTCCGTTCCCTTACCGCTTGTGCTTGTGAGGTGAATCGTGCCGCCGTGCAGCTGTACCGCCTGTTGCACAATCGCCAATCCAAGCCCTGTACCAGCAATTCCGCCAACATTACTTGCTCGGTAAAATGGCTCAAAGAGATGCTTTTGGTCTTCTTCGGAAATGCCAATGCCTTTATCCTTGATATGGAAGGAAATACTCGCAATATCCACTATCATTTCCACGAGAATCGGTTCGGCTTCAGGCGAGTATTTGAGCGCGTTGGAGATGAGATTAACCAAAATTTGCCGAAGGAGTTTTGTGTCCAAAAGAGCTTTCTTACTCATCTGTGATTTTTCTGGCAAGTCAGTATTGATGCGGTATTTGAAGTCTTCAATCGCACGGAAGCCACTCACGATTCCCTCAATACATTCCCCAATTTCCACTGGTTGCGCCTCGAACGGAATACGCTTTGCGTGCGCTTTGCCCCAGGAAAGCACGTCTTCTAACAGCTCGGTCATGGAATTCACCGCAACGTCTATATCTTCAAAATACGACTGCTGCTTTTCAGGCGACCATCGCTCGCGGTTCCGCTCCAAAAGCTGCGCTGAGGAGCGAATGGTGGTAAGCGGTGTCCGGAATTCATGCGAAACCATCACCACAAAACGCGATTGCATTGCGCTTAGTTCACGTTCCTGCTCCAAAGCTCGTCGTATCTCGGCTTCAGCCTGTTTGCGCTCGGTGATATTATTCACCGACGACACAACAAAAATCTCATTCCCTTCATCTTGAATGACATTTTGCAGAATTTCTACCTCGACAAATGTGCCATCTTTGCGCACCAACTGTGTTTCAATGTTTGTTGGAATCTCTGGGCGATTCTGGATAAGCTGACGAAACGCCTCCATACTCTGTTCTTGGCGTTCTGGCTTCACAATCATCGTATAATGCCGTCCAACCATTTCCTCTGGTGTGTAGGCAAACATCTGTGCGAGTGCGCGGTTTGCTCGCAAAATGATACCATTGCTATTACTCAGCGCAACGCCCGTTTCGATGCTTTCCAAAATAAGACTCATCAAGGCTTCGCGCTCGCGCACCTCGCGCTCTGCCAAGAGCCGTTCGGTAATATCTCGTGCAAATACCACTGCGCCAAGCACGGCGTTTTGCTCATTGATAATCGGACTAAAGGAAATTTCCACATCGAAATTGTACCCCGCAAGCATGTAGTGGCTATGAACAGTGAGGCGTTCGCATTGCAGCACGCGGCAATAGTAGTCGTACCAATCGTTTGCGGGAATGCCGAGCGTTTCTATCAGCGCGGATTCGCCAATAGCGAGCGATTGCCCATTATACAACTGCACCACCGACATAAAAGCGGCATTGAGTGCCGTAAAATGGAACTCTCGGTCAATGGACCAAATGCTATCATTTGTACTTTCGACGAGCGTCCGGAGATTACTCTGGCTTCGTTGCAGCGCGATTTCTGCCGTTGTGCGCTCCTCAATAATTGCCACAAGGTCGGTGTTGGTTTTCTCCAATTGGCGCGTCCGCTCTTGCACACGCTCTTCCAAATGCAGATTCAGCGAGCGAATTTGCTCATCCGCTTGCTTGCGCTCGGTAATGTCCCACACAATACCAAAAAGCGCAATAGTGCGCCGCGTTGTGGGATGCAAGACAGGTTTTACGCGCCCATCCAGCCAAATGACGACACCATCGCGGCGCACAATCCGAAACTCCATACCAGTTTGTTCGCGTCCTCGCACAGCATCTTCCAGCTTTGCCGCAACGAGGCTTTTGTCTTTCGGATGTACAATTTCCAGAAACTCTGTACCAGAAAAAGGGCGCGTTGTTTCAGGAAGATTGTAAATGTTGTACATCGTTTGCGACCACTCGGTTGTTTGCGTTGATAAGTCCGTGTACCAGCTTCCGAGACGAGCCATGCGCTGTGCTGCCGAGAGAAACTCCTCGCTGCGTTGCAATTTTTCCGCAATTGCTTTTTCTTGATGAATGTCTCGCACCGTAGCAAGAATGTGTAATGGCGCACCATTCGCGGTACGCACAACCGAAGCATTCGCGCCATGCCACCGCCACTCTTGCTTTTCTGGATTCCACACGCGATATTCTACGGAAAATCGCTCATTCGGTGCGCTGTCGAGGCTGTTCATCAGAAGTTGATACAAACCAGAAATATCGTCTGGATGCACAAAATCTACGAGCGAGCGTTCAAGGGAATCCTCAATGGTGCGCCCCGTAAGCGTTATCCAGTTTTTCGAGACAAATTGAATCATGCCCGTCAAACTGATTTCCACAATCACTTCCGAAATGCTATTGATGATATTTTCAAGCTGCTCTTTGTTGTATAAAAGCTCGGCTTCGCGGCGTTTATCGGCATTGATATTCCGCACCGTTCCAAGAATTTTTACAATGCTCCCTTCGGCATTGCGAATAGCTTTCCCGCGTGCTTCGAGAAAATGGTATGAGCCATCGGGCTGCAAGCCGCGTAATTCCAGCTTGTACGGTTTACCTTCGGTTTGCACCACCGCAACGGCTTGCTGCAAGGCGGGAATATCGTCGGGATGCACCATTTCCCAAAAAAGTTCGCGTGGAACAACTCCTTCGTGCGGCTCTAATCCATACAAACGAAACGTTTCTGCCGACCACGTAATGGTGCGGTCTTCAAGGTTAAATTCCCATGTGCCAAGTTGCGTGATACGCTCTGCATCGGCGAGAACGCTATTGGTGTGGCGCAGTTTTTCTTCTAATTGTTTGCGGTTGGTAATATCAGCAAGGCGTATAAGGCGCACAAAACCTTGCTCTAGGGGAATACGTGTGACCGTGTGTTCGCACCAAATGTTCGTTTGTGAAAACGTCGTGTACAGGCAATCGAAGCGCAGAACGCCCTTGTGATGCAGTTCTTCGGTATGTTGGTGCAATTCTTCAAGCGTTGGCGGATGCTCGCGCATACTTCGTTTTTGATGCCCCAAGAGCGCATCGTTGCTTGGCGCGTCAAACATTTCACGTGCTTGGTGGTTACAGGAAAAAATCCACGCATCATCTTCATCAGTGGCAAGGAACAGTGCGTCGCTCGAATGCTCAAAAAGAGCCTCAAACAAAGCGTTTCCTGCACGCGTAAACCGCTCCAAGTGCTTTCGCGCAAGGAGAGTATGCTCAGAAAAAGAGTCTGGAGAAATAGCGGCGTGATTCATACACGCAGGATAATGAAATGCGAGAATCTATGCAAATTCTTTTCTGCTTCTTTTCTGTCAATGCTGAAGGTGTGGCTTGTTGTTCATATTCAAAAACTATCCAACAAGACGCTTCCGAATACGACTGAGCGATTCTGGTGTAACGCCGAGATAGCTTGCAATCTGGTGTTGCGGAGCGCGTTGCAATAGGCTGGGGCGTGTCTCAAGTAAATGTTGATAGCGTTCTTCTGGGGAAAGTCGCACGAAGGAAGCGTATTTTTCTTGCAATGCTCCTAAATCTTGTTCCATCATAGAGCGCGTAATTGCTTGCAGCGCAGGGAATTCTTCGTACATGGCGTGTTCTTGGAGTACATCGCCAACAATTGCCGTACAATCTTCCGCACACACAAACCCAAAGCGCGACGGCGTGCTATGACCATAGCTGGAAAACAGCACCACTGCTTGCTGCTCGGTAAAAAACTCAATTGTTTGCTCTTTACCATCCGCGCCAAGTACGAATTGGCGAATACAACCACGCAGGATGAAATAACATTTTGTTGAAATTTCACCTTCTCTCAGCAATATTGTTCCTTTGAAAAGCTGGTGAACACTGAGTTTCTCGGCTATTGCGGCTCGTTCTTCTTCGGTCAAGGAGGGAAATTGCCGAAGGAAACTATGGAGGTCGTCAAGCATAGATGAGAACGGGATTTGGGTGATTTTTATGGCGTTTTTAAGGATTCTTTATCATGCCGAGAAGCTAGATATAATCTGCCTTAGGAGTGCTTTTTTTGCTTTTTGCACTTTGGAGAACTATCTGCTATAAGCCTTGTCATATCTTGGCTCTAGGCGATATGTTCGTTACGGTCGGCAAATATACAAAATGCCCTGTATTTTTCATCCTTCATCCTTTCCCCAACTACCGTCCCATCTGGCGTTGGCGCAAGCGCGAGCGAATGAACGTCGCTGTAAAATTAAGCGTGAAGGTGAGTGCGAGGAGGACAAGCGTGGTGGCGTATTGCAGGGGCAAGGTTTTATCTACGTCGGGAGATTGCGTTGAAAGAACAAACAAATGGTAGCCTAGGTGCATGAATTGGCTCGTGATGCCGTCGGGAAGCTGCGGCAAGGAATAGACCGCGCCCGTAAACAATATCGGTGCAACTTCGCCCGCACCGCGCCCAATGGCGAGAATTGCACCCGTTAAAATGCCAGTAGTGGAATTGGGTAAGACAATTTTCCAAATTGTTTGCCAGCGCGTCGCACCAAGCGCGAGGCTGCCTTCACGCATTTCGCGGGGAACGGTTCGGAGAGCTTCTTCTACCGAGACAATCACCACAGGCAGTGTTAATGCGGCAAGCGTGGCAGCAGCCCAGAGAAGGGCGGGTTGTCCAAAAAGGGCAGTGTCATTGCCTAAGGCAGTATCCATGCTGCGTCCAACGAATTGCACAAAAAAACCTAAGCCAAATAATCCAAACACAATCGAAGGCACGCCCGCAAGGGTGTTTACTGCAAAACGAATGATACGAGGGAATACGGCATTCGGACGGGTGTATTCGGAAAGATAAATTGCCGTAATTGTGCCAATCGGTACACCCAACATTGACATTATCAGCACTAAGAGCGTTGTACCGTAAATAGCAGGAAAGATGCCGCCTTCAGTGTTATTGTTGCGTGGTGCTTCACTCAAAAGCGACCACGATACATGCGGTGCGCCCTTCGCAAGAAATGTCCCCATTGTACTAAAAACAAGTCCTGCTATTGCTACGACCGCCAATAGTGCCGCCCCGACAGCAAATATCCCGATAAGACGCTTTGTTGTTTGGTTCTTGGTCATTGGTTCTTAGTCATTGGTTCTTAATGCGAATTAAAAGATAGTTTTTGACACTGATTAAAATGATTGAACCGATAAAACTGATAACTGATTGAAGAATAATGATTTGAAAAGATTTTTTTTATATCATTTCACATCATGTATCTGTGAAAATCATTTTTATCAGTTAAATCAGTGTCATAAAAATCAACGACTTAGCCTAACTTTTAATTGGCATTCTTAGTCATTGTGTCTTCATTGCGTGGAGTTTATTCCCTTTCGGGTGAAAGATTGTCATGCCTCGCCCAGGCGGTTTCTTCACCGTTTGGCGAGTGATAACCGCAAGAATCCGCCGGACGGTGAAATCTTCATTCTTCATCCCTCATCCCTCAGATTTCATCCTTTCTTCTATCCTCCTTGGAGCTTCTTCGCTAAACGTTCTTTGATGAATAGTTCCGTGACGGCATTCAGCGTGAAGGAGAAAAGGAAGAGCAACACACCGAGAAAAAAGAGCATGCTATAATGCGGCGAACCCCAGATAACCTCACCCATTTCCGCGCCAATCGTTGCGGAGAAGGTGCGAACAGGGTCGGCGAAAGAGGCAGAGAGCATTGCGGCATTGCCTGTTGCCATGAGCGCAATCATCGTTTCGCCAAATGCACGCCCAATACCAAGCAATACTGCGGCAAACACACCTGGAAATGCGGCAGGAAGCATGACCTTATACGCGCTCTCCCACGTTGTTGCGCCCATTGCAAGCGAGGCTTCCAAGAGGCTTTTCGGCACGGCAGAAAGCGCGTCTTCGGCAATGGTAAACACAATAGGAATCACCGCAATTGACAAGCCAATGCCGCCAACAATAGCATTTAAGCGGAAATCCAGACCGAAGAGTGTTTGGAGGAATGAGCCAACGGTCATCAAGCAAAAAAATCCAATGACCACCGAAGGTAATCCTGCGAGCATTTCTACGAGTGGCTTAATAAATTCTTTCAAGCGGCGCGGCGCAAAAAAAGCAGCGTACAATGCAGCCAAGATACCAAGCGGTGCGCCTATGAAAATTGCGACGATGGTTGTTTTTGCTGTCCCAACGATGAGCGGTAAAATACCAAACTTTGGGCGCGTAGAAACAGGCTGCCACGTGCCTGATAGCACATTTGCAAAACTAATACCGTGTTCGCTTTCTTCTTCTTCGGATGATGCGCTTGCGGAAGACGAAATCTGCGAAGGCACGGAAACATCAGGGTTATAGACCTCTGGTACAAATACGGATTCGCTTTCTGCGCTATTCAAGATAATATCTGGATTGTAAACCTCTGGCTTCAAGACCGCTTCATTGCTTGCTTTCTTAGCTTTCTTTTCTGCCGTTGTTGTTCGTTCAGATTGAAAAAAAAGTGGAATAGACTCACGCACAACAAAGAGCAAAATGAGAAATATCAATACCACCGCAATCCCGCCAATCAGCGCGATTCCGCGCTCTATGACGCGCTCGCCGAGATTGCTTTTGCGCCGCACAAAAGGATGCGCTTCAGAAGAAGGTGCTTGAGGCGGCGTATTTGCTTGTTGTTCCAATTCCATAGTGTTCAAGCGTTAAAATTTCTTTGTTGGCAAATACCCAACTTCTGTAACAACAGCCTGTCCTTTTTGGCTAATCACCCAATCAATAAAGGTTTTCATTGTGCCAGTGGGACGTTCTTTGAGATAGAAATAGAGCAAGCGTGAAATCGGGTAGGAACCGCTTAAAATCTCACTTTCTTTGGGAAGCACATACGGACTTTTTTCATCGAATGCAATTGCAGCCGCTTTTACGCCACTTGCGTAGGCAATTCCTCCAAAACCAATGGCAAATTCATCTTTTGCAATCGCATTCACGAGTGCGCCTGTGCCGACCATATGCTGTGTCTGCGATGCAAAATCTTGCTTTTTGAGCGCATGCTCTTTGAAAAATTCATACGTACCAGAGTTGTTTTCGCGGCTGTACAATACAATCCGACTATCTGCGCCACCTAAGTCTTTCCAGTTCGTAATTTCTCCCGTAAAAATGCGTTGCACTTGCCCGATGGTCAAATTTTGGACAGGATTTTTTTCATTCAAATATACCGCAATACCATCACGGGCAACGCGAACTTCCACGCCATTGGAACGATATTTTTCGCTGAGTTGGCGCACTTCGTTGGATTTGATTGGACGCGAGGAAGAGCAAATATCGGTCGTACCATTGATAAGCGAGGAAATACCTGTTCCAGAGCCGCCACCGGTTACTTGGAACTGCACATTAGTTTTATCGCGCATGGTGCTGGAAAATACTTCCGTCCAGCGTTGCACGAGAATAACCATTGTATCGGACCCCTTGATAGTGAGGGTTTGTTTCTGGGGTACTTTCTGGGTTTCTTTTGCAGAATTTGTTGCTTGTGAGAAAAGTGCAGGACTGAGAGAAAGCATCATTGCCCCAAAAAGGCAACAAACCGCAGCACTACGGCAAACAAAGGAAGGAAAACAAATCGTGATGAGATGGTAAAACTGCTTCATACACAAGCGCGGGCGAAGTGAAAGAAATTCTAGGAAAGAAAGTCTAGGAAAGAAAGTCTCAAGTAGAGTGAATTATCCTATCGCAGTTGCATTTCGTTGAAGAGTACAACAGACAGCCACAAAATTATGCTATTTAGCGCAGAATTTCTGGTGTTTTCCATGAGAACGATATTACGATTTCGTAACAGACTTCAATCACGCACCAACACTCGTTTTTCAGTGTATTTGCTGAGTGTCTTTACTCTTCGTCTTCGTCGCCTTCATCAAGGGCAAAAGGAAATGTGCCAATAAAGCTCAGTGGCGCGTCGCCATTGGCAGAATCTTCTTCGTAGGCAAAGTTATAGAAAACCAACGCGCAATTTGCTTTTTCCCAGCCCTGTATTTTCGCGGCTTCGACGGCTTCTTCAATAAAATCTTCAAAGCAGCTAAAGCCATCCAAGAGCGCAGCAACGGGGCGTGCGGGATTTGCAACATCGAATTCGGGTCCGTCTTCAGGAATAATTTCAAAGCCAAAATCATCAGCAAATTCATCTGCTAAATAATCGTCGAGGTCGTCTTCGATGCCGATAGTGCCGAGCCAAACAGAGACGACACCACCAGTGCGGAAGTCAGCGTGAGTGCGGGTTTTAGCCATAATGCAACAAAAGTAAAGGAGTAAAAATGTATTTAGGACTCTCGCAAATGGCGCAAACAGGAGTGTCTGCGCTACCGCTTGATGCAGATTTTACGCGTCTTTGGTAGCATAGAAACTCTTGTCTGTGCCACAAAACAAGAATTTTGCGAGAGCCTTATGTATTAGAGTTTATCTCGAATAAGGTTTTTAGAGTTTTGGAGCAAGGCAGCATGCTGCCTTGTTTAGTAAAAAAGTCTATTCGGAATAAAGTCTATTATACAGATTAGCTGTTTTTGCTCTTCAAATAGTGGCTTGAGACTTCTTGTCTGTGAGCATTGGTGCGGGGTTCAGGCGACAAACACAGACAAGAAGTCTCAAGCCACTGAAGCCAGTATTTACGCCATTCCCAGCCCTTCAGAGCTTAATCTGTATAATGTCTATTGATAATCTATTCTCATTGTGCAGGATACGCCTAATTTTTCGACTTATTGGGGATATAGCCATCGCTCATAATTACGTCTTGAATACGGCGTTTATCGCGGAGTTCGGGCAAAAGACGTTCCATAAAATCGGTCAATTTTTCTAGGCGTTGATTTTCCGAGCGTATTTCCAAAAGCTCTTGTTTGCGCAGCACATCCAAGCCCGCTTTTTGGGCGATAAAAAACGATGCTGTGCCAGTATAGCTTATATCCAGAACATATTCTTCCGCCGCGCCCGGATAGACAAGTTCAATAATTTCATTGTATTGCTTGATGCACATTTGCCGAAGTTGGGTGTCAATCACTTCATCGCTTTCATCCATGAAGTATTCCACAATGCCGACGTAATACAGTTCCTCGCCTTCACGCAAGGAGCGAAGCGTGAAGCGTTGTTTGCCTGTAACGACAACATCCAAGCGTCCGTCGTCGTACCGGCGCGAAACTTCGCTCACTTCTACGGTGCAGCCTGTTTGGAAGAGCCGCGAAGAATCCACGAGATTGATGCCAAAATCTTTTTCTTCGTCTATAGCCAAGGCTACAAGCTGCTTATAGCGTGGCTCGAAGATATGCAACGGCACGGAAGATTCGGGAAATACGACAACATTGAGCGGAAATAAACCTATTTTTTCCATAAATCGCGGTGAGAGGTAAGAGGAAAACAGCACGAAAAACTACGCATTTTTTGAAGAACTCGCAAATATGATAAAAACGACCTTGCACGCACGTAAGCGTGCTACTTGCGCCGCTTTCCCGCCTTTACTAAAATAAAGCCTTCAAAGGGTTTCGCCGTTGCGTCAGCAAGATAGCGCGTTCCGTTATTGCTAAGAAGCGAATGCTGAATGGTCATTTGGATAAGTCCAAGGGTATCGTGAAAATAGAAATCGGTAGTGAGATTGGTAAAATCTACCTCGCGAAGCTGAATCACGCGAAACGTCCCTGCTGGCACAGAAACACTTGTGTCGGCAGATTGGATGCGAAACGTGCTGGTGGTATCGCCTGTGCAGGCTTTGATTGCCCACGAAGACAGCACGGAAGCGGCTTTGCTTGATGAATCTTGTCGAATGGGAAACGGCAAAAATACTTGCTCCAAGCGAGAACCATCATCACACGGCAAAAGGCGCAGCAAACCTTGCGGCGTGCGGCGAAGAAGCTCGGACTTGATAATTTGCGCACCTTGCAAGCGTGTGGTGGTGAGCATGAGCGAATTACGCATTTCCACTGACATTGCGCCGTAAATGGTATCGCGCCGAAGTAAGACGGAATCAGCAATGTGCCAGTACGCATAGTCATTTTTGAAATTTTCAGCAGCCCATGAATAGGGTAAAGTATCAGTCTTTACGCGCTGTTCAGAGCATGATAGCGAAAATATTCCCAAGAGCAGAAGGGAAAATAATAGTGGTACAAAGCGCATGAGCATTGGGTTGGACGAGGGTTTGAGAATTCATGTTATTACGTTATGCCCTCACCCCGCTCTACGAGCGACCCTCTCCCAAAGGGCGAGGGTGGAGACGGCTTTTTATCTTGCCCCTCTACCCTTGGGAGAGGGGTTGGGGTGAGGGAAAAGTGCTTAACGTCACGACGTATTGCTAAAAATACTAAAGACCTGAATATCGCTTATTTCCTTACCGCATGCGCTGGTGCGGGCGGTGCAGGGCGAAAGCGTGCAATACAATAAATCCCACCCAAAATAAAGACAAGTGCGATAAGCAAAAAGGGCGTTACAGGCTCATTTGCCAATGCCGAGCCGAGTGTAATTGCGACGAGCGGGTTGATGTAGGTGTACGTCGAGACGAGTGTTGGCGGTGCATTGCGCAGAAGCCACATATACGCGCTGTACGCAATCACTGAACCGAAGATAATCAAAAAGAGCAATGCCAGTAATGACGCGTTTGTTGCGCGGGTGATGTCCAAACGCGCCCATTCGCCCATTGCCAGCCCAACGCCCGTCAGCATCAGGCTTCCGAGCCACATTTGGATAGCAGTGGTCATAAACGGCGACGCGGGCAAGGTCATAGAACGCGCCAGCAAGGAACCCATTGCCCAACCGAGCATGGCGAGAATGGAAAATATCACGCCAAGCGCGTCGGTTGTTGCCGTGCCGCTCGCTGAGTGCAGGTAATTCCAAGGCTGTACGAGAATCGTAATTCCCAGCAAGCCTAAGGCTAAACCTGCCAGCAAGCCAGCATTGGGGCGTGTTCCCTGTGGTCGTAGCCATTCGATAATTACCATCCACACAGGAATTGTTGTCGATAGAACCGCAACAATGCTTGAATGAATGCGTCCCACTGCCAACACTAAACCACCATTGAAGACTAAAAACAGCAAGAAACCCGTGATAAATGCTGACTTCCAGTGCGCTCGCGTCGGGTTTTCCGCACCTTGTATTTTTGCAATCGCAAAGAGAATTGTCCCTGCGATTGCAAAGCGAATGCCCGCCATGAGAAAGGGCGGAAACGAGCCGAGTGCGAAGCGAATCGCCAAAAATGTAGAACCCCAAATGAGGCAAATAGCAATATACGCAGCAAAAAACTGCGCACGAAAAGCTGGCGAACCCGCAAGAATGCTCATGGTGGGAATCCTTTGAGAGAAGAAAGGTGAAGAGCTTGATACTTGATAAAAGACTTGAGTTGCAGGTAAAATCAGGCTTCGGTGGCTTGAGACTTCTTGTCTGTGTTTGCCGCCTGAAACCCGCACGAATACTCACCGACAAGAAGTCTCAAGCCACTATGGAAAGAAAATTTGTTGTGTACTTGGGGTGATGATTTTTTTACTCCTGCTTCGCCCGTACAAGAGATTGTATGCGGACTTGGAGCGAGTGCATCCAAAAGAAAATCATGGTAAAGGAGCCAAAGGCAAGCGAGAAAATGACCTGTTTTATGATGTTCAATTCTTCTTTTTTCGTGCTGAGAATTGGTCCCGCACTTGCGTCATTGCCCGCGCCCGGATGCAAGCCGTCTAAAATACGCGGCATGATGTAAATGAGAAATACGGCGGGAATAACGGCAAAAATTACGTACACCGCAGAAAGTCTCGCGCGGCGTTCATCGTTATCAATAGCTTGGCGCAAGGCAAAGTACGCGCCGTACATGAGTAGAAGGATGAAAATCGAGGTTTGGCGCGGGTCCCAGTTCCAAAACGACCCCCAATCGAACTTTGCCCAAATCGCGCCTGTAACGGTTGCAAGAAAGGTAAAGAGCGTCCCTAAGCCCGCCGCCGCCGCCGCGTAGATGTCGTAGTGCAGGGCGCGTGTTTTCAGGTAGCGAAAACCGTAGAACATTGCCAAAATGTACGCCAGCATGCCCACCCACGACATTGGCACGTGGAAATACAGATTCCGTGCGCGTTCCTGAAGCTGCGGGATAAAGGGCAAGGTAAGAAGCGGGTTTGTGGCGATACACTCCTGCGCAATAAATACACCGTCATTCGCAGTGCTATCGCGCTCGACGAGCAAAATAGCGCGTTCTACGCCCGTGAGTTGATTGGCGAGAATTTCTGAACAGCGCACTGTTGCTTGCACCGGCGCACCTTCGCTAAAATCAGTCATTTGAAATGTGGCATACTTACTTGCAGCATCAATAGTTTTTGTCTCGTGCTGAATCTGTACTTTCACAGGAACTTTCGGCATCATCCCTGCACGGCGCATGAGAACTGCATCGGAGAAGTTTCCGGCGGTTCGCGGTGCAAGTCCTAAAAACACGGTGAGGCTAACCGAAAGAATAGCAATCCATCGCCACCACGCGGGACGAGGTTTGTTCGGAGCGAGGTATAATCCTAAGTACAAGCCAAGAGCAACGCCAGAGAATTGAATAAGAAATTTCATGACCGATAGAGGAAGAAAATGAGGTGAAATGAAAAAGTCTGTATTATCATTGCGACAATACAGACTTTGTGCGATTGCGCTCTTGCAAACATAGCAAGAAACTGTCATTTTACCGTGCTTTTCAGAGGATATTTTTCGGGGGAAATTTTTTGCACAATACACGCCGAGTTTCTTTGAAACAACTGAAATGGTTGTAAAAAAAATGCTGTTTGCGCGGTTCCCTTGTACACGTGTGTACGTTTCGCACAAACAGCCGAAATATGGTCTTTTAAACGTCGCTATGCTCTTGGATGATAGCTCTGATGCACTTCCTTGATATATTCGCGGTCAATATGCGTATAGACTTGCGTGGTGGCAATATCGGAATGACCAAGCATTTCCTGTACCGCCCGCAAATTCGCGCCGCCCTCCAACAGATGCGTAGCGAAAGAGTGCCGAAACAAGTGCGGATGCACCTCGCTAATACCTGCCTGAGTTGCCGAATCATGTACGATATTCCACACCGACATCCGTGAGAGTGCGCCGCCGCGTTGGTTCAGAAACAAGGCATCATCGGACTTCCCGTGCGGTTTTACCCACAAAGGACGCGCCAATCGTTGATATTCCGCCACCCAATGCAGCGCAGATTTCCCGCACGGCACCACGCGCTCTTTCGAGCCTTTTCCGAAAACCCGCACCACTTCTGCCTCCCAGAGAATATCACGCTGTTGCAAACCGCATAATTCCGAAGCTCGCAAGCCACACGCATAGAGCATCTCCAGCATGGCGCGGTTGCGCACTCCGTCGGGTGTGGTGGTGTTTGGTTGGGTGATAATTTGCTCAATTTGATGATACGACAGCACCTCAGGCAAGGTACGGCGCGACTTTGGTAAATCAATCAACTCGGCGGGATTTTTCTCCGACAATTCGCTCATGCACAAAAATTTGTAAAAGGAGCGCAAGGACGCAAGATAGCGGGTACGCGAGCTTGTTCCCAAGCCAAGTTCGGAGAGCATTCCCAAAAATTCCGTGATGTGCGGCGAAACTGCTTCTGCGCAACTTTGTAATTTCCGTTCCGATAAAAACTCCAAATACCGCGTCAAATCTATCGTGTAAGAACTGACCGTATTTGCCGCCAAACCACGCTCCAGTGCGATATGATGCGTGAACTGCTTCAATTCTCGCTGCATTCGGAGCGGTACGGCGTTCTGTGTGTGTGAAATTGTCATACAATCATTATTCAAATTGAGTATAAAGAAAGGCGTATCCCTCCGTGAGGCTCTCACTTCCTAGTGAGGGTCTCACTTTGCCGCCAGAGCAAGGTGGAAGTGAGACCCTCGCGAAGAAGCGAGAGCCTCACTCCGAAGGCAATTTTTACCCTTTTTTCAAACGAACTTCCTGCGCCATTCCCAGCGGAAAGCCTAGAAAACGCTCGGCAACGCTCATAAAAGCGGTGGATTTATCGCTGATGTAGCAATCCACAATGCGGTGCAAACTCCGCTCCTGCGCGTGAATGTTCTGTTCGTGCAAGATTGCATCGGCAACGCCGACGGCTTCTTCGCCAGAATTGATAAGGCGTACATTCGGCAGCACGTCTTGAATTACGTCGGTGAGCATCGGATAATGCGTACAGCCGAGAATAAGCGTGTCGATATTGGCAAGTTTAAGCGGCGCGAGATATTCCTCAGCAACGAGGCGGGTTGCGGGATGATAATGCCACCCTTCCTCCGCAAACGGCACAAACAGTGGGCAGGCTTCGGCAATAACCGTTATTTCCCGTTCCAATCCTTGCTTCTGGAGAATACTGCTCATAGCCGCCTGATACGCCCCGCTCTGCACCGTTGCTCGTGTGCCAATAATGCCAATGCGCCCTGTAACCGAGCTACGAAGCGCAGTTTCAGCCGCCGGAGTAATTACCCCAACAACAGGCACAGGCGAGATACGCTGCACAGCCTCCATCGCTAGTGCTGATGCGGTATTGCAGGCAATAATCACCACTTTTACCTCGCGTTCCAGTAAAAACTCCACGCACTCGCACGTGTACGCGCTTACGGTTGCGGCAGTTTTATTGCCGTAGGGAACACGCGCCGTGTCGCCGAAGTAGATAACACGCTCGTTTGGGAGCATGTTCACGAGTTTGCGCACGGTTGTAAGACCGCCTACGCCAGAATCGAACACGCCGATTGCTTGCGAGGGAATTGTGCTGGAAGAAAGATTTGATGCGGTTTTTCGGTCGTTTTTCATTGCAAAAATACTGTTGTGAATAACGCAGTATCAGTGGTACAGACATTCCTGTCTGTGAGGATTTGTGCTGGGTTCAGGCGGAAACACAGACAGGAATGTCTGTGCCACTCAAGATTATTGATATTATTTTACCAGCCTTCTGAGCCTGGAATGCCTTTGAATGGTCCGACGATATTGCTTGTGACCCAACCGCCATAAAAGCCGCCAGGCTGCGCCTGTACTTGCTCGCCATTGACGGTGCATTCATCAAGCGGGGCAGCGTAAAAAGCTACGTGATTTTTTATTGCTGCAAAAGCAGGCGTTGGATTGGGATAATACCATGCAACTTTCTCTGCTACTTTTCCCTCAACCGAAAGCGAGAAATACTGCGCGGCTCCCTTCCATTCGCAGAATGATTCTCCAGCAGCTTTTTTAAGATATTTTGCTGCAATGTCTTGCATGGGAATATAAAACGTTGGCGGATGACTTGTTTCCAAGACCCGATACGCATTGCGCGTTTCGGCAATCAAAACGCCACCGAAGCGCAAGCGGACAAGTCCCGTAAATTTCTCCAAGCGTGGCGGACGCGGATAATCCCACACGGATTCTTGTCCGGGCTGAGGTATGATGCGGTCGGGCGGATTCATAGCAATCAAACAAAAAATTGAACAATGGTTTTCTGTGATTTTTTTTCTGTACTTTTTTGTTTAATCTTGCAAACGCTATGCCAAAAGCGATGTATGTAAAATTTATGTAAACATCTCGTCTTCTCCAGTAACGCGGAAAATCACTCATCAGGAAACGCGGATTCTGAGGACTTTCGAGGACTGGTTAGGACTTTCTGCCGTTCTCGGCATTATCACTGCGTCCTCAACATCTTCTCGGTCCTCAATATCCGCGTTTATTACTTTTTCCAACCTTTTTCATTGTTCAGCAATGGCAAAAACAAATGCGTGTCGAATCCTTGATAAACACAAGATTAATTATGAACTCCGCGAGTATCAATGGAATGAGGAAGAATTAGATGCCGTCAGCGTGGCGCGTAAAATCGGGCTTCCTGCGACGCAAGTCTTCAAAACACTTGTTCTCATGGGTGATACCTTAAAATACTTCGTGGCAATTATTCCCGCCGAAGCCGAGCTAAATCTGAAACATGCTGCTCGCGTAACAGGCAATAAATCGTGTTCCATGCTTCCTGTGAAAGAACTGCTGCCGCTCACAGGCTACATTCGCGGTGGCTGTTCGCCGATTGGCATGAAAAAGCATTTTCCGACGTTTTTGGATGAATCAGCAATGCAGCACTCTCGCATCAGCATTAGCCCGGGACAGCGCGGGATGCAGGCTCTTCTCGCGCCAAACGACCTTGTGCAGGTGGCGGAGGCGGAGGTGGTACATTTGGTGGAGGATGAGTAAGAATCTTTCTGACGAGTACATAACACCACTTTACGCAATCCCCGCAAACTACATTTCTTTTCGTAATCTCCCGCCGCCACAAAAAGCCTTGTGTAGCTGCTCGGAAAGTGCGAAATTCGGCGTGAACATTGGTTCAGATGCTCTCAAGTATTCGTTCAAAGAGTGTTTCAAAGAGTCTTTCAAATATTGCTTCAACATTTGCGCGTATCTTCTGCGTTTCGTTGATTTTTTTATGTGATTTTTCGGGAACATACAATGAAAAAACTCCTCACCTTCCTCGTTGTTGTTATCTTGCTTGTGATTGTGGTACTGGCTGCGGTGCCGCTCTTTTTCAAAGACCGCATCATCCAGTACGTCAAGGACACGGCAAATAAAAATATCACCGCCACGCTCAATTTTCGCGATGTGGATATTTCCTTGCTGCGGAATTTCCCGCAAGCAACGGTGCGCCTTCAAGACCTTGCGCTCACAAACCAAGCTCCCTTTGTCGGCGATACGCTTTTCTCAGCAAAAACGATTGATATCGCGCTCGACCCGCTTGCATATGTGCGCGAAGGCATCGTGAAAATTTACTCGCTGAGTATTGATTCGCCACGCATCTTCTTGCATGCTCTGGATGACAATGCGAAAAATTGGAATATCACCAAGCCAAGCGTGGAGGCGAAAAGCTCCACTGATACAGCATCCATGCGGCTTGCGCTGAAAAGTTATTCCATTTCCAATGGGCGTTTTCATTTCCGCAAAGATGCCGCTAATCGCGATTTTATTTTGGATAATATCAACCATACCGGTAGTGGCGACTTCGCAAACGACGTATTTACGCTCGTTACCCGCACCGATGCTCGCGTAACCTTTGCGCAAAGCGGCTCGACATATATGGACAATGCCAGCGCGAAGCTCACGGCGGAAATTGGTATGGATTTGAAAAAAAGCGTGTACACATTCAAGGAAAATGAATTGCTGCTGAACGAGCTACCACTTGGCTTTGAAGGCACATTCGGTATGCCCGATGACCGCGATGATTACGACCTTGATATAAAATTCACCACACGCAATAGCGATTTCAAGAGCTTCCTTTCGATTGTTCCAGCGATGTACTCCTCAAAATTTGCCGACCTCAAAGCCACAGGGAGCGCATCAATGCTCGGCTTTGTGCGTGGTGTGTACAACGACACTACCTACCCAGCCTTTTCCGTGAAAGCACTCGTGCAAAATGGTTCTGCTGAACACCCGAAACTCCCCTCCGCGCTCAGAGGCGTGATGCTGGACGCAGAAGCCGCAAGTCCAGGCGGGAGCTTGGATAATACGGTGCTTGTCGTTCAGCAATTTTCTGTGCTGTTTGCTGGCAATCCTTTCGATGCTTCTATGCGTGTATCTACGCCACTTTCCGACCCAAATGTGCAAGCGGCAGTGAAAGGTAAAATCAATGTTGCCGACCTGAAGCAGCTTGTGGAGCATCCGCGCTTGAACAAGATTGTAAGCGGTGTTGTGGCGGCAGATGTGAAATTTGCAGGCATGCTCTCTGCCGTGAAAGCCCGTGATTACGCTCGTTTCAATGTTTCTGGAACAATGGGCGTGGAGAATTTTGTCTATGCCGATTCTGCCTATCCCGCACAAATAGGTGTTTCGTCGGCGAATCTTGCTTTTACGACGCAGAAAGCAACGCTCTCAAATTGCCGCGTTCTGCTCGGTAAAAGCGACCTCCAAGCAGACGGGCAATTGGAAAATGTCGTCGGGTACGCGCTCTATGATAGTTTGCTGACAGGCTCATTAAACCTTGCATCCACGTATTTTGATTGTAATCCTTGGATGAAAGATTCATCAAAGGATTCCGCAAAAACGTCTTCACCACAATCTAGCACGCCTAGCTCTGCACCACGCGACACGAGCATTTCAAGCATCGAATTTCCAGCAAATATCAATTTCACGATGAGCGCAGCAATGAAGCGGGTTCTGTTCTCCAATCTGGATATGCAGGATGTTCAAGGGAGAATGACGCTCAAAGAAAAAATTCTGCGCTTTGAAAACGTGGGAGTGAAATTGCTCGGAGGGCGCATGATTGCTAATGGTTCATACAACACACAAAACTATTTGCAACCCAAAACGGAGTTTTCTTTGCAGCTCCAAGATTTTGGTATTCAGCCATTGTACGAAAAATTTGTTTCTGTGCAAGCATTCGCGCCCTTTGCGCAGTATTTACAAGGAACAATCGGTGCGAAAATTGCACTCAAAAGCGACCTGGATGGTCATTTGATGCCCGTGTGGGAGAGCTTCAACAGCGACGGTGGCATTAGCGCGAACACGCTCAAACTCGACAACTTCGCGCCCTTTAATAAACTCGCCGAGACGCTGAAATTGGATGTGTTGAGGAATCCGAGTTTATCAAAATTCAGTGCCTTTTATGAAATCAAGGATGGGCGTTTTTACGTAAAACCATTCAAAACAAAAATTGCGAATATTGACGTAAGTATTGAAGGTTCAAATGGGATTGACAAATCCATTGACTATACGATAAATCTCATCATTCCAACGGATAAACTGCCCACCGACGCACTGGGAACGCTTGGAAATATCGGCGGTTTGAACCTTGCTGCGCTGAAGCCGAAGACCATTCCCGTAACGGTGAAAATTGGCGGAACGCTGGAGCATCCTATCATTCAGCCCTCACTTGCAGGCGTGCAAAACACAGCGCAGCAGGTCTTGGATGCTGCACAGGAAGAAGCAAAGCGGCTTGCAGAGGAGGAAATCACGAAAGCAAAGGAAAAATTGAAAGACGAAGCGGACAAACGCGTGAAAGAACTTGAGCAAAAAGCAAAAGAAGAAGCAGATAAAAAGGCAAAAGAACTCGAACAAAAAGCAAAAGACGAACTCAAAAAACGGCTTCCATTCGATATTTTTGGTACGAAGAAAGATACCAGCAAACAGTAGAAATTGTGATAGTACATGATTTTAGTTGGAAAGAATCCTTCCCTCATCAGTGGCACAGACATTCTTGTCTGTGAGTGGTAGTGCGGGGTTCAGGTGGAAAACACAGACAAGAATGTCTGTGCCACTACCTGTTTTTTTACCTTTTCAACCCAATATCATACCTGATTTCTAACGAAAATCATTTAGTACCAGAAACGGTGAACTCAATAGCGCATTCTCTCATTTTTTTCTTAGCAATGTCCATCTCTCAACATCGCATCATCTCTCGGCGTTCGCGCTGTGGCGCATTTTTTTGCGTGAGTACGATGGTATTGCTGATTGCGTGTTTGGAGGTGGGCTTTGCACAACAATCTACTCTTTCGGTAACGATTGATTCTCTCCGAAACGAGCTACGAGGCTCATTGCAGGGGCGAGAGCGCATTGAGGCACTTATTGGAATTACTTCAGCACTCGTGAGCAATGGTGCTTCGGAAGCAGAAACTACGCCATTTGCAGAGGAGTTGCTCGACCTTTCGCAGCGTCGTAGTAGTGAGCGTGGCGTGGCATGGGGTTTGTGTTTTGTGGCACGCCGCTACGAATACCGCGACAATATCCTTTTCAGCCAATACGCCTACGACGCGCTTCACCGCTTTGATTTGCTCCGCGATACGCTGGGGCTTGCCTTTGCCGAGCGTGCCGTTGCTTCATCGCATTTCTATCAAGCCGATTACGACCTTGCCTTACGCTTCTACAATCAAGCATTAGAGCGGTTTGAGCAGATGAAGTATATCCCGCAAGTGGCGTGGATGATGTATTACAAGGGTATTTTGTACGGTTATCAGGGCAATTACATTTTTTCGTTGTCGAACCAATTCAAATCATTGCGTCTCTTCGAGCAGCTTGGAATTACGCTGGGTGCGGCGGCATCGAATGAAGATTTGGGCATTGCATTACAAAAAATTGGCAGCTTGAATAAAGCATTGGAGTATTTTCGCAAGTCATTAGCAGAATTTCGCCGAAACACAAGCAATAGTGGGCGTTCTGCGAATGTCTATTTGCATATTGCCGAATGCTACGAAGCAAGAGGCGATACCGCAAAAGCCTTGTCTATCCTTGATTCCGCGCTTGTTTTGACCGAGCAAGACCGCTCAACCTTTGGAAGAATTGTTCTTTCCGGCGTAGAAGATTTGCAAGGAAATATTGCTCGGCAGCAAGGAAATATCAGCCGTGCGAAGGAGCGTTTTCGTGCTGCCTTGCGCGTGCTGGATAGCGCGAGCATTCGTGGTAATGATGCAAATTTTGCCGTCTATCGCTTGGGAACGCTTTCCTTCGCGCTGAGGGATTATGCGGCGGCATCGGTGTATTTCCACGATATGTTGGAACGCTCGCTCCGAAGTGGCGACAAGCGTAACTCCTCGCGGGCAATGCTTTGGCTTGGGAAAACGGAGTTTGAACTGAACAACATGACCGATGCCACGCGCTACGGACGCGAAGCCTTAGCCGCAGCAAAAAACATTGGACAGCTTGAATTTGCTACCTCTTCGGCGGAAGTGCTGGCAAAAATTTACGAACAATCCGATACAAAAACCTCGCTCGAATACACAAAACTTGCCCGTACCTTGCGTGATTCCATCGCAGCAGTAGAGCGTTCGCAGCAGCTTGCAGGTTTGGAAGCGTTGTATAATCTGGACCGCGAGCAATCTCTGAGTGAGCTTTTGCGCAAGGATAATCAAACGCAAACGCTCATCGCCTCGCGCCAACGCTGGCTTTTAGCGATTGGCGGGGTGATTCTGCTCGCTGTTCTTGTTGGGGCAATCATGCTGCGTCGCCTGAATGCCCGCATGAAATCTACCAATGCAGAGCTTGAGCGGCAAACGGTGCGCATTCAGGCAATCAGTAAAATTGGTGCAGAAATCGCATCAAACCTGAACATGGAGCGAGCGATTGTGATGATTTATCAATACATCAATCAGCTCATGGACGCGCCAATTTTGAACATTGGCGACTATATTCCACAAGAATCCGCCATCAAAATGCGCTTCCTGATTGAAAAAGGAGAGTTTGCGCCACCTCCGACGGTGAAAATGAGCGACACCCACCGTCCGGCGGTGCGCTGCGTGCTGGAGCGGCGACCGATTGTGATGAACGATGAAGATATTCCTGTGCTGGTGGGCGTGAAACCCGCGTCATTGGTCTATGTTCCGCTTATTTCGGGTGAGCGCGTGATTGGTGTTTTTAGCGTGCAGAGTTTGAAGAAAAATAGCTATCCGCCTGAAAATGTTGAATTGCTGATGGCGATTAGTGCGTACATAACGACGGCGTTGCAGAATGCAAGCGCGTTTGCGCAGATTCAAGTACAGCAAACCGAGCTGGAGAAACAAGCGGCGGCAATTGAACTCGCCAATACTGCACTTTCCGAGCGAAACGTCCATTTGGAGCAGCTTACAGGGAAAATTACCGACAACATTGCGTATGCAAAAACTATTCAGCAAGCAATTCTTCCTCTGGAAACGGAAATTACCGAAACCATAGGCGAACACTTCATTCTCTACAAGCCCATGGAAATGATTTCGGGTGATTTCTACTGGCTTCAGCGCAGCGAATTTGCGACGCTTATTGCTGTGGTGGATTGCACCGGACACGGCATTCCAGGCGCGTTTATGAGCATGGTTGGAAATGATTTATTGAACCAAATTGTACTAGAGAAAGGCATCACAAGTCCCGGATGGATTTTAACCGAACTGCATTACGCCGTGCGCCACGCACTCAAGCAAACAAACGATTTGGAAAGCAATCAAGACGGTATGGACGTGTGTTTATGCCGCATTGACGAGGCAGGAATTACGTTTGCTGGGGCGCGTCGCCCGTTGTATATTGTGCAAAATGGCGAGATACTCACTCTAAATGGCGATACAAAGCCCGTGGGCGGTTTTCAGCGTGAAGCAAAGCGGCAATTTGCCTCGAAACGGCTTGATATAGACCGCTCCACGCCAGCAATGGTCTATCTTACGAGCGATGGCTACGCCGACCAAAATAATCGTATCACTCGTGAAAAATTTGGTACAGAACACCTTGAACGCTTGCTCATAGAAATTGCTCCGAAAGAAGTCGCTCAACAGCGCACTATTCTGGAGCAAGCACTCGCAGCACATCAAGGCGCAACGCCCCAACGAGACGATATTTCGATTGTGGGTATTCGTCTAGCAACACGATAAGGAATGCTCAAAAATTACGTGGATAAACTAAAAACATACAACTAAAACATACAGTGGCTCAGACATTCCTGTCTGTGAGTGTTAGTGAGGGGGTCAGGCGACAAACACAGACAAGAATGTCTGTGCCACTACTCTGACTCTGACCACGTGATTGTTTATCATTCCTAACATCTCCTCTGAATTCAAGTCCTTTTTCTTTTCTTTTCCACAAGATTATGACTTCCGATTTGTTGGAATTTTATCAAAACATGGATGCAGCCCGCATTCTCTTTGCCTTCAAGGGAACAATTTCTCAGGCAATGCTGACGCAATTAGCGGTGGTGCTAAAACAACAAGCACAAGAAGAACCGCAAATTCAAATTTTATTTGGTATCTTTGTGGAATTAACCCAAAATGTCCGTCATTACTCGGCGGAACAATCTTTGGACGCGCAAGGACAGCCTTACGGCGTTGGAGTGATTACCGTAAGTGAGGAAAAAAATGTTTACTCCATAAGTTCTGGAAATGCCGTTACTCGCGAGACCGCATCACGCCTCGTTCAGCAATGCAACGAACTAAATGCAATGGATAAATCTGCGCAAAACAAATTCTACAAAATACGTCTTCTGGAAGACCCGCCAGAAGGCAGTAAAGGTGCGGGTGTTGGACTGATTGAGATGGCACGGCGCAGTGATTATCCGCTTGAATTTTTTGTACGCGATTACAAAAATGATTTACAGTTTTTTATTTTGAATGCTCGGGTGAATAAATCGTCGGGAATAGTGTAGGAAACGCTTGAATGCAAGCTCTACGCTTCCATTTCATCTGTTGTATTTTTATCTATTTTGGTACACATATCATTGCAGAATATTTTATTTTATCCCTACTCTGAATCTGTTATGGAAAAGTTTTACGTTGAAGAAACAGAAAACACACCTCGCATTGATTTCGACCCTGTTTCCGGTGATTTATGGCTTGTTGGCGAGTCGTTCCCCGACTTGGCGCATGAATTCTATCGTCCCGTGCTGACGTGGTTTCAAAGTTATATCGGCACAACGCGCGGTCCAATTACGCTGAAATTTAAGTTCTCGTATTTCAATACCAGCACCGCAAAATACATTATCAATTTCTTTTCTCTCGCCGAAGGTGCGCACGCTGCTGGACGTTCCATTGTCGTGGAATGGCACTATCCATCTAATGATGAAAATATAAAAACCAATGGCGAGGAACTTGCCGAAGGGTTTAACATGATTTTCAAAACAGTACAGTATAGCGCGTAATATCTTGCTTTATTGCGGTTATACTTTAGGTTGTCTTTGCTTCCATACGTTGTAGATATACGTTGTAGATATACGTTGTAGATATACGTTGTAGATATACTTTGTAGATATACTTCCGAGTTTATACTTTTTAAGGATTGAAATTATGCACGCATACGAAGCCGAATCACGCTTTGCCGACCGCGCTCACCATATTCTTGAGCGTGAAAATCTCACCCAAGATGAGATGCACATGGAATATCGCCATATAGTGCAACAATACGGTATTTTGTTGAATGAGATTATGAAAATTACCCGTGTGAGCGACTCCACGCAAACCGAGCTTCGTCGCACGCGGAAAGAGCTGTACGTCGCGCTTCAAAATGCAGAGTTTCAGCGCAATATCGCTGAGCGATTGAATAAGCAAAAAACCGAGATTCTCAGCATTGCTGCGCATGATTTGAAAAATCCGCTTGCCAGCATCATTGGGCTGGTACAAATGCTCCGCGATGACAGCATCGAAGAGAAAGAAAAAGCTCATGCGATTGAAGTTGTTGAATCCACTGGCGAGCGCATGCTGACGCTGATTCAGAACCTTTTGAGTACATCTGCACTAGAGCTAGGGAAACTCTCGCCAGAAATTTCTGAAGTAAATTTCTTGACCTTAATTTCCGAAGTGATTATCGCCAACACCATGCGTGCGCAGCACAAAGGGCAAACGATTAGCTTCCACCACAGCAATGCGTCCTTTATGCTGCTGGGCGATATGACCTTGCTGTACGAGGTGTGCGACAATATCCTCTCGAATGCCGTGAAATACTCACCGTTGGAAGGTATGATTGAAGTATCCTTGAGTAATGTACGGCAGAGGAATGCAGAAGGAATAGAACAAGATTTTGTGCGCCTTGCCGTAAAAGATAACGGACCAGGACTCACCGAAGACGACAAGAAAAAACTTTTTGGGTATTTTCAACGCCTTTCTGCGCAGCCTACCGCCGGCGAGAGTGCGCATGGCGTGGGGCTTGCCGTAGCGAAGAAAATTGTTGAATTGCATAACGGCACCATTACCGCAGACAGCCGCGCCGATGCTGGTGTTCCGGGTTCGGTGTTTGCGGTAGAAATACCGATAATTCTTGAAATAGATGAAATCTTCGACAAAAAGTTTTTTGATACCGACTCTTCAACACAGCAGAAATCGAAGACTGTGTAGATTGAAAACAGTATAGAACCTAGTGCTAGGCAGTATGAAGCCCCAGATACCAGAACAGATTGCATTTACTCCCCAGCAATTTCGCTGCTCACCACCAGAGCCAACATTGCTGATAACGACATGTTTTACGCTATTTTTACGTGCTTTATTCTTGGGAAATCACCATGAGCTACTCCCCATCGTCACTGAAAAGTTTGAGTATCAACAGTAAATTCCTTGGCTTGGCTATTGTTTTACTGTTACTTGTTTCTGTCTTTATTGCATTTTTCTTCCCTGCGCGTCAAAAGCAAGAAATGTCAAAATATCTTGATGAAAAAACATTTGTCGTTGCGGAGATAACTGCCTCAGGAGCCGCAGCAGGACTGGTTTTTGACGACCCAGAATCCGTCAATAAATATCTCCAAACACTCAAAAGTGTTCCCGATGCTCAGTTTGTGCTTGTTTACAAGGCAGATAATAGCGTCTTTGCGTCGTGGAACAAGCAAAATGTAAATGCCCTCGAAGCAAGTATTCAAGCAGCATTGAAGACGCTTGACCGCAAAAATAAAACTATTCAACACCTCGACGATATTGCGCTTGCCTATGTACCTGTGCTGGAGAATAAAGAACCCATCGGAACGTTAGTTATGGGCGTTACGCTCCAACAACTTCAAGCAGACGTAAGCAGAAGCCGCACGATTGCGTTGTTGGTGGGCGGTGTGATTCTGCTTGTGGGTGGAAGTATTTTTGCGTGGCAAACTTCGCGTATTGTCAAGCCGATTCGTGTTTTGGAAGCAGCTGCACGGCGTGTAGCGGCGGGCGATACAACCGTTTCGCTGAAAGCCACAAGCGGCGATGAAGTTGGTGTCTTGACCGATGTTTTTTCGACAATGGTGGGGAATATTCGCCAATCCATGCAGGACGTACAAACCCAAAGCGAAGCTGCCGCCAAAGCCGCCGCCGAAGCCGAGGAAGCACGCGGCGTTGCGCAAGCACAGCAACAATACCTCTCTGCAAGTGTTCAAACAATGCTGGCGGTTATCCAAGACTTTGCTAAGGGCGATTTGACCGTGCATTTACCGGTGAAAAGCAAAGACGACATCGGACAACTCGCGCTTGGCTTCAACGATGCCGTCGAAAACATCCGCCAACTCGCTGCAAACGTGATACAAGCCGTGTATTCAACGACAATGGCGAGTGAACTCATTGCCAATCGTTCGAGCCAGCTTTCAAGCGGTATGACGCACCAAAAGGCGCAAATCCAAGACATTACGGGTGCAATAGACGGTATGACGCGAATCATTGCAGAAAATACGCAGCAGGCTTCGCTCGTTGCCTTTGAATCCGCCGAAGCCAGCACCGATGCTCAACAGGGCGGTTCGATTGTTGCCGAAACTATTGCCGGAATGAATGGCATTGCGAATGTGGTGATGAAATCTGCCGATACCGTCGAAGCCTTGGGAACATCGAGCGAGCAGATTGGGGAGATTGTGCAGGTTATCGAAGAAATTGCTGACCAAACGAATCTTCTCGCGCTAAATGCGGCTATCGAAGCAGCCCGCGCTGGCGAGCAAGGGCGCGGTTTTGCGGTAGTCGCGGATGAAGTGCGCAAACTCGCCGAGCGTACTCAAAAAGCAACGAAACAAATTGCGATGACGATTAAGCAAATCCAAACCGATACCGCCGAAGCTGTTGGCGCGATGCGGGCTGGAACGGAGCAGGTAGAAAAAGGAAAAGTTTCTGCTGCTCGTGCTGCCGACGCTCTTAGCCGTATTATTGAGCGCACAAGCCGTGTTGCGGATATTATCTCACAATTGGCAGCCGCCAGCGAACAGCAAGCCGCCACAAGCAAAGATATTGCCGAGCGCGTAGAAGCAATCAACGTTGTAGCGCACGATGCCGCCGATGCTGCAACACAAATGAACATCACTGCCGATGAACTCAGCACACTCACCGATAATCTCCAACACCTCGTTGGGCAATTCCGCACCGATACACGCTCAAGTGCTTCACGCACCGCCTCACTTGGGGCAAGCAAGAACGAGCCTGCGTTGGATTTGCGCTTGCACGCATGAAAAAGAGGATGATGTTCCACTTAAAGAAGTGCTGAATGCTTGTATTTTCAAGCCGTTCATGCTTCTTCTTGGTGATATACACGGCATTCTTCATGAACTCAACCCCAGAATACATCGTATGTTCGAGCCTGTTGTTTGATATTTTATAGCTGTTTTTCCTGTAAGCCTGATAATATCTACTGTTGAAGGGTGTATGTCTTGGGGCGTTAGCGTAATATCCTCAGCTTTTGTCACTTTTATGATTTTTGTAGAGAGTACAACCTTTGAAGAGTTGATAAAACCAGGCTTCAATGGCTTGGCATTTTCCAGCTATTGCATTCCTCAATACTTTTTTCTTTTTTATACGACCCAGACAATCCACTCTTCACGATATTTCGTACTGTCCATACATGTAGGCATGGCGAGGCTTGAGATTCCGTATCATCATGGTAAAACCATCTTCCCATCATGGTATTTCAAGTTTCGCATTGATTGTTCCCACATTTCATTTTTTCATTATTTCTGAATACCATGAATACCGCACCAATACTGCCTATCATTGAAATCAATGGAAAACCCGTACCAACGGCGAAAGAATGCGTGATGAAAACATGGCAGCATTTATCGCCACATCTGCGCACTCCGAATCAATCGCTGGGGCAAGTCCGCTCAATGGGCTGCGTGTCACTTGAAATCACGCAGCGATGCAATTTGGATTGTACACTTTGCTATCTCAGTGAAATGAGCGAAAAAACACTGGATGTGCCAATGGAAGAATTGAAGCGGCGTGTGGGCGAAATTCTTCTCCACTACGGCGCAGGAACAGGCGTGCAGATTAGCGGCGGCGACCCAACCTTGCGCAAGGAATCTGAACTGATTGAAATTGTGAAATATGTTGCAGATTTAGGAATGGAGCCAGCTTTGCTCACCAATGGCATCAAAGCGAGCCGCGAACTTATCAAAAAGCTGGTAGATGTAGGCTTGAAAGATATTGCTATTCACGTGGACATGACCCAACGCCTTCGCAAGGCAGATAAAACCTATTACCAAACCGAAGAAGAATTGAACGAGAAACGCCTCGAATACATTGAGCGGGTGCGTGGTTTGGGTGTGGCAATGATTTTTAATACCACGCTCTTTCCGGGAAATTTCCACGAATTCCCAATGCTGGTGAATTTCTTCAAAGACCACGCCGACGTTGTGGGCATGGCGAGCTTCCAACTTGGCGCAGATACTGGGCGTGGAGAGCATCGCGGGCGTGATGAAGATGCAATTGAGCCGCGTAATCTTATCAATATCATCAACAATTCGCTTGAAAAAACGGGAAGTCTTGGAAGCCGCATCAATTTTGATGTGATTGACATTGGGCATCCGTCCTGCAACCGCATTGGCTATGCGTTTGTCTCGAACAAGCGCGTGTACGATATGTGGTGGGACCCAACGGCGATACCGAAATTCAACAAAAAATTTCAAGGGTTACACTTTGATAGAGGCAATCCCAAGCAAGCAATTACGCGTATTGTCGGGCATGTGCTAAAGCATCCGAGCATTATTTTTGAGGGCGTTCGTTTTATTGGCAAGCACCTTTGGCGCATGAAATCTGACCTCGTGGCAAGTCGGGCAAAAGTCTATAAACTTTCGTACTTCATTCACAACTTCATGCACGCTGACGCGCTTGATGCAGAGCGGATTCACAACTGCTCGTTTATGGTTATGACTCCAAACGGTCCGATGTCCATGTGCGAACACAATGCCCGCCGTGACGACTACATCACGCAAGAAGTGAGCTATCAAGCGGCAGACGGCACAGAAAAGCAGTTTAATCCCGTGCGCGAAAATCAGCGAGAATACTGGGAACGGCGTAAAAAGGAGCGTTTGGAGAACGCCTAACGCAGAGGCACAGAGCGAAGAAGTACAGAGCGCAGAAGCACAGGCAAGAGTGTCCCGTGCTACCGAAGCCAGTATTTATCAGAGGTAGGGCAGACACTCCTGTCTGCCGCGTGAAACGAGCCGCTTGCAAAAGCTATATCATCATTTGGTGGTTGCTGCGCGTGAGGATTTATCGTAATTTGCTTTTTTACTTTTTTTTCACACTATCTCACGTGTTATGCTCAAGAAAATTCTCAAAGTTGTCGGCGTATTGGTCGCTGTTGTTGTTGTGTTTTTCGGAGGGATTTTTGGTCTTGTCCAAGCAAAAGTGGATGTTTCTGGCTTCTTCAAGGCAATCAGCGAAAAGGATAAATCCACACGTACAAGCCCTGGAGCTATTGCCAATGCGACGATTGGCACCACAAAACTCAGTATTGATTATAGCCAACCCGCAAAAAATGGTCGGGAAGTATTTGGCAAACTTGTTCCCTATAACGAAACATGGCGCACGGGCGCGAATGAGGCAACGGAAATCAGCCTTGACAAAGATATTCAAGTAGCGGGGCAAACGCTGAAATCAGGACGTTATCAGCTGTTCACGATTCCGCGTCCCGATAAATGGACAATTATTTTCAACGGAAAACTTGGTCAATGGGGCGCATTTTTCCATGATGAAAAAGCTGATGTTTTGCGCGTGGAAGTCCCCGCAGGCACAAGCGATACAATGCTTGAACGCATGACGATTTCCTTTGAAACCACGCCGCCGCAAACAGGCTTTACTATTGCATGGGATAAAACCAAAGTGTTTGTGCCAGTTGCAGCGCAGTAATTTTTAGAATCATTTGGAAACGTCATCTTGAAAGCTCGTATGGAAGCAATGACACAAGCACAAATGGACGCATTACTTGACAGACCGTTCAACACAACGAAACGGTCTGTCATGGTACGGCTTTCCCGCGAGCAAGCTGCTCGTATGGACGCAGTAAAATATGCTTCGTTTGAAGAACAGGAAATGGTGTATCAATCTATCTTTCAAGAGGTTGAACCAGAATTAGAACGCCTCAAACGCTTGCAAACAGAGGAGTAAACGGATGGTTCCTGAAAGCTCTCTCCTCGAATTTTGCTTTCTCTACAATTCTTTTGCCAAGCGTGGAACGGTCTTGTTTATTGGCGAAGGCGCATTGCGAACACTGGTCGGCATTGCAAAAGAAGGCTATGGAATGATACCCGCAATCGTTGTTGAGGTGTATTACAAAATTCAATCGCAACGGTTCGCAAGCGATGAAAGCATCGTGCTTCAAGTAGAGGTTGATTTGCGCAGAGATGGCATCAGCATTGAGAAAGTATTTGCCATTGCTTGCCGCTATGTGCCTGAATTCCGCTACTTTTCCGTCTATTCCGTTTCCGAAAAGAAGTAAAGTTTTGTCAGATGAAAAGGTGAATGGTGAGCAAACACTACAACGCCCAGGCTGCCGACGAAGAAAAAGCCCTCATGCGCCGCATCGCTGCTGGCGATGAAGCGGCTTTTGAAGCACTCTACGACCGCTATTCACGGCTGTTGTACAGTATTCTTTTGTCGGTGGTGAAGCATCCGCCCGAAGCACAGGACATGTTGCAAGAGCTTTTTTTGCATATTTGGCATCAATCAAAACAGTTCAATGCAGAGCGTGGAAGTGTGTATTCATGGCTTGTAACCATGACGCGCAACCGTGCCATTGACCGCCTTCGCTCGAAAGGCTACCGCGAACGCCAGCAAGAATCCACCAACGACGCAGCAATGATGCTTGTTCCCGATGACGACACGTCGGCATTGGATGGAATGACGATGAGCGAAGACCGCGAGCGCGTTCACAACGCCCTTGCGCAAATTCCCGTAGAACAGCGTGATGCCCTCATGCTCGCCTATTTTCAAGGGTACACGCAAACCGAAATTGCGGAACTATTGCAAATTCCACTTGGTACGATAAAAACACGTATGAGACAAGGTTTAATCAAACTTTCCGCTCTTTTGAAGGGAGCTTTACCATGACGACAATACATCAGCATCACGCCCACGAAGAACTCTTAAACGCCGCATCTGCACTCAGTTTGGGCGCACTTTCGCCCAAAGAAGCTCACGATGTTTTTGGGGAAATTATGCAATCATCAGCAAACATTCGCAAGGAGTACAACGCAATGGTTTGGACTGCACATCACCTTCCGTCGGCTGTGCCGCTTGTACAGCCACCTGCAAGCCTGAAGGAGCGTATTATGAGCAAAGTTGCCGAGAGAGCGCAACACGAAAATCAATCTTCTCCAAAGCCTCATGCACACGAGGAATTTATCCCCGAATACGATGCAAAAGGTGCGGATTTCTACTCTGTGCTTGGCTCGGATGGCGCGTGGATGGCGCATCCCGTGAAGGGGATTCGCGTAAAACCGCTCGCAACCGACAAACAGCGCGGCTATGCAACATTACTCATGCAATTAGACGCAGGAACGCTCTTTCCGTCACATAACCACGCGGGCGCGGAGCAATGCTACGTTCTTTCGGGTTCGGTCAAGGTCATGGGAAAAACAATGAACGCTGGTGATTTTTTTAGCACCCAAGCTGACGCAGACCATGGCGATATTCTTGCCCCAGAAGCCGCAACCGTGCTGCTTGTCGTGGCAATGGAGGATTACCGAAAGTCGGCGTGGAAAATCGGTGTGAAGCACCTTTGGAAACGTCTTACAAGCGCGTAGAACCAGAAAATCTTGCTCCAAAGAAAAGCATCCGTTGCTTTCGTATTGTAGCTTTGCACTTTGTCCGTATATTTGTGCCATTCGTGTTTTCACCACTTTTTGGAGATTCACCGTATGGCTCGTTCGTCTTCTTCACGCGCATTGAAGCGCAATATTGCGCTTATTCTTCTTGCTGTGGTTGTTGGAGTGCAGATTTTCACCATGTGCAAGAAGAAAAATGATACGGGAAATTCACCGCAAGAGCAGTCACAAGGCGGCTCTACGGGTAATTCTGGTACTGCGAACAAATACAACACCCGCCATCTTGAAATGGGCGCACCATCGGGCGGCGACGGCGCACCAACCTTCCTGCTTATCCGCCAGCAGTACGCTTTGCAATACAATGGCACCAAGAATGTTCCTGACTGGGTTAGCTCGAATCTTCATGCTGAAGATTTTGGCGATGTCGAGCGCAAACAAGGTCAATTCATGCCTGACCCCGACCTGCCACCACAATTTTATCGCGTAAAACACCAAGATTACAGCAACACTGGCTTCGACCGAGGGCATATGGTTCGTTCCGAAGAGCGCACTGCTACTCGCGCTGATAATGATGCCACGTTCTACACGACGAATCTTCTGCCCCAACTTCATTCCCTGAATGCTGGTCCCTGGCTGCGTTTGGAGGAATTTTGCCAGTTCCTTGCCAACCGCCGCAAAAAAGAATTATACATTATCTGTGGTGGAATTTTTGACAAAAATTATCCAACCATCGGGAAACGGAGTAATATTGCGGTTCCGAAAGCATGCTATAAAATTATCGTTGTGCTGGAGCGCGGACAAGGTGCGCGTGATGTCAATGAGAACACGCCTGTCATTGCGGCAATTATGCCAAACATCGAAGGGCTGAAAGACCAGCAATGGCGGCAGTTTCAGACGACGGTAGATGATATTGAGCAGCAAACGGGAATTGATTTTTTGACTGCCATTCCTGAAAATATCCAGAAAGCAATCGAAAGCCGTAAAACCCAGTCGCTGTCAATGCGGTAGAGTTTTTTGGTCGCAATTTCGACTTACAATTTTGAATTACAACATTGAATAACATTCCTTGGAGAACCGCATGAATACTGAATCTTCACAAAATCCCTCAAACAATAATTATGAATTTTCGCCCGCACAAAATACGCTTATTAGCAATCTTGCAAAGAAGCTCAATGTTGTTGGCATTGCATTCATTGTGTTGGGCGTATTACAGGCATTTTTAGCAATGGTCAATACAACGATGTTTGGAAAGTTATCCGGCATTTTGGGTGGTGCGTTGTTGGGGTCAATTGGTCTGTTTATGTCACGTGCATCGGGGTCGTTCAAGTTTATTGTCGAAACCGAGGGGCATGATATTGAGCATCTTATGTCCGCACTTGCTTCTTTGCTAAGTATGTACACAGCGCAGTTCTGGTCGTTGGTGGTGTTAGGTTCATTGGTTGCGCTTATTACCCTGCAAGCTATTTTGCGAATTGTGTAAGTGTTTGACCGCACTTTGTGTGATAATTTCGCACCTCATTACTTTCTGGAGAGAAACAAACGTCGTTGCTCTCCTTTTACCATTTTGCACGAATGCCACACCCGCAAACCCAGTTACAATGCGCCTCTGAAGAGCTTCGCACTCTTTTTCCGCATACCCGCGAGAGCATCTATCTCGACCACGCTTCGATTGGACCGCTTTCTATACGGGTTCGTGCTGCCTTGGACAAGCATCTGGTGGCACGCTCGGAAGGTGCGGTGAATACCTTTGTGCAAGACCTCGCGCTGATGCGGGAAACACGGGCAAGCGTTGCACGGCTCCTCAATGCTGAATCGCCCGACCGCATTGCCTTTTTTATGAACACCTCCGACGCGCTGAACGTTGTTCCGGCAGGCTTGGAATGGCGCACGGGCGATGTGATTTTGCTCAACGACCTTGAATTTCCCTCGAATGTCTATCCGTACTGGAATCTGAAGCGGCAGGGCGTGGAGATTGAGTTTTTACCGACGCGCGAGGGCGAAGTAACGCCAGAAATGGTCGAGCAAGCAATCATGCGCTCGCGGCGGGAAGATGGTTCATCGAAAATAAAACTCGTTTCCCTCAGTGCAGTGCAGTTTTTAAGCGGCTTTCGGGCAGATATGGCGGCGATTGGCGCACTTTGCAAACAGCATGGAATTATCTTTGTGGTGGATGCTATTCAAGCAGCAGGCGCGATTCCGCTTGATGTTCAGGCAATGCACATTGACGCGCTGGCGTGTGGAGCGCAGAAATGGCTCATGTCCACGACAGGACTAGCATTTTTATACATCACCGAAGAGCTGCAAGAGCGCGTCGAACAAGCCACGCTGGGCTGGATTTCCGTTGAAAAACCTTGGGACTTTTTCACATACGACCAAGCCCTGAACGCAACTGCCACGCGCTATGAAAATGGTACGCTGAATTTTCCAGGAATTATCGCGCTGGGCGCGTCGGTTCAAACTTTTTTGGAATTAGGTGTGTCAAGGATTGAAGCGCATCTTGGCGCATTGACCGAGCAGCTTATCGCAGGTTTGCGTGGAAATCCCGCCTTCAGCCACGTAACGGATTTTCCCAAAGAACGCCGTGCGGGAATCGTAAGTGCGACGCTGGCACACCCCAGCAATGGCGAGGAAATTTTGGCGAAAATGCTCCGCGCACAATGCGTCATTTCCTTGCGCGAGGGGCGTTTGCGCTTCGCGCCGCATTGCTACAATACGGCAGAAGAAATTGCTCGGACGCTTGATGTGGTGCGGGATGTGTGCAAGTAATTGTTTTATCAAAAATCAGCGAGATTGCTAAGTACCTATTGAAAAGAAATTCGGTATTCTGAGCCAATAGCATTAAGGACACGGTAAACTTCGGTACGGAGTGCGGTGAAAGACTCAAAGGCTGCCAGACGAATCCAGTAATGCTTCATTT
>JAAFIV010000034.1 GCA_013298775.1 Ignavibacteria bacterium | reverse complement strand
CAGAGACGGGAAATAGACTTAATCGGCTTGCCTTTGGTCTTGTCGATTGGACAATAATCTAGGAATTATTCAGAATCTATCACTTTTTTCTGTCTTTTGGGACAATACAAACCTAATAGACGGGATAACCTGACCAGTTACCCTAAAACTTCATTGTCATTATCGCCACAAATGTTTCAATGCCATTCCACAGGTTTTTCAGACGCAAGTTCTCATTTTCAGCATGTTGGTTATTATCGTGATTGGCAATGGGAACAGTAACCGTCGTACTTTGAAGGTATTTCTCAAATAAGTACAACGGCAGACTTCCGCCTAAGGACGGCACAACGACGATTGTTTCCTCCGAACTTGCCTGCACCGCTTGAATAACAGCTTTTGCAAGAGGATGCGAAAGTGGTGTACGTTGGGCATTATAGCCTGAATTGATGCGCACTTTAGCGATGTTTGGATATTGCAAACGCTCTTCGTCCGTAGGCTCGCGGTCAAGCACATAATAGCCTTGTTTGAGAATGTGGCGTTTCACTTTATCGGTTTGCCGTTGCCAATCATTCCCCAAAACTAAGCGTAGATCCAGCGCGGCGACTGCTTGCGTAGGAATGACGTTTGCCGCCATCGCACCAACGTTTGCAGCGCGTATGCCGTTGATATTGAGCGATGGCAAACTGAGCATTTCCAAAAGCAATGCACCTGCTCCATCGGGCTTTGCAACGCCGAGTTCACGTTTCATTTGCTCGTCGGGATGAGGAATGGAGCGGATTGCAGTACGTTCTTCTTCGGAAAAAGAAACAACGTCATCGTAAAAGCCTTCCACCAATACTTTTCCCGTCGAATCTTTCATTGAAGCAAGCAAGGAAACGAGCTTTTGTGCGGGATTCGGCACCCAATTTCCATAATGCCCGCTATGCAAGGGACGTTTCGGACCAAATACCGTTATTTCCATACCAACGTCGCCTCGCACACCGCATACCACCTGCTTTTTACCAGATTGATGCACAGGACCATCGCAAATAATCCAACCGTCTGATTTCAACAGTGCCTTGTTTCGTTCCAAAATATCGCCCAGATGCGGCGAGCCAGCTTCTTCCTCGCCTTCAAAAAAGAATTTGATGTTCATACTTGGCTGAACGCCACTTTTGATAATGGCATCAAACGCATTCAAAATCGCAACAACGCCACCTTTATCATCGGAAGCGGAACGAGCATATATGCGGTGTTCGGGATTGAATACGACTTTTTCTCCTGCTTTCTCGGCGGGAAATTCTATCACTTCCCCGCCCTTATCCAAAGCTCCCGTTCGCAAGACTGGTGCGAAGGGTTTCCCGCCCGACGACCATTCAAGCGGGTTTACAGGCTGTCCATCGTAATGAGCATAGAGGACGATTGTTTTCGTCGCACCCTTTACACGCACTTCCCCATAGACTGCTGGCGGCACATCAGACTTGGTTCCACCGAGTAATTGCACGTTTTCAATGCCACGCTTTTTCATCATTGCTAGGAGGAATGAAGCATTCTGCGCGATACTGGCACTGTCATTGGCAATGTTTGGAAGTGCGAGAAAATCACGGAATTCACGGATAATTGCATTTTCATTTGCTTGACGATACGTTCTTGTTTGGGAAAGGATTTTGCTTGCTTGCGAATGTTGTGCGAAACTACTATTCGTGCAACATTCACAAAAAAAAATGCTGCAAAGCAGCATCAGTACAAGGTTTTTCATTGTGGTGAAGTGTGGTGTGAGTGGGAAATATTACTCAAAAAAGGAATGGCGTTGTCAGACAATTTTCAGCGAAAAATCTTTGCTCCAAGCAGAAACAACCTCATTCTGAAGTATTGCTCGCTGTTTGTTTTGGCGCGAAAGCCTGTTCAATAAACAGCCGAATGCGACGCAGATTGCCAGGTGTGTAAAAACCGCTATCCCAATGGCGGTATCCATCCAGCAAGTCCAAAGTGGATTGAACCCCTGCTTTATTCAAGGCTTCATCTAAAAGTTCGCTTTGATTAAACGGAACATTACAATCAGCGTTTCCATGCTGAATGAGAAATGGCGGGTCGTCTGGGGTAATATAACTAATCGGATTGGCGGCTTTTACTTTATCAGGAATCGTCGGAATAGCTGCACCGAGCAGGAGTGCTTCTGGAGAAGTAGGCAGGTTATGCACCACAGGACTAGCGCAATCTTCAATGGTTTGTTCATCCATTTTCAAAAAATCTGTCGGACCGTATAAATCTACAACAGCCTCAACACGGCTTGAATACTCGTTATTTCCTAAATTTCCTTCAATTTCTACCGTCACGTTGCCAATAGTTGCTGTTTTTACTCCGCCTGTTGTACCAAGAAGTGCTGCGAGGTGTCCGCCAGCTCCTTCTCCCCAGACCGCAATTTTACTGGTGTCGAGGTTATATTTGCTCCCATTTGCTCGAATCCATCGCACGGCTGCCTTGCAATTGTGAAGCTGTGCTGGAAAGCGGTCGGTGGTAACGTAATTCGCACAAACAACCGCAAAGCCATATTTTATCATGGATGCAGCATAGTTTGAACCAAAACCATTTTTATTTCCAGAGAACCACGTGCCGCCATGCAGCCATAAAATCACGGGCAGAGGCTTTGCAGTAACGGTATCTTTAGCGTAAATATCCAACATCATTTCTTTTCCGCCACTCTTTGCATACGGCAACATCGGCTCTTTTGGAGGAATGAACTGACCAAACACAATGGAACTTTTCCCAATCATAAGAAACAATACGATACTCGTTTGTAGAAAAAAATTTCCTACAAACCGCTTCAAACCACGAAGGGAAAATAAATCGTTGCGCAGTTGCTTCATTGGAACATGAAAGGGCAATCTACCTAAACAGAAAAAATCCACATCAAGATTGCACTGTATATTGGACAAAGATGAGTTCAAAAGCGATGCCGAAGAGGACAGAGAATACACACTTTTTACCAACAAAAATTTATAGTGTTGTTGTTCGCAAGTGGTAATTTATGCGCTTTTCGGAAAACTCCCAGAGAAAATTTCTGCAAAACTCTAGGAATGAGGACAAAATTTTGGAGCGTGAAATATACTCGCAAATAAAAAACCACACAAAGCCCGTCAATACTGGCTCTAAGACACAAAAAGGTTTTACAAACTTCCCAAATACTCATGAACAAATTTTATCGCCATTGAGCCTTCACCCACCGCCGATGCCACACGGTTCATTGCGCCAGAGCGTACATCGCCAGAGGCAAAGATACCCGGAATGCTTGTTTCCAAGAGAAGTGGATTGCGGTCTAATTTCCAAAACTTTGGAAAATCTGCCGAGCGGACAACATCTGCGCCAGTTTCAAGAAACCCGCGCTCATTTCTCAAAATGCTTGGCGGAACCCAATCTGTTGCAGGTTTTGCACCAATGAAAATATACAGCGCACGAGCAGTTGCAGAGCGGTGTTCAGAGCTTTTATTATTAAACAGCACTACTTCTTCTAAGGTTTCCGCGCCGGTTACTTTTTTGATTTCCGTAAATGGTACGAGTTGAATATTGGGAGTGTGAGCAATTTGGTCAATGAGATACTGCGACATCGTTGCGCCAAGCCCTGCACCGCGAATCACGATAAACACATTCTTCGCAAAATTCGATAAATACATTGCCGCCTGACCTGCTGAATTTCCACCGCCAACAATGTACACATCCGTATCGCGACAAGCATTTGCCTCTGTTGTAGCGGCTCCGTAATACACTCCTGCGCCAGTGAAATCGCTGATATTTTCCGCTTCCAACTGCCGATATTCTACGCCACTTGCAATGATGATACTTTTCGCAACAACACTTTTTCCATCAGCAAACTGAATCGTTTTGTAGTGTTCATGCGGGTTTGGGGAAATTTCAATTGACATAACCGATTGCGGCGCGAGAAACTCAGCTCCTAAACGGGTTGCTTGCGTTATTGCTCGTCGCGTGAGTTCCGCACCGCTCAGACCTGAGGGAAAACCGAGATAATTTTCAATCCGCGAACTTGTTCCTGCCTGCCCTCCAGGTGCGTGACGCTCTACAAGCAAGGTTTTAAGACCTTCCGAAGAACCATACACCGCCGCCGCTAACCCCGATGGTCCTGCACCAACTATCACCACATCGTACACTTCCGCCGAAGCCTCAGCTTTTAAGCCAATGCGAGAAGCAATTTCCACAGGTTCTGGATTTTTTGCGACAAATCCATCTTCAAAGAGCAAAGCGGGTAAATCATTTGTTTCGAGTCCGTACAAAGCAAGCATTTCTGCTGCGTCCGAGCTGGTTTGTACATCCAACCATTTGTAGGGAACAAGATTTCCAGCAAGGAAATCCTTGATTTTATGCGACTTTGGCGACCATTGATAGCCAATCACGCGCAAGCCAGTAAAATCGGGCTTGTACGAGGCTTGCCAATCTTCCAATAATTCATTCAGTGCTGGATAGAGCTTCTCTTCTGGTGGCTCCCAAGGCTTAGAAAGATAGTAATCAAGCTGCACAGCGTTGATTGCTTTGATTGCCGCTTCTATATCCGAATAGGCAGTCAGTAAGACGCGTTTCGCTTTCGGAAAAATAGTAATTGCCTTTGAAAGATAGTCCACACCTTGCATCTCAGGCATGCGCTGGTCGGAAAGCAAGAGCGCAACCACTTCTTGTTTTTGCTTCAAGGTTTGGAGCGTTTCTAAGGCTTCCTTTGCCGAAAGCGTTGTGAGAATTTTGTAATCTTTTCGGAACGATTTCCGTAAATCGCGCTCTAATGCTCGCAAAACGGCAATATCATCATCGACGGCTAGAATGTACGGTATTTTCACGCTTTTTTTGAGATGTATTGGCAAAAAATTGCTCGGGGTGGAACATGTTCAATTACGATTTTTCTGCTTCCAAGCGCAATGGCAACGACCGCAAACGCTGACCATTCAATGCAAAGACGGCATTCGCGACGGCAGCAGCAATGGGACCAATCGGGGGTTCGCCCATTCCAAACGGCTTTTCGCCACCACCAATAAACTCTACCTCAATGCGTGGTGTTTGCGGCAACGTGAGCAATGGATAGGAATCGAAATTACTTGCTTCGGCGAGACCATCTTTGAAGGTCAATTCTTCCAGTAACGTTGAACTCAAGCCCATTGTTATTGCACCCAGTGTTTGTGCGGCTGCACCGTTGGGATTGATGACCAAACCAGCATCCACAACTGCATGAACTTTGTGAACTTTGATTGCGCCCTCTTCAACCGAAACCTCTGCAACTTGCACCACCACCGTCCCTGCACTAAAGCACAACGCGACTCCTTTAGCACGCCCATAATCAGGAATTTCTTTCCATCCTGATTTCTCCGCAGCTCGCTGTAAAGCAGCTTTTACGCGCTTTCCCGTTGCATCATCGGGCAGATTTTTCAAGCGAAACTCAATGGGGTCAATCTTTGCTTTTTTTGCTAATTCATCCATAAAACTTTCACGAGCAAAGGTATTCGGAAGCAAGCCCAAGCCGCGCCACGAGCCAGTCGTGATGGGCAAATCAGCACGCCGGTACAGAATTTCCATGTTTGGGGTGTTATAGACAAGCGAAGCTCCTGCCAGAGTGCCAACATCCGCGCCAAAAGTGGCAACCAGAGCATCTCCCAAGCGAGAACCCCACTCGTTGTAGAGCAATTCACCCATTGAAAAAAGAATATCACCGCTTGAAATCAAATGGCGAAGAGCTTGTACCCTACCATCCGCATCAACACTTGCTTGCAAACGATGATGCGTTGGTGGGCGATAATATCCATATTTCATTTCTTCCTCGCGATTCCATCCCACGTGAACAGGCTTTCCACTTGCTTTGGCGAGGATTGCAGCCTCTTTTGCGGCATCATGTCCGCCACGCCGACCGAATCCACCACCCATGAAACAGGGATATACCGTGATGTCGTCGGTACTCACATCAATAGCTGAAGAAATTGCCATTTGCGTTAAGCCAGGACCTTGCGTTGAGCAATGCACATACACTTTGCCATCTTTTATTTCCACAAGTCCTGCTTGCGGCTCTAAATGGGCGTGTACCGCGTATGGCGTGCTGAACTCAGCACTATAACTATCTTCTGGCAAATTCTTTTGCGCACTTCCGCGCTCTTGCACCACTTGCGCATCAGCAAAACCTTTCGTTGGAATGCGCGTGATGTTCATCAATTCTTCTTGCTGAACATTTGTGCCACCTTCCCATTTGGTAACAAGTTTTTTTGCCGCCGCACGAGCTTTGGTACGGCTTGTAGCCACAACGCCCGCAAAACCATCTTGAATAACAACTTTTACAACACCAGGCATTTTTTCAGCTTCGCTACCGTTTGCAGACTTCAATACCGCACCATATCTGGGCGGACGAGCAACCGCGCCATAGTGCATATTCGGCACGCGAGCGTCGTAGCCATAGATAGCTTTACCAGCAATTTTATCTTGAAAATCTACACGCTTGACATTTTTTCCGATAAGGGAAAACTCCGAAGATGGCTTCAAATCAGCTTTTTCAGGTATTTCGAGTTTGAATTTTGTATCGGCTACAATTTCACCAAAACTCAAACTTTGCTTCGTTTCTGGCTTTGTTGCTGATTTCCCTTCTTGTTTTCCTTGTTGTTTCTCGGAACCTTTCACAGAAATCACACCATTCTCGACAAGCAACTCCGAGCGCGGAACACCAAGCATTTGTGCGGCTTTTGCGGCTAATCCTTCTCGCACGCATGCAGCAGCCTTGCGAGCTGGTTCGTACAGGGTAATCACCGAAACGCTTCCATTAGAAAACATGGTGCTAAATGGGTCGAAACCATGCTTAGAATGGGCTTGTTTAGCAGTTATCGTTTTCCAATCTGCACACAATTCATCAGCAAAAATTTGAGCAAGGGCTGTATGAATACCCTGTCCCATCTCTGTTTTCGGAATAAAGAGGGTGATTTCGTTATTTGAACCAATCTCACACCACAGCATTGCGTTGGAAGGAACACGAGCCTTTTGGTCTTCAGCACCAAAACTTGCCAGAGAGCGGCGCAAATTGCGAAAAGCGATACCACCACCAACCAAAGCAACCGCGCCAGTAGCACCGATGCCAAAGAGAATTTTTCTTCTCAGTGAGCTTTTGGGTTCTTGTTGAGAATATTCTTGTTGAGAGTATTCTTGTTGAGAATGTTCCTGCTGTGAATGTTCTTTTTTCATGACTGAACTACCGAAGAGTTATTTTTGAATGTATTTTTTTGATGCGTACATCTACCATTTGGTTTCATACCAGACGAACAAAACATCAACTTATGATACGTATATTGCAAAACATGCTTTTACGATACGCGAAGCGTTGATTTTTGGTCTTTTTCTTCATTCATTAACATTGCCGCACGCTTCACTGCCGAGCGAATACGGTCGTAGCAACCGCATCGGCAATAGTTATTGCTCATTGCTTGCTCAATTTCTTCATCTGTTGGCTCTGGTGTTGATTTGAGAAAAGCAAGGGCAGTTAGTATTTGCCCGCTCATACACCAAGAGCATTGCGGGGTTTGCTCATCAATAAATGCTTGCTGTACGGGATGAAACTTGATTTCCCCATTCGGCAAGGTCTTTGAAATACCTTCTATCGTGGTGATGCGTTGCCCTTTCAAGGCTGTTGCTGGAGTGATGCAACTACGAACGGGCGAGCCATCCACAAGGACAGTACACGCGCCACAAATCCCTGCACCACAGCCAAATTTTGTGCCTGTCAAGCCCAATTCATCACGAAGCACCCACACGAGAAACTCTTCTGGGTCACCAGAAGTGCTATATTTTTTGCCGTTAATACTGAGTTCCATTGCGCTTGGTATTGAAGGGTGAAGGAAAAAGGAATCAACTACACTACAATTTTCTACAACTTTCTACAACGAAAAGTACACGTACAAAACTGCGCACTCTCTCATAATGACCATTGTACAGCATATTGTACAGCACAAATAAGAGCTTTTGCACTACGTGTGAAAGTTTTACAAATGTAAGTTACAACGGAAAAAGGCAGGAAGCAAGGCTAATTCAGACCACTTTTCGGTATTGATTCTCCGTAAACTTGGTCGTTTGGTACTTTTAAAATACAGCTCCAAAAACGCAGGAATATGAACAGGTATATTCCCCAAAAAACAGAGCTTATGCAGGGAGCTGACGAGAATACTTCTTTCCCTTCAAGGCGTTGGAAGCCGCTTTATTACTTGCTATTGAACCAAATTGTGTCGTTGAAATGTCAAGCCGAAAACGATTGATAAGTGTGTTCAAATCCTGCGTCAGCGTATTCAGGTTTGTTGCGGCTTGGGCAATCTGCTCTACACCATGCTCAGAATCATGGGTTACCGACAGCATCTTATCTATATGCGTAACAATTTGCGAACTCGTTTTTGCTTGCTTCTCGGTTGCTTGAGCGATATTTTGCACCACCGATGCCACTCTGCCTGAGGATTGTACAATTCCTTGCAATGCTTCATTTGCTTTGTGAGCAAGCTCTAAGCCGCTCTGTACCTCCCCTTTGCCAAGTTTTACCGCGTCCACTGCACGATGGGTTTCGCCTTGAATTCGCTTGATAATGGTACTAATTTGTTTTGTGGCTTTTGCCGTACCTTCTGCAAGCTGCCGCACTTCATCGGCAACAACCGCAAACCCGCGTCCATGCTCACCCGCACGAGCCGCTTCAATAGCCGCATTCAGAGCAAGGAGGTTTGTTTGGTCAGCAATTTTGTTAATAACCTGCACAATTTCGCCAATCTCCTCACTGGAACGCCCGAGCTGCTCGACTGTTTCGCCAGAAGTTGCAACAACATTTGCGATACGTTCAATTTTATTCACCGTTTGCAATACCACCTGACTACCTTCCTCAGCCGCAGTACCACTTGCTTCGGTAAGATTTTTTGCTGTTGTCGCATGCTTCGAGCTTTCCTCCGTCATTTGCGCAACGTAGCCAACTTCGTTTGCAACTTCGCCGGTCTGCCGCGACTGCTCACCAGCACCATCCGCAAGAGTTTCGGCTGCGGAACGTATCTGCGAAGCCGCACTAGCAGTGGTCTGGACGGCTTCTGCCACTTGCAACATCATTGAGCGAATATTTTCAATTGCTTCATTAAAACCTGCATACAATTGCCCAATAGCGTCATTTTGCTGGGTGTGAAGCGAAACAGTTAAGTCGCCGCTTGCGAACTGACGCATGGATTCGAGCATCGTATCAACGCTGGTTTCTAAGTATTTGCGCTGCTCTTCGGCGGCTGCAACTGCCTCTTGAACCTTTTTTTCTACGCTCTCCTTTTCGCGTTGCAATTCCTCCAAACCATTACCAATACTTGCGACCATCAAATTAAAGTTCCGCGCAAGGATGCCGACTTCATTTTTGGAATGAATATCAATGCTTGTGTTCAAATTCCCTTTCACAACGTCCACCGCCGCTTTTGCAATCATCCGAATCGGTTCGGCAAGATTTTTTGAAACCACGAGTAACACAAACAACGCCATTCCGAGAGCAAAAATAGTGAAGGTTACCGTCGAGCTTTTTGTTGCCAAAGCTACAATTCTGGATTTACTGATAAGTTCGCGATTTTCCTCTTCTTCTAAAGCAATAAAATCCCCTGCAAGGCTCTTCATTGCTTGCACGGGACGGCTATCAAGTTGGCGAGCAAATGCGCTAAAATCGTCCATTGATTTTGCTCCAACATTCACCATTTGGCGCATAGCAATAAGCGGCTCGGCTTGGGAGCTGCTCCAAATAGTCTTTTGCTGAAGTAAACTATCCAAACGCTTGAGTTGGTCTGGCTTTTGAGCGACAATTGTTCGCAAGTTTTGTACGGATGAATCAAACGCTTTGCCTGCAAGCGTGTATTCACGCAGGATTCCGGGTGAACCGAAAAGCGAATACGCAATCACATAGCGTTCCATATCTCCCACATAGCGCACCATTGCTTGCGATGTAGAAATAGTTGTACTATTTTTTTCAATAATTTGAGCAGTATTTGCCAAATCCCCAACACTGAAAAACGTAATTGCCGTTACAAGCATGAGGAGCAGCAAAGCAATAATGCCGCCGGAAAGCACTTGTGTTCGGATTTTCAAATTCTTCAGCTTATCAATAAAGGTGAGCTTTGCTGCAAGATTTGTCACCGACGAAGCAGTAGAGGTCATCGTCGAAGTAACGCCCTTCACGTAGCGATTTTTCCCAATCGTAGAGGAAAAAGCATTCGTGATGAGATTATCGGTAAAGACATTTGCTTCTGAAAGGATATGTTCTTCAGAATTGGAGCGAGAACTTGAAGTGCTTGCGCGTTTTTTTTCTTCAAGTATTTTCCCATGATTTAAAATGCTCATAGCGAAACAAGTTACTGTTCAAAAAATTTGCCACTTTAAACGAAGGAACTAAAGAGAGGAGCAGAAACAGAACCTCAATCCCATAGTATTTATACACTTACAAGCACCCATCTTTCATCCCTTCGCACCAAGAAATTATCACCAAGAAACTATTACCAAGAACCGACACCCTGCTTAAAATTACCAGATTTAAGGACATTCATAACACAAATATAGGATTTTCTACAACCCCGTGCAACTGCGAACTTGGGAAATATTTATGCCCATCAGGAATGTCGCGGCATTATACTCATTTGGGTTAGGGCTTTCGCAAAATGCTCGTTTTGTGGCACAGACAAGAGTATCTGTGCTACCGGGGGAACATGCACAATCCGCATCAAGTGGTAGCGCGTAACACTCCTGCCTGCGCCATTTGCGAACGTCCTTTTTCTCAAAACTTCACCCCAAGCCCAAACGACGGCAAAATGGGAAACAGTGCAACTTGGTTCACGAACGGCACACGCACTGGCGGTGGCGGGGTGTTCGCGGGAATTGGCTCGTACTGAATTTGCCAGAAGAACGGATTTGCGCGGTTGTAAGCATTATACACGCTGAAGGATGCGGTAAATGGCAGCCCCAGCCACTCGAAATTGTAACTTGCAGTGAGGTCGAGTTTGTGAAATGCGGGCAGACGAAAAGCGTTGCGTTCGGTAGAAAGGAAGCGGGGTGCGGGCGTTCCGAGTGGATTTTTTCCGTTGGTGAGAATGACGAAATCGAACTGTGCGGCGGGCATGGTGTAGGCTTGTCCTGTTTGATAAACCCACGTCGCGCCCAGTTCCCACCTATCATCCAGCTTGTAGCTGAGAACGACGGAAATATCGTGTCTGCGGTCAAAACGCGGCGCGAAAGGTCTGCCAAAATTAAGGTCGGGAAAGGTGCGCCATGCCCAGGAAAGCGTGTATCCAACCCATCCCGTGAGTTGTCCGAAGTTGCGACGCAGGAAAAATTCCACGCCATATGCTTCGCCTATTCCTGCGGTAAATTGGTCGTCCACAGGCGCGAGAAGGCTGAACGTGGCTTCATCCTTGAATTCATACACATTGTTCGTGAATTTGTAATAGCCTTCCACACTTGCTGTCCACTCTTTTTCCGCAAATTGCCCTTCCACGCCCAACACATATTGCGTGCCAGAAGCAGGTTTTACGCGCTCTGTGGACGGGAACCACACATCGCTCGGCACACCAATATCATTGCGAATAATCAAATGTACAAACTGGTTTGATTGTGCAACGGCGGCTTTCACGGTAACATCCTCGCTTGCTACAAATGTAGCTGCCAAGCGGGGTTCAAGGAAAAAGTAGTTACCTTGTTGCCACCAAACGCCACGCAAACCGCCATTTACCGTGAGCGAGGGCGAAATACTCCACTCATCCTGCACAAATCCTGCAATCTCGGCGGATTCATTCGTTGTGCCACCCGTTGCATCTAACGTGAAATTGCCCGCGCTAAAGCGTCCGTCGCTCTCCACTGCGCCGCGAAAGCGGTGGAAGGTAGATTCTACGCCAAATTTCACATCGTGGTCTGGAATTTCAAACCACTCGGCGTGCGCTTTCACAATCCAATCGCGGATGAGCGATGCGGAAAGGAAATTCACGTCATTCCCGCGTGGATCCTTGCTTCCGATGTCAGTGATAAAATCATAATTCGTCAGCGCGACGGAAAAATTGGTGAATAATGTTGGCGAAACAATGTGCGACCAGCGCAAATTACCAATCGCATTTCCCCACGACACGCCCACGCGAATATCGCCAAACGACGAGGGTTGCAGCAAGTCGTAGCCCCAGTAGCCGCTTAAATACAAGCGGTCGTTCTCGCCGAGTTTGTAATTGAGCTTTGCATTCAAATCGTAAAAGTAGTACGACGGTACATTTGATGCGATGTTTGGTGGAAGCAAGCCTTTGACGGCAGCAAAAATCAAATCCAAATACAAGCGTCGTCCCGAAAGCATAAAGGTTGCGTTTTCGCCAATCGGTCCTTCGAGCGTGAGCCGAGAGTTTATAACGCTTACACCGCCGTCGCCCGAGAATTTTTCTTTTGTACCTTCTTTCATTGTTAAATCAATCACGCTCGACAAACGTCCGCCGTACTCTGCTGGGAATGCGCCTTTCAGGAGTTTTGTATCGCGCAAAGCATCGTTATTAAAAACGCTGAGAAGCCCGCCTAAGTGCGAGGGATTGTAAATCGGAACACCATCCAGCAATACCAAGTTTTGGTCGGGCGAGCCGCCACGCACGTACAAGCCGCTTGAAACCTCGCTGGAAGCCTTCACTCCCGGCATGAGCATAAAGGCGCGAAAGACATCTGCTTCGCCGCCCAGCGCGGGCAGTTTTTTCATCATTTCTGGTGACATTTCGATAGAACTGATGCGGCTTGGCGAGCTTGATTCTTCGCTCGACCGCCGCCCTTGCACAACAACTTCGCCCGATTTCGCCGCTTGATTTTTCAAAGCAATATTTACCCGCACCGAACCTTCGCCAGAGCGCACAGTTACTTGCTTTACAAAATCTTTGTAGCCAATCCCGCGACAAATAATATCATACTCTCCCGCTTCCACATTGGGGATGGCAAAGAAGCCGAACTTATTTGTTCGTGCGCCCGCAAGTGGCTTCAAACCTGATATTTTCGACAATCCTTCTTTGTACAGCATCACGTTTACGCCAATAACCGCCTCGCCGGAAGCGGCTTCATTGACCGTTCCGCTAATCACGTTTCCGCTTTTACTGGTGCTTGTAGCTTGCGGACTAGTATTGGTACTACTTTGCGGGTTTTGTGCCAGAAGAATATTTGCCGAAAATAAACTCATTGCACATACCAGTACCCAAAGACCACGCAAAGCAGCCCCACTCATTCGCCCCCTTGATAAAGGGGGAACGGGGGATTGGCGGTAATGGGCATCAAATTGAGCTAGTATTTTGAAATACAACACCCCTGCTCTCATACAGTCAGGAAATAAGGTTAGTACGCTCAGTAGGCGGTAAATCCCCCGTTCCCCCTTTATCAAGGGGGCGAATACGACTGCTATAAACCGCTTTGGCTTCTCTACTTGTGCAATGAAAGGTAAAAAAGGAGTAGAAGAATTTTGCATATTACAAAAGAAAAAATCTTGGAAAGCTCATCAATACTGAGGTTTGAGAAAATTACTGCGCTCTACGCACTGGCACGACGCGAAACCACTGCGCCGCGCCAATAAACATCCCAATTCCATCGCCTTTCACATTCCAATCAATGTTCGGACCGCCTGGATTCAAGGGACTTGGCTGCCCGCTTCGGTTGCGGGTTTGAAAGTATTTGTTGTAATCGGTATCATAGGTTTCAATAATCACGCGGCTTTGCAGGAATCCGTTCAACACCTGCACCGTTGCGGTGGAGAGTTCACGAGGAAGTTCCCAATTATTCGAGCGGAGGCTGATACTTGCGCTCGTTTGAATAAAACTCGCATCGCCGTAGCCACGCGAGGAAACGGCTATTCCAGCACCATTCAAAAGCAATGTCCCAACCCGCATAGATTCTTGCGCTCTGGCTTGGACAAAGGCTTCGCTCACAAAAATTGTATCTGTGCGCTGCGTCACACTATTTGTCCGAAATGCAGCAATGACACGGGCGGAATCAACAAGTGGTGCTGACGGTGTGCGTGTTTCCGCGCTTGCTCTCAGCGTCCGCCCCGTTACTGGGCTTTGCCATTCCACATTGAGCGTGTAGAGTTTTCCAGGTTGTGTGCGCATATTCGGCACACGGTACAAACTCCGCACAATTGCTGTTCCCGTCGTATTTCGCGTGTATAATTCGAGCGGCAACACTTGACCATCCACCGTGATGCTGGCTTTGGCATTTTCAATAAAAATTTTGCGATACGCAAAGGTATCTAAGGGCGGAAGGGTGCGTGAAATCTGGATTTCATTCATCGGCTCGCCCACCATGAGAATTGCGCGAATGACGATGCGCTCGTCATATGGCAGGTCTGGCGGCTCGGTAATGGGCGTAAAACAGCCGTTCCAGAGCGGAATGATGCTGACGAAGAAGAGGAAAAGAAGGGAAAAACGTGGGAAACGAAGGCGCATACGAAAGCTCATGTTGAAATAAATGCGGAATTTTTTTTCATAGTCGCACAGACATTCCTGTCTGTGTTTTTATCCTGAATCGTGCATCAATACTCACAGGCAAGAATGCCTATGCCACTATGGAAAATTTTGTCGTGTATTGTGTGATTACTCTTCAAAACTACACAAATATCACGCAGAAATCAATGCACAAAAAAAGCCCGTCTGCACCGCCGCAATGCGGCATGAAGACGAGCTTTCTGATTGAACAATACCTGCGTAAATGCACGGCATCATCACATCAAGGTTGTTAGGTTTTATCTTGAGCGATTATTTTTACTGCTTACGCACAAGTATTGGTGCGCTTTTCAGCAATTCTGTTCCTGCCTGAATACGAACAAAGTACATTCCTGTTGGAAGCTCACGCACGTCAATCGTGCTTGTTTGCTTGCCTCCAGAGCTTGCTGCTTCATACAAAGAGCGGACACGTTCCCCGGTGATGCTGAACACCTCAATACGAGTGCGCTGTGGCGAGGAGAGAGTGTACGAAACGATAATTTGCTCCGAAGCAGGATTTGGAGCGGTTTGTACGGCAATCTCATTTGCAAAATCTCGAACAGACATCAGCAATCGTCCTGTAATGCGGTCAAGATTCAGATTCGCTCCTGCTACCGTTGCCGTGAGCGTTGTAGGCAGAAATGCCCAGTTTGTGCGGCTTGGCGTAATGGTGTACGAGCCATTCAGCAGCCACAGTGTGTAATTTCCCTGCGCATCAGTTGTGGCTGTACTTGCTGTAAGCGTGCCGTTTGCAGCCGAAATACTTACATTTGCAACCGCTTCACCCGTTGGATTGGAAATATTGCCTGAAACCGCCCAGAGCCTACGCCCCGTGATGTTTTGCCCTGCCACATTTGCACCATTTACAGTAACATTTATTGCACTCGGCTCAAATACCCAATTCGTCTGAAAGGCGCGTACAGAGTAGCTTCCGTTCAACACGACGAGCGTGTAATTTCCTTGTGCATCCGTCGTTGCTGAACTGGAAATTACCGCACCATTGTACGCATTCACAATTGCCCCAGCAACCGCACCACCGCTTGGGTTCAAGATTGTTCCTGTAATTGCCCACAGCCGCCGTCCCGTGAAATTCTGCCCTGCCACATTCGCACCATTGACCGCAACATTTATTGCACTCGGCTCAAATACCCAATTCGTCTGAAAGGCGCGTACAGAGTAGCTTCCGTTCAATACGGTGAGCGTGTAGTTTCCTTGCACATCCGTTGTTGCAGAACTAGAAATGGTTGTACCAGTGCCAAGATACGCATGCACGATTGCCCCAACAACCGCACCACCACTTGGATTCAAGATTGTTCCTGTAATTGTCCAGAATCGTCGCCCTGTGATAGTTGGTGCAGTTACATTTGCGCCGTTTACCGTTACGCTCAGGGTTGCTGGTTCAAAAACCCAATTCAACAGACTGGGAGTGAGTATATATGCGCCATTGGGGACATTTGCAATAGAATAATTTCCTTGCGCGTCGGTTGTTGCACTGAAGTTTTGATTGTTTCCTGTCAAATTCACATTCACCCCAGCAACCGCAGCACCGCTTGTATTGAGGATTCTTCCCGACAGGGTAAATCCAGCAGGTGCGGGCGGTTCAACGGTTATGGTGATAGGTGTAAGTGAGTTCCACGCATCGCCGCCCGTCCCGCCATCACCATTGACGGCATTTCCAACTGCACTGAGCGTGTACGTACCAGGTGTTGTGGGGGCAGTCCATTGAAATGGGAAGGACGCTGAACCACCTGAAAAACCTTGTGGCGAGGAATGTGTCAATTCGCCGCTAATGAGTTGCGAGCCGTTTCCTGCTTGCAAGGTACCAGCATTCGCGCCAGCAGCATTTCTTACGGCAAGATTCATTCCCGCTCGCGATTGCGAAGAATGCGCCACCATCAGCGACAGCGACAAGGTTTCACCAGCTTTCACGGTGATTCCACCACTTCTGCCCGGAATAGACAAACTTGTGCCACCACTTGCCGAACCGTGACACGTACAACCTGCTTGAACTACCCCAACAATCCCACCAGAACTAGCAAAAATACTCACGTGAGCAATGAAGAGCAGCGCGAAACTGCTCACCAAAAAACGAAACAATTTCATAGAAAAACCTCGAAAAAATGACTCGAAAAAATGACTCGAAAAAATGAACTGTATGCGCAACAAAACATCTGTCTCTTGCTTTTACACAATGCTTCTACAAAGAGTTTACTTCATGCCACCAGCCCAGTACATACGCGCTTTCAAGCAAAGACGACAATAAATTCTTGCGAATACAAAAATTATAGAACTAACCTCATATCGTGATTAAACATTTCCGTAGAATACCCGCCAAACCGCTTGAAACCGAACTTTTCATAAAATGCTATTGCGCGGGCATTGGTTTCTTGCGTGCCACCCATCAGGACGAGACTGCGAGCATTGATGCGCCGTGCGAGGTCGAGCAAATGTGGCATGACGCTGGAAGCAAGCCCGGTGTTTTGATATTCGTCCAAAATTGACGGCGCGAAAAGTACGTCCAAGCCTGATTCTAGCTCAATTCCATGTTCTGCGTATCGCGTTTTTTCATGAATAGACATTTCAGCTTCCAAGATGAAATACCCGCAAATGCGAGTACCATGAAAAAGAACAAGTCGAAACGTGCTTTCATGCGGGTTCCGAGTGATATCTCTTGCTTTTTCGGCGGTAAGCGGATGTGGTTGAAACCTCGTTTTTGTTTCCTCCGATAATTCAGCAAAATACCGTGCAAGCAGCATAGAATCTTGTGCTGCAAGGGAACGCAGCGTGTAGTGGACGTTCTTTAAAGAAATATTTGTGTAAAGCATACAATGAAAAAAAATAACAACAACTGTACATTGGTGGGCTTTTGACAGCTCAACACCCTGCCACAGAACAATTATTTTAAATCACAAATCTACGCAGAATATGTATTGTAGCAATTTGGGATAAACCCATAGACATTCCTCGTTCACCCGCATATCTGCTTGTATTCAGACATTCTTGAGGAAATCGCACCCTTTACACATGTTGAATTCAAAAACAGTGCGAACTGAAACAATTATTAATCTGCTCATGTATCTTGCCCGCCGCTCTATTCATGCCTCATACGTTATGCTCTTTCTAATTTAGCGTAAATTTTGTTTGTACGAACACGAAATCTCATTATCACAGTATTAGGACTTTCACAAAATGCTCGTTTTGTGGCACAGACAAGAGTGTCGGTGCTACCGAAGACGCGTACAATCTACATCACGTGGTAGCGCGGAACACTACTGTCTGCGTCATTTGCGAACGTCCTAAGTAGAAATATATCGGAAGCGAATTGCAAACACAAGCGGTTGAATTCAAAGGCATTTACGAAGGAAAATACCCTCCGATTAGACAGTTTTGTACTTAAAATGAATACCCAATGCTGATATTCACTATCCACGGCGTATTCAGGACACCGATGTTGAGTGCTTGGTGAGTTTCGTTTGCGCCCGTCAAGCGATTTTGATACGTGAGTTTGTTCTCAGGTAGACTGGATGCGACGTTGGGCCAGTAGCGTACACTCGGCATCACTGTTATTCCCCGCGTCCAGTCGGTATTCATTTCAAATGGTAACCAGCGATAATACACGCCACCACCGAGCGTAAAGGTATAATATGATGCAATGCGGTTTGCAGCCGTTTTTTCATCGCCATCGAAATACAAATCAAAAAAGTGCAGTTTCGGCTCAAGACGGAGATGCAGAGCGGGTGTGAAGCGATAGCCAATACCAACACCAAGCGTGTGCGGAACGACAACATCCAATGCGATTTGACGAGAACTGAGGGGTGTTGGAATGGGAATTGTTCCCAAACGTAAGCCAAAACCATGCGAATAATCCAGCATCCATTTATCCGCCCAGTAATCCACCTCGACGTTAAAACCGCGCAAAATGAGAGGTTGTGTTAGCCCAAACACAAGGCTAAATCTGGGATTGTAACTTTGCGAAAGACTATCCTGCGCAGAGAGGTTCTGCGAGGAAGAGTTTTGTGCGTGAATGGGAGTAATTGCACCAAAGAGTGCGAAAGCAAGTGTACCAAGAATATTTTTCATTGAAAAACTGCGAAAAGATTAGTAAAAAAAATTGTAGCACAAAACTACCAATCTTTTTCGCGGTGTACATTCACATTTGGTAAGAAATACTCGCGCTGTTTTGAAGGAAATTTACAACATCAAATTCTTCCGAATACGGCTCAATGACTGGGGTGTAATGCCGAGAAAAGCAGCAATGTAGTATTGCGGTACGCGTTGCTCTAGCATTGGGAAATCGCGTTGAAATCGTGCATACCGCTCCTGAGCATCTAAGCGTAAAAACTCCGCAATGCGTGTAGCAATGCTCACGAAGCGGTCTTCCGAGAGTTGTGTGCGCACAAGTAGTGTTTTGGGAAATTTTCGGTGTAATTCTTCCAATGATGTTTTTGAAATAACGTATAACTCTGTGTCCTCTAAAGCGCGTATTTCCATGTCGGACGGCAGGTTTTGCGTGAGACTTTTCATATAAGAAACCCATTCGCCTTCGTGCAGAAAGTCGCAGACACTTTCTTCCCCATCAATCGTCTGAACGTACATCACAAGACCTTTTGTAGCGTAGCCAATGCGGTCGCAGACCTGTCCTACTCTCAAAAAACTCTCCCCTTTTTTTAATTGAAGAATGCGAAAATGGCTAAAAAATTCCACAATTTCCTCGTCAGAAAAGGCAAAATTCGATTGTAGATAGTGTTTGAGTTCGTCGAGCATAGCACGAAAATGAAATAAAGATACGCAATAATCCACTTTTGAGAAATTCTATGGCAAAGGCACCGAAACCACGTACCGCGCTATATCGTCCATGACGGCAAATCGCGCACCTGTCAGCACGACAAAATGCAACACGATATACATTCCCCACAAACTTGGAAACACCCACCGACCTCGTGTTTGCTTGCGTTCCAGCACAATGAGAGTGAGAATAATGGCATGAATTATCAGTACCGTAAGTAGGTAATTGTAGGCAGCAAATCTTGGCAAGGCAAACATGAGAAGCCGCACCAGTGCTGGCTCAATAAAGGCAATGCCTGTTGCAATCATCGCTCGTGCATGAATCTGCGGCACATAGCGAAATTTCACAGCGCAGAAAAACATCACCCCAAGTACGCATAAATCCTTGCATCCAATAAAGAATGCCATTCCCAGCATTGGCTCACTTGCCTCGTGCCGCGAGCGAAAGATACACAGCACCGAAAGCATCAGAAATGGCATAAGGACATAGGAAAGACGACCTATTTTGCGGTGCAATTGTACTTTTTTGCGTCGAATAAGAATCGGCTGTATGATAAGAAGAAGCATCCATGAGGCAGCTAGGCTTAAATGCAGGTGCGTCCAGAACGAAATGCGCGTAAAATCGCCGCTTGGAAGCATTTGGGAGAAATATGCTTGCCAAAAACCGCCAATAATGACCGCAAGCAAAATAAGCATGAATGGTGCAGCGTTTTCAAATGTCAAGAAGCGAGTATTTGTGCGGCTTGAAGCGGACATTTCAATAGAGATGATTAGACAAAAGACGAGTATTTCCCAAGCGAGCAAGATAGAGATTTTACCAAAGGTCGCAATGGAATTTGTGATGGAAAGCAGGTAAGATGGTGTAAACGTTATATTTTGTAGCTCATTCCTATTCTAACGCAAGCCGCACCATAGCTTGATGAAGATTGACGAATTGCCCAACACAGATTTGATTATGATGACGGTGAAACATTGGTTTTATCGGTTGTTCCCATAATGAGTAGCCAAAGAATCATGGAAATTTCCGCAATGGTGTGAATTGGATAGACAAGCGAAATAAGAAATGAAGACTGCCCTGGCATGAGGACATACGCTGAGGTTTGCACCAGGTACGCAAGACCGCCCGCCACAAGGACAGCACCCAAAATGCGCGGCATGAAACCTGCGGCAAATACTAATCTTCCTAAGGGAATAAGCCACAATCCCCAAAATACTTGTGCCGTGAGCAAGCAATATCCGCGCAATTCAAGCAAGAGGAGTACATAATCAGCCTTGCGAGCGGCTTCCAGCGATTGTATCAATTCGCCCTTGGCGAGCATCAATGCAGAGAAACTGCACGCTTCACCAACAAAAATAAGCGGCACTTGCACTGCCACAAACAGCACCATGAGCCACGCAGAATGCTCATGTACACTTTTGAAGAGCCGATGCAGGGTCATCGCTAGAAGGAGAAAAATACTGTGGCAGACGAAGTGCGAAACCATCACCCAGCGCACTAATGCTTCGTTTGAGAGGAGGTTTTGTAGTGTTTGTGCGGCATCACCGCTCACAATCACCTTTGATGGAATCGTTATCAAACTAAAAGCCGCAGTAATTGCCATAAGCAAATAGAGCAAACCTGCATAACGAGCGGTGTTGCGGCGTGGAATGGAAAAGGATGAGGAAAGAAAACTCATAGAAATACTATAAAAAATTATTGAGAAGAAATCAGTGTTGTGCCGCAAGAAAACTACGGTTTAGGGCTTTTCGCCAGATAAACCACTCTACAACGAGTGCGTTTATCAACCAGCCTGCCGCCATTGCAATATCACGTTCCCAGTCCGTTGGAGGTGAACCAAATGCAATTACCCATGGCAAATGCGTAAAAACTTGTGTTCCTGCGCCCATCCCGAGCGCGTAGCCGCGCATCATCCACGTACCGTGTTGGCGAAAATTCTTTTCACGAATTGCTACAATTGCAAAGATATGACAAGCAGCCATGACAATACCGACGACGAGCCGAATAGAGTACAACGCTGGTCCATCAGTCGCCACATGAGGGAAGAACTGCGTCATCCACAACCCCGTCAGTGCAGAGAGCAGACCGAATGCTATGAGTAGCGTCCCAACTCTGCGATGCCATTGCATACATCGCCTTCGGAAGCCGCGTGAGAACTGGAACGCGCCTAATACTCCATACACCAGCGAACAGACGACGTGGGTTATTACAACGCTTGGCGCAGTGAAAAAACGTGCATTTTGCGGAGTAATGGATTTGTTGCCAGCCAGTTCGCCGATACGCACTGCGCCGCCCAATATTGGCACAAGACAAAGCAAAATCAAGCCCAAAGGAATAAGCCAATCAGACTTTTTCGACATAGTTTTTTGGTGAATGTGTAAACAAAAAAGTTGTTTGTTTCCTTCACCAAATTACGATAAATTCACTTACTTTTTTGTAGCACTTACCCAAAAGTAAGCAATATATGAAAACAACTATTCCTATTGACTGTGCTGAATCCATGCGGGCTGTGAGCGATGCACTCTTTGTCCTTGGCGGCAAATGGCGATTGCTCATCATGATTTCTATCAATGCCGGCAACAAACGATTTACGGAGATTCAAAAAAGCATTTCCAGCATCAATCCAAAAGTTCTGTCCGACGAATTGAAAACGTTGGAGGAGAATCAACTCATTGCGCGAAACGTCATTGATGATTATCCTGTTCGCATCGAATACACGCTCACGAAATACGCCAAAAGCCTTGATGAGCCTATCGGTGCCTTGGCGCGATGGGGTAAAAAACATCGAAAAAAAATTATTCGTGGAGAACTGTAGTACCTAACGGAATGGTAAAAATGCGTGTTCATCGTGCCAATAATTTGTTCAAGGAAAGAAGGAGCATCCACAGCGGTTTTGTGCGATGCAACGAGGAGAGGTAGGTCAATACATACGCAACAAAGCAAGATTTAATGCGCTGTTCACACTTTTACTTTGAAGGAACAACAACGACTTTGCGAAAATCTCCACCGCTACCATCGGCAACGAAAATACCCAGTTTTCCTGCGGTGCGGTTGTTCAATTTCTCAATTACCAATGATGGCGTAGTTGCGGCATTGATGAAGGCTTTTACGGTTGTTTTTTCGACGACAAGCTGCAGCGTCAGCCATTCATCAGGCTTCGGAGGATTCACGATTTCTTTCTCAAACTCGCCGTTGCGTTCTTCACGGAGTTTTTTCCACGTGTAGGTTGGGTGAGAAATGTACTGAATCGCATGAATGCGGCGCACGGAATCCTTTGCAAAAAAATTAAACGGACGGCAATACACCGCATCGTAAGTGGAATCGTTCGCACCGTGAAAGGCAATGCCGATAAAACTTCGCTGAAAGACATCTTTTCCTCGCATCTCTACTGTGACTGTCCCCTGCTGAAAATCCTCGACAGGCAGCCACACCAAGCCTTCATTGGCTTTTTCGGAGAGTTGAAGGTACGGCACGCTATCCTGCTTCGGCGAGCCAGACGATATGGGCTTGATAACGTGTACTTCACGATTGATTCCGCTTATTTTACCATTCTCAAAAAGGCTTGAAAGATTAAATTCTTGCGCGTTTTGAGGAGGTAAAGGAGAGTTTTGTTTTCTCCACGTTTGGTCAACCATTGGTCCGAGCGGCATCCCACCAAGCAGATGCAAATGAATGTGAAATACGGACTGCCCTGCGTTTTCATTCGTGTTCAATGCCAGTCTGTATCCGCTTTCGGCAATGCCGAATTTTGCAGCAATGCGCTTTGCAGCAAGCATCATACGACCCAGTACGAGACTATCTGCATCAACAACGTCATTAAACGTTGGAATGCGGCGTTTAGGAATAATCAACACGTGGACGGGTGCTTGGAAAGAGATTGGCTTGAAACCGATGACCAAATCGTCTTCATAGACCAACTCGCGTGTTTTGTCGGCAGCTTCGGTAAAGGGCGACGGTGCAGCGAGACCTTTCGCTTTTTTTGCCTGATATTCTGCAGACGGTTGTTGTGCAAACCCAATACCTTGCAACGCAAGTATTGAAGCGATTGTAACGAAGGTTTTCATTTTAAATACAATGCGTAAAAGTGAATACATTTTTCATTTCCCTAAAAGCAAACAACGTTTAGTACACGACTCTTGAATTGCATAATGATTCTGAGAACGCGGATTTGAGGACTCACAAGGACTTTAAGGATGGAAAACAGTCCTCAAAATCCTGAGAGTCTGGGCTTCATCGGCGTTCCAAATAATCGTCGCATAATGTAAGAATCGAGTATTTAGAGTGCTTTCCACCGCCGCTCAAGCAAAAGGATAATCCCCCACGCCAGTATCCACACCACGCCGTTGATAAGTGAAAAGCGCACATCTGGCAGAATTTCCCGCATCGTGTAATAGCCGCAATTCAGTACAACATGGAATAATGCCGCCAAGACAAGATTATATCGCGTTCCACCAAGCAAATGCGTCATCACACCCGACGCTCCAACGCCAAAGAGTAGGAAATACGCGACATACAGCGCACCGTTTTGATAATTCCCAATGTGCCATAATCCCCACAAAAGACCAATCGTCAGCACAGCAAGAATGCTGGTTTTGCGGTCATGGACGAGGCGTTGTGCGTAGGCACGCCAGCCTAATTCTTCGCCAAATGCACCCAAGAGCATTCCGCCCAACACAAGTGGCAACGCGCTGAGTTCCGGCGTTCGTGGTGAAATTGGCGAAATAAACGTGCGACAAAGAAAGAAAATAAGAGTGGTAATGCTCATCGGCACAAGCAGCACCAGTGCTACGTTCTTGAGCGAAATTCCTTGCAAGGAAAGGCTTATGGAGAAGCGTTCTTTTTTGAAGAAAAGAAGCATGAGAATTGCCGCCAAACCAGGCGCGAGTTGCGGTAAAATCAGGGTTTCTGGTGTAATTAAGCCCGTTTGCTGTTGCATTCCAGCGATGAGTACGGTCAAAAAGAGCGTAAGAACGTAGTAGATACCAACGAGAAGCCATGTATTCATGCGGTTTGGAGAGATTGTGATAAAACAACATACGTGAAACCCAAACTAACGAAATTTGGAGAAGAATGTTACATTGATGTATTTTTCGGACACATTTCACGACTTGAAATTCAAGATTTTTTTGCTCGTATTTCCAGATGAAAACAACCATCAACATCACCACAAAAGATTGGTATGCGATTATTTCCGAGTTGCAAAACAGGGGCTGGAAAGCTACCCGACAATATGAGGGTTTTGATGCTGGAATTGATTACGATTCGTGCGTTCTGAAAAAAGGGAGCGAGCGGATTCGCTGTACATGGGATAACTACACAGAAGGAGAATTTCGATGTTCCGACGAGGTATTGGAAGAGCTTCGCAGCATCTTTCAGCGCGATTTTGAATGTCAATAATATCATACTTTTACGCACTTAAACAATACAGAAGTCCTGTACATTTGATAAGATCTTGTGTGCAAGGCTTTTGTCCTTTAAAAAAATTTAATCTGTGATAAGTTTTTGAATTGCAAGCAATGAAAGAAGTGTATGGTAGTGCAACAATCCAATAAAAAGTACGTATTCTTCGTGAATTGGCTCAAATGCTAGTTAAACTGTACTTAAATTCATACAAAGGAGTTCGATATGAACAACAATACCTTAAAAGCAGCAGTGGGACTATCGCTTTCCATCATGACGAGTACGCTCATTACTCTATTTTTATCGGGGAAAATAGTTGCAATTCCACGTGGAACGCATGAAGGTGGCATGATTGCTGCGGCGGGAGTAGGAGTAATTCTTCTTTCTATGGGAATAATTATCGTTGCTCTGGCGAAAATGACCAAAGCCTAGCATCATCCTTAGGTGTACAGAAAGTCAGCATTTCCCAAAAAATCCTTGTATGCTTGATATTATCTTGCATACAAGGATTTTGTAGTATTTTTTAGGGACACCGTGTAAGAAAAAGCAAACACTGCAACCGACGAAAGGTTTTTTGCGTACAAAGCATATTGCATACATTCAATATCCCACAGAAAGAAGGTTATGGTTGCTTTAAGCGCAGGAAAATCTACGGGTAAGATACTTCGCAGTTTTACGAGCGAAGGCGTTATCATTCATACGGCGGAGTATTCTTCGGAGGAATGCCGTTTTGGGATGCACTATCACGAAAATCCGCATCTGTGTTTTTTACTGCATGGCGAGGATACCGAACGCCGCAAACATGGCTCCTATACACGTAAAGCGGGCGACCTGCACTTTTATCACGCTGGCGAAGAACACTCTTCTCTTGCCCGGACAACGATTACTAAAAATACGCTCATTGAGTTTGAACAAGCATTTTTGCAAAAGTATAATGTTTCGGAAATGCAGCTTGAACACGCCGTGCAATCTCGCTTTGATGCAAAATTTCTGATGCTAAAAATGCAGAAAGAATTACTGATTGCTGATACGTGCAGCTCGGCAAGCATTCAGGCACTCGTGCTTGAATTCATCAGCTCTTCAGCGAATGTATCCACCAAAGCCGCTCCACTCTGGGCGCGGCGCGTGAACGAGATTTTGCGCGACAAATGGAATGAATCTATCAGCCTCGAAGAACTCTCGCTGGCTACTGGAGCGCATCCAGTAACGATTTCCAAGCATTTCCGAAAATATTTTGCCTGTACACTGGGAGAATTTTCACGAAAACTCAAAATCGAACACAGTATTCCGCTTGTTAAAAACTCCCGCCTCGCTCTCACGGAAATCTCCTACCAATGCGGCTTTTCCGACCAAAGCCACTTCACCAAAGTTTTCAAAGAAACGACCGGTTTTTTGCCGAAAGACTTTCGGAATTGCTGATTGCTCAATGAGGCTAATCTCATACTATTTTGTGAAAACATGATTGTATAGATTTGTCCTTGAAATTATTGTGCATCATTCACGACAAATTTTTCAAGGAGAAATTATCATGCGGATCGTTATGCGAAAATATTCTATGCTCATACTGCTCGCAGCGTGTTTCTGTGCGCTGTTGGCGGTCTCTGGCACGGCTCAAGTTGTTTCATCAGAAAAAATTATTGCGCAAGCCGAAAACTACATGAAAGCCTCCATGCAGCACGAACAATTTTGCGGGTCAATCCTCATCGCAAAAGACGGTGTGCCGCTTTTGAGCAAAGGCTACGGCATGGCAAACTACGAATTGAACGTTCCGAATACGCCCAAAACAGTTTTTAGCATTGCTTCAATAACAAAGCAGTTTACCGCAATGGCAATTATGCAGTTGCAGGAACGCGGGAAATTGAGCGTCAATGATTCGATTGGGAAATATCTTGATAAATGCCCCGCAGCGTGGCAGCCCATCACTATCCATCACCTTCTGACGCATACTTCTGGCATTCCGAATATGTCATCGCTGCCGGATTGGGATGAAAAGCATTCTTTTCAGCCGTACACAAACACGGCAGTTGTTGATTTGGTGCGCCCTCTGCCGCTTCATTTCCCGCCGGGCGAAAAGTTCAAATACAGCAACACGGGCTATCATTTGCTAGGATTGATTATTGAAAAAGTTTCTAGGCAATCATACTACGATTTTTTGCAAGCAAATGTCTTCAACCCTCTTGGAATGAAGCATACAGGCGCACCCTACCCGCGAGAGCAATTTATGAATCGCCCGCAACTCGTGATGAATCGTGCTTCGGGCTATTATTGGTCGCTGAATTCCTTCGTCAATTCGCATTACGAAAATCCACTCATACCGTATTCAGCAGGTTCGTTGTACAGCACAACGGAGGATTTGCTGCTGTATGACAAGGCACTCTCCACAACCAAACTTGTTTCTCAAAAGTCGTTGGATGCGATGGCTACGCCGTTCAAGGCGGCTGGCTACGGTTGGGAGCATATTTCGCAGAAATTTAATCGCACCATTATCGGACACGCAGGAAGCGGCAATGGTTTTTCGACGTATTTGATGCGTGTGCCGTCGGAGCGAGTAACCGTCATCATTCTGAGCAATAGCGATGAAGCATCCGCAAGCAAAGTTGCATACGACCTTGCAGCTATCGTGTTCGGAGCAGAGTACAAAGTTCCTGAAGCGCAGGCGCGAGAAATTATCACCGAAGCACTCTTGCAAAAAGGCGTGGAAGCAGCCGTGCAAAAATATCACGAACTGAAACGCGCACAGCCGCTTACCGCCTCCTCGCCGCAAAACAATAACAAGTTCAGAGAACGCCTACTGAACAGTATGGGATATGATTTGCTACAAAATGGTCGCGTAAAAGATGCGATTGCAATCTTCGCGCTCAACTGCGAGGTATATCCGCTCTCATCCAATGCGTTCGACAGCTTGGGAGAGGCATATTTCCTTGATAAAAACTACGATAAAGCCTTAGCGAATTACAAAAAATCCATTGCATTAGATAGCAACAACAGCCACGCTCAAAAGGAGATACAGAAAATTGAAGATATGATGAAAAAGCCGTGATGCAAATGTAATATCAATGTAAGTTGAGAATTGCACATAGCAACTGAGTAAACAAGCGGTTTGCAGCCCCTTTGTATGCACAATGATTAACTCAATTTGATATTATCTTCCATTCACTTACCATTCACAACAAGTATGCAAAATCTACAAGACGCACAGCGCGATATGAGAGACGGAAACGGTTATGGCTCAACAGGGGTCATGGTTTCTGGGTTTGTCTGGCTTATGTCGTCATTGTGTTTTTATTTCGTGTCTCCTCAGAAAGCTGTTTGGGCTTTGCTTATCGGTGGTGGACTTATCTATCCACTCGCAACCTTGCTGGATAAAGTTATTGGTTTGGCGGGAAACGATAAAAACAATCCATTGCAAAAACTGGCAATGGAGGGAACAATTTGGATGCTGATGTGCATTCCCTTAGCATTGGGTTTGGCTCAAATCAAGGTAGAATGGTTCTTTCAGGGGATGCTGATGATTATCGGCGGTCGCTATCTGACCTTTGCAAGCCTCTATGGTTTGCGGCTTTATTGGATTCTGGGAGCAACCTTAGGAGCGGTATCATATCTGCTGTTCAGGCTTGGTGCGGGAGGATTTCTTTCAGTTTTAACAGGCGGATTGATTGAAATTGCCTTTGGTATAACGATGTACGGAATGTTCAGATACGGGAAATCACATCAAGTATCTCAATAATCTACGCTGAAATATTGCTAAAAAGCCCTGTATGTCTGATTAAATCTTGCATACAGGGCTTTTCTATTTCAAAAACAGCCTTTACTTTCAAAATAATTTACTGCCAAAGCGAAAACGGCATCATTCCCCAAGAACCAAGCATTGAACACATTTGTAGAATCATTGCGAGCGCAAATAGTGATAAAAGAGAAACTGGTTTGGTGAAAAATTCTCGCCAATGTTGCTTACCGCTTTCCTGCCACAAACACAGTAATGAAGCCACACACGCGCTTGGCAAAAGCAGAGTTGCTGCGTACAAACTGCCGCTTGCTGCGGTCAAATCACCCCATTGCGTGTAGGGAACGAAGGAAAAAAGCACTGCTGGCACAAGGAAAGCACAAACTGCCCCAAACGCTGGCGCGATTGCACTTTTCCAAGCACGTGTGCGATATTTGGCAAGGTGAATAACGCCTAAACCTAGCACCAATACTATTCCCAAAAGCCCTGCAAGGAGGCTTGTCCAAAGCGCGACAAGCCGCAGAAGGCTTGTTTTCTTGATGGTGGTATTGCTATCGCTTATCAAAAAATCGCCGCTTTCCGTCTGGTAAAAAGCGTGTGAGGCTATCGTCCTGTCTTGCATTTGGAATAAACCTTGTCCCAAATATGTGAGCGTTTTTGTTTTTCCTTGCAATGGCTCAAGATAGACTCGGTTGCCTTCAAAGCGGGCGCGAGTGATGGTCGTGAGTTCATCGAGAAGCGCGAAACGGCTGTACTTCGAGAAAATCCGCGTGTAATAGCCGTCAAATGTCGATAATTCCTGAGGGTTCTGTGGGACAGGCTTATTCTGACGAGGCTTCACGGGCAAATGCGCCAGCAAGACCTGATTGGAACGCTCATATTGCGCCGTTTCGCTGTCCATATTGTGCGAAATGAAAAAGCCGCAGCGTGTTGCGGGAAAAAACTGCATCATAGCATTATAGCCCACAATCGCGCCTGTGTGGAACAACGCCGTAACGCCATTTCTATCGCGTTTTCCAACTCCCAAACTATATCCAATTTCCAAACCCCGCTTTGCAGCAGGGCTTTCGCGCTGTTGTCCCATTTGCTTCAGAAGTTCTAGTGCAATAAATTCTTGCCCATTGATGGTGCCATTGCTCATCAGAAAGCTCATCAGAACTGCGATGTCGTGTGCGGTTGTCGTGAGCTGTCCAGCAGGGCGCAGATACATTGGCATTGCGGGGGCTGTTTCGCCATTTTCCAAATGCCCTAGAGCTAGGGTAGAATCTGCGTTTGCGCCAGTTTGTGTTACAAAGTGGGCTGTACTACGAGTCATACCAAGTGGAGCAAGTATTTCAGAATCTAAATACACCTCGTATTTCATGCCCGAAACCGCTTCGATGACCATTCCAAGCACGGTGAAGCCGATATTGGAATAGGAAAAAACTGTTCCAGGTGGAGCGAAAACGTGCAACACGGTTGTATCGCGCTCAAATGCTGCTTGCAAGGGCGTGTTTGGACGTGCCTCCGCACTAAACATTTGCCAAAGGCGAACATCCTCCAACCCTGCGCGGTGGTCGAGCAAATGACGCACCGTTACTGGGTTTGTGGCTTGCCAAGCGTTTTGAAAATGAATGTTTGGCAGAATTTTCTCGACCGCATCATCCAACCCGATTTTCTTTTGCGAAATAAGGCGCAAAATTCCCAATGAAACAACCGTTTTTGTAATTGACCCAACACTAACACGGTCTTCAGGGCGCATCAGAGCTTTTGTTTTGAGGTTTTTGTAGCCCACTGCTCCTGTCAAAATCTGCCCGTTGGAATCAACGATTGACCAGACTGCTCCAGCAAGTTTTTCTTCGGAGAGTACGCGCTGTAATTCTTTGGAAATGGCATTGGCGTTAGGCTTTGGGGCTTGTGTATAGAGAAGGTCAAAGGTCAAAAATAATGCGACAAAAGTAAGTACCACGTTCAACATAATTGGACTCATTGATGATAGAATATTTTTTCTACGATGACACATACGCCGCATCAGAGCTTTTGTTGCAAGGAATGGAGAGCAATTATTTTTGAATCAAAGAAATTGAAACTAGCATAAGCCAGCGCACCTTTACACAAAAAAGCCCTGTATGCTTGATTATATCTTGCATACAGGGCTTCTGTATTTTAAGAGCATTTTCAAGAAAAATGCCTTCAGAGCAAGTAAAAATAAGGCTTTGATAGAAATTCAAGTTCCTTTATCAAAACCGAACATTCATCCCCAAAACACCATAAAGCGGTAGATACAACGGTGCGCCTTTGAAATCTTCCGTAGAAATTCCGCCCAATCTCGCATTCACGTCAATCGCCGGAAACGAGTAACCACCTTGTATTCCGTAGAGAAAATTTCCACCCGATGAGGCATACCAACCATCGCGCGGTTGATGAAAGGAGTTTTGCTTTGCCGTTTCGCTGTGCTGAACATTAGTGAACAGCGTTTTATCGTAGGTGAATTCTCCTACCATAAACCACGTTGGTCGATAAAACCCAGCAATAATGCCGAGTTCAGAACCGATATTCAGATATTGCGCATAATGATTACTGAGCCGCCGCACAATTCCTTGTGCCTTGAATGTGGTCGAAAAGTCGCCAAGCCGCACCAATTCTGCCTGCCCGCCGATACGTATTTTGTAATCATCCAGAATTTTTTCGCCAAATTGCGTAGAAACGTCAATGTTGAGCAATATCGGTAGCACGGTATTCAGTTTGTAGGCATAGCCCACACCGATGCCGAAGCCATAATCAAAGGCAAATTGCAACGAGACGATGTACGCCTGCTCGCCTTGCCACGCCCGCCAGTTATTAATTTGTGCATTGCTACGATTGCTGCATATCACAAGAATACTTGCAATAAGAGCGATGATAATGTTTGTTGTTTTCATATTAAAAATGAAGGTAAAAGTTATTTGAAGGTGGATAAATACGAACGCACTTCGGGATAGGTGGCTTCCCAGTTTTGCAAAATCATGCTGTGGACGGAATTCGGAATTTGTCGAAGGAGAACATTTGGATATGCCGACGAGACCGAGCGTGCATGTTCAGTGGGATATGCCACGTTTCCGTCGCTGTAAATAAAGAGTATTTTTCGTTTATATTGTTGAAGATTAGTCGTGAAGTCAAAACCAGCTTTTGTTCCATCCACGAGTAAATCTTGAGCTGCCATATAGCCCATGCGAAAATGCGGAAACTCCCCCATCTGCTGTATCAAGGCAACTTTGTAATCCAAAAGCTCGTGATTACTACTTTCACTTGCCGTAAAAAACTGTTCTTGGCTCAAAACGTCGCTGGTTATTTCTCCAAAAGGACTTCTTGGCGTAGCTCCTCTGAAATACGCATTTACTTGAACATCCGTGAAGCCGCCTGGCTCCATAGCAATCACGCCATCTATCTCGCTTGGATACTGGTTCACATACGCCGTTGCGAGCATACCGCCCCACGAATGACCAAGCAAAATCACGGTTTGCGAGGGAGATTTGCGGTAAAAATTGATAACACCTTTCAAATCGCCCAACGTATTGTCCAAGTCAATAGATTTACGCGGATATCGCTTCGACAAGCCGCACCCGCGCTGGTCGTAGAAGACCACGAAAAAGCCGTCATTTGCCAATGCTTTTGCGTTCAAGATATAGCGATAATCACCGCCCGGACCGCCATGTAGTGCAATTATTATCGGGTTATTTGGATTGCCAAAGGTCTCGGCGTGAAGGTGCGTACCATTTACCTTGATGGACGGCAGTGTCGCGTCTTGGTCCACCGTTTTGGGAACAAGATTACCCCCTTCGGAAGGGTTAAGCGTCGTACACGCAGACACAGCACAGCATATAAACAAGGAAAGGGAAAGAATAATTTTGGAAAGAGTCATTGGAACAACATCCTTGAGCAATGAAACAAAAAAATTTCGTTTCAAATCTATGCTTTTCAGGAAGCAATATCGTCCCAATGGTGGAGGCAGGATTTTAGAGGAGTGTCATTGCCCACAAAAGTCAATTTTTCAATGCTTTGCGAGAAGCAGAAAGAAGTGTAATCGTGTAGGATGAGACCATTTAGGAGTGCGTGGGGAGGTGCATTTTTTCCAAATATTCCGATGGCGAGCAGTTCATCACTTTTTTGAAGCAGCGATTGAAGGATGATTTGGAATTGAAACCGCAATCGAACGCAACAGCGAGCAATGTAAAATTTTTATACTCAGGGAGAGTCACCCGCCGCTTGAATTCTTCAATCCGCAGTTCATTCACATAATCATAAAACGTTTTCCCTTCGCGCTCATTGATAATTTGCGAAAGGTAATTTGGCAAAATGCCGAGTTCCTCCGCTAAGTTGCTCAAGGTGAGTTCGTTGTTGGTGTAGAGCGTTCGCACTTGCATAGCTTCTCGGAGCTTGTTGTGATATTCCTCCGCCATAACTGCCGTCAAACCTGATTTTGCGTACTTTTTCTTCTCTTCGTTGTTGTCGGTAAGCGTGGGAGAGGTTTTGAGGATAATATCTTCTACAATCCTGATTACATCTTGCGTTTGGGGTACTGCGGAGATGTTTTCAGAAAGAAGATTCTGGGTATCTTGCTCGTGCTGAGTATGTTCAACAGGCAAAATGTGTTGCAAATCATGCTGAGTGTTTACTGTAAGAATAGCCCCTTGGCGAATACCAAAAAAGCCGATATACATCACCATTGCTGTAACAGCAGCGTAAATAATCCAATTCCCTCCTTGATAAATAACCGCGAGTAAGACGATGCCGAATCCATAAATCAAGTATTGAAGCCAGTTCAGGGTAATTTTGTCGGTATTGGAAAATTCATGCAGAATGTTTCGACGATGACGATGAAGCAATACTTGCGCCCACAATGTATAGCCGAGCATTGATCCGACAACGGCGATTCTATTTGAAATCAGGAACACCTCATACCCTGCACCTTTATTGCGAAGGACCTCAATTTGCTGCGCTTTAGGTAATTGCATAAAGGGAATCATCCACACAAGAAAAATCATTGGCACGACCAAATGCAGCAACCATGAGCTTTTGCGACGAGGCATTTGATTGGTGACGGCAGCAGTGTAGGCATACAAAAAAATCCCCTCAACCATAGGCAGAACTATGCCGACAGGAAAAAGATGTACTATCATTTCAAGGTCGTTTGTCCTTACAATAACATAAAGGGTAGTGTGGAACGCTATCAGGAACAACCACGCTGAAAGTATTGTATTTGCTTGCGTTCTGCGAGGTTGGATAAAGAGCAAAACGCTAAGAAAAATGGCAATACTGATACCGAAAATAAAAAAGAGTGAGGGGTCGAGCATTATGTAATTATTGATGAGAGAGAGAGAGAGAGAGAGAGAGAGAGAGAGAGAAGCAGATGTTCTATGATTGGTAAAACACTCAGTACGCGACAAAACTTCTTCAGTAGTGGCACAGACATTCTTGTCTGTAAGCGTTGGCGCGGGTTTCAAGCAATAAACACAGACAAGAATGTCTGTGCCTCTGAAACCTGATGGTACCAGACTTCCAGAGATTTTGTCGTGTACAAAGGGTAAAACGACCATTTTATCCTATCGGCAGACAAACACGAAACGCTGTTCTTCCCGGGCGAGACTCTACTTTTATATCACCATTATGCTGTTTAAGGATATTCTGAACCGTGTGCAAGCCAAGTCCCGTGCCTTTTCCCATTGGTTTGGTGGTGAAAAATGGGTCAAAAATATTCGGCAAAGCGTCTTCTGGAATTCCCGTACCATTGTCAATGATAAGTATTTCAATAAAATCTTCTTTGTAACGACGCGAAACAAGTTCCAATGTTGGTTCTGCAACACCTTCAAGGGCATCAATCGCATTATCCAGCAGATTCGTCCACACTTGGTTTAATTCCCCAACAAATACGTTCACTTCAGGCAAGGTATAATCAAGGTTCTTAACGATTTTAATATTCGCTTTTTTGATTTTATGACCTAAAATTAAGAATGTATTCTTTATTCCTTGATGAATATCCACACGCTGCCTTTCTGCGGCTCGGTCGAGATGGGAGTACGATTTTACCGCGCTCACAATTTCATGAATACGCTTGGATGCCTCACCCATTTCCTGCACATAGCGTTCTGTGGTAAGGACGTTATCAAGCCATTCCAAGACAGTAAAAAAGTTTTTTTCGCCAATTTTTTCATAGATAAATTCTAAATCGGCAATTCCCAACCCATAATCCACAAAATTTCCCGTAATGTGATACCCATCTTCAACGTTACGGTCTTCCAACCACGATAGAAGCTCATCTTCAGCATCGGCACGTTCTAAACTTGTCATGGTATCTTGTATTCCAGCCTGTGCTTTTTGAAACACGAGATTATTACACGCATCAACAGCATCAATGTCCAGTTGCAGCATCATTACTCGCTTGAAGCGGTCGGGCGTGTTGGAAAGATGTTTTTTGAATTCTGATGCCGAGCGTACAATCGCTGCCGATGGGTTGTTTAATTCATGCGCTAAACCTGCCGAAACCCGCCCCAGTGCTGCCATTTTATCGGTCTGTTGCTGACGCTCGGTCAATGTGCGAACGCGCGTGGACATCACGTGGACAAGTGCTTCTGTAAGTTCATAACACGTGGCAACCATTTCACGAAAATTGCTTCTATGCAAAAATAAAATACTCGTTGATTCCTGCACAAGCCCGTAACCACCAGCTTTTGCGGTGCGTGAAAACGGCAGCGTCCCGCTAATATTTCCCTCTTTCAATTCTAATAATTCTCGAAACTGTCCATTTTGCTCAAGGCGAATACTAATAACACCATTCAGCACAATGTACATTTCGTCAATCGCATCACCTTTTTTGAAGGTATGCTCACCCACTTCATACTGCCGCACTTCGCTGTTGTTAATGAGCCAACAAAGCTGTTCCTCAGGCACATTCTGGAGGTCGGGAAGCGTTTTGAGCTGCGCAGCAAGGGCGGTTGCAAATGGCGTTGTAGTATTCATGCTGTGTTGAGGGTACTTGGTGTGATAATTCTTTACATCAAAGGTACATTACATTATATTTTCGGCTCATTATCAAGCGACCGCCACAAATACCACGAAGCCACACTTCGATACGGCTTCCATGCTTCTGCAAGTTCAAGCATTGGTGCGCGTTTTGGCATTTCTGGCATGTTGTAGAGCAGCATCATTGCTTTGCGCAAGCCGTAGTCGTCGGTTGCCATTACGTCCATGCGATTGAGTGAGAAAATGAGGAACATTTCTGCCGTCCACCTGCCAATTCCTTTCACCTGCGTCAGCGTTTTGATAAGCTCTTCATCCTCCAATACCGCGAATTTCTTGGGTTTCAGCGTGCCATCGTGGAATTTTCCTGCTAAATCTTTGAGATACTTTACTTTGGAATTGGAACATCCAACAGCACGCACAACTTCATCTGGCAAACCTAGTAATAATGCAGGGTCTGGCTGTTCCTTGGGAAATAATGCCACGAAGCGTTTCATAATTGCCGCAGCCGCTTTTACGGAAATTTGCTGTGAAATAATCGAATCGCACAGGACAAAAAAGGCATCGGATTGTGGTTGTAAGCGGCACTCGCCATGTTTTTTGATAAGCGTTTTCATCACAGAATCAGATTTCGCGAGATGCTTTTCTGCTTTTGTGAGTGTTTCCCTCAGCGTGAGCTTTGGCGAGGCTTTTGGAGCTTTTTTCGTTGTTGTTGTTTTTGATGTATCGTTCACGAAGAGATTCTCTTTCAAAAAATTGTCAATGCTATTTTACCTCAACAATATAGATTTTATGCGGCTCATTGAAAAATGCTTTTGCTTTATCAAAACTCGGTGGTCCGATTATTCCACGTGCGCCATTGGAAAAACCATACCGTTCAATTGGTCCGAAGATATTCACATCCAGCTTTGCATTGGCATTTTCATCGTGAAAAACGGAAACAGCATAAAATCCAAAAGGAACATGATGAAAATCCAGCGTAGCCTCATGGTGCTGAATGCCCGCAGTTCCACCAAACATCGGCTTTTCACTTAAAAATTCATTGCGTTCGCTATACAGCGCAACCCGCATAACACCTACATCGGAGAGCATTCCACGCATTTTTATTGAAACCGTACCCGTGCTTGCGCCACTTGTTTGCACAGACAATCCTTGCGAAAAAATCTCCGACGGAATAACAACAACGAGAAACCAGAAGCCGCACATATACAATACATACAGCTTTTTCGGCACCATGTTCGATATGTAATTCAGCATAATTTAAAATATATTTTAGAAAACGACTCTCCTGACAGATAGTTGCCAAGAGCAATACTGGAACGTTGTACAAAGGTAATAACCTAGATCGTATCAATAACGGTAAACTCTAATATACACTTTTCAGTCGCAAAAATTGTCAATTCGGTCAGTGTTTTTATCAATTCGGTTGAATGCGTGAAACTTGACGCGAGGGCGCATCGTATCTTTGTTTGTAGAATGAATGATAGAATATCATAATCCTTACCATGATTATTCGTCTTCAAGCATAGAGTTCAGCGCACATTTCACCAAGTATCTATGAAAATTTTCTATTTCATCGCAGCAATCATTGGGCTTTGCGTACCATATTGGGATATTTTCGGATTTATTTCCGCGCATGGTATCAATCTTTCGCTTGCCGTTGAACACCTCTACAAAGAGCGCATCACTACTGCGTTTGTCAATGATTTTTTTCTCACCGCGCTGGTGATTCTCGCCTTTACCGCACACGAAGGCTGGCGAATTGGTCTCAAAACCTCTTCAATACTTGCTTGCGTGGCAGCCTTGTTTTTGGGCGGCGCGTCGTTCGCTCTGCCACTATTTTTGTTTCTTCGAGAAATTGAACGTGAAAAACACCTCAAAGCCTCATAAATACTGACATCTATTCATAATTTTCACAAAACATTTATCACCATGAAAGCACTCAAAACAATTATCGTTGTTCTCCTTTTAGGCGGCGGCATCACGTTTTTGCTTATGCGCAATAAAGCCACAATGGAAGCAAAGGCGGAACAGCCGATGAATCTCGCTATCAACGTGCAAGCGCAAAGCGTGGAAGAGCAAACCTTGACCGAAAGCCTCACGTTCTCTGGAACAATCAATGCGAACAATGAAGTTCCCGTAATGGCGGAAACGCAAGGGCGGGCAATTAAAGTCTATGTATCGCTCGGCGAGCGTGTCCATGCGGGTTCTGCACTTGTAAAAGTGGACACGACGCTAAAATATTCATCGTATTTGCTTGCAAAAACTAACATGGACAAAGCAAAGCGCGACCTTGACCGCTTGGAGGCATTGCGCAAAGAAAACAACGCTTCGGAAAACGAACTGGAAGGCGCACAGCTTGGCTATCAAAGCGCGAAAGCTCAGTTTATCGGGGCGGAGCGGCAATTTCAAGACGCTGTGATTAAATCCCCCATTTCTGGCACGGTTGTCGAGCGGCAAGTCAGCGTCGGCACGATGGTTATGCCCGGAATGCCCGTTGCGACGGTGGTGGATATTTCCACATTGAAACTTCGCGCTAATGTGCCAGAACAAGCCGTTTTGAAGCTGCGCACAGGCGAAAAGGTGCGCGTGTCGGTGGATGTGTATGCGGGCGAAAAATTCACGGGAACAGTAGCATTTATCAGTGTTCGCGGCAATGAAACGCATAATTATCCGATAGAAGTTCTCTTACCAAACAGCTCTACGCATCCGATAAAATCAGGCATGAGCGCGAAAATCTACCTTGAAAACAAAGCTCCTCGCACAGCCCTGATGATTCCTCGCTTGGCACTCATCGGCAGCAGCAAACGCGCCAGTGTGTACGTTGTTACGCAAGAAAACGGAAAAACGTTTGCAAAAGAACGCACGATTGAACTTGGCGCAGAAAAAGGAACAAATATCGAGGTTTTAAGCGGTCTTGAGCGTGGCGAGCGGGTGATTACAGCAGGACAAAATAATGTCCGCAACGGCTCGGAAGTAGTTGTGCAGTAAAACGTCTGGAACAATCGTAGCTTTGAACTGTTTTATTCACTTTTTCTCATGCTGTATGTTGCTGGACGCATTGAAATATCTGGGGTACGCGATGCTCACCTTTGAGATAGTTTTCGCTTTGTATTCCTTGAAAAAGCTCAAAGAAGTTGTTACGCGCTACAAAATACTTGACGCAAAAAAGCGTGATTTCTTGCTGAATCTGCGCCAAAGTTTTGCAGATATTTTCTTCAAAGGGCGCATCAATGCTATCACGAACATTCTTTCCTTTGAAACAGCAATGCTGCGATATGCGCTGTTCTTTTGGCAAGGAAACACCGAAAGCACGCAGCATGAAGAAGCCTACACAACGCATAAAAGCTCAGGATATGGTAGTTTGATGCCTATATTACTCGCTGTTGTTGTTGTGGAACTTATCGGAGTTCACTTTTTACTTCTATACCTTGTAAACATCACCGTTGCTACTGTTGTAACAATTCTCAGTGCGTATAGAATGCTTGCATTATTAGCAGATTGTGTTGCGATTATAAAACGCCCAATCGTTCTTCGCCAAGACCATCTTGCATTCCGTCTCGGTATTCGCTGGAATGTAGAGATTCCTTATTCTGCAATTTCTTCGGTATCACTGCTGCAAAAAGTCCCACAATCAAGGAATGAGGAGGGATTGCAGCATCAAGAAGCGGTGCCAAGTTTTAGTACGTTATCTGCTGGCAATGTAGTCATTGCTTGCCACACAGAGATTCCTTTTCTCGGCTATTATGGTCGAAAAAAAATAGTAAAAGTCTTTACTATCTCAGTTGATAATCCCTCTGCATTTATCAAGAGTATTTCAACAAAAATTGCCGATATACACGTAGGAGAATTGGTCTAGGAAATCGCTGTAAGCAAGGAGTAATCGACATTACAAGAAATTTTCAACACCTTTTTTCTGAAGGCTCACACAGAAAAAAAACGCACGTACTCCCCAAGGATTGGTACGTGCGCTGTACGAGATACCTGTGAAGGTATGTTTGGAGTCTCTGGCTCCAAACGTTTCAAGAAACTTTCACTAAAAAAGAGTTGCATTTTTCTTCACAAAACGTTGTGTTGGATTCTAAATTAACGATAATCGCATATTTTCGGCTATTTATTTTTTACTATTTTATCTGATAATTCAAAAAATCCCCGCAAAATGGCGTAAAACCTCACTTTCCGAAGTGCCTTTTTTCGCAAAAATTTTAGCTTTTTTATTCTCGAATTACACTTTTTCAAATTATGACTATCACCGAATTATCCATAAAACGCCCAATTCTCATCATCGTTCTCTTCACGGTACTCGGTTTTCTGGGCATTTTCAGCTATAATCAGCTTTCCTACGAGTTATTACCGAAAATTTCTTCGCCCTTCGTTACCGTGATTACGCTGTATCCAGGCGCGAGTCCGAGCGAAGTGGAAAACAGCGTCACCAAGCGCATCGAAGAATCCGTCGCGGGTGTGAGCAAGCTCAAGCGCGTTTTTTCCAACTCTGGCGAGAACGTTTCAACCGTGTTCGTGGAATTTCAACAAACCGCCAATGCCGACCTCGCAACGCAAGACGTACAGCGCAAAATCAATGAACTCGGCGACCTCCCGCTTGGCGTGAAACGCCCGATGGTACTGAAGTTTCAGCTTGATGAACTCCCCGTTCTGCGCATTTCGGCAACAAGTTCGCTGGAAGAGCGTGAATTTTCACAAATCCTCAAAGAGCAGGTAAAACCTCGCTTGGCGCAGATAAAAGGCGTGTCGCAAATTTCCATTATCGGCTTGACCGAGCGCGAAATCAGCATCAGCGTTGATGCCGACAAACTCCGCGCCTATAATATGTCCATTGTACAGGTCTCGGAGGCGTTGCGCCGCGCAAATCTCGACGTTCCAGCAGGAAAAGTGAACGATAAAGATGCGCAATTTGGTGTGCGTGTGCGCGGGAAATTTGAAAGCATTGACGACCTCAAAAACCTCGTCGTTTCAAGCGTTGCAGCACAAAACGGTGTTTCACAGAGCGTGGTAAAATTAAGCGACGTTGCCAACGTGAGCGACGGCGTGAAGGACATAGAAACGATGTCGCGCTTGCAGGGCAAGGACGCAGTTGGCATTCTCGTACAAAAGCAAACCGACGCAAATACGGTGGAAGTAAGCCGTTTGGTGCGCGAGGAAATTGTGAAATTGCAGGATGAATACAAGCAAAATGGCATTTCCTTTACCGTTGCGCAAGATGGAGCGGAATTTACGCTCGAAGCCGCCGATGCTGTTGTTCACGACTTGCAAATAGCAATCGTACTGGTCGCGCTTGTGATGATGGTCTTCCTCCACTCATGGCGCAATTCCTTGATTGTGATGATTTCTATTCCCGCCTCGCTCGTCAGCACGTTTATTGCGATGTACTTATTCAATTTTTCGCTGAACTTGATGACGCTGCTTGCAATGTCGCTCGTGGTCGGGATTCTCGTGGATGATTCGATTGTGGTGCTGGAAAGTATTTACCAACAGCTTGAACGCGGCATGGATGCTCGCTCTGCCGCGCTCAAAGGGCGCATGGACATTGGCTTCTCCGCGCTTGCCATTACACTTGTGGATGTCGTCGTGTTCCTGCCGCTCTCGCTGGTTTCTGGCTTGATTGGCGACATTATGCGGCAATTCGCGCTTGTGGTCGTGATTTCCACGCTGCTCAGTTTGCTCGTGTCCTTCACGCTAACGCCGATGCTGGCTTCCCGCTTTTCGCGCCTTGAGCATTTAACAAAAAATACGCTCATGGGACGCTTCGGATTGTGGTTTGAAACTCTGTTCGACCGCCTCACGAATTGGTATGCGGGCGTATTAGCGTGGGCATTAGACCATCGTAAAACCGTTGCAGCGAGCGCATTTACCTTGCTTGTGGCATCGTTCATGCTTCCCGCCTTTGGTTTTGTTGGTAGCGAGTTCGTTGCCGGCTCGGACAGAGGCGAGTTATCGGTTTCGCTCACCTTACCGCCCGGCACGCCGATTGAGCAAACAAACGCGGTTGTGCGAAAAATTGAGGAAAAATTTACCAAAATGCCCGAAGTAAAAAAGCTGAACACCAACATCGGCACGACCTCAAGCGGCTTCGATGCTGAAGGCGTGAGCAATGGCGCGTACATTGACGTAACGCTTACGCCAAAAGCCCAGCGCACACGCCTCGACCAAGACGCGGCACGTTTGGCGTTAAAACTCAAACTCATTGCGCAAGAAACGCCTGGCGTAAAAGCTCGCGTCGCGCCAATTGGAATGTTTGGCGGTGCGGACGACGCACCAATTCAAGTGCTGCTCTTTGGCGCGAACCGAGATTCGGTGCTGGCTGCAGGGCGCATCGTTGCTGATGTGCTAAAAACAATAAAAGGCTCGGCGGATGTGCGCTTGTCGGTTGAAGATACAAAGCCTGAAACCCGCGTAGAAATTGACCGCGAGAAGATGGCGAGTTTTGGTTTGTCGCTGGAAGAAGTCGGCTTTGCAACGCGCACAGCATTAGCTGGAAACGACGACGGTAAAATCCGCCTTGCAGGAACAGAATATCCCGTGCGTATTCGCTACGATGCCGCAGACCGCGCACAAACAGAGCGTTTGAAGACCTTAACCTTTACCAACATGATGGGGCAAAAAATCGAATTGCAGCAATTCGCCACCATCCAACAAGCGCAAAGTCCCTCAAAACTTGACCGCCGCAATCGTAATGCTTCGATTACCGTTATTTCAAAAGCAATCGGCGTTCCAAGCGGCACAATGGGTGAAGAATTGAAAACAAAGCTCGCAACGACGCGGCTTCCAGCAGGTATCAAGGTAGATTACTTGGGCGATTTAGAAAATCAAGGTGATGCTTTCGGAAGTCTCGGAATTGCCTTACTTGCAGCAATTTTATTCGTGTATTTGCTCATGGTCGCGCTCTACAACTCGTGGGTCTATCCGTTCATCGTTCTATTTTCGATTCCGGTTGCGATGGTTGGTGCGCTTTTGGCGTTGGCGTTGGCAATGAAATCGCTCAATATCTTTTCGATTTTGGGAATAATTATGATGATTGGCTTGGTGGCAAAAAATGCAATTCTCCTTGTGGACCGCACCAATGCTGCCCGTGCCGAAGGAATGACTGTGCGCGAGGCAATCATGGACGCGGGACGTACCCGCCTTCGCCCAATTTTGATGACCACGATTGCAATGGTGATTGGAATGCTCCCGATTGCGCTCTCATCCGGCGCGGGCGGCGAGTGGAAATCAGGCTTGTCGGTCGCGCTCATTGGCGGTCTCACAAGCTCAATGTTCCTTACCTTGCTCATTGTTCCAACTATCTATGTGGATATTGAAAATCTACGGGCATTCACTCTTCGCATTGCACAAAAACTAAGCGGAAAAGGAAAAATGCACGGAGAAATACATACCCACAACGTAAGCAATAATGGGCTTTCCGAGGAATTGCACGTTGAAAACGGTCATTCCGAAAATGGTAAAAATGGTCATGCGAAAAATGGCAACGGCGCGGCGCAAACGGTAGCAAAAACGCTCATTCTCCTCGTCGCGCTTACTTTTGCAGAACAAACAATGTTTGCGCAACCGAACAGCCTTCCAACCAAGCAAACCTCAGGCGCACAAGCTCTTTCTCTTTCGGATGCTGTGAAAATGGCAATGGAAAACAATCCCGAATTGCAAATAGCACGTTTGGAGGAAGATAAAGCGGTGCAGCGTACACGCGAGGTACGAAGCGCGTTTCTGCCACAGGTCTCAGCAAGTTTGCAATACATTCGGAATATTCAAGTTCCCGTGTTCTTTTTTCCTGCCTTCAAATTCGACCCCGTAGAAGGCTTAGTTCCTGAAGAAGGCAGATTGCAAGCCATTCGCGCGGGGTTGGCAAATTCGTACAATCTCACAGGAAGTGTGCAGATGCCGCTTATTCAGGAGGATTTGCGCCATGCTGGAATTATGTCGGAGATTGGTCAAACACTCGCTAAAGAGAGTGTTGGTGCGGCTCGTGTGCAAAAGGCGCGGGACGTAAAAAAGAGCTACTACGACGTTCTCATGGCGGAAGAGCAAGCAAAACTGATGCGGCAAAATATTTCGCGCGGTGAGGAAACACTTGCGCAAGTGCGTTCTTTGCTTGCGAAGGGCTTGGCAACGGAGGCAGACACGCTTCGGGCGTTTGTTGCGGTCGAGAATTTGCGCCCAATGCTGACGAAAATTCAGAATGGAACAAATCTTGCCCGCGCCGCGCTGGCAATTTCGCTTGGCTTGAACAGCGCACAAAATCTTGCTTTGACAGATTCCCTCACGCTTGCAGCGAAGCCCGAAACACAGCGTTCTCTGCAAAACGAACTTGCGGGCGCACTCAGCACTCGCCCCGATGTGAAGCAACTTTCCTTACAGCGCGACCTCTCGGCAGCTGAACTTGCCAGCAACCAAGCAGCATATCTGCCCTCACTCGCGGCGTTTGGACAATATCAAATCGTTTCGCAAGCAGATAATTTCGACTTTTCCAAGCAAATGTTTCCACAAAGTTCATTTCTGGGCATTCAAGTAAACGTCCCAATTTTCAACGGATTCCGCACTGATAGCCGCGTTCAGCAATCCACGATTTCCAAAATACAAGCGGAAAAGCGTCTTGATTTTGTAAAAAGCGTGATTGGCACAGAAATTCAACTCGCCGAAGCAAGCTACAACGAAGCTGCCCAGCGTCTTCTGGCGCAAGAGCGCACCGTGCAAGCCGCAGAGCGCAGTCTGCGCCTTATCCGCAGCCGTTTTCAGCAAGGGTTGTCAAAACAGCTTGAGGTGTCCGACGCAGATTTAGCCCTCGCCCAAGCAAAGGCAAATTATTCACAAGCAATTTACGATATTCTCGTTGCGGAGGCAGATATTGCCAAAGCACTTGGAAAGGAGTAAATGAGCTATGAAAGAGCAGTTTCGTTTCATTCGGTTTGTTCTTGTACCGCTTCTGACGTTTACATTTGTGTCATTGGGGTACATTCTCAGCTTGACTGATGAATACGGGCAGCAATTTGTCCGCACAGAACCGTTTAAGATTCTGGTAGATATTGGCACTTCCGTTATTTATACGCTCATTTGCTCGGAAATTAGTTTACGCCTTTTTGTCTGGTTGCAACAGCATTTCCCGATTGAAACGAAGCTCAAAAAGCTCATTCTTTCTCATTTATTTCTCACCGCATTTATTTGGATTGATGTTTTTACGCTCTCGCAACTTCTCATTTACGGCTACGACACACAAGAAAAAGTGTATTTGATAAAAACGAATATTCTCTTTGCGCTCGTGGTCGCAATCGGCATGAATGCTGTGCAGGTGGGAATGTTGCTCTTTGAACGCTGGAGGGAACAACTACAAGAAACCGAAGAACTCAAGCGCGTTTCGCTCGAAGCCCAAAATGAAGCTCTCAAGCAACAAATTGACCCGCATTTTCTCTTCAACAGCTTGAATACGCTCACCGCCCTCATTGAAGAAGAGCCGCGACTTGCAACAAAGTTTGTGAAGGAATTATCGAATGTTTATCGTTATGTGTTGCAAAGCAAGGACACAAGCCTGATTCCGCTTGAGGACGAACTGACGTTTATACGCGCTTATTTGTACTTGCACGAACTTCGCTTTGGTGATAATCTTCGTGTAACGATTGATACTGCCGAAGCAAGTGAACATCTGGGTTTGCCGCCGCTTGCCTTGCAGCTGTGCGTTGAAAATGTGGTAAAGCATAATATCATTTCCAAGCGGCAACCGCTTTCATTGAAGATTTACGCCACAGAACATACTATCACGGTTTCAAACGCGCTCCAAATCAAGAGAACTCCCCCAACCTCGACGAATCTTGGACTGCGGAACATTCGCCATCGCTACTCGTTGCTTACCCCTCTTCCCGTTGAGGTGCAACAAACCGAGAATACGTTTTCGGTAACGCTGCCACTTTTGCCGTTAAAGTATGAAGAAAATGAGCGGACTCAGAGCGCACAAATGAAGACAGAATCAAGCATGGAAGAGCTTGCAGTGTAGTTTTTTCGTAACTGGTCAGGTACTATCCCGTCGGGTGGTTTCTTGACCGTCCGGCGGGTTCTTCTCTCGACCATGCATCAAGTGTACACTCGCCGGACGGCTACTATACTTGTGATAACAGCCGCCCGACGAGAGGAGACCTGACAAGCTACGTTTTTTCATTTACTTTATGGCTATGAAAATTCTCATCATTGAAGATGAAGTACGTGCAGCGCATCGTTTGCAAAAACTTGTGAGCGATTACTTTGCGAAAAGTGGCGTACGTGCTGAGTTTTACGAAGTGCTTGATAGCGTCAGCACGGCGATTACCTTTTTCCAACAAAGCAACGAAACAGACCTCATTTTTCTTGATATTCAGCTTTCTGACGGCATAAGTTTTGAAATTTTCAATGAAATTAACCTCCAAACGCCTGTTATTTTTACAACGGCTTACGACGAATACGCACTCAAAGCATTCCAAGTTCACAGTATTGATTATTTGCTGAAGCCTATTGAAGAGCAAGCATTAGAGAAGTCTTTGGAAAAGTTCGCCGCAATGAGAGCTTTATTTACAAACAACTCCGCTCAGATTCAATCCTTGCCACAAACAAATGCACAAGATATTCAAGGATTACTCCAAACACTCACAGCAACGCATAAAACCTACAAGTCTCGTTTCCTTGTCCAAACTGCAACGGGTTATGTTAGTATTGATGTTGCTGATGTTGCGTATTTTGTGAGCGAGCATAAAATTTCGTGGCTCATTACCAATGCGGCAAAACGCTACTCCGTTGATTTTTCGCTTGAGGATTTGGCTTCTGTCCTCAATCCTACGCATTTCTTTCGCGCAAACCGGCAGTATGTCTTGCACATTCAGGCAATCCAAAATGTTCTCAATTCCTTCAATGGCAAGCTCAAAGTGGTCGTAAAACCAAACGCGCCCGACGAGATTATCATCGGGCGCGAAAAAGCAAGCCAGTTTAAGGAGTGGCTGGATTCATAGTTTTCTTACAGCAGTTTCTCCAATTTCACTTTCAGCGATTCTACTTTCTTCAACACCATCCGTATTGTCTTCTCGTTTTCCTGCTTTACTTTGCTTTCAAGTTTCCCCAAAACCTCGCTTGTCTCCTCTACCAAAACCGTATTCACAACATTCTTTTGCGTACTGCTCTTTTGCGTACCATTCTTTTTTGCTGTTGAGGTTTTGCTTTGAGTAGTGTTTTCCTTTATTTCCTTACGGTATTTCGACAACTGTTTCTGCACCGCCGAGACCTTTTGTCCCGTATCGTGGGCAATTTTATCAGCAGTCAAACGGTTTGCAATGTCTTCCTGTTCGAGTAAAACGGAACGTTCCGTTTTACTCCACTTTAGTCCGCCACCGCGTGTTTCCTGCTGTATCTGCTCGTCGAAATTGGGGTAGAGCTTTTTATACAAGGTTATCCATTCCGCCGAAGAGAACTGACGGCGAAAGAGATTGTCTTTAATGATAAATTCCTGCTCGGCATTTTTTGGGAGCGCATCCAAGACATATTGCACGGGGATATTTTCCAAACCCAATTCCTGCGCCAAGCGTAAACGATTGTGTCCCGCAAGCAGCGTATCGTCTCTTTTGGAAATAAGCGGAACGATTATCCCGCGCTCTTGAATATCTTTGCGAAGGTTATTAAAATACTCCGCACTTTCTTCGCGAAAAAAATCTTGGTTGAATGGGTTGGGCTTGAGCTTCGAGGGCGAAACGTACTGCACATCCGAAAGGCGAATGCCTTGAATTTCTACTTTCTTCGTCTCCACCCATGATAAAGGATTATTCTGAAGTTTTGGTTTTTTTGTACTCATAGTTGGGTATTCTAAACGGTTAGAAAAGACAAAGAAAATTTTAGCGAAGAATTTTTTTAGCAATTATTTTTGCAAGTTCGTCGTACTGTTCGGCAGCTTTGGAAGAAGGCTTATATTCAAAAATGCTTTTACCCGCCGAAGCCGCTTCTACAAGCGCAATCGCTTCGGTAACAGGCACGTTGAACAGTTCTTTTTTGAAGCGTTCTTCAAGGGCTTGCAATGCTTCTACGTGCATTCCTTTTCTGCGGTCGAACATCGTTGGAATCACACCTGAAATGGTGAGTTGAGGATTGGTACGTTTTTGCACAATCGTAATGATTTCATACAATTTTGCCAACCCTTGCAACGCGAAAAATTCCGTTTGTACAACAATGCAAATATCGGTCGAAGCAGTAAAAGCATTCACGGTGAGAATGCCCAAACTTGGCGGCGTGTCTATCAAAACAGCATCGTAGCCTTGAATAGATTCCAATGCCTCACGTAGAATAAACTCGCGCCCCGTTACGCCTTGCAGTTCAGATTCTGTATTGGTAACATCCAGCGAAGAGGGCAGTAAATGGAGTTTGGGAGAAAGTTCTTGAATAGAGGAAACAATATCCGCCGAGCCGCGTAAAATCTCGTACATTGTATTTTCGGGGCGGGCGTACAAACCAAAGTGCGTGGTCAGGTTTGTTTGCGGGTCCATATCAATCATCAGCACTCGTTTTTTGTGATTATGTGCCAGTGCGTAGCCGATATTTGCTACGGTTGTGGTCTTTCCTACTCCGCCTTTGTGATTGGCAAACGTAATAATTTTCATGCAGTACAACAGATTTTTTGAATGAATTGTTGATTTTTTCCTCGTCAAAAATACAACAAATCTCCCTGCAAAAGCCAGAAAAATTCTGATTATTACGGCTTGGTATCACAATATTCTCTCAAAAATCACCGCAAAGAACGCGAAAACCTTGTTTCCTTCTCGAACAAATGCTAACTTCAGGCTGACAAATTTCTCAAAAAATACTTCCTTCTCAACAATTTTATCATATCGTATGCTTGATTGCCAGCGTCATTTGTTCTCATTGCCCGATGAAATTCATTATCTGAATTGCGCATATATGTCGCCTTTACTCAAAAGTGTGGAAGAGGCAGGAATGCGGGGATTGCAAAAGAAAAGCCTCCCACACCTGATTTCCGGGGCTGATTTTTTCGACCTTCCGCAGGAATCGCGCAAACTTTTTGCCAAACTTATCAACGCGCCTTCGTACCATAGCATTTCGATTTTACCATCGGTCTCCTACGGGACGGCGATTGTGGCAAAGAATGTAAAAGCAAAAAAAGGGCAGAATATCGTGTCGGTGGTTGATGAGTTTCCGAGCAACATTTATGCGTGGCACGAGCATATTCGACGAGGTATGGAATTGCGTCTAGTAGAGCCGAAAAATACGAAGGACAAAGCGCGTAGCTGGAACAAAGCTATTTTGGAAGCGATTGATGAAAATACGGCGGTTGTTATTCTCAGTACAATACAATGGACAGATGGCACCGTTTTTGACTTGAAGAAAATCAGTAAAGCCGCAAAAAAAGTGGGCGCAGTGTTTGTATTGGACGGAACGCAAAGTATTGGTGCGCTGCCCTTTGATGTGCAGGAAATTCAGCCCGACGCTCTCATTGCGGCTTCCTACAAGTGCATGATGGGCGTGTATTCTATCGGGTTTGCGTACTGGGGCGAGCGTTTTGCCGATGCCATGCCGATTGAAGAAACATGGGTTGGGCGCAAAGGGAGCGAAGATTTTAAAAATTTGGTAAAGTATGAGCAGAAATACAAAAAAGGTATGGCGAAATTCAACGTCGGTGAAACGGCAAACTTTGCACTCATTCCCGCCGTGAATGCAGCATTGGAGCAGCTTTTGAAGTGGAAGCCTGAACGTGTACAAGAATACTGCGCGTCCCTGAACAAGCACTTATCGTCGTTGCTGGAAAATACGGCATTTTCTTTTGCAACGCCAGCAAAGAAAAGCTCTTCACGGGCAGAACATCTCTTTGGTATTGCTTTGCCAAAAGGGATTGATTGCGACAAACTGCAAGCACGTTTCGCAGAAAACAACGTCCATGTTTCCTTGCGTGGTGATTTCATACGCATTTCCCCAAGCGTGTACAATACACTCGCCGACGTAGAAGCATTGGCGAATGTTCTCCGCTTGTTCAAGTAAATCTTTCCTTCACTTTTTGTAGCTGGTCAGGTACTATCCCGTCGGGCGGTTTCTTGACCGTCCGGCGGGTTCTTATCTCCGCGCAGCACGTCCCTTGTAAACCCGCCGGACGGCTACTGCGCTTGTGATAACAGCCGCCCGATTTCTATGGAAAAGTCAAGTTTTTTTAAGCAAACGCTGGAGTCGTTTTTGGGACGGGCTTTTTGGAAACATGGTCTTTG
>JAAFIV010000033.1 GCA_013298775.1 Ignavibacteria bacterium | reverse complement strand
TATTTCCTTCAATGCCACGGGACTGACGGGTTCTCCGAGCGAAGCAGGTACCTTCACCGCCAGCATCCGTGCGACGAATAGCCAAGGCACTGTCAGCGCAAATGTAACAATAACCGTCGCACCGCCTATGCCACAAATAACGAGCATTTCTCCCGCGACAGGCACATTTGGCTCTACCGTTACCATCACGGGTTTCAACCTCAACGGTGCGACATCCGTAAGCGTCGGCGGCGTTCCAGTACAGAGCTTCACCATTGTCGACGGCAATATTGTCGCAATTTTGGGCGCACCTGGCAATGGCAGTGGCGTATCGGTTTCTACACCGCTTGGCAGCGTGTCGGGCGGGGGCTTTACCTATGAGCAGCCGTCAGCACCCGTGATAGATTTGTCAGGTGGTTCAGGTGGAAGTGGCTCAAGCGGCGGCGGTTCTTCCTCTGGCGGCGCACCAACGGTATTGATTCCCAACATTCCCACCGGCGACAGCAATGCAGGATTCTTCCTGCCCGGACAGAACATTCCCATTTACGCGAACATTAGCATCACGCCTATTTCTGCTAATGGCACCGCAACGGGCTTCGCAACACCCCTTCAGATTACTGGGGTCAGCTCCACAGGCGCGTCTTTGCTCATTCCAGCATTCGCTCTTCTGCCTGGCGTGCAACGCTTGACCGTACAGGTCGGCACCTTCACCGTTTCGACGACCTTTGCGATTGTTCGTGCGCCCGCACCCACCATTACGGGGCTTTCGGTACGCTCGACCACCGCAAGCGGCGAAGGTTTTGCGACGATAGTGAGCGGCACAGGCTTCTTCCGCAATGGTTATGCACGGATTTTTGTCAATGACATCGAAAGTCTGCTCGGCAGTGCTGTTCTCTCCTCAACGCAAGCACAGGTGCATATTCCCGCAGAAGTGAACCTACGACGCGGCACAGCAAGTATCCGCATTCAAAACTTCGACGGACAAAGCACCAGCGCGAGCGTGGAGATTATCGGTCGCAATGCACCGCTTATTCTCAGCGCAACGCCGAAGTGGACGAATGGGAATTTATCGTTTATCGTACGCGGTGTGGCGTTTAGCCCGCGCCTGACGGCAGTGCTGGGACGCAGGAATGTACAAGTTATCAATGCCAGCGATGTGGAATTTGAAGTGCTGGTGCCAAGCGATTTCAACACGGGCGGTTCACCAACCATTCTTCTTTTTATCACGAATCCTGACGGACAACGCTACGGATTTTTGATTGCCAATGAACTCTTCCAAGCTCCTGGCACGGCGGTTATTGGCAATAGCACCAAAGGCGTGGAAAGCAGCACCGAAGCGGCATTTAGCGAGGTAAGTGATGAAACAGGCATAGAAACGACATCGCTTCTTCGCGCATATCCGAACCCAGCTACGGAGACGGTTTCGGTGGAAGTGCCACAGAGCCTGAAAGCGCGTCGGTACTCGGTGGTCAATACGCTCGGCGAAGAAGTGCTGCACGGCACAGTGCAAGGCGATGAAGCACTGACGCTGGATGTACGGCGTTTGGTGAAGGGCTTGTACACGGTGCGCGTCATGGGTGCGTCGCGGGTGCGGGCGGCACAGGTGATTGTTCGCTAAACAGCACGGTACATCTCAGAAATACTTGTGCGTAGAGGTATGCACAACCGTACAGGGGAGTACGCTATAATCTTCCTACAAAAGAAACCGCTTTGAAAGCAGCAGCAATGCTTGTTCTCAAGGCGGTTTTATTTTGGGGAATTGGTGAGAATTTCTCGTTGTGGTACGCAGATTTCAGAATGTGCATGCAGGATTTTGAGAATGTTTCATTTTTGTATCGTGATTTGTAGTCAAAAATATACGCTATTCGCAATAAACTCTTGCATTTGTTCGGTTTTTTCGTATTTTCAGAGGCTTGCACTGAAACGTGCTATTCCCAAAAAGATAGTACATCTTCTCTCAGCAAATGTGTGTTGAAAGCCTCTTCTTTTCTTGATGTACAGGCTTTTGAGTTTCCTCTTTCCAAGTATTTTTTAGCAATTCACTCTGTTTTCAATTTCATCCTTTCCCGGAGATTTCCTCATGGCGACAGCAGAAAAAACACAAGAAAAAGCGCACACCAACGGCGCAAATGGTCATGCAAACGGCAGCAGCAAAAACATCCCTTTTCTTGAACCGATGCAGTTTGCAAAGGATATGTCAGAAATGGGAATGAAAGTGGTGCGCGGCATGAATATCCTCAAAAATATGACCGACGACGACCTCGCCGTTGGGCAAACACCGCGTGAAAAGGTGCTGGATATTGATTTTGGTAAAATCAAACTCTATCGCTACAAAAGCAATAATATAACATGCAAAGTTCCGCTTCTCATCAACTTCGCCGTTGTAAACAAAGAATACATCATTGATATTCAGCCCGACAGAAGTTTTGCAAAGAAAATGCTCGAACTTGGGCATGATGTCTATACCATTGACTGGGGCTATCCCACTCGCGCCGACCGCTATCGCACAATGGAAGACTACATGGATTACCTCGACCAAGCCATTGACTACATCCGCAAAACCTCGCCAAACAAAAAAGCGAACCTTATGGGCGTGTGTCAAGGCGGCACGGCGGCAATCATCTACTCGTCGCTGTTTCCGCACAAAATCAATACGCTTACCACAGCCGTAACGCCGTTTGAAATGCGTCTTGAAAATACCGTTATGTTCAAATGGGCGCAACACGTGGATCCAGACCCAATTGCTGACGCGCACGGCATGATTTCTGGCGAGGCGATGAATGCTGGCTTCCTCATGGTAAAGCCAATGCAGCGCATGGAAAAATTCCATATGTTCTTGAACATGATGGACGACAAACCAAAAGTGCAAAACTTCCTTCGCATGGAAAAATGGCTCTTTGATAGCCCCGGTCAGCCCGGCGAGGCATATCGCACCTACACACGCCGCGTCTTCATGGGCAATGAACTGTCCGACGGCAAACTCACGGTGGATGGTCGCTTGGTGGATATGAATAATATCCAGATGCCCGTTCTCACGATTTATGCATCGCACGACCACCTTGTGCCACCAGAATCTACGCGACCAATCCACGAAAAAGTTGGCACAAAAGACAAAACGCTTGTGGAATTCCCTGGCGGACACGTTGGCGTGTTCGTGAGCAGCGCGGCGCAAAAGCACGTGGCTCCAGCAATTTCACAGTGGTTGGCAGCACGCTCGAATGTGTAGTAAATAAGTAAATACTGGCTCTTACACTAATTGCTGCATTGAAAAAAAGTACCTAGTCAGGTACTATCTCGTCGGGCGGCTGTTATCACAAGCACAGTAGCCGTCCGGCGAGTGCTGTACAAGCGACGCAGCCGCCCGACGGGACGACCTGACCAATTACGAAAAAAAATACTAAAAGCCCATTGGATGTGCGATAAAAACACATTCAATGGGCTTTTTGCATAGAGCAATGATTACTGGGATTACTGGGATTACTGGAAATGTTGATGGTATCTTCTGAATGCCGCACTCCTACAACTCCGACAAAAGGCAGAAGAAACACAGGGAAAGACTGGATTTTTGTGTAAAATTTTCGTAAATTCCAGCGACAAGCTGAATTATATTTACGAAACATGATAGTCCCACATACCGCAACCTTGTTGAGGCTTTGAATGATGACATATCCGACTTCCTTCTCCGGCTCATCTCGCTCGTTATTTTCCACGCTATTTTCCCTTTTGCTCGTCCTTCTTCTGTGTCGTACACCGCAGGAGGCGCGAGCGCAAGTAGAAAAAGGTCTCGACCCCGCACGCCGTCTCACACAATACATTTTTGAATCATGGACAGAAGACCAAGGATTGCCACAAAACGCCGTACAGGTCGTTACGCAGTCCCGCGAAGGCTACATCTGGTTCGGAACGCAGGAAGGCGTTGTCCGCTTCGATGGAGTGCGCTTTACGGTCTTCACTACGTACAATTCGCCTGGCTTGAAAGGACGCAATTTCTACGCAATTATCCAAGACAAAGACGGTAGAATCTGGGTTGGTGCGTATGGTGGTGGAATTTCGGTAATGGAAAAAGGGAAATTCCGCAACTATGGAGCGGAAAAAGGCATCACGGGCGATGTGGCAGGACTTTTCCAAGATAGCAAAGGCACAGTCTGGGCGGCGGTGGACAATGGTTTGTACCGCTTCAATCCCAGCAAAGATGCCTTTGAACTCGTCGGCGATGCTGGCGGTCCGCGTGGTGCGCACATTAGCGCAGTTGCTGAGGGGAAAGATGGAACGTTGTATATTTCCACCTACGAAGGTTTCTTCACCTACGCAAATGGTACCTTCACCAAATACACCAAGCAACAAGGCTTGAGCATTGACCGCCTCAATTCCGTGTATTGCGACAAGCGAGGCGCAGTCTGGATTCCAAGCGATGACGGATTGAATAAATTTGAAAATGGAAGTTTTACCGTCATCAACCAAGCAAATACGCCTGGTTTGACCGATAATTTTATCAATGCAGCCTACGAAGACAGCAACGGTAATTTCTTTATTGCTACTGGGAATGCAGGTTTGGTGCGCCTTCGCAATGGTCGTGCTGAATCGCTCACCTCGAAAAATGGCTTAACGAGCGATAATATCTTGTGCATTTACGAAGACCGCGAAGGCAGTTTGTGGTTTGGTGCGCAAGCGGGCGGTTTGTGCCGTTTGAAAAATGGTAAATTTACTCCCTTTGGTGTAACCGAAGGATTGTCCGCGCCAATGCTGTGGGGCGTGTTTAAGGATAGCAAAGGTACGGTCTGGGTGCAGACCAATGGCGGCGGCGTAAACGAAGTGCGCAACGGACAAGTGGTGAAAGTGTATAACGAAGCAAATGGCTTGCCGAGCAATATCATTCGCTCGGTGGGCGAAGATAAAGACGGAAATATCTACTTCGGAACGCAAGAAAAGGGCTTGGCAAAGCTCCAAGGCGGCTCTGGCGGAAAAATCAGCATTCTCACCAAAAAAGACGGTTTGGCGGGTGATTTCATTCGCACAACCTACCAAGCTCCCGACGGCACGTTTTGGATTGGCTTTCACCGTGAAGGTATTACGACCATAAAAGACGGCGTGTACAAAAACTTTTCTACCGCCGACGGGCTGCCAAACGGCACCGTATATTCGATTACACCCGTAAAAGACGGCTCGCTCTGGATTGCCACACGCGGCGGCTTGGCGAACTACCGCGATGGGAAATTCACGCCGTACACCACAAAAGAAGGCTTGAGCGAAAATATCACGATGGCTCTCTACCAAGATAGCGACGACGCGCTCTGGATTGGCTCCAACGGCGGCGGTGTGATGCGCTACAAAAATGGCATGTTTAAGGCAATTACCACCAAACAAGGCTTGCCCGACGACACCGAGTATTCCTTGCTTGAAGACAAAAAAGGCTACTTGTGGATGACGTGCAACAAAGGTATTATCCGCGTGCTGAAGAAAGAATTGAACGAAGTTGCCGATGGGCAGCGCGAACGCCTCACCGACGTAGCACTCTACGGAAAGCTCGACGGCATGCGCTCTTCCGAGTGTAACGGCGGAAATAAATCGCCTTCCACCCGCGATGATAACGGCACATTCTGGTTTCCAACAATTGCCGGAGCTGCCACGATTAACCCCGAAAACATCCCCATCAACCAGCTTGAACCGCCCGTTGTTGTGGAAGAATTGATTGTCAATCAAGAGCCAGTTTCGGTACATGATGAAGACATCACCATTCCTGCTGGCAAGACCAGTTTTGAATTTCATTTCACCGCGCTCAGTTTGCTCTTTCCTCAAAAAGTACGTTTCCGCTACAAACTCGAAGGCTTTGATAAAGACTGGGTGCAAGCTGGAACGCGGCGCAGTGCCTTTTACACCAACATTTCCCCAGGCGATTACACCTTTCGCGTACAAGCCTGCAACAACGACGGAAAATGGAACGAAACAGGCGCAGCACTGAAGTTTTATTTCAAGCCCTATTTCTGGCAAACATGGTGGTTTTTGCTGCTGTGCTTGGCGGCAGTGGGCGGCGGCATTTATTGGGCATATCGCATTCGTATCAAAGCCGCAGAGAAGCGCGAGGCGGAACTGAGCAAGCGCATTGACGAAATGGTGGTGGATTTGAAAACCGCCCACGATGCCACGTTGCTCGAAAAAGCAAGCGTTGAACAAAAAGTGGAAATTGCTATCCGCGAGTCCGAATCGCAGCGTCGGTACTTGGCTTCATCGGTCGAGGAATTGCTTCAAGAAATGACGCGCTTTGCCTCTGGGAATTTGAACATCAATCTTATTCCCAAAAGCAGCGATGATATTGGTCGGCTCTATCTTGGCTTCACCAAAGCGGTAGAAAATATTTCCAAAATGATGAAAGAGGTGACCGAAGCCGTGAATACGACCGTGCGCGAAAGCCGCGATATTTCTGAATCCACGACCCATATGTCGCGCAGCGCAGAAAGCCAAAGCGTGCAGGTAAGCGAGGTACGAAGCGCGATTCAGGAAATGGCAACGACGATTCACGACACATCGCGAAACATCACGCTCGTCGCAAGTATCGCCACTGAAGCGGGCGAAAGTGCGCAAGAAGGCGGAAAAATTGTGGAGCAAACGATTCAGGGAATTGCAAAAATTACCGAAGTTGTGCAAGCATCGGCAGCAACGGTGCAGCGTTTGGGCGAAAGTAGCATTGAGATTGGTGATATTATTGAGGTGATTAACTCCATTGCAAATCAAACGAACCTTCTCGCGCTGAATGCCGCAATTGAAGCCGCTCGTGCGGGCGAGCAAGGGAAAGGATTTGCGATTGTCGCCGATGAAGTACGCATCCTTGCCGAGCGCACCACGCAAGCCACGAAGCAGATTACGGTGATGGTCGTACAAATTCAGAAAGATATTGGCGAAACGGTGAAAATTATGAAGCAAGGAACCCGCGAAACGGCTGTTGGCAAGCGTTTGGCGGAAAAAGCAGGTGCGGCATTGGAGCAAATCATTGACCGCACAAGCAAAGTTGCGGGAATCACCACGCAAGTAGCCGCCGCCAGCGAAGAGCAAGCCGCCACAAGCGAGGAAATACGCCGCAATGTGGATGGCATGACGCACACACTAGCGCAATTGACAGGTGAAATCAAGGAAATCAGCGACGCTGCCGATGAATTGAAGCAAATGGCAGGAACGCTTCAAGGCTTGACGCGGCAGTTTCGGACGGCGTAGTGAGCAGCACGTTGTCGCCCAATGTCATCAACGTAAGCCCTCACCCCGCTCTACGAGCGACCCTCTCCCACAAAGGGCGAGGGTGAAGAAATTGGCTCTCTGTCTTGCCCCTCTACCTCTGGGAGAGGGGTTGGGGTGAGGGGAAAGTCCTTACGTTGATGACATTGTGTAACCGCCCCGCATTTGTTAAGAATTGTTAGCATTCCGCATTTCGTGAGGAATTCCCCATCAACAAAAAACATTTTTTGTAACTTGCACTTGCCCTTCTCGTATCTTTTTGAAATGGGTTTGATGTACTTTTTACGAAGATTTTTTTGATTTTTTTCTCACGGTGTCCGAATGAAACATGTTCACTCTTTTTTGTTGTGTGCTTTGCTCATGGCGTTTGGTTTTTCGCAAAATGTATTCGCTGGAGTAATTTCCGTGCGCGAAGCAAGCACTATCGTCCAAAAGCGTTCTGTCAAAGCATTACCAAGCGTCTTGCCTGTACAGACCTTGCAGGGCGAATTGCCGAGCAAAAGCGTCCGCATTCAAGCACAGTCGCCATCGTCGTATGCTCTGCTTGCCTTGCTTGCGCGAACAATACAGAACGGACAAGCCCAGCACGAACGTACTGCGCTTGATAGTTCAAAACATTTTCATCGTATAGAAATTTTCGGGCATTCCTCCAGCGAGCAAGCAACAGTGCGCCTTACGCTTGGTGAAAGTCAGCCGATAGAAATTGCCGCCTTCAACATTTTAGGGAAGCGTGTGATGGATATTTATACTGGCGAAGCCCGCAATGGCGTGAACTTGATGAGCTTTGATACGTCGCAGTTGTCGCAAGGAATGTATATCTGCGTTGTGCGCGGGCGCGGTTTCAAGGCGGCAGAGAAATTTTTGGTTTCTCGGTAATGAGAAATGAGTCCTGGAACAAGGCAGCATGCTGCCTTGTTCGCCAGTTTGATTCTTATCGCTTTTAGCTTCCCGCAAATCCCGTCCAAACACGGCGTACTTCCTCAAGTGGCACATCCACACCTGTAAAAATCCTGAATTGGTGAGCTGCTTGGCGGATAAACATTTCGTCGCCGGTGATAGTAATACATTTCTCAAATTCTGCGCTTTGGATGTACTTTGTGCGAATGGGATTATACACCACGTCCATCACCACAAGCCCGCGCCGGAACAGCTCGCTGCCGTAGGGCATATCGTCCACGTGCGGGGTCATGCCGACGGATGTTGTTTGGATAATTGCACCAACGTCCAGCGCACCGTACTCAGATTCAGTAATACCACGCACCTTAAATTTACTCGTCAAACTGCCTACCCGTGCGCGATTGCGTCCAATCACAAAAATACTGTTATTACTCACTCCCAAGCGGCGCAGTGCGGCAATCGCGCTTTGCGTCGTCGCGCCCGTGCCAACAACGAGTGTGCCGAATTGCAATTCATTCACATATTCTTTCAAACAATCTTCAATCGCCAAAACATCCGTATTGAAGCCCTTCCAGCGACCATTCACTGGCGCGGCGGTGTTGCACACTCCCGATTGTTTTGCTTCGTCGGAAATGTCATCCAAGAGCTTAAAAATGGCTTCTTTGTGCGGAATCGTAACGCTAAGACCAGAAAGCATATCGCGCCAACCGCGCCAGAACGGTGCGGCTTCGGGCGTAGGGAAATTCATGTAGAGCAGATTGCGCTTGTTTGGAAGCAAGTTGTAGAGCGCGTTGTGGAGATATTTGCCTTTGCTTTGGCGTGTGGGGAAGCCCAACAGCCCGTAAATACTCGTTGGTGTGGATTTTTCGCTCAGGAAATACACATTTTTCGCTTCGTGCTGCGTGATTTGCCCTGCCGCCGTCGTGCTATCGCCAGAGAGAGCGGTGTATGTCCATTCATTGCCACGCACAGCACCCATCAGGCGTGAGGGTTCGCCAAATTCACCCATTGCATGAATCACGACATTCAAGAAGCGCGATTTCGCGTACTCAAGTACATTCACCGCAACAAGGCTTGCTTGCAGGTCGTCGGCGGTGAAAATGAGTTTGTACACGTCGCCATACACGTTTGTCATGTCGTCCAATTTATCGCGCAAATCTGTTTCCGAGAAGCCGCCAGACAAGATGTGGTGCGAGAGAACAACCTTTGTCGTCAATCCAATCGGCAGCATTGGCAAAATTTCGGCAGCATTGGCAAATTCTACGTCAATCCATTCCACACCAGCATTTATCGCGCTTTGATACACCTGCAAGCGGTCGGCGGGCGTACCAACGAAGTATCCACCTTCATCGCGGCTGCGGCACGTTACCAAAAGCGGCGTTGCGACTTGCGCACGAATATCCACCCAATTTATCTGGTGCAATTCCTCTAAAGGCAGCATATCAACACGCAGCTCAATGAGGTAGGGCGAGGTCTCGTGGGCGCGTTGCAGCAGTACCGCTACATCGGTGGCGTATTGCGGCATCACCGATGGACAAAGACGCGGCGCGGGCGATGTGAAAATAGTAGCATCCAACGCGTGGTCGAATGCTTCACGCGAAACGTCCACCGAAAGCTCGTAGTCTGGTGTTTGCGAATTTTTCATCAGCACAAATTTCGGCATTCCTTCGCGAGATTTTTTATCCATCGTCATGGCGTGCCACATTGCCTCCCGTGAGAAACGGTGCGAATAATCGTTCTTGAGATGGAATCGCTCCAAAAGCGCGTCGAATCTTGCAACGTATTCGTCGGGATAATCACACAAATCTCGTGAAAGCCGCATCGCAACACGCATTCCAGCCGCCACAGCGAATCCATGTGGAATGGCGTAATTACTAAGAGCCTCGAAAGCGTGTCCTGTTGTGTGTCCAAAGTTCAAAATTGCCCGCAAACCTGACTCCTTCTCATCTTTCTCGACCACGCCTATTTTCAAAGCCGCCGAGCGCGTGATAATATGCACGAGCGCAGCAGCTTCGCGCTGTTTGATAGCAGCTTCGTTATTTTCCAAGTATTGCCAAAGTTCATAGTCCAGCGAAGCCGCGTATTTCAGCACTTCTGCCATGCCATTGAAGAATTCTTCTTCTGGAAGTGTTCCTAACGTCATAATATCGGCAAAAATTGCAGTGGGCTGGTAGAATGCGCCAATCAGGTTTTTCCCCGTTGCGTGATTGATGCCCGTTTTTCCGCCAATGCTGCTATCTACTTGCGCGAGCAGGGTTGTCGGCAAGTGCAGAAGCGGTACGCCGCGCTGAAAGGTCGCCGCCACGTAGCCCGCCAAATCGCCTACCACGCCGCCGCCAACGGCGATAATTGCGCTGTCGCGTCCCATTCCGCGCTCGAACATGGCATCTTCCAAAGCATCTTTCATTTCACGAGATTTGCTCGCTTCGCCCGCCGGAACGCTGATAATTCCTTGAAAACGCGGCAGGTCGCCAAAGAGCGAGCGCAATTGCTCCTCGTACAAATCCCGAACCGTATCATCGCTAATGATGATAACGGCACGTTTTGCAAAATGTTCTTTGGCAAAATCGGCTGCCTCGCGCCACACATGAACACCGCAAACATAAGGAATGACGGCACTACTGCTCGGCAAGTGAAGGTGGAGAGTCTGGTTCACGCACGTAAAAATTTGGGGTGGGAAGATAAGGAACGCAAACAATAAGTTAGGAAACACATAGCATATTCCGCAAGAAAAATGCGTGAAGGCAGCATTTTTACTCGTTTCGTATTTCCGCCAAACACACATCAATTTCTTTTTGCCAATCAATCGCGGGCGCAATCGTATCGTTTTGCAAATGCGTCGCAATGCTTGGCATCGGCGACCAGAGCGTGTAGCGGCGACCAAACAGCACCTGCGCGGCACTGAAATACCACACCTTTGCCATCACGCTAAACAGAAAGCGGTCGGTGCGCCAGAACTTCCAGATTTTACGCCAGTTCCAGACCTCGTATTTTGTGAGGCTCATCCAAATACTTGCATCGTAATTGCGCTTGGCAAATGTGGCGAAAATCGGGGCAGCTTCTTTCAGCGAAGAACGTCGAGCAAGAAAAGTCAAGCAGGTAGAATTGCGGCTTTGCCAATGATGCTCGCCCAGAGAACGCACAAATACTGGATGTTTATGAAGGTCGAGCGTGTAATAGTCTAAATGGTCGAAGGGCGTTACGAAATCAATATCCGCCGAAGAGCGCATAAAATCTAGCATTGCAGGAAATTGGTCAGGGAGGTAGAAATAATCATCTTCAGCAAAGTAAACAAACTCCGCGCTATCGTCATTGCGTAACAGTTCAATTTGCTTCACAAACGATGCACCATTGCCAATGCCATCCAAGCGCAGAATATGGAGGTCGGTGTGGGAAAAGTATTGCCGCACGAGGGTTTCGTATTCATCAGGGCATTTGTCCAAAAGTGCGTACATTTTTACGCGCAATGTTCCGAGAGAACGCTGCAACGAAGCCAATCCCAGCTCAGTTAGACGATATTTATCATCAGCAAAAACAAGCGGCTCTTTGGAAACTTTCGGATAGACGCGAAAAGCTATGATGAGGTCGTAATCGTGCATCGGGATTCTCGGCAATATTCGTTGAGCAAAAAAGAACAACTGTAGAACTCAGACAAATGGTGCAGACAAAGAGTGTCTGCACTACTATCGGGCTTTAGGTTTCATGCGGCTTCGGTAGAGCAGACACTCTTGTCTGCTCCACAAACTGCCATTTTGCGAAAGTCCTGAACAATAAAAAACAAACGGGCAAGTGGAAGTGTCCATTTGCCCGTTTGGTAATAATCCGAAAATGCTAGAAGGATTGAAATTACTTGAGAGTAACTTTCGCGCCAGCTTCTTCGAGTTTCTTCTTGATGCTTTCGGCATCGTCTTTGGTCGCGCCTTCTTTGATGATTTTCGGTGCGCCATCAACCATGTCTTTTGCTTCTTTCAAGCCCAAGCCGGTCAATTCACGAACAACTTTGATAACGTTGAGTTTGCTTGCGCCGCCGTCGGTGAGTTCTACGTCGAACTCAGTTTTTTCTTCAGCAGCCGGAGCAGCAGCAGCAGCTGGCATCATGCCGCCCATCATCATGGGAGCAGCAGCTGTAACACCGAATTTTTCTTCGAGGGCTTTTTTAAGTTCAGCAGCTTCGCCGAGCGTAAGCGCACTGATTTTTTCTACGAGTTCTTCTACTTTAGACATTGTGTCTCCAAATTAAAAGTATAGTGGTAATGTAATTCTGTTTGTAAGATATAACTGAAACCAAAAAGGCTATCGCCAAGTAACCATGCCGTTAAAGCAAAGTATTAGCGTTATTGACCAGCCTGCTTTTTCGCAACTTCTTCCACGAGCGAAGCCACATCACGCATAACTGCGTTGATAGAGCCGACGATGCCCGAAATCGGCGCGTGCAAGCTGCCAACGATGCTGGCAATCATGTCCTCGCGCGACGGAAGTTCTGCGACCGTTTTGAGTTGCGAACCGTCGAAGGTTTGACCTTCCACGATAGCAAGTTTCAACGCCGGTTTCTTATCCTTCTCGAAATACTTACGGATAAGTTTTGCCGGAGCAATCGGGTCTTCATACACAAATATAACCGCTGTACTGCCTTTCAAGACGTTTTCGGAAACGTTGAATTTCCCGTCTTCTTTCAGTGCAAGGTTGATAAGTGTATTTTTAGCCACTTTCATTTCAGCATTGATTTTGCGAAACTCTTGGCGCATTGCACCCGATTGTGCTACCGTCATCCCGCCCGCATCCACAAGGTACAAGGACGTTGAGTTTTCGAGCTTACGGACAAGTCCGGCAACAATTTCGCGTTTTTTCTCTTTGGTAACCATGCTGAGAAATCCGTGGTTAAAATCGTAATGAAAAGTGAGAATAAGGGGTGCGATAATAGTTACAGCCGTTATCGCGGAGTGCGTAATCTTATTGGATGTTCATGAGTTCAGTTTCGCCCACTGGAACACCAGGTCCCATGGTGGAAGTAACGTGAACGCTGCGAACATATTTGCCTTTTGCCGTTGCTGGCTTCGAGCGAATGATGCTTGCGTAGAACGTGCGGAAGTTTTCTTCAATTTTTGCGGAATCGAATGAGCATTTGCCGATAGAAGCGTGGATATTTCCTGCCTTATCAACGCGGAATTCGATTTTACCAGCTTTTACTTCGCGTACAGCTTTTGCTACGTCGGTGGTAACGGTGCCGCTTTTCGGGTTTGGCATGAGACCACGAGGACCCAAGACTTTACCCAAACGACCTAATTGACCCATCACATCTGGTGTTGCGATGATAACGTCAATATCCGTCCAGCCGTTTTGAATTTTTTCGATGTATTCTTCAAAGCCAGCATAATCCGCGCCAGCTGCGATAGCATCTTTGTCGAGCGGTGATTTTGCGATAACAAGCACACGTACCGTTTTACCTGTACCGTGCGGAAGAGCAACCGTGCCACGCACGATTTGGTCAGCCTTACGAGGATCTACGCCGAGTTGCATTGCAATCTCGAAGGATTCATCGAATTTCGCTGTTGCGTTTTTCTTTACTGCTGCAATTGCGTCTGCAATGGTGTACTCTTTATTTAGAGTAATGTTTTTTGCGGCAGCCGTATAGCGTTTGCTACGTTTTACCATGAGTATTCAGAAATAAAAATGAGAGAATGCGGTACATACGGGCTTTCTGGACCCTCCCGCTTTTTTCAATCGCTAGGTTTGTTTATCCTTCGAGCGTAACGCCAAGGCTATTCGCGGTACCGATAACCATTTTCTGCGCTGCTTCGAGTGTATCGCAATTCATGTCTTGCATTTTTTGTTTTGCAATTTCTTCTACTTGCTTCATGCTAATTTTACCAACTTTATTACGGTTGGGTTCAGCCGAGCCTTTTTCCAATTTGATTGCCGCTTTGATAAGCTCCGCAGCTGGTGGCTGCTTGAGTTCAAAGGTGAAGGTTTTATCGGAGTAGAAGGTAATTACTGCTGGAATTACTTGACCAGCATTTTTTTGTGTTTTAGCGTTGAATTGCTTGACGAATTCCATACCGTTCAAACCGCGCTGACCAAATGCGGGACCTACTGGAGGTGCCATTGTTGCTGCACCGCCCGGAAGCTGGAGTTTGAACGCGCCGGCTACTTTTTTTGCCATGACTATTTACCTAAAAAGGATGAGAGATTTTTATTTGAGTTCTGCTTGAGTAGCGCGGACACTCTTGTCTGCGCGGAATGATATGTGGGCGCAGACATAGAGTCTCTGCGCTACGGAAGCCTCACGCTTCCATCTCAATTTGGCTAAAGTCCAGTTCCACAGGGGTTTTGCGCCCTAAGATGCCAACTTCCACTTTGAGTTTTTGTTTTTCGTGGTTTACTTCTTTTACGGTGCCAGAAAATCCTGTAAACGGACCATCAATCACCTTTACGGGGTCGCCTTCAGCAAAGTGCGTTTCTACAACCGTGATGTTTTTCCGTTCTTCTACGCGCCCTAGGATTCTATCCACCTCGTCGTCGCGTAGTGGGTCGGGTTCCGCTTTTGTTCCGACAAAACCCAGTAACGACGGCGTGTTGGAGATAACATCCTTTACGCGATTGTCCAAGAAGGCTTTGATGATAATGTAGCCTGGAAGGAAATTCCGTGTGCGCTTATATTTTTTGCCATTGCGAATTTCAAACACAGATTCTTGTGGCACAAGCACATCGGAGAAGCGTTCTTTGATATTCAAGCGTTCGATTTCAGCCACAAGAGCTTTGCGAACACGTTCTTCATGTCCTGAAAACGTGCGGAGTGCGTACCATTTGAGGTCTTGGCTCATGCGATTACTACCCTTATCTGAAAAAGATTGGTGAAAGCGCAGCGTCGTAACGCGGTGGCGAGAAAGAGTGAATTATACAAAAGAAACTGCACAAAACTGGGCGTACAAAGGCGTTGCAGTACGATAATTCTGGGAAAATTCCGTTTGAGGAAATCCCAAGAAAAAATGTATTAGAAGAGGCTCTTCATAAGGAGTGTCATTCCTGTATCAACAACGTACACGCACACAGCGACAACAAGGCAAGCGACAATTACAACGGTTGTTGCTTCGCGGAGTTGCTCGCGGGTGGGCCAAGAAACTTTGTTCATTTCTTTGCGCACGTCTTCGACGAATTTTTTGATACTTTCAATCATAGAAGTCAAGAGAATGTTGAGAGAGAAATTTGCACGGGCGGCAGGAATCGAACCCGCAACCTACGGTTTTGGAGACCGCCACTCTACCAGTTGAGCTACGCCCGTGTGTTTGTGTTTGCTATTTGCATCAAAGTGTTTTATGACAAAACAGCACAGACGTTTCTGCCTGTGCTTGAAGTTTTTTTGTCTGGCGGCAATGCAAACAGTGTCTCTGCAATGCCGATGAAACCATGCAAACATGAGCTGATGAGCAGGATTGAACTGCCGACCTCGTCCTTACCAAGGACGTGCTCTACCAACTGAGCTACATCAGCGAATATCGAACTAGTGAGCAATCATCGAAGGAAGAGCGGGAAACGGGACTCGAACCCGCGACCAACAGCTTGGGAAGCTGTGACTCTACCAACTGAGTTATTCCCGCACGTTTTCAAAAAACTATTGGAGAAAAACTGCACATTGTCATCAACACAAGTTTCTGGAGCGGGAGACGAGACTCGAACTCGCGACCAACAGCTTGGAAGGCTGTGACTCTACCAACTGAGTTACTCCCGCAAACAATAGATATTGATACCGTCACCAATCAAAGAACGTCGTTTCTATTGTTAGATTCTCTTGTCAGATTTGTAATGCTGTGGGTAGGGAAGGAGTCGAACCTCCGAAGGCGTAAGCCAGCAGATTTACAGTCTGCCCCATTTGGCCACTCTGGTACCTACCCGTTTGTTTGTGCGAATATCTACTCTGATTAAAGAGTAAAACACCCGTTCAACAAGAGCCTACAAATTTATCACTTGTTTTTGAGAAATCAAAATTTTTTTATCGTCTTTGACAAAAATTTCTTTGTTTGTGCATGAATGCAAGCGATAAAAATTCCGTGTTAGGACTTTCGCAAATGGCGCAGACAGGAGAGTCTGAGCGACCATTTGTTTGAGACTTGATGCGCCTTCGGTAGCACACCGTACATGCCTGATTCTCACATTCTTCACTATGACTTTCAGTCATTAAAAAATCTGACTTTCAGATACTTTTATACGATATTCCTGTGTTGTATCTTGTGTGATGAACATCTTGTTTCAGGATATGTGCTTCTAAAACTGCCTTTTGCAACCCCATTTGCAAATCTTATCATGAATATGCGGACTTCATCGTTTTTATGCTTTCAAAGACCTTGCTACGGCTCGTGTAAAAATCTCCTGTGCGTGATTATTGCTTGCGTTCTGCTATTATTCTGTTCTGCGTGTGGGAATAAAAATGGAGGTATTATTCCGCCAAATGAAACTGCTGTGATGGCACGCGATACCGCTACTGTCATACTCACAAAGTGGCAGAACGACGCGCCCGCCGCACTTTCTTTTACCTACGACCATGGCTGGAGTGGCAATAGCGCAAACGCATGGGAGCAAGACGTAGAGCGGCTTCTCGTGGATTCTGCCCTTGTAATGGACTTCGACTGGACTCCGCACTACATGAACGACAACATCATTCGCTACGGACGCGACAGCTTGAAACCGCGTGGATACTCGTTTTTCGGTCATGGATATTACCACATCAATACCGACGCACTTACTGAGGATTCTGCACGGATAAATTTCATACGCTGCAAAGAGTCCATGCTTGAAAGCGGCATCACGCCTATTGCGTACGCATATCCAGGCGGGTACGGGTACGATGCAAAAACGCGTCGCGCTTGCCGTGATGCGGGTTTCCTCAGTGGACGGCTTTTTTCCATGATGCAACATCCCTACATCATGCCTGATTCCGCCAATGCTCCGCACGATTGGTACGCACTACCTTCGGTGCCAATGTTTTCCGCACAGCACCACGCCAACAATCCGCTTCTTCGCGCCACGCCGTATGCTGCGTTTGTTCACAACACAGAAGAACTTATTCCATATCTGGATACTGCATTGCAACGTGCTTCGTGGCTTATTCTGACCTATCACGGCATCAATACTACTGGCAATGGCACGTATTCACCCGAAGATTTCAAGAAAGATATTGCCGCCGCAAAAGCCCGTCCTTTCTGGTGCGCAAGCATGAACGCTGTAACGCTCTACGCACGAGAACGTGCTGCAACTCGCATAGAAACACGCTTCGAGCGTAATCCCGATAATACACTGGCAAAAATGCATGTACTGGCAAATGATTTTCTGGATGATGTATTGTACAACATTCCCCTCACCATGCATGTAACTGTGCCGCTTTCATGGCAGGGACGAATACTACACGCATCGCAAAACGGAGCAAACTGTACGGTGCGCGTATTGAACCAAACACAGGTTCTTATCTCAGTGCTTCCAAACCAGTATTCATGCGTCATTCAGGTAAAATAATACTTTTGCTGGATGTAATTTTTGCTAGATACAGGTGGAAACGTGGTGCGATTTGGTGAAAAATATTCAATGGCACAGACATTCTTGTCTGTGTCTTCCGTCCAAAACCCGCACCAACACTCACAGACAAGAATGTCTGTGCCACTATCTTGATGGAATTATTCCCTGTTTTTTAGCTACTTCAATATCGTATGGAAAAATTCATTCCCACGCCCGCAAATCCTTGGTCTTACGCCAAAGCCGCACACTTACTGCGCCGAGCGATGATTGGTCCGAAAGAGGCAGAAATTCGCCGTGCGGTGCAAGAAGGTTTGGAAAAGACCGTAGAGCGTCTTTTTACGCCTTTCGTGCCGAATATGGATTTGATTGAAGAATGGATAGAAAAAGAACCTCTCACACGCCCCTTCGCACCTGATGGCGACGAGTATTGGCGGTGGTTTTGGCTTGTTACGGGGCGGCGTACAGGGCTTGCGCAGTGGTGGATGCGCACAATGATTCAATCGCCCGTTTCCCTTCAAGAGCGTATGGTGATGTTTTGGACAGGACATTTTGTAACCTCGTTCGATTTTGTCCAACAAGCCGAAACCATGTACACCCTGCACAAACTCTTCCGCGACAACGCGTGGAGCAATTTCAAACGCCTTACCTACGAAGTAACAATTGACCCCGCGATGCTGATATATCTGGGTGGACAGGACAATTTCAAATCCGAAACCGACGAGGCTATCAATGAAAATTACGCCCGTGAACTCTTGGAACTCTTTGCCGTAGGGCGCGTCAATACTCGCGGCGAGGCAAATTACACCCAAGCCGATGTGCGTAATGCCGCTCGCGCACTCACGGGCTGGATTGTTCCCAAAAGTCCCACACAAGGCGGTGCGTATGCGGCGTTGCGGTCAGAATTTGTGCCATATCGCCACGACAACAGCGTAAAAACATTCTTAGGCGAGCGCGGCGCGTGGAATGCTGCCGACGTGATTGACACCATCTTCAAAAAACGCGAGCGCGAAACCGCAACATTCATTTGCACAAAACTCTATCGCACGTTTGTCAGCCTCGGCACAGCATCAGCACAGGCGCGGGCGTTTATTGATGAACTTGCAAATATTTTCATTGCCGCGAAATGGGAGGTAAAGCCAGTGTTGGAGCAGCTTTTCACGAGTGCGCACTTTTTCTCAGAGGAAAACACGGGCTGTTTGCCCAAAAGTGGTGCGGATTACTTGCTTGGTTTGATGCGGGTTCTGGAGGTGCAGAATGTTCCTGATTTTGAAGCAACGCCCGCAAAAGAAACCGTCGCGTATCGGTGGAATCTGAACGATTTGCCAATGCGCATGGAAGCAATGGGACAACGGCTCTTTTTTCCGCCCGATGTCGCGGGCTGGCAAGGCGGACGCACGTGGGTAAGCCCTTCTGCACTGGTGCCGCGCTTGAAATTTGCTCGCAATATAGCCCTTGGAACAACGCGCATGCGGGATTGGGACTACAAAACTGCCTATATCCACACCTTCGACCCCATTGCTTTTGCAAAGACCGTCTCACCACGCTCCGCAGCCGCACCGAATGGCTCAAACACCGCACAAGAGCTTGTCCGCGCTCTAGCGCAGCTTCTTCTTTGCGAAACCGCCGACGAGAGCGAAATGACGTTGCTGCTCCATGCCCTCATGGAAGGCGCACCAGCGTATGAATGGGACATCAACAATGCAGAGCTTCGCCCGCAAGAGCGCATCCGTGCTTTGCTTGCAGCGATGTTTGCGTTGCCGAAATTTCAGTTGTATTGAGTCAAAACGTATCAAGTAACTCAACGCACATTACAAAATTTCTTCGGTGGTGGCACAGACATTCTTGTCTATGTTTTTCGCCTAAAGACCGCACGAACACTCACAGACAAGAATGTCTGTGCCACTACTAAAGAAATTTTGTCGTGTACTGAGCCAAAACGTATCAAATAACTATTCTCCGTATCTTTCTCTCTCATTCCATGAAACGCCGAGATTTCCTTACGTTACTGGCTTCTACGGGCATTGCCATGCCATCACTTGCTGCCGCCGCGCCACAAACGCGGATGTACGCTCATGCCGCTTCGCCCGAAAACCCGCTTAGTGGCTCGTTTTCTGGCACTCTTACGCATTCTTCGTCCGATAATGTCTTGGTCATTTTACGGCTTTTTGGTGGCAATGACGGTTTGAATAGCTTTGTACCGTACAACGACGATGAATACTACTATGCGCGGCGCAAAACAGCCACTCAAGACCTCAGTATTCCAGCAGAGGCGGTGTTGAAAATAAAAAACTCTACCACGATGGGCTTTCATCCTGCCTTAAAGCCGCTTCACACCTTGTACGGCGAGGGGAAGGTCTGTGTGGTGCAAAACGTAGGCTACCCTGAACAAGATTTATCTCATTTTCGCTCAAATGACATTTGGCTTTCTGGCTCCAATGCCGATGAATACAAGGAATCTGGCTGGTTGGGACGTTTTTTAGAAGAACGCTATCCCGATTATCCGCGCATCCTGCCCGACGACCCGTTTGCCGTAGAGGTAGGACGGAATCTGGGACGCACGTTTATGGGCGAGCATACGCATCTCGGCGTGAACATTGCCGATACATCCTTTGTTCCCTCAAAACCGCATCAATCCTTGCAAAAGCTCACCGCCTCTGGCGTTGAACAAGAGTATATTCGCCAAATGATGATGCAAACCAGCACCTTTTTACGCTCTGCAACCCGCGCAGAATCTCTCGCCAAGGGCAATCGCGTAGAATATCCCGATGAAGATTGGGCGCGGAGCATGGCATTTGTTGCGCGTATGATTGGCGGAGGCATGAAAACACAGGTATATCTTGTGAATATGCCCCTGTGGGACTTTCATCTCGACCAACTCCGCGACCAAAACTATTTCCTCACACGCCTTGCCAATGCGATGTTTGCGTTTCAGCGCGACATTGAAGCCTTTGGCGCGGCAAAGCGTGTAACCATGCTTACCGTAAGCGAATTTGGTCGGCGCGTTACGCCAACATTGAGCGGCACCGACCATGGCGCGGGTTCGTGTTTATTCGTGGTGGGCGAACGTGTACAAGGTGGCATTATTGGGCGAGACCCCGACTGCTCCAGATTGGACGCAAACGAGAATTTACGCTGGACATACGACTTTCGCCAAATCTACGCTTCCATGCTGGGGCAATGGTTTGGCGCACGCGAAGCGGACATGACAACCGCTCTTATGCAGCGCAGATACACGCAATTACCCATTTTTCGCAATCATCAACTGCGCATGGTTGGCGTTGCGAATGATGAAGAAAATAGCCTGCAATCCGCATCAATACTGGCACAGGATGGCATTACGGCGGTTTTCCCGCAGCCCGCTTCCGATGTTCTCACGCTCGAATATCGCCTTACCGATAGCCTCGCCCAGCATTCCGCCGTTCTCAGCCTTGTAGATATGCAGGGAAGGCGCGTTCTCCCACCGCAAGCACTCAGTTTTTCGCCTACCCTGCTCAATGTGCGCTCTTTGCCAAGCGGACATTATCTTGCATTGCTCGAAACACCGCATAAACGCTACTCTGCGCCAGTGCAGATTTTCCGATAAACCCCGTAAAGGAAGCAGTGTTCTGAACAGTATTCCGAACAGTGTTCCGAACAGTATTCCAAGCGGTGTTCTGAATTGTTTCCCGTTCATTTTCATTCATTTTCATTGCTCACGCCGCCGATATTTCGTAGATTACATGCTGCTTCCAAGAATTTTGGTGGCATCAAACTCCTTTCCCCTACTTCGACCGAATGCCCTGTACGACGCGCTGTTCCTACGGTGGCGAATTATTTCAATCGCAATTACTATGAATATTCTTATTGCTGACGACAACCGCGAGTATTGCGCGGCGATTGGCGACATTATTGTTTCGGAGGGTTGGAAATATGCGGCTGTTCATAATCCCGCCGATGTGCTTGAATACTTGCGTTTGCGGCATTCCAGCGTCGCGCTTATCCTGCTCGATGTCGAATTCAATCACCCGACGCTGAATGGTCTGGATGTGCTGACGGAATCGCGCAAACTCTACCCGCAGCTTCCCGTCGTGATGATTTCTGGCACAGGCTCCTTTGGAACGGCGGTGCAGGCAACAAAAATTGGCGCGGAAAATTTTATTCCCAAAAGTGATATTAGCCGCGAGAAATTGCGCGAGGTACTATACACTGCGATGGAACGCGTCAATGTGCGCTCGGCAAGTGAGGAAACACTCGCCTTCATGCAAGAAAATGGCTTAATTGGGCGCAGTCGGCGGATGCTCGAAGTGGCAGAGCAGATTCTCAAGTACGGCAAAACCGAGCTTTCCGTACTGGTGACGGGCGACACAGGCACGGGTAAAAAAATTGTCGCAAAAGCTCTTCATGCTGCTTCGCGGCGCGCAAAATCAGGCTTTGTAACGGTGGATATTCCGAATATTCCCGCATCGTTATTCCAAAGCGAACTCTTCGGACACACCAAAGGCGCGTTCTCTGGAGCGGGCGATGATAAAACAGGAATGTTCCAACAGGCGCATCGCGGCACGCTTTTCCTTGATGAAATTGGTGATTTGCCGCTTGAATTGCAACCGAGTTTGCTGTTGCCGATTGATGATAAAAAAATCAAGCGTCTCGGTTCGGTGCGTGAAGAAGAGGTGGATGTGCGCATCATTTCTGCTACCGACCGCAATTTGCCAGAAGCTATTCGCGAGCGTCAGTTTCGTGAGCAATTGTACCATCGCTTGCGGGAGTGTGAAATTACCTTGCCGCCGCTCAGTGAACGCCGCGAGGACGTTCCCCTCATCGCCGAATACTATGTGCGCAAACACAACGAGCGTGCAAACGAACAGCGTTTTATCGCGCTTGCGGCAGTGGAGTATTTGCAAGAACTCACGTGGCAGGGCAATGTACGTCAGCTTGAAAACATCCTCAAACGCGTTCTGCAAACAGCCAACGGCGACCGCATAGAAATGAGCGATATTGTACAAAGCGACCCAACCTTGACACAAGATGCGAATGCCTACAAACAAGTATTCACGCCACATTCACAGCATTCATCCCAAACTGCGGGGCAGCAATTTTCTGCATCATCGTCGCAGCAAAACATAGCATCTATGCCGCTTCCCAACACAATGATTCTGAACTCTGGCGGCACCATGAAGGAAGATGAAGAAGAATTAAAAAAACGAAAACTCACCGCGACGCTTGCTGAAATGAATGGCAACGTGAGTAAATCCGCCGCAAAGCTCGGCGTGAGCCGCGAAACCATTCATACGTGGATGCGCAAATACGGCGTGGAAGCGCGGGAATTCAAGAAAAAAGTGGAGTGAGAATGTTGTCAATGTTATCAATACGGAACGTCGAAAGTAATGTTTTCAATGCGCTTACGAGTCATCGGCAGACGTTAAAAGAATGAAGTATGACCACGCCTCAATTTCTAACACACCATCCCATTTTTTTCGACAGATTCTCCCTCAAGCCGCTATGTTCTTTCGCATTTCCCACCGAACCCGATACACCTACACAGACCGTGTTTTCCTCGAAGCGCAGACCTTGCGCCTTGTACCCCGCACGGATGCTGCGCAGCGTTGTCATTCGTTTTCGGTGGACATTGCACCGCATTATGCTGGAATGGCGCATATTCACGACCTCGACGGGAATCCCGCCGTACAGGTCTGGTTCGACCGCCTATGCGACTATTTTGAAGTAACGACGCACTCTGTGGTAGAAACGTATTGCAAAAACCCATTTAATTTTTTACTCACCGTTTCAGAAGAATTGCCGTTTGAATATCCCGCCGAAATGCGCGTATTCTTGCAACCGTTCTTGGAACAGAGCCATATCCACGCCGACGTAGCCGCCTTTTCCAAGCGTCTGGCGGAGGAAAGCAACGACGAAATCATGCCGTTTCTGACCAATCTCACATCATGGATTTTCAATAATGTTGAGCAGATTGTCCGCAATGAAGGAAATCCCCACGAAGCTCATGTTACCTTGCGTTCGTGCATAGGCTCTTGCCGCGATACTGCTGTGCTTTTTATGGACGCTTGCCGCGCACGCGGCTTGGCATCTCGCTTTGTGAGTGGTTATGTGCTATACGCTGGTACAGCCGAGACTGAACGGCACCTGCACGCGTGGGCGGAAGTGTATCTGCCGGGCGCGGGATGGCGTGCCTACGACCCTTCGCGGGGCTTGGCGGTCGCGGAAGCGCATATTGCCGTAGCTTCTGGCTATACGCCTTCACTCGCCTCGCCCGTAAGCGGTGCGTTTCGCAGCAATAATGCTCGCTCTGAGCTATCCTTTTTTATTGAATTAGAAGAATTCCCCAGTCTGGAAGCCGCATTAGGACAAGAAGAAGCGGTGAATGCTGAAGTATGAACTCCGCGCCCCTCTTACCGCTTCTTCGCGGTAGAACGGGTTTCAAGGAAAACCACACAAAACTATGAATACAACACCCAACGAACATCTTGACCCCACATCGTCCTCAACACCGCAAGAATCCTTGCGCCCGAACTTTTTGGAGCTTTCTCGACGCGAACAATTAGCCGCCGTCGAAGCATTGCTGTTTGCTTCGGAAGAGCCGCTTTCGGCGCAGAATCTCTATGATTTGCTTGTTGTGGGCGAGGAATTAGAACGAAAATTATTACCGAAAAATGCTATGAACGCGAAGAATGGTGCGGCAAAGAATGGAAAACTGAACGGCACAAACGGCGTTCACAAAAACGGCTCTGCAAAGCCGATGAATACAAGCGAAGAAGCACATGCAGAAACGGAAGAATCAACGGAAAACACTGATGAATCCTTACACGCTGCGCACTTCGACGATGTAACGCTCCAAGTGGCGCATTTCCACGTTGAGCCGCCCGAAGGCTTTGCTGACGAAGCCCTCACAATGAGTGATGACGCGCTCTTGAAGCCGAGTACCGCAGAAACGTTCATTGGTGCGCTTGTCGAGGAATTGAACACAGAATTTGCCGCAACAGGACGCGTGTTCGTGATTGTGGAAGTGGCACGCGAGGGCGTGCGTGGGTTTCAGTTTGCAACAAAATCAGAGTTTGGCGAATTGCTGGCGCGTTTGGTGAAATCGAAATCCAAGAAACGCCTCTCCAAAGCTGCGTTGGAGACGCTTGCAATTATTGCCTACCGCCAACCTGTCTCCAAACCTGAGCTGGAGGTCATTCGCGGTGTCGGCTCGAATGAAATTATCAATCGCTTGCTGGAGAAGAATTTGATAACGATTGTTGGACGCAGCGAATCCCTTGGCAAGCCGCTTCTCTACGGCACAACCGATGATTTCTTGCGGCTTTTCGGCTTGCACAGCCTCGCTGATTTACCCAAACCTCGCGAACTCGAAGAACTCATGGCAGACCGCGCCGATATTCTGGAAGCCGCACAGGGACTAAGCATGGTGGACATTCATCAAGCAATGGCGAAAGCGCAAGAAGGGACGGTAAATACCATAAAAACCGCAGAAAATGAGGCGGTACAAAATGAGGCTGTGCAAGGAGAAGAAGAATAATGCAGGAGCAAGAATTGCTAAACACCGCATGAAATCTTGCCTTGAGCCGTAATAAAATGAGCCGTAATGAGCTAGAATCCATTACTCAGGCTTTTTTCGTAAACTCTGCTTCATCAAATACAGACAAGGTAATAACGCCACGCTCAGGCTCAAAGGACGCATAGAATGGTGCTTTCAGCCATGTTCCTAGATTACAGTACAGATGGGAATGTTCCTGCAACAAGAAAGAAAAGGGCAAGAAGTCGTGGCGTTGTGCTACATCGTAAAAAATTGCATTCGTAAATGCCACATCCTCCGAAGCCTGATTCTTCCTTGCTTCCAAGAAAAATTCTTTATGGAGATGCCCCATCATAACGACATCGTAGCCTTGTTGGAATTGCTGTACAGCGAAATTTTCTAACGCCATCCGTTCATGCCGAAAATGAGGATTACTTTCATCTTCGCGAGCATTCATGCGACTTCTGCGCGATGACCATGCTGCAAGGCGAATGCCAATATCGGGATGAATCCATTGCCAAAGCCGCAATGCGAGAGGATTGCGTAGAAGAGAACGAAGGAAAGAAGCGGTAACATCATTGGGAATTTTGCCGTCGCCGTGTGCAAGATAGAAGCGTTTGCCGTGCAGGGTAAGCGCGAGGTCGTGAGAGTGAATGCTGATGCCAAGTTCGTGTTCAAAAAATGTGCGATGCCCAAAGTCGTGATTGCCAATCAGATAATCAACAGGAATGCCAGAGTCGGCAAAGTCAGCAAGGGCTGCAAGCGTGCGAATATGCCGCTTCGGGACAACAGTGCCGTATTCAAACCAATAGTCAAAGAGGTCGCCTAAAATAAAAAGCCGCTCACAGTGCGGCTTTATGGTGCGAAGAAATTCTACAAAGACGTGTTCGCGGTGTTTGTCATCATTATTTGGTGCGTCTGCATGTGATATTTCCAGTCCTAGATGCTGGTCGGAAACAAAATAAATCATACACAGTAATCATAATGCGGTAATCATGCACGTGCAAAGGCTTGATTTTACGCGTGTTTGCCTTGCTCTTCGGTTTCGTCTTTTCCTTCCTCTTCGGCTTTGGGCCAGATTTTCGAGGCGATAATAGAGGCAATCAAAACAAAGACAACAAAGCCGAGTGCCATGCTGATAGGAATTTTGTAAATATCCATAATCAACATTTTGACACCGATAAACGAAAGAATAATTGACAAGCCAAATTTCAAATAATGGAATAAATTCATAATGCCCGCAAGCGCGAAATACAGCGAGCGCAAACCCAAAATGGCGAATATATTCGAGGTATAGACAATAAACGGGTCTTGAGTAACGGCAAAGACGGCGGGAATAGAATCAACGGCAAAAAGGATGTCGGTTGCTTCTACAATAATCAGCACAATAAAGAGCAAGGTTGCGTAGCGACGACCATTTTCGATAATAAAGAAATTCTCACCAACATAACTATCTTTTACGGAGAAAAATTTGCGGAATAATTTTACCAAGATATTATTTTCGGGATTGACTTCATCGCCTTTGTCGAACGCCATGCGTACACCAGTGATGACAAGGAATACTCCAAAAAGATAGAGAATCCAGTGGAATTGCGCAATCAGTACCGCCCCAACGCCAATAAACAATGCCCGCATCACGAGTGCGCCGATAATCCCCCAAAATAATACTTTATGCTGGTAATCGGACGGAACCTTGAAGTACGAAAAGACGAGCAAAAAGACAAATAAGTTATCAACGCTAAGGGATTCTTCTAAAAGATAGCCAGCTAAAAATTCTAATGCGGAATCGGGTCCTCTAAGAAAGTACACACCAGCATTGAACGCCAAGGCAAGCGCAATCCACACCGCGCTCCACGACAAGGCTTCACGCATGGAAACCGTATGAGATTTTCGGTGAAAGACACCCAAATCTAAGGCAAGCATCACGAAAATAAAGACGTGAAAACCTATCCACCATATTGTTTGTTCGGGCATAACCAGTCCTTTTTATCAAGAAAATAGTACCAAATACAGCACTCATATTTTTGCGTGTTTTCATCCCTGTATTTTTGCAGAGAGTAAAACGTTTATGCTCAACTATGGCATTTCAATCGTGTACCTTCAATGTATCAACCGATGTATCAACAATCAAACACTCAGATTTGCCCTTGCAAAAAAACTCGCAAAATTCGTGCCGTAATAGCCCCGTAGGAGCATATATCAAGAATGACGCATGGAGAACACCTAAAGTTTACGGTTTCTGTGAAATTCTTTCGTTTCTTTTCTGCCTGCCACATCGTTTCACAGAACACACACACCACCAACTGAATGCAACATAATACCGATTTCCGCCGATGTTGCCATCTTTTTGTTCAATTTCGCCGATGATGTTCGGCAAAAATGAGCGTTACGGGCAGATGGAACTATTTTTCTTGTATCGCGGTTTCGGAATTATTCCGTAATTTAGTAAAATTCTATTACGAAACACTATTTTTCTCCGTTTCGGGAAAGAATTTTGCAGGCAATGCTTAGTGCGCTCGCACAACAGTATTGTACCTGCATTTCAAGCATTCATCGTACACTATCGAATACTATTTCACCTCTTGTATTTTTGTCTCATTTTTCGATTAACCACGCAGAATCACTATGGAAGCACATCGCATTAAAGCACACGAACAAGCCACCACCAAAGGACGTTTCGTTTCTAACAAAGACGAAACCATACCGTTGTTCAAAAATCCCGTGCTAGAGTATTTTTCGCATATTCACCCCGTAACACCGCTTGTTACCTTCATTCCCGTAACCGCGTACACGAGCTATCTTTCGTACAACGCGATTGGTCTGTGGCTGACGCTGGCAATGTTCGTGGGTGGTGTATTCTTTTGGACGCTCACCGAATACGTGCTGCACCGTTGGGTATTTCACTCGCATCCGACATCGGACTGGGGACAGCGTATTCACTTTCTCGTGCATGGTATTCACCACGACTACCCGCGTGATAGCACACGCCTTGTAATGCCGCTTCTTGTGAGTATTCCGCTTGCCGCCTTGTATTATCTTGCGTTTGTGCTGGTTTTAGGTGCATACGCAAATGGCTCATTTGCTGGATTTATCGTTGGTTATATGGTGTATGATTCTATCCACTACGCAACCCACCATATGCCCATGACTAGCAAATTCGGACGTTTTCTCAAAACCTACCACATGCGCCATCACTACCAAGATAGCGATACTGGCTATGGTGTGAGCAATCCTTTGTGGGATTACGTTATTGGCACCGTGCCACAGTATCTCAAAGATACAACGAAAGCGCAGGAAGTGAGCAAGCGTGCGGAATTGTAAATTGGGCGTGTATATTTGTAGCACAATTTGTTCATTCGATATTCAACCACTTTTATCAAAGCGTCCATTATGGCAGTAGCAGCAGGATTATCCGAAACACTCACAAAAACGACCGTACTTGAGGTTCTCGCGCCCATTTGCGGCACGGTTCAAACGGTGGAACATCAAGGCGAACTGACGGTAATGATTGAGCGTGGCGACCTTCTGGAAGCTATGCGCGAACTGCGCGATAACCCTCGCAGCAGCTTTGAAATGATTATTGACATCACTGCGATTGACCATTATCGCCGTGAACATCGCTATGAAGTTGTGTATATTTTGTATTCGCTTACGCACAATGCCCGCATTTGCTGCAAAGTCGCGCTGTCGGAATACGAAGACCCACACTGTCCCTCGCTGACAGACGTGTACGAAGCCGCAAACTGGTTCGAGCGCGAAACCTTCGATATGTACGGGATTGTCTTTGAGGGACATCCCGACTTGCGCCGCTTCTACATGCCAGAAGATTTCGTGGATCCCGAAACGGGCGAAGGACTTTTTCCACTTCGTAAAGATTTCCCACTTATGGGCGTACAAGGCTCATTGCCGATGCCAGAGAAATTCCCGACGTATCGCTAAACAGCAGATTTGACGCGGCTTCCGCTTTATCAGGCTTTCGTGGCACGGACACTCTTGTCTGTGTTTGTCGCCTGAATCCCGCACCAACACGCATAGACAAGAATGTCTGTGCCACTTACTGAAGAAATTTTGTCGTGTACTAAAACCGCAGACAAGAGCTACGCAACACGAGATTTGATGCTGCGCGGTTCTTGTCTGTGTTGTTTTCTGGATGTTGAGAATGTCCAGACCGCATACTTCCTTTCATGTTGAATCCAAGTATTTTCCTCCATTATGAGCAAACCCTCTACCGACACAGGCTACATCCCACAAATCACGGGTGTTCGTGCGATTGCAGCGTACATGGTATTTTTTCACCATTTCCCAATTCTCGCCTTGCCGCCCTTTATTCTTCAGCTATTCAAAGAATTTCACACGGGCGTAGGATTGTTTTTTGTTCTGAGTGGTTTCTTAATTTTTCAACGCTACTACCGCACCGCAACACTTGATAAACGCTGGTGGCTGACGTATATTCGCAACCGCGTGGCGCGGATTTATCCGATGTATTTTTTGCTCACGATGGCAGGTTTTGCAAGCCGTTTATTGCGGCATGGGGAATTTCAGCCAGAAGTTATTTTCCTCAACCTGAGCTTTTTGCGCGGCTTTTCCTTCGATTACCTCTTCACGGGAATTCCGCAAGGCTGGACGCTGACGGTGGAGGAATGTTTCTACTTTTCCGCGCCGCTCTTTTTTCTTGCTATTCGCAGATGGAACTTCCTCGCGCCGCTAGGAATAGTCTATTGTACAGGTTTTTTGCTGTATCTGATTGGCGATGCAATTCAATTCAAGCAATTTTTCTCGCCATTTATGTTTGTGTTTTATTACACATTTTTCGGACGTTGTTTCGAGTTTTTCTGCGGGATGTGGCTGGCGAAATTCCTCATGGAGCGCGAAGAAGCTGGTACAATGCCGCAAACCCGCTTTGTAACGTGGATTGGCGTTGCCGGCGCAATAGCGTGTATTTACGGGATGTCCACGTTTCAATCAACACCAAATCTGTACATGGGCGTTGGGATGTTCCACCCGATTGGCGGCGTGCTGAATAATTTTATTCTACCAATCTGCTATACTATGGTGTACTACGGCTTAATTGTGGAACAATCCTGGCTGCGCCGCTTTTTGGCAACCGATACGATGGTGCTGCTTGGCAAAAGCTCGTACATTTACTATTTGATTCACATGGGATTGACACAAGCAATCGTAAGCCGCTTCTTACCGCATGAACACACGACGCTCGGCGTGATTACTCAATTTATTGCCTTGAATATTATTGCGATTATTCTCTTCAAATTTGTGGAAGACCCGCTCAATCACTGGATTCGTCGTGTCTGGAAACCCGCATAAATACTGTGCGCGTGGCAGGTGAAAAAAGAATTGTTTTTTTGTGGGATTAAGCGTAATTTTGTAGGCTGTACTCGAAATTTTTTGAAGCATTCTTCGTCAATGCTTTGGACATTCGCGGCAGCCTTTTTTATTCAGCTTTTGCAATTGTACAATTTAACTGCGAAAGTGCATAGAAACTAGATTCCATGCCGTTTACGCGCCCGTAGCTCAATTAGGATAGAGCGTTGGATTCCGGTTCCAAAGGTTGGGGGTTCGACTCCCTTCGGGCGTGCAACAATAAATTATCTTTTTCATTTTGTTCAAACATATTGCAATGAGTACCAAAGAAATACTCGAAAATAACAAAGAATTTGTTGATAATGCGCTGGACGCGGTAAGCGAAGCAGAAGCGCAGCGCAAGCGCATGTTCCAATTTGCCTTGATTGGCATTGGTGTCATTGCGTTGCTCGTGGGTGGATTTTTCTTCTATCGCTACAATCAAGAAAAAACAGAACAAGAAGCAGCCTTGAAACTTTCACGTATTCGTCCGTTCTTCGATGCTGGGCAGATGGAAGCAGCATTGGGCGGGGTGGCTGGCACCATTCGCGGTGAGCAAGTTGTCGGCTTGAACGCAATTGCTACTCAATACGGCTCCAGCGAAAGCGGTCGCTTGTCGGCATTGTACGCTGGTAGTGCGCTTGCATCCTTGAACCGCTATACCGAAGCAGAAACAATGTTCGATAAAGCAAGCTCTGCAAGCAGCGAGATTACGAAAATGGGCGGTTTGGCGGGCTTGGCTTCCTGCAAAGCCCAAGCGGGCAATAGCGCAGAAGCCGCAAAATTGTACGAAGATGCTGCCGCAATCGGCGCGAAATTGGGCGACGAAGACCGTTACCGCTTGTTTGCAGCAATGCACTACGAAAAAGCTGGTAATAAAGAGAAAGCAATCACGCTCTACAAAGCTATCGCGGATTCACAAGAATTTTCTGAATCTATCAATGAAGCAAAAGCAGGTATCATCCGCCTTGGCGGTACGCTTGACTAACGCTGACAAAGCAAAAAATAAAAGCAGAAAGCCCGTTTCTTTACGAAGAAACGGGCTTTCTGCTTTTTTATACCGATGCTGACGCAAAAGTATTACGAGGCTTTCCGTACCAAACGCGCACCAAACGCACCATCGCACGCGTGTTTATGCGGCAATGTGCGCAGGAAGCCGTCGGAACAAATTTCTGCTGAAATATAGTTCTCCGCAGGGTCGAGCGAAAATTCGGGGAATTGCTGCAAGAACCACTCTACCTGCTTTTCGTTTTCTTCTGGCTCAATCGTACAGGTGCTGTACACCAGCGTTCCGCCAGGCTTCACAAGGCGCGAAGCGGCAGATAAAATCTCGCGCTGAGTTTTCACCAATGCTGGAAAGCCCGTCAAATCGAACTTCCATTTAATATCGGGCTTTTTTGCCAATGTGCCTAAGCCAGAACAAGGCGCGTCCACAAGAACAAGGTCGGCAAGGTCTTTTGTTTTGAAATGGCGAATATCCTGCGCTTGCGTCGTGATGGACTTCAAGCCCAGTCGTTCTGCGGTTTCTTCAATCAAGTGCAATTTCCCACCGTATTTGTCCATTGCAAGAATCGTTGCTTTATCGTTGGTGAGTTCTGCTGCGTAGGTTGTTTTACCGCCTGGAGCTGCACACACGTCGTAAATGAGCTGTCCTGCTTGCGGATTGGCAAGTTTCACCACCATTGCTGCGCTGGGGTCTTGTACAACAAACCAGCCATCTTGAAACGGCTTCCAGTCGCGCACGGCAGAGAGCGAGCCGACTTGTAACAAACCGTCTTTGTCAAGTACCGACTCCCAATATTTCACCTCTTGCGCATCCAAAAATTTGAGTAATTCCTCCCGTTGGCAGCGCATTTGATTCAGGCGCAGTGTGATTTTCGGACGTTCATTATTCACCTTCAGCAATGCCTCTGTTTCCTGCTCGCCATAACGGTCGAACCAACGCTTTGTGAGCCAAAACGGGTGCGAATAATGCACAGACAAATGCCGCGACGCATCTTCATGGCGATTGGGATAGCGAATACTATTGATATTATGCAAAATGTTCCGCAAGATAGCATTTACGAGGTTTGCAGAGCGCGGACCTTTCAAACGCTTCACTAATTCTACCGATTCATTCACCGCCGCAAACGGTGGAATTTTCTGCAAAAACATGATTTGATACAGTGCAATGCGCATTGCATTTTTCACGGGCATAATACACTTCACAAATTCACCGTGATAAAAACCCGTCAAAACCCAGTCTAAACGGGCTTGCCAGCGTGTTACGCCATTGACAATTTCCGTCAAAAGTGCGCGGTCGAGTGCTTTGAGGTCGCTATTCGCCATTTCGTATTCCAAGAGCTTGTCCAAATAGGAATCGCTCTGCTCTAAGCGGCATAAAATCTTGATTGCAAGCCCACGTGCGCCTTTGTACAAAGGGTCGAAATCTTTGTAAAAAATGTTGTCGCTGCCGTGCGCCGGAGTGGTCGGCACATATGGCTCGTATGCTTCCTTTTCAGAATCTCTGCGGTTTGCAACGAATTCAGCAAATTGTTCTGGTCGGTCGAAGCCACCGCCAATGGGGATAAAATCAGGGGTGTGAGGCATTGACCGATTACCGCCACGCCGCCGTTCACCATCACCGCCGCCGCCACGCCGCCGCTCACCACCATCGCCAGCGCCACGCTCTTGGGAGCGGTCATTGCGCTCACCGTGCCGTTCCTCACGACCACGACCATCAGAACGACTATCAGAACGACCATCGGGACGCTCCTCAGAACGCTTGTCGCGACGAGGGTCGGGGCGATATTCTTGGCGAGGATTTGGCTGCGCTTCGCGCTGTGGTTCTCGTTGTGGCTCGCGAGAATGTTCGGTGCGTTCGTTTCGTTGGTCGTTTCGGTTATTCGGGCGAGTATTTGTGCGGTTTTCGCGGGGGAATTCTTGGTGCTTTTCATTGCGAGTATCTTGACGAGTGTCTTGACGCTGTTCTTGACGTTGCTCCGCTCGAGCGTCATTACGAGGTCGTTGTTCGTGTTGCCGCGCATCGTGCGGGCGATTATCGTTTCGCGCACCTTGTTTTTGCTCGTTGCGTTGTCCGGCTTGTGGCGGGACCTGTTGTTGAGCTTGTTGTTGAACGTGCTGTTGAGCCTCTCGCTGTCCTTGCTCTTTGGGCGCATGCTGTTCCGACGGTGAACGCTGCGGGTTCTGGGGCGAGGAATTCTGAGCTGGTGAATTTTGTGGTGGTGGGTTCTGCGGATTCGGACGCTTGGAATGTTTCTGGTGCGACATAAAATTTCTTCAAGAGATGGAAAAATGTGCTTCGGAAAAGTGCTAAAAGTTGTATGTTTGGAAGTGTTTTTCGTGTGCAATGGTTTGTGCTACACGGCTCAATGCGTGATACAATCACGTTTTCAACTGCCTTGTACAATCTTGTGCGCATCAAAATTACATTTTTTTGAGCATTTTCCACGCATCTTGTGTAGAATTATGAACATCTTTCAACGCTTTGTCTATACGCTCAACCGCCCTATCGCTTGGAAACGCAGCAGCCACGAACGCACCGACCAATGGAAGGCAATTCGCATCGGCGATGTCGTTGAAGCGGCGGTAGAAAATCCTTCCGATATTCGGTATCGGGTAGAAGAAATTTTTGCCGAAGAGCAGAAAGCCCGCGTCGTGCGACTGGGCGCAAAAAATGAAGAACTGGAACGCTACACGCTTGGTCTTATCATGCTTCGTCCTCTGGCGAAGGCAACGGTCAAGTAAAAGAAAGAGTGCCTACGGTTCTGTATTGATACGTATTGATACGTATTGATACTACAAAAAACTCCGCTACGCAAGCATTTGTGCTGCATAGCGGAGTTTTTATTTTCGAGTAAATTTTCGAGTAAATTTTCGAGCAAATTGTGAGCAGGAGCAAACAATACGCCTCGTTTACTCTGCTTTTGCGTCATCTGCTACTTTTGCTTCTTTCTGCAAATCGTGTAAGGCTTGTTCGGCAGCTAGGTTTTTCGCCATTTTCTGATTTTTTCCCGATGCCGTATATTCTACGCCATTCGGTAAAACAAGTTTGCAATAGACCGTTGGTAGGTGCGACGCGCCTTCTGTCCAAATCTCGGTCGTCATATTGCCGCCAAAGGTTTTTTGCACGTAGTTTGCAAGCTCCGTAACAGGGTTTGCGTTGCTATTGGCAATAGCAGTCAGTTCCGCCAACAATTCGCGTTGGTCTTTGGGAGAAAGTTTCTCGAATTCGGTTCGGATTTTTCCGTAAGCATTAGGTTTCATCGGTAATTCAGGGTAAGAGAACGATAAAAATAGAATTTGAATACATTTGGAATCTACAAAGGAGGTAACTCGTCAGGTCTTCCCGCCCAAGCGCAGGGCTGTTAAATTCAGTCCTCACGAAGCCCTCACCCAACCCTCTCCCAGAGGGAGAGGGCTTTGGAAACCTCTCCAAATCTACCCTCGCCCTTTGGGAGAGGGTCTCGCGCAGCGAGGGGTGAGGGCAAAATTGGCAGAACTTAACAGCCCTGCCGCCCAAGCGGCTGAGGAGTGCTTGAATGCTGCCGTCCGGCGGGTGAATTGCTTGCACAGCACTCGCCAGACGGCTACTGCACTTGTGATAACAGCCGCTTGGGCGAGAAGACCTGACTCGTTACCAAAGGAGATTTACTCGCCATGCGAGGAATGAAGCTGTTCGCGTAAGGTATGGATGTTTTCTCGGTGCCGCAAACGTGCTTCACGGCGCATACCAGCTTCATCGAAACGGCGTTTTTCATCTTCGGTTTGGGGAATAAGCGCAGCAACGGGCATAGGTTTACGGTCATCGTCGAGCGCGACGAAGGTAAGATATGCAGTGTTCGCAACAACCTCACCATCGTCTTCTACGCGAGTTGTTTTTACGCCAACTTCCATAGAAGTCCGAAAGGCGCGATTCACACACGCATAGAGCTTGATGACATCGCCGAGATGCAAGGGTTTATCGAAGCTAATTTCATCCACCGATGCCGTTACGCAGATTCGCCCAGCGTGCCGCCGCGCAGCCAGCGCAGCCGCAATGTCTATCCAGTGCATAAGCCGCCCGCCCAAGAGATTATTCAACATATTCGTATCATTTGGCAGAACAAGTTCTGTCATAATTACTTCGGTTTGCTGCGGCGTTTTGGAAGGGAGAGAGGACATAATGATTTGGATGAAATATGAAAAAGGTAATTCTACCGTTGTTGTACAAAGATGTTGCTGCAATATATCACTTTTGACAAGCCAAGCATTTACGGCACTTGCAGCCAATACACGCCAAAATAGTATGGCGTATCGTGCCACGACGCACGAACCCTGAAATCCGCTAGTGAAGCCATGTTTGCTATCATTGTATCGTCGAATTTATGCGAATATTCTGTGTGGATGCGCTCTCCAGCGGCAACACGCACTTCGTAGTCATCCAGCCACACCGAATGATAACTGCTACTTTCCAAATACAGCTCCACACGCGCTTCGTGGCTGTTATAGAAGGCAACATGGCGATAATCCTCTATTGGGAAGACAGCGTTCAGTTCGGTATTGATGCGGTGTAAAATATTGAGATTAAATTCCGCCGTAACGCCTTGCACATCATTGTACGCAGCATGCAGAGTTGATGCGGTTTTGCTGTGAGAATTACCCGCTCGCGCCGCGCTCATATCCACCGAAAGCAAGAGAACATCGCTGGGGCGCAAGCATTCACGCAGGTCTTGGAGAAATCGCATTTGTTCTTTCCGCGTGAGATTGCCAAGCGTCGAACCCGGGAAGTAAATCACAAGCTGCTGGGAAGGCGCATCGTTATTACGTTCTTGGGCAATATATTGCACGCCCTGTAAAAACTCTGCACATACCGCCGTTATCGGAATATTCGGGAAATCATTCTGCAAAATACTGCTTGATTCTTGCAAAAACACTTCAGAAATATCAATTGGTAAATAACGAGCATTGGTGCGCCCATTGATACGCCCATTGGTGAGGTTTTGCGAAATTACATTCAGTAAAGCGCGTGTTTTTTTGCCGCTTCCTGCGCCTAATTCTACCAACCAAAAATCTTCCTCTGCCAACGCCAGCATTTCTGCGGCATGCGCATCCATGATGGCTTGCTCGGAGCGTGTGAGATAGTATTCTGGCAACAGCGTAATACGTTCAAATAATTCCGAACCGCGCTTGTCGTACAGGTATTTTGGCATCAGCGATTTTTTGCCAGAGACAAGTCCCCGTGCGATATCGGTGCGAAAATTGTCCTCTTGCTCTAAAAGAAGATTGAGAAAAGAGGGGTAATCTGATTGTAGCTCATAAAGCTCATCAATACTTGTGTTATGGCGAATTTGCATATTTTTTTCTCACCTAAAAATGTGAATCAAACCGTAGAATTTCATTGTAATCGTAATAAAGGCGAGAGCCTCTCACGAGCGTGAGGCTCTCGCCGAAAGAGCTAGTATTTATCAGATATATAGCTTGTTTTTGCGTTTACACGCCGTAAAATTCTCGAATCGCTTTTGCAACCGTTTCCATCGTTTGTACTTCCATTTCGGGATAAAATGGAAGCGCGATAATATGCTTCGACAAATGCTCTGTAACGGGCAGCACATCAGCATCTGTGCCGAATGCAGCTTGATAGCCTTTTTGCTTTGTCGTCGGCATGGGATAATAGACGTTTGCTTGGATATTTTTGTGTTCCAAAAATTGCAAAAGTTCATCACGGCGACCACTTACCGTTGCGCTATACACGTGCCAGACAGATTCCATGCCGTCTCGGACGGCTTGCGGCTTGATATGTTCTTTGGGTAATACATCCGCATAGATTGCAGCAAGTTCCTGGCGGCGTTTGTTCATTGCGTCCAAGTGGCGGAGTTTTACGCGCAAAATTGCTGCTTGAAGTTCATCCAAGCGAGTGTTGATGCCGTCGGTAACAAATTCATCTTTGCTAATCATGCCGTACATTCGGCGTTTTTTCATAAGGTCGGCGGCAGCCGCATCATTGGTCGCCACTAAGCCACCATCGCCATACGCGCCCAGATTTTTCGTGGGATAAAAGCTGAACGCCGCATAATTCCCCATCGAACCCGTCATTTTGCCGCGCACTTTCGCGCCATGCGACTGCGCACAATCTTCCACGATGAACATATCTTTGCCAACAATATCCCGAATCCGCTCCACATCTACCGCATTGCCGAAAAGATGCACAGGAACAATCGCTTTGGTGCGCTCGGTAATTTTGCTTTTGAGTTGGTCGAGATTCATCAAAAACGTGTCCGGCTCAAGGTCGAGAAAGATAGGTTTCGCGCCAATGTGCCGAATAGCCGAAAAAGTTGGAATCGCTGTAAAGGGCGTGGTAATTACCTCGTCGCCGCACTCAATTCCGCACATCCAGAGCGGCATCATTAGCGCGTCAGTGCCGCTATTCACGCCAACGCTGTGCTTCACGCCGACGTAGGTAGAAAATTCTTGCTCGAATGCCGCAACATTTTCCGCCAGAACATATCTGCCGGACATCAATACTTGTTGAATCGCCGCGTCAATCTCTGCTTTGTATGCTTCGTATTGCGGGACTAAATCACATCGCCAAATCATGGTGTTTTCCTTAAAATTGTACACAAAAAAATCGTTAAAATGCGTTCACACAATCCGTTCTCATTCAATATGCTAAGTGCTTAGATTTCATCAGGGTTCAAGCCCATTGCGCGAAGTTTCTCGGCTAAACGTTCTGCACGAGTATGTTCCTCATCTGCACGGCTTCGCTCCTGCTCTGCGCGGCTTCGCTCCTGCTCTGCAAGCGTAAGAGCTTCATTGCGGTATTCTGTTTCTGTTGGCAACATCACACCGTTTGCATCTGTCCAACGAAGCCATGTATCTGTCATACTCTTGTATTCACCTTCCCAAAGTGTGTATCCAAGACCAATACGCTCCATAATGGTCGTATCCATGAGCTTGAAATTTTCACCATTCCGCCGAAAAAGTCGCACCGTTTCTGCCCCGTAGTGATTTGCGGGGTCAAACACAAGGTAATACTTAACGTTGGCGGCATCGTAGAGGTCGAGTTTGTCATCCAATTCATTGCCTTTGAAATTGGAAACAATCTCCACGACCAGCTCTGGTGCTTTGCCATACTCCCATGTAAAGTACGAGCGATTACGCTTTTCCCAGATATTGGGTGGGAATTGTACGCCCAAACTGAGCATCATATCTGGTACAATCGGCGGTAAATGTAGTCCATAAAAAAGCCCCACGTTTGCCAGCGCAATGAATGTGCGAGGGTTGCCAGCCTTGTCGTGAGGCGGCTGCCACGTTGTGTAGAGCGTTTCAACGAGCAAATGCTGTTGCCGCTCGGAAAAAGTATTTTTTAGACACGTATCGCTTTCCGTTTCGATGTGGCTAATATCTACTTCAATTGGTTCAAGTATATCGGTATTCGACAATGAGCCTGCCGATAGCGCGAATGCTGGGTTCTGAGGAATCATAGCATAGCCTTTTACGAATGATTATTGATGATAAAAATCAATCAAACCTTGTAATACGCCAAGAAGTTTTGGTAAATCCGACAGCGAGTAAATTTCTGTGTCAATGAGTAACTGTGCGCCTTCCAAGCGAAGAAATTGCCATGCAAAGCCGTTGGTAACTGCGCCATGAATAATCGTTATTGGTTCGTTGCGCTGTTCATTAAATATCCGTGCTGCAAGCATTTCTGCGCCACACTGACCGTACCAATGGTCGAGACTGTCATCTTTCGCCTCGAAAACTGCAATGATGGGAGCAGAAACATCTAAACTCAGCTCTCTCGTAAGAAGAAAATCGCAGCGACCTTTGAGTGATTGCGCCGCATCCACGTCGAGAGATGTTCCTGAAAAACAGGTAAAGCGGCTGGGATTACGATTCATCATTTCCACCAGAACAGGCGTGATGAGGAGTTCCGACTTCGCTTTTTCTGAACTCATCGGTGCAATTCGATTCATCTGAAGCGTCGTCAGTAACCACGCGCTCGGCGGAAGTAGCGTACATCCTGGCACCAATGCTTGAGTTCTATTGCGAATTCCAAACATTTCGCGTAGATGCTCCAGTGTGAAATCAGAATACGAGCGTGGTTTTTTAAGGGGTTTCATTGCCATAAACGTGATATTCTCTGAGCTTTTCAAGCATTATCCGTGTGATAAAAATCAATCAAACCTTGTAATACGCCAAGAAGTTTTGGCAAATTCGACAGCGAGTAAATTTCTGTATCAATGAGTAACCGTGCGCCTTCCAAGCGGAGGAAACGCCATTCACGACCATTCGTAACTGCGCCGTGAATAATGGTAATTGGCTCGTTGCGCTCTTCATTGAAAATCCGTGCTGCCAGCATTTCCGCACCACACTGACCGTACCAATGGTCAATGTTATCATCTTTTGCTTCAAAAACCGCAATAATAGGGGCAGAAATACGAACAACACGCTGTTTTGTCAAGAGGAAATCGCACCGCCCTTTCAGTGATTGTGCGGCATCGACATCAAAGGTGCTACCAGAAAAGCAACTAAACTTATTTGGCTCGCGATGTGCAAGCTCAAGTATGACGGGCATTATCAATAATTCTGATTTTGCTTTTTCCGAAATCATTGGCAAAATCTCACTTTTCTCCAGCGTTGAGAGGAGCCATTCCGATGGCGCAAGGGGCTTATTACCAAGGTCTAATGCCTGCATTATTGTTTCTACCCCAAACATTTGATACAAATGCTCGGAGGTAAAATCAGAATACGAGCGTGGTTTTTTAAGGGGTTTCATTGCCATACAAGTGAGATACTATGAGCTTTTTAAGCGAGTGTCGCTCTGAAAAGCATACATTTTTTCTGCATTCTCAATCCTTCATGTCGGCGGAATACAGCAAAAGAGTATCGCAAAATACGGATAAATTGTGAAAGTTTCGGAAAAAGTATCGCAGCGCACAAGTGAAGAATCAGGCTCAAACCCCAGTAACAAAGGCACATTGAAGACAGAACGATGATAGCATCTGGGTTTTATGGGTTCGCAAAAAACAGCATAGCGCGAGGAGATTGCTGCACAAGACCGTGTTCTAACGATGCACCACAGTCTGCAAGAGTAGTATTAGTGCGGTGAGCGTGGGTGATTTGCTCCCACAGCAAGAGCGAATCTTCCTTTGCTGCATCGAACAGCTCTTGATATGAGTGTTGATGCGCTTCTCCGGTTACAGGATGGCGGTACATTTTCGATGTAAAAATATCTGCTTCTTCATGGAGAAATGTATGCAGAAACGAGTGCTTGGTGTACCGCAGGGCAGTGTAGGCGCGAAGGTTGGCGGGAAAAAGAGGTTCGGTTTGGTCGAGGAATGCCTGTACGCGCCTATTTGTGCCGATGCGACGTACTGCGGCAAGGACAGAAAAACCTCGCAAAATATGTTCTCCGTAGGGCGCGAGCGGTGGCAGAAGACGCAGGAACGCTGATAATTGCTGGTGTTCAGCGCAGAGAATATCTGAAAGCGAATAGGAATCTGGCTCGATAGATTGTGCCAAGCAAAAAGCAAGGTCTAACGCGCTCTCCAGCGCACGATGGCGGCTCCAGGCTTCATCGGGAGATTGCCACAGATTGCCAGAAGCGTAGTAAATACGAGGGTGAAAACGGCAATCAGCACAAATATGCGTACACATTCCCAAGAGAAACGCCTGAAAAGCCAAGATTTCATGCGGTGCGCAGACCGCGAGCGCGGAAATGCCTGCACGGAGGATGTCAAAACTATCGTCGTGCTGTCCATTGTTTTCAGCTTCCGAAGCTGCATGGAGGCGGTTTGCCAGCAAAATTGCTTCGCGGCGTTGTGTACTAAAAGGCGAGGAAAGCGTGTAGTATGGCGCGTCGTGGAGAATGGCACCTAAGAACAGCATTCGACGACAATGCGCATCATGCAGGACGGCATGGCTCAAAGCCGCATCAGGACTTGTGTTTGTGATGCACTTTGCAACACGCTCGGCAAGCAGCCAATGGGTGATTTCTTTGGGCATAGAACTGTTATTGACCGAAGGGTATTGCGAAGATACATGATTCTTGGATAGGGCAATGATTATTGGAACGCGGACGAAGCCCAGATTATCAAGACTTTGAGGACTCTTTGCATCCTGAACAGCCCTTCAAACCTCAGAATCCACGCTTTTTACTTGCCTCGTTCCCGTTCACTACGTCATTCAAGAATCATGTGTTTGTGGAGTTCCAATATCGTATCGTTTTCGTGCTTGCGCAATATTTTTTTGTGCAAATCTATACATCAAAGCCAGTATTTATGCAGCTTCTATGCCAACAAAAATATCCACTTCTGCATTCTCAGGATTCGCGGCTTTCGCGCCATATACCTCGAAGTCGCTTGTATAGACGCGCCGTAGCGGGCTGTTCCAAATCTCCGTCCACGCACCAAACACAACGCCTTTATTCAGCGAACCAACTGCCGTGCGCTTTGTATAGGTTCCGCCGCCGCACGGGATAGCCACCATGCCTTCTGGCGCACTTGGAACACCCTGTTGCGCAGTCTCGACTTTGCAACCGAGAACCGTCGTGTAGGGCTTGGTGTAGTCTCCTTCGTAGTCCGTGTACACGCAATACACCTCGCTTCCAGCAGTATTCGGAATGCGCTCGGCAATACCTTCGGCGAAAAATCTCCCCCAAAGTGCGGGAATATCCTGCGCGGCTTTTCCAGCGTCATTACTTGTTCGTACTGCAATACCGACAACGTAAAACGGCGCAATATCGTGCGTTTCTAAAGAAGTATTCATGGTTTTTATGGAATAAGATGAGAATGTGTCTTGCTTTGTGCAAGATATTCTCCCAAACTACAACGCACGACTGACAGCAGTATGTCAGGGCTTCGGAAGGCAGGTAAAATATTTTGTAACTGGTCAGGTCTTCTCGTCGGGCGGCTGTTATCACAAGAACAGTAGCCGTCCGGCGAGTGCTGTGCAAGCGACGTACCCGCCGGACGACAGCGTTTCTGCACTCCCCAGCCGCTTGCAGGGCTGTTAAGTTCCGTCCTCACGAAGCCCTCACCCAACCCTCTCCCAGAGGGAGAGGGCTTTGGAAACCTCTCCAAATCTACCCTCGCCCTTTGGGAGAGGGTCTCGCGCAGCGAGGGGTGAGGGCAAAATTGGCAGAACTTAACAGCCCTGCCAGCCGCTTGGGCGAGAAGACCTAGCCAGTTACAATTTTTTCAGAAAATATTTTTCAGGAAATATTTTTTAGGAATGAGCTGCGCTGCGAGGAGTGTGCGAAATGAGTTTCATACATCGTGTAGCTTGAAACAAAAGCGGTCTGCACCGCCGATAAATACTGGCTTTGGCAGCGCAGACCACTTTTATCTCAAAACCTCTCCGAATATATTTGCTAGACAATGCGAGACAATTACGCTGCGGGAAGCTCCATAATAAAGGTCGCGCCTTTACCAAGCTCGGACTCGCACCAAATCTTGCCATTCATTGCCTCGACCATGCGTTTGACAATGGATAAGCCAAGTCCTGTGGAATGCTCGCCACCAGTGGGCTGCGCGGTCAGGCGTGCAAAATGCCCGAAGAGTTTGTCTTTATCCGCCGGAGACAGCCCCGGACCTTCATCCTGCACTTCCACACGCACACCACTTTCTGCTGCTACCACGCGAACAAAAATGTTCTTGTTCGCGCCATTCGGCGAGTATTTGACGGCATTGGACAGCAAATTGTCAATCACCTGCATTGCAGCCACTTCATCTGCCAGAACGTATATTGGAGAAGCTCCATCAAACTTGATATTAAGGCTTTTCTGCACGGCGCGGTCGTGGTAATTTTCCGCAATTGCTTGTGTAATACCTGTAATTTCCAAACGAACCGTACTGACGGCAAAGCCGCGCTCTATCTTGTTTACATCAAGCAAATTGGTAATCAGCGTAAACATGCGGTCGGCTTCGGTAATGATGTCGCCGCTATATTCCTCAACCTCATCTTTAGAAAATTTCCCTGCTTCATGGTTGATAAGTTCAGCAATCATGCGGATACTGCTGAGGGGATTTTTTAAGTCGTGGGCAACAATTCCCAAAAATTCATTTTTTTCTACGTTCAGTTTCATAAGGCGTTCGGTGCGCTCTTTTACTTTATCTTCCAACGACACTAACAGCTGACGGTACTGCTCTTCCGCGTTGAAGAGCTTCACTGCGCCGTCCACGATAAGTTTTACATCATCTTCTTCGTAGGGCTTCGTGATGTAGCGATACACACGCCCTTTGTTGATAGCATCTATCGCATCGGCAATGTCGCTGTAGCCCGTAAGCAGCATCCGTACTGGGTATGGGTACTCATCAATGATGGATTCAAAGAATTGTGTTCCGCGTGTGTCTTCGCCAGCTTCTTTCAGCACTTGGTCGGAAATAATCACCTGCACCGGCTGCTCGGCAAGGATTTTCCGTGCTTCTGCGGTTGTTCGTGCTTTGTGAATTTTGTAATAATCAAAAAAAGCAATACTAAACGTTGTGAGATTTTCCTCAACGTCATCAAGATAGAGAATAACAGGTTTCTGTGCTTTCATGGGGCTTAGAAAATGAAAATGATGTTTGGTGATTGCGTGGAATGTTCGCTAAAAAATTACGCCTTAAAATTCGGTCCATCAATCGGCAAAATGATAGAAAACTCTGTACCGAAGCCGATTTCACTTTTTACCTGAATGGAACCTTGATGTTTGGCAACAATATCTGCCGAGATTGACAAGCCTAGACCTGTGCCTATGCCAGCGTCTTTCGTGGTGTAGAATGGCTCAAAGATACGTTTCTGCACGTCTGGCGGCATTCCTACCCCGTTATCGGCAATGCGGACGATGATGTTTTTCGGATTGGTACTGTCCGTCTCTGTCGTGATGCGCACTTCGCCAGATTCTTTGATTGCTTGTGTGGCGTTGTGAATGATGTTCATAAACACTTGATTGATTGGACCTGGAAAGCACATCACTTCTGGTACTTCGCCATAGTTTTTTACAATCGAAAGTGAGCGGTTTTTGTACTGATTGTGCAAAAGACGCAAGGACGCATCAATACCCTCATGCAGCGAAACGCGCTTCAAAGCTCCTTCATCAAGACGCGAAAAGTTACGCAAAATTTTAACGATTTCCGCTATGCGTTCTGCGCCAACACCGATATTTCCTACTAAATCATCAATTTGTTGCAAGCGCACGTCGAGTTGTGCTTCGTCGGTGTAGTCCTGAATATCGCGTAATTGCTGCTGAACAAGCGTAATTGCTTCGATGGAGATGTGTTCGGGCTTGATTGCGGCGTATTGTTCGAGCGTTTGCTTGAGAATAGCCAAATTGCGCCCAAGTGGTTTTACTGCGCCAGAGATAAAGTTCACAGGATTGTTGATTTCATGCGCTACGCCGGCGGTTAATTGCCCAAGCGATGCCATTTTTTCGGATTGAACAAGCTGCATCTGTGTTTGCTTCAATTCATTCAGCGTTTTTTCTACCGCCAAACTCTTTTCCTGCAAACTCGTGTGCGCAAGCTCGATTTCACGCGCTTGGTCTTGCAATACTTCGTTCTGCCGCGTAATTTCTTCATTCGCGCCCGTCAGACTTTCATTTGCCTCGCGCCATTGTTTGGTACGCTCTTCAACTTGTTCTGCCAAGCGTTTGTTTTGGTCTTGCACCGCTTTTATGCGAAGGCGCACGCCCCCAAAAATGCTACCACCAACGACCATCACCGACAGCGCGAGAAACCACCATGTACGCCAGAAGGGAGGCTTCACGACAATTCGCAAACTTGTCCCTTCTTCATTCCATTTTCCATCGTAATTACTCGCTTTTACGTGGAAGATGTACTCGCCCGGAGGCAAGTTTGTGTACCGCGCATCGTTGCTGGTTGCGAAGTGCCATGCTTCGTCCTCGTAGCCTTCCAAGCGGTATTGATACAGATTACGCCCCGCAAAACTGTAACTGAGCGCGGCGAATTTAATCTCGAAGGTGCTTTGGTTGTGCGGCAGCGTGATGGAATGTATCTCGCTAATTGAGGAATCAAGCGGGATTGGCGCACCGTAACGGGTAAATTCCGTCAGTACCACCGCCGGAGCAATGGAATTATTTCGCAAGCTGTCAGGATGAAACGTATTGAAGCCATTCAGACCGCCAAAATACATAATGCCAGAACGCGACTTAAATGCTGCACCCGTGATGAATTCTTTGCCCTGCAAGCCGTCGCGGGTATCGTAGAAGCGTGCGGAACTATCGGTGGGCGTGAAGCGGCATAATCCCTGATTCGTGCTTATCCAAATACTTCCAACGTTATCTTCCAACAGCCCCAACACGACAGAAATGTTCTGTTGCCGCGCCGCATGAGGACCATTTTTTTTGCCAATCTGCACTTCTTTGAATTTCTCACTTGCTCGGTCGAAGGTGTACAAACCGCCTTGTGTCCCAACCCAGAGTTTACCGTCCTTTGTTTCAAGCAGAGCTTGAATGGCATTATTATCCGCGCCAAGTTGGGCGGAAAGTGTGCCGTCGCTGTTTTCATCCAAAACGCGGTAGGATTTCACCCCCAGCGAGGCAGCATCAATGCGGCTTAAACCATTGTCCGTGCCAGCCCAGATGAATCCTTGCGCATCGGCAAGCAAGGACGTAACGGCTGGATTGACAAGGGTCGTAGTCAAATTTGCTGGGTCCGAGCTAATGCGCGTAAACATGGCTTTACCACTTGCATCTGTGCCGTCGAAGCGGCTGACACCTTGTGCCGTTGCAATCCAAATGCGCCCTTGTTTATCCTCAATAATGCTACTTACGATATTGGAACTCAGACTTTTCGGGTCGGTATCATTGCTGAGATACGATTCAAAGCTGCCCAAGCCGTACACGTCCGGACGCTGCAAGCGATGTACGCCGCCTTCGTCGGTGCCAATCCAGAGCGAGCCGTCGCGGGCGGTACACAGCGCAGTGATAAAGTTATCTTGAAGTTGGTTTGGTAAATTATCATTCTTCCGAAAAATGCTAAACGTCCCAACACCTGACAAAGGCTTGGTTTCGAGCCTGTTTAGCCCGTCTTCCGTTCCTACCCATGCGCGTCCGTCGGACAACTCGGCAAACGACCAGATGACGCTGCTTGATAAACCGTTTACGCGTCCCGTTTCAGGACGATAGGTAACAAATTTTGCAGCACGAGGATTGAAAAAACTCACACCGTTCATTGTTCCTATCCATATTGTGCCAGAGCGGTCTTCGTACAGGGAGGTCACGCCGTCGTTTACAAGGCTGTTGGGGTCGGAGGGGTCATTTTGATAACGTGTAAATTGCTCATTGATGCGGTCGAAAAGATGCAAACCGCCGTTTGTGCCAGCCCAGATGCGCCCTGCGCGGTCGGACAGCACGGCATTGACGGTGGAATTTCGGAGCGCGGTGGGATTAGCGGGGTCGGCTTTGTAATGGGTGAAGTCGCCGGTGCGTGTAATGGGGCGGTATTCCAAACGCCAGAGACCGTCGCCAGTGCCAGCCCAGACGATACCGTTGTGGTCGGTACAAAGTGATTGCACATACAATTCCCCAGAGAGCGCGGAATCAGGTTGGAAGCGGAGGAAAGCGTTGCTTTGCGCCATGTAGCGGGCAATGCCACCTTTGAACGTACCAACCCAAATTGCACCAGATTTATCCGCCGTCAAACGCCAGATAATATCGGACGGCAACGCATCAGTGCGGGCAGTATTTTTACGAAAGGTGGTGAATTTTTGTGCTGCTTTGTCCAAACGCGCCAAACCGCCACCGTAAGTGCCGACCCACAAAAACGAACCAGAAATATCATCCACAATGGACGTAACGTAATTTGCTGGAAGCGAGGTAGCATCGGAGCTGGAAGACTGATAGCGCGTAAAGGTTTCGCTCACGCGGTCGTATTTTGCCAAGCCACTTTTTGTGCCAACCCAAAGCGTTCCCTCGCGGTCTTCGTAGAGTGCTTCGATGTAATTGCTCGGCAGCGTGTGCATGTCGCGGCTATTCTTGTAGCTCTTCACGCTGATACCATCGAAACGATTCAAGCCTTCTTCGGTGCCGAACCACATGAAACCACGCCTATCCTGAAACATACAAATCACTCGCCCTTGCGACAAGCCATTATCCACCGTCAGACGCTCAAAATAAAAACTTTGCGGCGCAGGTGTTTGGGCAAAAAGAAGTGCATGCTGGGGTGCGGCGTTTGGGCTAGGAAAAATGCCCGCAACAGCGCACACAACAAGGCTACTCCACACAAGGAGGCGAGACAAGCGAGGGCAAGATTTCACGAAGAGATGTACAAAGAGATTCATAAAGACATTCATAAACACATTCTAAAAAATAAGGCTTCACGTGGACGACGGCGAGCAAAAAGGCAGCTTAAACTTACGAAGAAATCTGCAAACCTTGCATGAGGAAGTGCGGCAAAGAGTATAAAATTCTTTCCACAAAATCTTTCATAAAATCTTTCATAAAATCTTTCATAAAATCTTTCACAACATCGTCCATAAATCGCTAGCAGCCGCTGACACACTTTCCTTGCAGATGAGTACGGGAAAGTGTATTTTCGCAGAATTCTTTCAACAAAAGTATTATTTTGCTGAATTTTTCATTTGGTTATCACGTGGTTGATTGTTGCTATCCTTCACAACCTTCCTTTCTTTTACATTTATCAAACGGAGTTACGGGTATGAAAAGATATATTTCTTCCTTTTGTTTCTGTGCGGTATTCATCTGCTTGGGAACATGGCAGGTGCTTGCACAAGAAGAGACCGACAAAGTGAACATTTACGGTATTGCATCGGCAGACTATCGTGTGTTTGGGGCAAATAGAGATGCCGCAATCGGCAGTGGTGCTGTCTCGAACACGTTCAACATTCAATTCAATCTTTTTGCTTCGGGAAATATCGGCTCGGAGTGGAAATATCTTGCGGAATTGTATATCCAAAACGATTTCCGCTTCCAACAAGGCATCAATTCTACAAGTGATTATAGCCAGCCACTTTTGCACCAACTCTGGATAGAATGGCGACCCAGCGACGCATTTGGTTTGCGTTTCGGAGAGATTCTTCTGCCATTTGCCAGCTTTAATAGCATCCATTCGCGCCCGAATTTGTATTGGTTTATTGAGCGTCCTTTTCCATATGAAGAGCCTGCTAGCACCGATGGTATTGGCGAAGTGCGGGCGGAGTTTGGTAATCTTTCCGCTTCTGGTGTGGTGCGGCTTGGAGATGACTTGAAACTTGACTACGTTGGCTATGTAGGAAATACTGACCGTCGCATTTTAAACGGTTTCGACCTAAGCAGCACCAAAACATTCGGTACACGCATAGCTTTTCGGACGGATAATATCACGCTTGGTCTGTCTGCCGCAACAAATCTTATCAGCGACAGAGATTCCGTTGCACAAACAAACCTTACCTTGCTTGCTGGCGACATCAAAGGCGAGTTTGGTAATCTGAATCTTATCGGTGAGTTTATTCAAGCATTTGAAAATTTTGAAGCAATTCCAAGGACAACGGGCTTCAACATCAGGAATTATCAAAGCGGTGTAGTAAATCAATTTGCCTATTTATCGTTGGGATATAATTTCGATGAGAAATGGCTTGCCTTTGCAGGATTTGATTTCTATCGCACCAATGAGCGAGGCGCACGCTTTGAGAACAATCCAGCCTTGCGAGCAACAGGCGGTTTGAACTTCCGCCCCGCAGATAAGGTTATCGTCAAAGCACAAGCAAGCTATCATCTGGCATCAGGCACGGAAAATCCAGCATATTTATCTGCGGCACTGGGCTGCGTTGTATCATTCTAAATTCTTTCTCTTCACCTTTTTTGTTCTCTTGGAGTTTCAAATATGAACCTGAATCTGAATATGATATTTCGCATTGCTCTTGTGTGTTTGCTTGTTGTCGCGCCTTTTTCCATGCACGCACAAGTAGCAGTTATCGTCAATAAATCCAACGCCACCAGCAATCTTTCTACCGCCGACCTGAAAAACATTTTCACGGGCGATATGACCAAGTTTGCAAGCGGCGGCAATATCACCATTGTCACCTACAAGTCCGATACAGACTCGCGCAAGAAGTTCTACGGCGCACTTGGTAAAAAATTCACCGAATGCCAAGCCGCGCTCTTGAAGCGCATGATGAACGACGGCTTAAAACCGCCCGTTACCTTCGATAGCGACGACGACGTAGCGGCGTATGTTGCCAAAACGCCTGGTGCAATTGGCTTTGTAAACATCGCAAACGTAGGCGCAGCAAAGGCAATCACAGTAGATAGCAAAAAGCAAATTGACTAAACACCGCATAGAATCTACCTTTTGTGGTGTTAAGTACCTATTGAAAAGAAATTCGGTATTCTGAGCCAATAGCATTAAGGACACGGTAAACTTCGGTACGGAGTGCGGTGAAAGACTCAAAGGCTGCCAGACGAATCCAGTAATGCTTCATTTG
>JAAFIV010000032.1 GCA_013298775.1 Ignavibacteria bacterium | reverse complement strand
AAGAGCAAGCGGCGGGGGAATACCGCCTAGAAGCTGCCCTCCAACGGACGCTGCCGAATGGCGCGTACACGCTGCGTTTGCAGGCGGCGGGCGTGGTCAAGACCGTTAGGGTCAATGTCGTGAGGTAATGAAGAAGGGGTGTTGGTGCGGTGAGTATTAGTGCGGGGTTCAGGTGAAAAACACAGACAAGAAGTCTCAAGCCACTATTGTTTGTTTTATTTTGGTAGCCCAGTATTGAAGCTGATTTCTAATACCGTTTCTACTGTATTTTGAATACTTTGATTTTAGCAAGGCACCATACTGCCTTGCTTCGGAGAATTGAAAGTATTCATTTTACAATCGAAACGGTATTACAAAACTTATTCGGAATAAATTCTATTTTTTTAATGCTTCGGCATTTCGCTTCAAACCTGCCATTTTACTACGTTTTAAAGGACTTTTCCGAAAACGTTCCGAGAACTCTTCTTGCTGCAAATCAAGCACGGAATCAAGGTGTAGTGCGGTTTCTGCGTTGCGGGCGTGGAAATGTGCTTCGTCGGTGTCGCGTTGAAAACGATTCCAAGGACAAACATCTTGGCAGGTGTCGCAGCCAAAGAGCCACGAATCAAGATTTTGTGCGACTTCTGGCGGAAATTCTCTCTCTGGTTTTGTTTCGATTGTCCAATACGGAATGCACTTGTTCGCATCCACGACGTGCGGTTGTACGATTGCGCCTGTCGGACAGGCTTCCAGACAGGCAGTACACGTACCGCAGAAATCCTGTACTGGTGCGTCGTAGAGGAATTCTGCCGTCGTTAAAATAATTCCCAAAAAAAACCACGAGCCAATCTCCCGCGAAATGATATTGCTGTGCTTGCCCTGCCAGCCGATTCCTGCTCGCACTGCCCACTGTTTTTCCAAAATCGCGCCCGTATCGGTATAAACTTTTGTGTGTGCCTCCGCTTGCAAACGCTTGATTTCATCAGCAATGCGCTCCAGTTTTGGCGGGATTACGTCGTGATAATCATCGCCCCAGGCATAGCGCGAAATTTTGCCGTATTCTTCATACCTTTCATGCTCTGGAGGCAAGTGTTGATGCGGAGTGTAGTAGTTTTGCGCAACGACCAGCACCGAGCGCGTTTCTGGTAAAATATTCCGCACATCGTACCGTTTTTCCTGATTGCGCTCCATGTAGCCCAAGCCCGCATGAAACCCTTTACTCAACCACTCCGAAAAGCGCACCATTTCTTGCTCCAACGGCACCGCTTCGGCAATGCCGACAAGCGAAAAGCCGCACTCTTTGGCGAATGCTTTGATATGAGCGGTTTGCTCAATTTTCTCTTGAAGCAAGTATTGGTGCGGCTTTTGGGTCATAGTTTTTTGAGAAAGAGCGCAGTGATGTGGATAAAATTACAGACGCACCAACTCCAGCGCAATATCAGCACTCGCTTGAAGATCTTCAAGGTAGATAAACTCAGTATTTGCGTGAGGATTTTGCTCGCCAATGCCGATGTTTACTGCTTTGATGCCGCGTTTGTTGAAGGAATTTGCATCGCTTCCGCCCCATGAAATTTGTGGAACTGCCTTCAAACCTATTTTTTCAATAGCGTGGTGAATTTCCTTGTACACTGCATCCTCTGGCACGATGCGAAAAGGCGTAAAGTCCCAGCGTTGCGTGAAAGAAAGTCCCGCGCCAAGCTCGTCGGCAGAAGCCTTGCAGAGCGCGTGAATACGTGCGACAAGCTCCTCAACTTTGCCTAAATCCATTGAGCGCACCTCGCCCTCAATGACGGCTTCTGCTGGAATCACGTTCACGGCTTCGCCCGCTTGCATTGTGCCAACGTTTACCGTCGTCGTGCCATCCACGCGACCAATCGGCATTGCGCTCACCGCTTTTGCTGCCGCGAGCAGAGCATTGATGCCCTTCTCTGGTGCAATCCCCGAATGCGCAGCTTTGCCCGCAAAGCGAGCGGTGAAGGCTATCGCGCCGCAGGATTCGCACACGACATTGCCCGGACGCATGGAAGAATCAAACACAAAGGCTTTGGTGATATTTTCGCCAAGCGGAATGTTGATTGACCCATCCAGCGTGGTTTCTTCGCACGTTGTGAAGCCAAGCGTGAAGCCGCGTGTGGGGATTTTTTCGCGGACAATTTTTTCCAATGTGTAGAGCAATACCGTTACGCCAGCACGATTGTCCACACCAAGCGCGGTTGTGCCGTCGGAGCTGATTTTTTCGTCATCCACCACAACTTTTGTGTCAATCGTTGGACGGGGCGTATCCATATGGGCGGTCATCACAAAGTCGCCGCCGCCCGCAATGGGGCAGAGAATGTTTCCAGCATCGCCATTCCATGCAGTATTGGTGCTGTCTTCATGGATTTCTATCCCCAAACGCTTTGCGAATGAATGGATATAATCCGCCATTTTTCGCTCACGCCCAGACAAGCCCGGAATGACCGTGATTTCGCGGAAAAGTTCAATAATGCGCGGGTCTGCAAGCCGCTTGGAAACTGGTGTTTGGGTGCTTACACTTGTCATATTTTTGTAAGGATGTTTGTAAGAATATTGGGTAGGAAATAGAACGTGATTGAAGAACGTGAGACTCTCACACACACAAGGAGAGTCTCACACATTACATCTCATAGAATGAGTATTTGCGAGGCTTTTCGCGGAATACTTTGATATTTTCAGATATTCACACTTCAGATACTATCGTGTTTCTCAGGTACTAAATGATTTCAGTTGGAAATCAAGTACAGTATTGGGTTAAAAAAGTAAGAAACAAGAGTGGCACAGACATTCTTGTCTGTGTTTTCCACCTGAATCCCGCACTAACACTCACAGACAAGAATGTCTGTGCCACTAATGGGTAAGGCTTCTTTCCAATTAAAATCACTGAAAGCCGTTTCTCAGGGTAAGGTACGCTTGAACTGCTGATACGCGGAACCGTGCAGATTTGACTCATTCGGCGGCGGCAGTTTTGCTTCTTCGATGCGCTTATTTGTAGCATCTATGCGGTCTTGGGGCAATGGGTGTGACGAGAGCAAGCGTTCTACGGTTGTGCCAATACCGTCGCCCTGTCCGCGCTGTCCGCCTACTTTTTCAAAGAAAAATTTGATAGAACCTGGGTACCACTTCGTTCCTTGCAGGTATTTGAACGAATAATTATCGGCATCATCTTCGTCCAAACGGCTGTTTTTGAGAAGCGCGAGACCGCTAAAAAGATTCGCGCCAATGGTCGCAAGCTGGCTTGGATTCTGCCCAAGAGCGACCGAGAGAATCATTTGCAAGCCATACGCTTTCGTCATGCGCGAAGTGCCATGCCGACGCTCTGCATGCGCGATTTCGTGTCCCAAAACGCCCGCCAATGTTGCCTCATTATCCACCGCTTTCATCAGCCCTGTGTAAACGTAGATATAGCCGCCGGGCGTACAAAAAGCATTGATAGTTTTGTCGTCGGCAATCACTTCGGCTTGGTAGGGAAAGGTGCCGCGATACTGCACATGCTCGGAGCGAATAATATCGTTAATCATATTTTGAACGTATTGCTTAACAGCAGGATTGTTCAGGATTGGATATTCCTTCGGATTTTGACGAATCTGCTCATCCATTTGCTTGCCCAACTGCGCATCCGTGCCTGTGTCGAAGAGATTGATACCACCAGAGCAGCTTACCGCACCAAGCGCAATGCTTATCGTTACCGACACAACAAGAATCGTTGCACGCCACTCTTGCCGCAATACCGCACGAACACGTGTTGTGGAGTAATTCTTTGCCATTGTGTTTGATGCCTTGTCTGGGTGCGACAGCACGGAAGGACGCTTCGTTGCTTGTGTAGAACGAAATAATTGTATGAGTTTTTTCATAGATGCTCCAAAAAGAAGTGGGGAAAGATATAATTCCAAAATTAGCGAAAAGAATGACAAAAAGCTCAAATGCTTTTCCGCCGTGAAAATACGCAATTTCTCTGAAAATTTTTTCGTAAATTGCTCCTCGTTTTGGCATTTCTTACAATGCTCTTCGTAAAAAACATGTAATCCATTGACAGGAAATCCATCTACATTTTATCACATTCCGAAAGCCATAATGAATATTCTGCTTACCTCTGCCGAAGTGTTCCCGTTTGCGAAAGTGGGCGGGTTGGGGGATGTTTGCGGCGCATTGCCGAAAGATTGGGAAAAACTGGGTCATAACGTGATTATTGTTATGCCAAAGTATGCGAATATCGACGTTCACAAATGGAACTTACAGCGCACAGATATTATCGTGCCAGTGCCAATGGATTGGTGGACGGAATATGCACGCCTATGGAAAGCCACGCTGCCCGGTACGAACAATGTGCAGGTATATTTCCTTGAGAATGCTGATTACTACGACCGTTGGGGAGTGTACGGCAATCCCGATGGCTTTGGCGACAACGACCGCCGCTTTATTTTTCTCAGTCGCGCTGTCTTCGAGACGGCAAAAACACTGGGGTTCCGCCCTGATATTATCTTTGCGAATGACTACCACACCGCATTTACAATGCCGATGCTGAAAATTCATTATCGCATGACGGAATTTTTCGGACGCACCGCAGGCGTGTACGCAATTCACAACATGGTTTTTCAAGGACAGTTCGACCCGCGCCGCGCCATGCCGTTTGCGGGGTTTGGCATGAATGAATTTTATCAAGGTTCGTGGTTTGAATCGCACGGCGTGGTGAATTCTATGCAAATTGGCTTGTGGTTCGCAGATAAAATCACGACCGTCAGCCCGCGCTACGCCTCAGAAGTGCGCTATACGAAAGAAGGCTACGGGCTGCAAAGCATCATCAATGCTCGTGGTGGGGATTTTTTGGGTATTTTGAATGGCGTAGATTATTCCGTGTGGAATCCCGAAGTTGATGATAAAATCTATGCAAATTACTCGGTGAATGACCTTCATGGCAAGCTCACCAACAAATATAATTTCCTGAAAGACTGGGGCGTTCACGAAAACGATATGAAACAAGATATGCCGATAATCGGCATGGTTTCTCGCCTCACCGACCAAAAGGGTATTCCGCTTATCGAAAATGCGCTTGAGCGAATTTTGCAGCAATATCCCGTCCGCTTCGCGCTTGTTGGCTCTGGTGCTGACCAATACGAAGACTATTTCCGCTATATTCGTCAAAAGTTTGGCGACCGCGCACTCGTGTACATTGGTTACAACGACAACCTCTCACACCGCGTAGAAGCTGCATCCGACATTTACCTCATGCCATCGCTCTTTGAACCATGCGGCTTGAACCAAATGTATAGCCTCAAATACGGCACAGTGCCTGTTGTGCGAAATGTTGGTGGATTGGCAGATACTGTCCATGAATACGACTACTCCTCACGCGAAGGAAACGGCTTTGTGTTCGATGATTACAATGCTGGAGAAATGGGCTACGCGCTGCATCGCGCTATTGAAGCCTACTTCAACAAAGACCACTGGATGAGCGTCATTCGTAATGGTATGATGGCGAATCATTCGTCGCTGCTCTCGGCACAACGCTATATTGACGTATTTTACTGGGCGTTGGAAAAAATTCCGTATTAAACAACGATTTTTTGTAGCGCAAACAAGAGTTTCTGCTCACTCAGCGTGATTATCAAAACAAAGGAATAATGCCGATTTGCTGGCACACTCATCTGTCAGGAAACGGCGTTATTCCTTTGTTTTCTTTTGGGCAAGAGCGGCAATTTCCGTAGTTTACGTGCTTTATGAATCAATTTCACTCCCACCGCACCGCATATCGTGTGAATTTGGTTCTTGTTGGATTCGGTTGAAAATAGTGCGTGATATTGACAAAAAAACAGATAGTGGCACAGACATTCTTGTCTGTGTTCGTCGCCTGAATCTCGCACCAATACTCACAGAAAAGAATGTCTGTGCCACTAGTGCGTTCAAGATTCCTTTCAACGTACTCCAACAAAAACTATGAATTTTCCCTTATCCTTGACCGTATTTTTAGACTGAGAACACTGAATGAGAAAAGAAATTTTAATCAATACGTCCTTAAACGAAATTCGCGTTGCCATCACGGAAAATGGGCGTTTGGCGGAATTATTTTGGGAATTGCCCGAAAAAGAACGTCATGTTGGTAATATCTACGTTGGGCGAGTGCAGCGCATTGTACAGGGCATGAATGCTGCTTTTGTAGATATTGGCTTAGAGCAAGACGCATTCTTGCACTTTTCCGACGTGGGCGATTTGCCCGAAGACCAAGAAGAAGACAGCAACAACGACGACGACGATGACGACCGCAACGACGGTTCGTCGCGCTTTGCCAGCAGCATACGCGATGAGGATTTGAGCGAGCCAGCAGCGATGGCACTGCGCCGTCGCCGGAATTATGGCGGTTCGCAGTATTTGCCTACCTTTTTCACGCGGCGCGTCGGCGAAGTAACCATCGGCTTGGAGATTGGGCAAGCGATCCTCGTGCAGGTTACACGCGAAGCATACGCCTCGAAAGGCTTGCGCGTTACCACGAAAATTTCCCTACCCGGACGGCATCTGGTCTTGCTTCCTTTTGCAAATTCGATTGGTGTTTCCAAGAAAATCTGGGATTTCAAAGAGCGCAAACGCCTTCGCGCTATGGCAAAATCTATCTTGCCGTCGGATGTGGGCTGTATTGTTCGCACCGAAGCTGCCGAGCATGATGACGAAGTATTAAAACGCGACTTGCAAGACCTCGTTTCCAAGTGGCGGCGTGTCGAGGTTGGTGTTGTGGAGGTAGATGCAGAGCCAACCTTGCTGCATAAAGACATGAGTTTGGCACGCTCACTTATCCGCGATATTTTCACCGCCGATGTGATGCACGTGATTGTGGATTCCGAGCAGCTCTACCGCGATTTGCGCGAGTATGCCGATTGGGCTGCGCCTGATATTGCGCATAAAATCAAGCTCTATGCTGCAAAAGAGCCTATTTTCGAGGCGTTTGGCTTGCAAACAGAAATCGAACGCTCTACAAGCCGCACCGTTCCTTTGCCCTACGGCGGATACTTGGTGTGGGACTACACCGAAGCAATGACCGTTGTGGATGTGAATTCTGGACGCTTTGCCGCCGACCGCGAACAGGAAAATAACGCGCTGCGCATCAACGTTGAAGCGGCACGCGAGGTGGCGCGGCAGATTCGCCTTCGCGATATTGGCGGAATGATTGTGGTGGATTGTATTGATATGATGATGGAGCAGAATCGCCGCCGCGTGGTAGAAGAAATTTACCGCTCCACCCGCGCCGACCGCGCACAGGTGACGGTCTATCCGATTACACAGCTTGGATTATTGCAAATCACGCGAAAGCGCGTCCGGCAGAATATCTTGCAAGTGGTAAATCAAACCTGCCCGACCTGCAATGGAACAGGTAGTATTCCGTCTTCTTCAACGATTGTGAGTAGCATTGAACGCTGGCTGAAACGCTTTGTAACGACGACGCGCTCGGTCAAAACTCCCGAAACGCCCGCACAGGGCAATCACAATCCAAAACAAGGTAAAAAGCCACAAGCCCAGCCACCACGAGCTACGCAGCATTTGGTACAAAACGTGCCGTCGCAAGAGCGAGAGTTTACGCTCGTGCTGAAGGTGCATCCAACTATTGCCCGCGACCTCAGTATTGGTGCGGTTTCTAAGCTGGCTCGAATGATGTTTAAGTATTTCGTAAAAATCCGCATCCACCAAGACGAACACTTGCGCCATGATGAGTTCCGCTTCTTCTCGCCGCGTCGTCAGCGTGATATTACGGATGAGTATTGATGCCAATTAAAAATTATGCTAAGTCGTTGATTCTTATGACACTGACTTAACTGATAAAAATGATTTTCACAGATACATGATGTGAAATGATATAAAAGAAATCTTTTCAAATCATTATTCTTCAATCAGTTATCAGTTTTATCGGTTCAATCATTTTAATCAGTGTCAAAAACTATCTTTTAATTCGCATTATTGATGCTAAAACATGAGCAGTTCCATTAGCATTACATTCAAGAAGCATTTTTCCGTATAAACGCCACAAACACTCGCTCCGACGTATGACGCACACCACAAACGGTACAAGCACTGCACAACCACGCACCATCACGGTTCTCGGCTCGACGGGTTCGATTGGCGTACAAACAATGGAAGTCATTGCCCGCAGAGCTGATGAATTCTCGCTCGGCTGGCTGACCGTGAATACACGCTACGACCTTTTGGACGCGCAATTACGCCGTTACGCACACATTTTCCAGCCCAAAGGCGTGGTATTGGCAGACGAAACAGCATACAAAGAATTTAAGCGCGTGAGTGCCTTCAAAGGCGAGGTTTTATGCGGCGATGAAGGTGTTTGTGCTGCCGCTGCCGATAGTGCGGATATTATCATGTCGGCACTGGTAGGATTTAGCGGTGTGTTGCCGAATTATGCGGCTATCCAAAAGAAAACCACGATTGCCCTTGCAAACAAGGAAACGCTCGTGAGCGCGGGCTGCGTGATTATGCCCGAAGCGGCAAAGCACGGCGTGGAAATTCTTCCTGTGGATAGCGAACATAGCGCGATTCAACAATGTTTGGTCGGTGAATTTGCCAGTGAAATTGAAAAGCTGATTCTGACCGCTTCTGGCGGACCTTTCCGCGAGTGGTCGCTGGAGCGATTGCACGACGTTACGCCTGTGCAAGCCTTAAAGCATCCGAATTGGTCAATGGGCAATAAAATTACAATTGACTCTGCAACGCTGATGAATAAAGGCTTTGAGGTAATTGAGGCGTACTGGCTTTTTGGCGTTCCAGCAGAGAAAATCGAAGTCGTGGTGCATCCGCAAAGCATTATTCATTCAATGGTGCAATTTTGCGACGGTTCGGTGAAAGCGCAGCTTGGCTTGCCGGACATGAAAATTCCAATTTCCTACGCCCTCAGCGTACCGCACCGCTTCCCCAACGACGATACACGCATGGATATATGCGCTTTGCAGAATCTTTCCTTTTTTTCGCCCGATTTATCGCGCTTTCCCTGCCTCCGCTTGGCGTTTGAGGCAATGAAGCAAGGCGGCACGGCTCCAGCAGTGGTCAATGCCGCAAATGAAATTGCCGTGAGTAAGTTTTTGCAAGGAATCATCGGCTTTCTGGGCATTCCAAGCATGATTGAAACGTGCTTGGAGCGCATTCCCTTCATCGCCACGCCAACGCTGAACGACATTGTAGCGGTGGACAAGGAAACACGCGCTTTGGCGATTTCGCTCGCGGATGCGTTTGCGCAGTCGGTGGTGGTGTGAAGTGATTTTTTTTGATTTTGAGCTGAAAAACTAGAGCCAATACTAGAGCCAATAGTGGCACAGACATTCTTGTCTGTGAGTATTGGTGTAATGTTTGAGTGGGAAACACAGACAGGAATGTCTGTGCCACTGTGAATTTTTATTGCGCACATTTTTTATTATTCCTTCGTTTTTTCTTCTTCACATCATGGAACTTCTCTCAACAATTCTCATTTTCATCGTCGTTTTAGGCGTACTCGTTACTGTCCACGAACTGGGACACTTCCTTGCTGCACGCCTTACGGGGATGCGAGCCGAAACCTTTGCCGTCGGTATGGGCAATCGCGTTTTGGGCTTTAACAAAATTACGGGATTTACCTTCGGCTCGCTTCCCGAAGAAGACGAGCAACGCGCTGTTGATGCGGGCTTCACGGATTATCGAATTGCTATGTTGCCCATTGGCGGCTACGTAAAAATCTCTGGCATGATTGATGAAAGCATGGATACAGAGTTTTTGGAAAGCGAACCCAAATCCTACGAGTTCCGCTCGAAAAATGCCGCGCAGAAAATTTTTGTGATGGCGGCGGGCGTGATTATGAACATTCTCCTTGCAATCGGCATATTTACTGGGATTGCAATGTTTGAAGGGAAAACCGTCGTGGAAACAACCACGATTGCGCACGTCGAGAAAAACACGCTTGGCGAAGCGGTTGGTTTCAAAGCGGGCGATAAAATTATTGCCGTCAATGGCGAAAAACCTGACTCGTGGTTCAGCGCAATGGCACTGCTCACAAAGGAATTAGGCGACGACCGCATCGTTACGATTGAGCGCAATTCTTCGCAATTTCCCCTGCGCATTTCTGGCAAAACCCTCGCCGATGCTATCTCTGCACAGCAACCCATAGGACTTTCGCCGCTCGGAACATCCGTAATGATTTCTGGCGTAGAAACCCTGAAACCCGCAGGAAAACTGGGCTTGCTCTCGGGCGACACCGTTACATCGTTGAATGGCGTTGCGATTGCTTCCACCGCGCAGTTTGTCGAGCAGATAAAAGGCAACAAAGGCAAGGAAATGACCATTGAGTGGAAACGCGGTACAGCGCGGATGTCGGGCTTGATTACGCCTGACGTGGATGGTCGTATTGGCGTACAGATTGGCGGCGTGTACAATGGCGCGTTGCAAAAAGAACGCTATGGCTTTTTCGAGTCCTTCCGCGTCGGAACGCAAGAAATGGTCGGCACCTTGCAAATGTACATCGGCGCAATGACGCAGCTTTTCAAGGGGAAAGTGCCATTTAAGCAGTCTGTGGGTGGTCCGATTCAAATTGCAAAAATGAGCAAACAGTCCGCCGACTTAGGTTTGACCTCGCTTCTGCGCTTCATGGGTATTCTCTCGGTGATTCTTGCCGTTATGAACATTCTCCCCTTTCCCGCGCTCGACGGCGGGCATATTCTCTTTATTTTGATTGAAACCATTATTCGCCGCGAAATTCCCGTAAAAATTAAAATGGGCGTTCAGCAAGCAGGAATTGTGCTGCTTCTAGGCTTTATGGCGTTTGTGTTTTACAACGATTTGACGCGGTAACGATAATGGCAACACGTTCGTCCAATCCCCCTCAACAGCAACCTACTACGCCGCTCGGACAGACAAGCGTCGGGCAACGCTTACTGCCCCGCAGATGGCTTATTTTCGGCATTCTGGCGGCAAGCGCGGTGTTTATTGTGGTGTTTGTGAACAATGTTTTGCGCGTTGGAAAAATCACGGAAGACATTGATAAAATGAAAAAAGAACACCAACGCCTCACGCACCAAAACGAGCTGTATCGCTCTGAAATTATTCGTTTGCAATCGCCAGAGCGCATCACCAGTGTTGCCAAAGCACGTTTGGGTTTGATTCCCGCAACAGCAGCACCAGAGCGCATTCCAGAGCGTACCGCGCCCCGCTCGGAGTAATAGACATTATACAGATTAGTGATTTTGTTCTTCAATAGTGGCTTGAGACTTCTTGTCTGTGAGTGTTGGTGGGGGTTTCAGGCGGCAAACACAGACAAGAAGTCTCAAGCCACTGAAGCCAGTATTTATGCCATTTCCAGTCTCTCAGAGCTTAATCTGTATAATGTCTAATTGAAACTCTCTCGCATTGTTTTGTTTTTTTGTCCATTCGCCAATGTGTTTAATCCTTTTCGCTCTCGACGCGCATCCCGCATATAAACTCGTCTTGGCAGCAAATCGGGATGAATTTACTGCTCGCCCTTCGCACGAAGCCCACTTCTGGCATTATTACCCCAATGTCCTTGGCGGATTAGATTTGGAAGCTGGTGGAACATGGCTTGGAATCACGCGAGAAGGGCGTTTTACTGCGCTCACCAATTTCCGCGATATTGCCAATATCAATCCCGACGCTCCTTCTCGCGGCGAACTAACGCATAAATTCCTGACGCATCCCGAAGCACCAATGTCTGATTTTGCGGCACTTCTGGAACGCAAAGGCACACTCTACAACGGTTTTAACATTCTTTGGGGCGATTTTGCTGCCGGTGCTGCCGACCTTTTTTGGTATTCTAATTACACGTCCGAAACCTATAATCGCTCTATACACAAGATTCCATCAGGCATTCATGGTGTGAGCAATGCTCTCTTGGATACGCCTTGGTATAAGTTGGAGCGTGGGAAAGAACTCTTACAACAAGCATTGGAGCGGTCTTCAGAGCAGGCACACACGCCAGAACAACTCAGCCACGCGCTGCTCGCCATGATGCGCGACGGCGTAAAGCCGACGGATGAACAATTACCGAAAACAGGCGTAAGCCTTGAGTGGGAGCGGGTTCTGTCATCAATGTTTATTGAAACGCCTGATAAAAAATACGGGACGCGCTGCACGAGTATTCTCCTCATTGACCGCGCAAACAAGGTACATTTTAGGGAATATTTGTATTTGTCGCCTGATGGAAAAAATAATGCTGCATTTACACCAAAAGAGCAGTATTTTCACTTTGAGTTTGCATCCAATAGACATTATGCAGATTAAGCGTCCTGCGGGCTTCGGTAGTGCAGGCACTCTTGTCTGCATCAGTATTCATGCCGCTTTGACGGCAATACGGCGCAGACAAGAGTGTCTGCGCTACCATTGAGATTGTATGCGGCTTTCAAGCTGCTTGCACCATCAAAACGACTAATTCGTCTAATGTCCAAGAACAATTCCTCTCTCGAATAAACAAAGAACGGCAGTCGCATAGATTCAGGCGTTTGGGGTGAAAACACCGAGAGAGTTTTTTCTGCTCCTTTTGAAAGCAGAACATATTTCCACAATATTATGATTACAATTTTTCCTCCTTTCTTCTTCTCCAAACGAGCATTTATGCTGCTTTTGAGTGCTTCGTTGTTTTGTAGTTGTCTGATTCTCGCACACGTTCCTACGCTCTTGCGAGCGCAGGATGCGATTAAAGAAACGGAAATTTACCTTGCCGATGTGAAAAAGAGTAGTGGTAAATTTAGTTTTGCTCCTCCCGTGAACATCAGTCGCCATGCGGGATACGACAATCAGCCTTGGTTTACAACCGATAATCGTGCGGTGCTTTTTTCTTCCATTCGCGGGGAAAACAATCCAACGAAACAGCACGATATTTACAAGTATTTCGTCAAGGATTCTAGCATTACTCAGTTTACGAACACGTCCGAAAGCGAGTTTTCACCGATGATTACCCCTGACGACGGGCAAAGCGTTTCAGTGGTGCGTGTAGAGCAAGATTCTACGCAGCGTTTGTGGCGATTCGATGCCAAAGGCGTGAATCCTCGTTTGGTGTTGCCGAGTGTGCCGCGCATTGGGTATTATGCGTGGGTGGGCGCATCAAACCTTGCGTTGTTTATCATTTCTCCAAAACGCAACGAAGCACCGAGCGTACAATTAGCACAAATAGAAGATTCTCTGCCACGTTTGGACACCATTGAAACCAAGTGTGGACGCTGCTTTCGGCGTATTCCCTCGAGTATTTCGCTCTCGCAAACTGCCTTCAGCTACGTTCATCGAACCAATGATTCTTTGTGGACACTGAAGCGCGTGAATCTCAAGAATCGCATTGTGAGCCAGATTTTCTCGCTTCCTGCTGGAACAGAAGATTATACTTGGACGCAAAATGGTACGGTTCTCTGGGGAAAAGGGCGTAAAATCTACGCTCGGCACGCACGCAAGGATAGCGCGTGGCGCGAGATTGCAGATTTTTCTACTGTTTTACCCGAAGGCTCTATCAAGCGCATCGTTCTTAGCCCCGACGAGAAGCGCATTGCTTTTGTTTGGCAGCAAGAGTAGGCAATATCGCTGCTGCGGCGATTGTTTATCGCGGCTGTTTCCATTGTGAATATGCTTATGTGCCATCTTTTTGTGAATGTGTCCTTCATTTGCAGTCAAATTTCGCCCTACACTCCGCATGAATACTCCCTTTCTTGATATACTCCCTCCACACGTTCCATTGGCTGAATTTCAAGCACTCATCAGCCTTTTGGATGATACCGATGAAACGGTGTGCCGCGCTGTGCGTCAAAAATTAAAAAGCTATGGAGGCGGCATTGTCCCTTGTTTGCGGAGCATTTGGGAGGCGGGGAAAACAACCGAAGACGAACATATTCTGCATTCATTGGTGCTGGTTATTCAAAGTTTTCAACAAGATGCACTGTTGGAATTGTTGGAAATGGTGAAAGAATCTGGTGATACAGGCGAAGATATTGACCTTGAGAAAGCCGTTATTCTTCTTTCGCGTTTTGGCTATCCAGAAACAGCACCAGAAATTATTAAACAGCAACTTGATACAATCGCGCTCAGGATTCACGCGCTCTTCATGAAGTCATCGGTTCACAATGAGTTAAATTTGCTGCTCAGTATCAATCAAGCATTTTTTGAAGAAGAAGCCTTCTACGGAGCGGAAGACAAGGAATACCACGACCCCGATAATTCCTACCTTTTTACACTATTGCAAGGAAAACGCGGCATTCCAATTTCGCTCTGCGCCGTGTATTTGCTTGTTGCCGAGCGCACGGGTGTAAGTTTGCAAGGTGTGGGAATGCCGGCGCATTTTATCGTTTATCATCCAGAGTTGGATATTTTTATTGATACCTTCAATAAAGGCGCGTTTCTTTCGCGAGATGATTGCAAACGCTTTATTCAGGGAGCAGGTTTTACCTACGAAGCCAGCATGCTGGGTCGTGTCTCGAACATTGCAATTTTACTCCGCATGATTCGCAATCTCGTTTTTGCCTACACCAAGCGCGATAACGATTGGGAAGTAGCAGCATTGCAAGAAATCAGTACGGCTATTGTGGAGATGATGAATCAGGAAGACAGTTAAATACGTGATTCTTGAAATACGTAATAGACATTATACAGATTAAGCTCTGAAGGGCTGGGAATGGCGTAAATACTGGCTTCAGTGGCTTGAGACTTCTTGTCTGTGTTTGTCGCCTGAACCCCGTACCAATGCTCACAGACAAGAAGTCTCAAGCCACTATTTGAAGAGCAAAAACAGCTAATCTGTATAATAGAGTTTATCTCGAATAAGGTTTTTAGAGTTTTGGAGCAAGGCAGCATGCTGCCTTGTTTAGTAAAAAAGTCTATTCGGAATAAAGTCTAATGTCTAATGATTATTGGAACGCGGATGAAGTCCCAGACTCTCAGGATATTGAGGACTTTTTGCCGTCCTCACCATCCTCTTCGTCCTCACATCCGCGTTCCTTTCTCACATTGTGTAGTATCATTGCATAATGTAAGAATCATGTATTTATTATCACTGCATAATGTAAGAATCCGATATTAAACATCGCCCCAATACTGAGCAAACAATCTCTGCAAGACGCATAACAACACGCTTTTTGACAAATGTGCTTTTGAATTCAAGCATGTATGGAAACTGTATCACAAAACAAAACAGCACTGGTAACAGGCGCGAATAAGGGAATTGGCTTGGAAATCGCACGGGGACTATGCGCGCGAGGTTTTCATGTTTTTCTTGCCGCTCGCAACCCGCATTCTGGCTCTGAAGCTGCATCACAGCTTGCACGCGAAAAATTTCTGTGTACATTTTTGCCAATGGATGTTGCTGATAGCGCAAGTATTCGTGAGGCGTTCCGACTTGTTGCAAAAAAAACAAATCGCTTGGATGTGCTTGTGAATAATGCTGGAATCCTGCTCGACCATTCGCAAAGTATGTTGCAAACCCCTGAAAGCCTTATCAATGCTACTCTCCAGACGAATGCCATTGGCGCACTTTTGGTAACGCAAACATTCGTGCCGCTCATGCAGCGCGGTGGGCGCATCATCAATGTTTCTAGCTCTGGCGGGCAGATTTCACGCGGCATCAGCGATTTTGCCCCTGCCTACTGTATTTCAAAAACCACGATGAATGCAATCACCCTCCAACTCGCATCCGCGCTCGCATCTCAGGGTGTTTCCGTCAATGCAATGTGTCCCGGATGGGTACAAACCGACATGGGAGGCAGGGGCGCACCACGAAGCATCCAACAAGGCGCAGATACGGCTCTCTGGCTTGCGGTGGAGGCGGCTCACTCTCTCACGGGCAGATTTTTTCAAGACAGAAAAGAAATTGTGTGGTAAAGCGGAAGGGAATCGTATGGTTTACTCGCCAATACGTAACCCAAAACGAAGTTGCACGTCTGGCGAAGAAATAACCCCTGCTGGCAATGTGCGTGTGCCGCCCATAAAATCTGGCAAGGTAAATTCGGGCATAAACGCAAAATTATATCCTGCCCGCAAACCAAGCATGAGACGCGTTCCAGGTATTTCATAATCAGTCCCCAATCCCGCGCCAGCACTAAAGCGTGGCTGATTGAACGGTGCTGGTGTCAATGGACTAAAACTTGCTGGAGCTTGTATCGCACCTTGCACGTAGGGGAAAATATGCCAGCCCGCCAAGCGCATGACTTCATATCCTGCCATCACACGTCCGCCCCATCCTTGCAATGGACGACCAGTCACACCGACTTCCCCAACAAAGCCCCATGCGGTATAGCTCGTGAAATTGAGTGATGTTTCTTGAAACATACCCACGCCCTCGCGTCCAGAATATCCCGTTCCGGGCGTTAGACCAAGATTCAGATAGAATCGGTGTTGTTTTTCTTCAACAGGCGAAAGGCGTGTTGCCATGCGCTCTTCAGCCGCAAGATGGCTATCGTTGCCGATATTGTTTTCTTGCGCGAATCCTTTCTGCACACACGAAATTGCCAAGCAGAAACAAAGTAAAAAAGTCTTTGCAACGTCAATTCTACGACGTGCGAAACGTGAGAGAACGTATTTCATACAACAAGGAAAAAGTGAAAAAAGGAAAAAAGGTAAATGCCAAACATCGCAAAAGGCTGCAAGAGCAGGTACAAGAACGTCTGCGAACAGGTTGATGTTTGACAGTACAAAAGTACGGCAACTTTTGCAAACAGGATGTTAAAGGAAGGTTAAGAGCTGTTAAGGAAATGTTAATGGTCAGTCAATGCTTAGGAACGATGTCGAAATAAATGCGCGATTTCTCTTCATTAGTGGCACAGACATTCTTGTCTGTATTGTTCGCCTGAAACCCGCACTAACACTCACAGACAAGAATGTCTGTGCCGCTATGAAAGAAATTTTGTCGTGTACTAAGGTGCCAACCCATAACTCTGCGCCCGAATTTCCCCAATATACCGGCGAATTTTCTTCTCAATCGCTTCAATATCTAGGCGTGTAAACTCCAGAACCCGCGTCCAGTCTTCATCTTTCGTTGCCGATGTGGCTATTTGCGAGAAGAGAAGCCGTGTGCGAAAAACGTTTTGTTCAGGAAAAAGATGTGCCAGCATAAAGGCGTACACCTCAAGCTGCAAGCGGTATTCACGGAGCAGCACTTCCATATCGCGCGAAGTTTTTGCCTGATTCGTTTTCCAATCCCATACTTCCCAGTCTCCTTGCGGGGTTTGGAGCAATACGTCGAATGAACCAATGAGGAAATCAGCATCTATCGGCATTTGTACTGAATATTCAAAATGAGCGGCATTCAATGACGCTGAAAACCGCTTCAGCAGTGGCGTTGTGGCGATTGCTTGCGTTTCGCGCTGAATCCGTGCCAACAGCGCAGGCGAAATAAACGCCACACGGCTCGGCAGCACGCGGTCGAGTGTGCGCTGATATTCCTGCCCCAAAACCGTTCCTTCTGGCGTGTACCACAAGGGCAAATGCTCCAAGACCGCATGAATACACGTTCCTGCGCTCGCGCCAATCGTGCCATCCGCGTCATCATCTATGCCCGCTCCGCGCCCAATAATCACGCCATCGCTGTCCGCCGGAGGCAAGCCCAAGCGGTATAAATGCTGGTATTCCAAAGCGTCGCGCTCAAAAACGTGTAGCTGCGAAGCGGAATAGACATCGCCTTCGATAACTGTATCCAATGTACCGAGAAGCAAGGAAGGAAGCGGCTTGCGTCGGTTTTGTTCCAATGATTCACTTACGCTGTCTTGCGCCGAATCTGCGCTCGAAGCACGTTCTGAAGCAAGCTCTGAAGCTGCTTTTGGGCGAGGCAACTGCTCTAGCGCACGAATAATTTGCATCTGATATTCCACCGCCGCTCCGCGCGTGGTATTGCCTTCAAGCAGCGTCAAATCGTGCTTTGGAAGCGGAATATACGGTTCGTTGAGCAAGTTCAATTCCTCAGCGTTCAGACTTTCAATTATCATGCGCAAAAAGCCTTTCGGAACGCCCATTGTCCCATCTTTTTTCTGCTCGCATTTGCCCGAAATAACGAGATGGTCTTTCGCCCGCGTGAGCGCGACGTACAGAAGCCGCTTCAGTTCTGCTTCCTCAGCGAGCGCGTCTTGCTGCGAAGCCATGAGGTGGAGCGGCGTTTTGTATTGCATCACCGTTCCGTCCTCGCGCGAACGCAGCATCGTGAAGGACATTCCGAGTTCAGCATCGAAGGAAAGCGACACGCTGTCGCCACCACCTGAAGCACTCGCATTCGTGTTGAAGAGCGCGACAATAGGTGCTTCCAAGCCCTTCGCGCCGTGAATGGTCATGATTCGCACGGCGTTTTTTCCCGTTTCCGTGTCCGCTTCGCCTTCGGAGAACGCATAATTTGCCAAACGGCGCAATTCCTCTGCGAAATCGTACAAGTTCCGAAAGCCCCTATTTTCATAGCGTCTGGCGATGCCGAGTAGTTTTTCTAGGTTTGCTTCAATTTGCTCAAACCGCTCATCGGCAGCCAGCATGGCGCGCCACGAGGTTTGCTCCAAAATACTGCGAATAAGCGTCGGAATGGATAATTGCGCGGCTAAGGGCAGAAGGCGTGATAAAATCTGGTGTGCGCGATGTGCATTGTCCGACGGTTGGTCATTCAAAAAATACGCCTGAAAACGCTGCCAGAGCGCGTTGGAACTGGTCTCTGCGCTCACATCTACCTCAGTGCGGCTAATGCGATACAATTCCGTATCCGACAGCGCGAAAAAGGGTGAACGCAGCACGGCTGCAAGCGCGATGTCATCATTCGTATTTTGCAAAAAAAGCAAAAATGAGCGAATGTCTAAAATTTCCTGCCGCTCGTAAAATCCACGCCCCGCGTTTAGCAAAAACGGTACTTCTGCGCGGCGTAGCGCGGCAAGAAGCGCGTCCGTACCTGTGCGACTGCGCACGAGAATCATCACGTCGCTATACGTTGCGGGACGCACACCGCTAGAAGAGCGCACCATTACTGGCTCGGAAGCATCGTTGCCCGCAATAGAACGAATGTATTCTGCGAGCAAACGTGCTTCGCTTACTTTGTTGGAAGTCGCATCAATGCTTGCTTCTCCACTTTGTTCGTCAAGTTCTGCATTTGCAAATTCCTCCAACGATGAACTTTTATTTTGCTCACCTTTTTCAACACGTGGAAGCAGCATCGTTACTGAGCCGCGCACGGTTGAAGCTGCTGCACCGCAGATAATATCATCGTATTCCACATCAAATTCCGTCGTGCCGCGCCGAAACTGGTCTCCCGAGACCACATTCACAAAAGCGGCAATCTCTGGCAACAGGCGAAACGTGGCGCGAAGCCCGATAACACCTGCTGCTTCGGAGCTGTGTTGTGTTTCGGAGCTATGCTGCGTCTCGGCGGGAATTTCTTCATCGGGGGCGGCAAAGGTCGTGGAAAGCGCGTTGTGCTTGAGTAAAATGCTGTTGTACCGTTCAATATCACGCTTTGCTTTCGTGAAGACGCGCACATCCGCGCCGCGAAAACGGTAAATGCTTTGTTTGGGGTCGCCGACGATGAAGAAATTGGTTGAGGATGAAGATGCGGTAGAATCTCGCGTTGCGTCCAATTCAGCAAGAATATTTTCACCCAAAACACCAATAATTTTCCGTGCAATACGGTATTGCAATTCATCGGTATCTTGAAATTCATCAATCATCAAGAAACGAGTATTGGAGCGGATTGCGAGGCACACATCGGGATTTTCCAGCAGTTCATCCGCTTTCAGTTGGAGGTCGTCGAAATCCAAGCCGCCAACACGGTCTTTTTCCTCCTGAACCAGTCCCCATGCGTCTTCGGCGATGTCCATGAGCGTGCGGGAAATTTCAATGACAACGCGGTCGTCGTCGTGCTGCTCCATCACGCCAAGCAAGGGACCAAGCCGCGCAAAGGTGCCCCGCGCTTCCTCATTCCACCGCGAAAATGTTTCTTTGTCGTGAAAATATTTCTCGCTTTTCGTGTAGGTGCCGCTAATTCCGCCATTTGCAGCGCAGGTTTTCTCGCCTTGCGTCGCCGAGACAAGCATTTGCGACCATTCCAGAGCATTTTGCCACGCGCGGTTTTCTTTTGCCAACGCGCTTGTATTCTCAGAATCGCCCTGCGCATCAAGCAGTTGCAATGCCTCGCGGGTTTGCTTGCGAAAAATTCCCATTGACGATGACAATGTTTCAAAACGCAGTCGTGTTGCGGGCGACATGGTTTCGAGATTGAGCGCAGTCATGGCGTTATCTAGCGCGGTGCAGTATTCTTCTGCACTGGTGTACATTCTCGTCAAAAATGTTTGCTCGCATTTCTTCAAGAGCGCGTCGTTGCTGGTGTTTTCGTACACGTTTTGCAAGGAATTAAACCGCTCGCGGTTGGCAAGAAGCGTGGAAAGAATTGCAAAAATATTCTTCTTTCCAAAAAATGTCCACACTCGACGAGCCTTGATATGGCGCGGGGTTTGAGATTCTAAGTCGTTGGTTGATTGGTCATTCGTCATTGGTGAGGCAGGCATCTCCAAAATCTTCTCCAAAGCCCTCTCCTCTTGGGAGAGGGTTGGGTGAGGGACAGCATTTTCGGCTTTTCCTTTCTTCTTTTTTGGTTGTTCTTCCTCCAGCCATGCCTCCAAAACCTCGTTGATTGCTTGTTCTTTGAGTATCGCAAGGTCGTATTCTTCAATTTCTACAAAGTTCGGATTCACCCCCGCTTCAATCGGGAACTCCCGCAAAAGCTGGGCGCAATAGCTATGAATCGTGGAAATACGGGCTCCTGAAAAGCGTTCTCGCACGAACTTGTAGCGTCCCCAGTTGGCGCGTTTGCTTTCGTCGGCGAGTTTTTTCTCAATTTCCTCCGCAATGCGCTGTTTCATTTCCGCCGCCGCCTTGCGTGTAAAGGTGATGGCAACAATATCGCGGACATTTGCCATAATATGCGGGCTAAAAAGCAGATGCAAATAGCGTTGCACAAGAACGCTCGTTTTACCCGCGCCCGCGCCCGCCGTTACTGCCAAATGGCGGTCGGCACTTTGCGCAATGCGCTGTTCGCGGGTAAAGTTCGATGAAGATGGTGTGGAATGGGACATTGGTATTGCGACAAGGATATTGCGACAAGAAAAGGACATTCGTGCGAAAAAATTGCTGATACGATTTCAGGCGAAGTGACACTCCCTTCGACAGGTTCAGTATGAAGACCGCACCAATCCTCATTCCGAATCCTGAATTTACCGCAGGGATTGAAGAATTATCCACTATTTATTATCGCTATGGATTTTCCTACATTTTCACAAACTTTTCCCGCGCAAGAAGACCGCCTTGCATTCGTACTTCCAAGAAATATACGCCGCGTGGCAAATCCTCACATGAAACATTGTATTCGGCATAAAAGAAATTCTGTCCAAATGTTGGAGACGCAGTATTTTTTCTCGATACAGTTTTGACGCGCTTTCCAAGCATATCTACGCAAGAAATTATCGTTTCCTGTTGCGATTTATCCATAGGAATATCGGCAGAAGAAATCTGTACATTGATATATTCTGATGCAGGGTTTGGAAAAATCTTGGTTGAAATAAAGATTGGCGAAAATTGAACACTTGTCGCGCTATTTCTGCGGAGGGAGTCGATGAAGCGTTGATTGTTCGGCGTATTTCCTCGCCCAAAACCAGTACCAGCACCCAAACGCCAGACATCCACAAACCCTGTTCCTGTGCCGTTGAAATCACGAAGCGACTGGGTTGGAGACGTTGCAAAAGCGTACACAGCATTACCCGAAGGAGTAAGGTTTATTTGCGCTCCAGTGCGCGTTGTCGGAATCCAAAGTTTAGGAGAAATAGCACGAACACTTGCAGAATCTGGAAGCCCGTAAGCAAAAGCATGAATATTGCCTGAAGTACCGCGAACACTTGCGCCAAACTGCTTTATCATCACCATATCTTGCCCCGCTACATTAAATGTTCTGAGAGTATCCGATGGCTGAAAGTACGTGGGATTTCCGAGGCTGATTGTTAAGACCGTATCTTGAAGTTGTGGAGGAATATTCCCTGCGGCGACGCATACAATCAACGTTCCAGCCTTTACTCGTTGCCAAAATGCAGTATTTTGAAAGATGTATGCGCCACTTCGGCTATCCTCTAATTCTGGAGTAAAATCTCGCAATATCATGCCTCGCATATCAAGATTATTTTTGATTACGAGTAATTCAACTGTATCGGCAACATCACCTCCATTAAAAACTTTGTTAATCACAACATCCTGCGCAGCAAGGAATGACGGGCTTTGCAAGAGCAAAATACAGCTTGCCGCAGCAAGCAGGAAAGCAGTACGAATGTTCATAGCAGTACAAGAAAAAGTAAAAAAATGGCAACAAAGCTCGAAAATACGTGCTTTGCAGGGATTTTCCATACTCAAAATCAAGAAACGTATATTTTACAACGCCTTTTTCAAAAAATTCACAAATTCGGCTCTATCCCGCGTGAATGCTTTTGTTGCAAGCACGGTACCGTCGGGTTTGAGTAGCACGTACAAGGGAAGTTCAATCGTGCCGAACTGCTCCAACTGGCGTTTTTTGTTGGACAAATACGGTTCTGTTTTGCGGTCGGTGTAGAGCTGCACTTTGACCATATCCCGCATCAAACCTTGCACTTCAGGGATTCCAAACACATTCGCCTCCATCCAACGGCAGTTCGTACAGGTGAATCCCGTAAAATCAATAAATACGGGCTTTCCCGTTTGCTTTGCTGCCGCCAACCCCGCTTCGTAGCTTGTGAGCCAGGATTGGTGGTTGCTTGGTGCTTGGTTGCTTGGTTGCTTGGTGCTTAGTGCTTGGTGCTTGGTTACTTGGTACAGTGCTTCATCCCTCATATTTCCGCCCTCATCCTTCCCAATGATTTCCTCATAATTGCTTGGAGGCAAGAAGGCATCAAGTTCGCCGAGTTTTTTGCCGAAGAGTCCAGCCACGAGGTAGAAGGTGAGCGAGGCAAAAAGGAGTGCAACAACCGCACGAGGCGCACCAATACTCGCAACGGGCGAATCATGCGCGAAGCGGAATACGCCGAGAACGTAGAGCATAATCATCAGGCAGCAGCCAATCCAAATTGCTAAAAAGACCTCACGCGAGAGAATACCCCACGCCCAGACCAAATCGCTATTACTGATAAACTTCATTGCGGCGGCAATTTCCAGAAATCCCATCACCACTTTCACGTTATTCATCCAGCCGCCCGCCTTTGGAAGCCGCGCCATTGCTGCGGGGAAGAGCGCGAGCAGCACAAAGGGAAACGCAAACACGCCACTAAAGCCAATCATGCCGACAATCGGATAAAACCATTCGCCCGATGATGCGGAAATCAGTGCCGCGCCGACAAACGGAACAGTGCAGGTAAAGGACGTAATCGAAAAGGTAATTGCCATCAGCAAGACCGCACCAATACTGTCTCCGTTACCTGCGGCATTGTTCATTTTATTCAGCAAACCCGTTGGCAAGGGAATTTCAAATGAGCCGAATAAATTGAACGCCAAGACAATGAACAAACCCGCCAACGCAAGATTTACCCAAGGGTTTGCGGCAAAATCGGAAATGCCAGTCGCGCCAAAAAGCAGCGACAAAATTACACCCAATGCCGTAAACGTGAACATAATGCCCAGTGCGTACACCAGCGAATCCCGAATGCCGCGTGAACGCTTCTTCTCAGCGCGTTTGGTGAAGAAAGATATGGTAATTGGCACCATCGGAAACACGCACGGCGTGAGCAATGCCGTCGCGCCCGCGCCCATTGCGAACCACAAATACGCCCAAATTCCCTCGCTCCGCTTTGCAGCGATTTCTCGTTGGGATTCAGTGCTTTGTTGTTGGTTGTTTGGAGTTTGGTTACTTGGTTGCTGGTCGCTTGATTGCTGGTCGCTTGATTGTTGGTCGCTTGATTGCTTGGTTGCTTGATTGTTTGAAGCAGACGTATCTTTTGGAATTATTTGCACAGTTGCTGTCGGAACGGCAGTGTCGTGGGCGGGCATGATGTTGTTCGGCGGCATGGGAACTTGCATTTGCGAGCTTGCGCCTTCACCAATAATTTCCACGCTGAAGGCAAATTCTTTATCGTCGGGCGGCAAACAGGTTTGCGCATTGCAGACCATGTACTCCACATTCAGCGTGAGCGGATATTTCCCCAAAGGCGCGTCCAATCTTGCTTTTATGGGAATCGTGAAAATGACTTTGCCTTCGTAATACTCAATCTCCATCTGAAAACCTTGGTCAAATTTTTGCTTGGGTTTCGCGGCAATAATTTTCTCCAACGTAGCGATTTTATTGCTTTTGAGCGTGATTTCCGTTGCCTTCGGACCAAGACCATCCTTATCCAAGCGAGGAATCATGCCGTAAGTGTACCAGCCTTGTTCAATGGTGAAGGTGAGCGTGAGCCTACCCTCTGCGCCTTGTTTTAGCACAAGTTTCTGCGGCGAAAGCGCGAAATCAATATGCTTTGCCTTCAGCGCAGGAACAAGGAAAAGTGGCGCGAATACAAGCGCGACAAGGTAAATGGCGAGGTTGCGAAAGGTCATGGTGATATTGTGAAAATTCAAAAATTATTTGCTTAATGCTGCAGATTTCATCTTTTCCTCACTGCCAATCTGCGCGGAGGATAGAATCGCCGTTATCAACAAAGCGGTGATGCTGCGTCTCGGTATGAATGACGCGCAAACGCCCATCATCTTGTATGCTTTCCACACGCCATAATCCTTGCTCTTGAGCGATATGAATGTATTCGCCTTCTAAGTGAAGTTCATCGCGCCATGCTGTGAAAAGCGCGTCATTGCTTTGTTTGAGGAAAAGCTGGACGTAGCGCAAGAGAGCGTGCCGCACGTGGTCGGTGCTGGTGTCAATCCCCTCGCGGAGCAGCGAGGTTGCCTTTGTTTGCAAGTCTTCGGGAAAGGCTTTTTGCCGCACGTTGATACCAATGCCAATCACGCTTGAAACGCACGAAGAGCCGATAAATTCATGCTCGACAAGCACACCGCATACTTTCCGCCGTTGTACGGGCGTGACGTTCGGCACAACAAGATACACATCGTTGGGATATTTCAAAAGAAATTCTGCCTTGAAACCCGCTTGATTACTCGTTTGATTACTCGTTTGATTACTCGTTTGATTACTCGTTTGATTACTCGTTTGATTACTTATTTCTTGCAATGCTGCTTTTGCCGCCAAACAACCAATAATTTGAAACGCTACTAAACGCTGCTCTGAAAGTGGCGTAAAATGGCGCATCCCAACGGAACAATAGACATTTGCTTCGTGTTCGCCAATCCATACTTTGCCATTGCGCCCGCGTCCGCGTGTTTGCACGTCGGCGGTAACGGCGAGTAATGGTGCGGTGTTCAAGCGAAGAAGTTCTTTCGCTTTGTCGTTGGTGGAGGGAAGCTCGTCGTAGTGGGAGTGCTTCATGAGATGTATTCACTTGAGAAAATATGAAAGATAAACAATACAGTATCAACCCCAAAATCCGCTTAAACGCTTGCTTTGTACTTCATATTTCATACTTCATACTTCATACTTCATACTTCATACTTCATATTTTATACTTTTTGGGGTTGTGTGGCTTCTTCCCATGCTGTAAGCCGCGCAAATGCTTCTTCATTCGAGGAACCACACATTTCCTCGTGCGGGCGGAGAGTTCCACACACGGCAGGACGTTCTGGTTTGCCAAAAAGTTTGCAACGATTATCGTCTGTTAATTGAATACACCGTACTCCGGCTGGCTTTCCATGCGGCATTCCGGGTATGGGCGAGGATATGGAAGGGGCAATACAACACGCGCCGCACCCAACGCGACAGGAAGAGATGGAATGGGTGATGGAGCGAGTATTCATCAGGCTTTGGGGCTTTTTACATCAAGAAGTTTTTCTTGTGAAGTCTCTGACGGACTATCCCAAAAGCCGCTTTGCTGCAAGAATGTAGGAGAATCCGATAAAGAATTTTTGAGTAATAATGCAGCAAAAAGCTGTGGCGACGTTGTGCGAATCATCGCTTCTACGTTCACCCGCTCTCGGCGCGAGCAAGGAACGACGGCACCTGTGAGCAATTCAACCGTTTCTGCGGCAAAAGCGCGAATGTAAGCGATATTTACCCAATGCGATTGGTGCGTGCGTACAAAAATATGCTCGTCTAATTGGTCGAGGATGATTTTTTTTATGAGATGCCGCTTTGTTAAACCAACTTCCTCGTCGAAAAAATGCAACCAGCAATATTTGTTATCGCCTTCGACATGCACAATGCGGTCGAGCGATATACGCAGCTCTTCTTCTTGATTCAACGGATAGCAAAGTTCATTATTGAGGATATAGAGCTTTTGCGACTGTTCGCCCGTGTTGCGAAACTCTGGCAACATTCGCTGCTGGGCAATAATGTACGGATGCGATAGATATTGCTCCAGAGACCGCGCCAAATCTTCTTTTTGTCGAGAATGAATATGATGCTGCAACCACTCGCGAGCAACGTTTACGGCATCCACAAGCATTTTATTGCCAAACCCACCCACGAACAAATATCCTGCTTGATGCTGGGCAGAGAAATTCGCTCGCTGCGTCTGTTGGTGCAGGGTTGGGCGCATTTTATGAATATGTTCTGGCGTGGATTCCACAAAAATAAGTGCGAAACGACGCGTGCGTGGGCTGAAATCGTCCAAGAATTTTGTGAGTTCCGACATCGGAAAATTGATACTGAGAAACACCAAATGTGGCGAGCTTTGAAGGATAATTTCTGGTGCTTCTTCTAAAACTGCCGTGTGCGAAAAGCTACTAAACAAGACGCGCTCCCGCTTCAAATCTTGCTTCAAGCTGAGAGCATAGATTCGCTTCGGTTCAATACAAAGAATATCGAATTTATTGCTTGTCATATCAAATAGGTTAGTCGAACAGAGAAAACAAGGTGGTGAAGAGTTTCAATGGTAAAAAGTTTCAATGGTAAAAAAGTACAACAAGAAAAGCGCACGAAATATTCACGAAAAAACTCTTGAATTGTTGGCAACGTTTGGTAAAAATTGGTGGAAAAGTGCCTGAGAAAATTTAGCTGAAGATAAAAATTACTTTAGCCTGCTCTGAATCTGAAAATTTCATGCCCTGCAAGGCGCGTAAAACGTGAACTTTCGAGGCAGTCACTCTTTGCAAGGTGCATAAAATCTCACTTTGGGAGAATTCGGTCGTTTTTACTACCGAATTCTCCCGGATTTTTCAATTTCTCTCAAAATTGATAGCAGTTTTTGACCACAATTCGTGAACTGGGAGAATTCGGTAGTATTTTCGACCGAAAAGGACTTTTTTTCCAAAACCACTTTTGGTGTGCGTATTTTTGTAACAGATAATTTGTGCTAGATAATTGGTGTAGTCAAAGTTCGTGTCGTTACAATGTCCTTGTCGTAGATGAGAATCGGTCGAAGAATTTTTGAAAGAAGATTCGTAAGATACGGATTCTTGGAAAAACAATCAATAGCTAACCAAGAAATACCATGTCGCCATTTTCGTTGTGGAATCATTACTTATGGAAGGAGTATCGGATGAAAGGATTCTTTTCATCATGCCATTACGCGGAGTCGCTCGAACTCTTGATTTTACGCCACGCCGACTACGTGTTCGACGCACAAAATCCTGGCAGTATCATGAAAATGATTGCTTTGGAGGATATTGTCGAGGCACAGTACATTGAGTTTAGTCAGCAACTACGCCTCTCTTTCAAGGAAGGGCATTCCATTTTGACTATTCATCTTTTTTTAGAATGGCACGAGCTTTCTGAGGGAGTAATTCAGGCACTCCACTTGGAAAAGCAGTATTTACGCACTCTTGCGGCATAATCACCGCAAAAATGAATCGCAGAAATTGTATCGCAGAAAATATACCGTAACAACATAAAGCGCACGCACTATTCCCTGCCGAAAAGAGTGCTTTTGCGCATCAGAACATACTTCTCTTCCTGGTGAAAACCTGCATACAACAGACCCCGCACAAGTATTGAGGTAGCGCGCGCGGTGCGGGGCTGTTTTTTTTTTTGCTCACCTGATGTAACTTTCCTGTCCTCTCCGTTCTCTTTCTTGGTAATAATATCTTGGTAAATGCACATCATATTTTGCTTGCAATGGTGAATTTCTCGCCGTTTGTAGCATGCAAATTTGTTGTATATTCCCACGCTTTATTTCACAGTCATTTTTACCTTTTTTCGGAGAATTCTATGAACACCCTGAAACGCCGCGCTTTGCAAAGCCTCATTGCTTCTTGTGTTGCCGTATTTCTTACCTTAGCAAGTTGTGCGGTGCAAGGTCCCGCCGGACCCGTCGGACCACAAGGACCTCCAGGACCCGTCGGACCACAAGGACCTCCAGGCACAGGCGGTGGTACTGCCGCGCCCACAGCCCGCACGGTGAATTTGACCGTTATGCCCTCGCAATGGCGGGCGCAAGGTGCTGGCTCGCCGGGAGCGTATTTGCAATCGGGATTGTTCAATGTCTCAAATATTACGGCGGATATTATGGCAACGGGTGTCGTTCTCGTCTATTCGCAAATGCAAGCTCCTTCTGCTAGTGCTGTTATTTGGCAGCAACTTCCGATTACGTATTCTGAGAATGGTGTTTTTCAAGTAGTTGATACGCAATATCAGTTGGGACAGATAGAAATTTACATCAATAGCCCTAATGGTGTTGTACCGGTTCGCCCATCAAGAAACCAGAATTACCGCGTCGTTGCTATCCCCGCAACCACAACAGCAGCATTGAAAGAGTTTGTTGATATTTCCAACTACAATGCCGTGAAAGCCGCATTCCACCTTGCAGACTAGAGAGTGAAGTTTCCCCGCCCGGGCGGCTGTTATCACAAGAGCAGTAGCCGTCCGGCGGGTACTGGCAAGGAACCGCTACGAAAAACCTTTTCGAGACACTTTGCGTGAACGAAATTCATATCCCTGCAACTCACGCAAAGCGTCTTTGGCAATCCACCGCGCTGAGGCTGAGTCTTGAGCATTGATGCGCTCTGCACAGGCGATTGCTTCATCACGCAGTGCGGGATTGCGCTTGCCAATTTGCCGCAACGCCCAGTTTACCGCCTTTTTCACGAAGTTGCGTTCATCATAAGCATATTGCTCCAAAAGCGGGAAATAGGCAATGATGCGCTCATCAGGCAGTTTTTTATCGTGAACGGCAATGTGTGCAATGAGGACAATCCCTGCACGGCGCACAAATTCTGGCTCGGCAGCGCACCAACATTCAAGAAGTTCGTCGCGCTCGGGGAGTTTCCAGAGAAGATTGCCAGAGAGTTGGTCACAAACATCCCATGAATCAAGGTCGTACACCCACGATTCTGCCTGCTCTGCGCTCATTGTGCTAGGGTGTTCTAGCAAGATTGCGACAATACGCGCTTCGTGAAATCCTGTTTCCCACAGTTCGCATGCAAGTTCGTGAAGCGAGATTTTATACGCTTTGCAGGCAGTTTTTGTTTCTTTTGCGATATTACGCAGTGTAGGAATAGCAATACCAAAAGCGCGGCGCGTTTCAATGCCAAAACGCACCATTCCTGCACGATGTGCGTCATTGCTCAAACTCTCCAGATGAGCGATAATTGCTGGTGTTGTGGTCATATTGCTTGCTTCAGAATGGTTCCAGATACAATATGGAAACACGCTTTTCCGTAGGAGCGTGTAACACTCTTGTCTGCGAGTTTTCGCGGGTTATGAAGAGGCACAGACAGGAGTGTCTGTGCTACCAAAGGTGAAGATTACGGTCTTCCATTCCAACCTTCCCAAAAGCCGCTTGTAAATTGTTGAGTAACGGTAAAATCAAGAATTAGTCCCACCAATATCAACGCAAAACCCCACCAAAAGAGCTTCGAGCCTCGCGCATGAGTGTCCTGATTCCGCCGCAACCACGCGCCTACCGCGAGCATGAGTAAGCCCAAAATCAGCGTTATGTTTTGAAAAGTACGCATATCCCAAAAAAGCAGAAAATGAGAAAAATAAAAGCTGTGAAGGGCGTAAATGCTTGCTTCACAGCTTTGTTTGTAAAAAGATTGTCAAACCCGCGCAATTACGGCTGCGCACCATCTTTCAAGAGGCGGCGGAGAATTTTTCCAACGTTCGATTTCGGTAATTCCGTGCGGAATTCCACGTGCTTCGGTACTTTGTAGCCCGTCAAATGCTGCTTGCAGAATTCCTTGACTTCATCGGCGGTGAGGCTTTGGTCTTTTTTCACAATCACGGCTTTTACCGCTTCTTGCGATTTATCGTCCGGCACACCAATCACGCCGACTTCCAGCACTTTCGGGTGCATTGCCACAACGTTTTCCACCTCATTCGGATACACATTAAAGCCCGAAACAAGAATCATTTCTTTCTTTCTGTCCACGATTTTAATGAAACCTTTTTCGTCCATCACGCCAATATCGCCTGTTTTGAACCAGTCGCCGTGCATTACTTTTTCGGTTTCGTCGTCGCGCTGCCAATAGCCTTTCATTATCTGCGGACCACGCGCCCAGATTTCACCACGCTCGCCAAGCGGAACCATCTTGTTGTCGTCATCGAAAATGCCAAGTTCGGTGCTGGAAAGCGGCAGACCAATATAGCCGCGACGGTGTGAGCCGTCCATCGGGTTTGCGGTCAGTCCAGGCGAGGTTTCGGTGAGACCATACGCCTCGTTCAAGACGCAGCCTGTCGTCGTTTCCCATTTTTCCGCAACAATATCTTGCACCGCCATACCACCACCAATGCTAATGACCAAGCGCGAGAAATCAACATTCTTGAATTCAGCATTATTCAAAAGACCATTGAAGAGCGTATTTACGCCGCTTATGACGGTAAATTTATGACGCTTCAATTCTGCGACGAAGCCGTCCATGTCGCGTGGATTCGTGATAAGAACGTTTTTCGCGCCATAACTCATTGGACCAAAGAAATTGAACGTGAGTGCGAAGATGTGGTACAAAGGGAGCGCAGTAATCAGAATTTGTTCTTGGTCTTTATTAAATTTGAAGGAAATCCATGCCATAAGCATTTCCATATTTGCAAGGATGTTGCGGTGGGTGAGCATCGCGCCTTTGGAAACGCCTGTTGTACCACCGGTGTATTGCAAAAATGCTAAGTCTGAGCTTTTGACATCGGGCGTGGTATGCTTCAATTTCGCACCTTCGCTGAGAGCGGTGTTGAACTTGATAGCACTTGGAATGTTGTACGCCGGAACCATTTTCTTGACGTGCTTCAGAGCCATGTTCATTACCCAACCTTTTAAGCCCGGCACAATGTCCGCAACTTCAGTAATGATGATGGTTTTGAGGTTTGGAACATCTTTCAAAATGCTTTCCAAATTTGCAGCAAAATTCGCCACAATCACGAGCGCGACCGCACCAGAATCATTGAACTGATGCTTCATTTCTTGCGGCGTGTAGAGCGGATTGGTATTGACAATCGTCAAGCCCGCTCGGAGTGCGCCCATAACCGCGATGGCATACTGTATCATGTTTGGCATTTGTACAGCAATCCTATCGCCTTTTTTCAGACCTCTTTTTTGTAAATATGCCGCGAAATTTTTCGCGAGCGCATCCACTTCGTTGTAGGTCATAATCACGCCCAAATTCTCGTATGCGGGCTTATTGCCATATTCTTTTATGCGGTCGTCTAAGAACGCTACAAGCGAGGGGTAGTGGTCGGGACTGATTTCGACGGGAACACCTTTCGGGTACTGTGGAAGCCAGATTTTATCAACAGTTTGCTGCGACATAATGATAACTCACGATAAATGGTGAAAGAATGAGAGATTACAATGGCAAATTTGAAAACGTGGAAATTTAAAGAATATCTAACGAACATGGTCGCAGAGAACGCTGTGTAATGTGAGGATATTAGGCAGAATGAAAATGCACAGAAGGCGCATGAATGCTCAGATGTAGTACAACACTGACTCATGGCAACACACAAACATTCTCGCATGAAAAACGGCATAGACCATCGGGAGAATGCAAATCTTGATAGCACTAAACACACAGACGCTCTTTCACGAGCATAACAACGACGATATACGATAAAATGACGCGCGTGAAGATACAATATTTTAAACCAAAAATCTAGTTTCTCTGCGGGGAAGAAAAAAAAATCTCTCTGCTTCAGAAAACCCCATCTGTGTGGTAAGAGAAATTGCACGAAAAAAGAAAAAAAAGTACCACACAACGGCGGTAGAATGGAAACTTTTTACTATGTTTGCGCGGCTGTACCTGATAATATATGATAACATATGCAAAGAAGTAACCGCCACGCGCACAGCCAAATTCAGAGAATCACCGTAGAGTCCGTAGAGTAAAAATACAGAAATGTGAAATTCATGATTATTTAACTTTTGTCGCTCGTACCACCCATGAAACACGCTACACCATCGCGCTTTCCTCAACTCCTCACCATTGTTGCGTTCCTTCTTGTTGGCAATTATGTTCACGCATTGGCGCAATTTCAACTCGCAAGTTCATCGTTCAAAAAAGGCAGTACGCTCGGCATGGAACAAGTTTTTTCGGGCTTTGGCTGCACAGGAAAAAACGTCTCGCCTGCTCTTTCATGGAAAAGTGCGCCGAAAGATGCAAAAAGTTTCGCGCTCACCTGCTACGACCCCGACGCGCCCACAGGAAGCGGTTGGTGGCATTGGGTGGTGTATAACATTCCGGCGGGAACAGATTCGCTTGCCGCAAACGCAGGCAATCCCGACCTCAACCTTGCACCTGCCGGAAGCGTCCAAAATACGACGGACTTTGGCGCAAAAGGCTACGGAGGTCCGTGTCCTCCCATTGGCGACAAACCGCATCGCTACATCTTTACGCTTCATGCCTTGAAAGTAGATAAACTCGACATTCCACAAGGTGCAACCGCAGCACTTGTAGGCTTTTACATCTACCAAAATACAATTGCGAAGACCACACTGACAGGTTTATACGGAAGAAAGTAAGGGCGAAGACGCTTCAAGGATGAAATATGAGGGCTGAAACAAAAATGTATTGCCTCACATATTTTTAACCTTCCATTTCACACTTCATCCCTCAACCTTCAACCTTCATCCTTTCCGACTATGCGCATCACCGATGTTTTGCAAACAACCTCCGTAGCGGTGCATCAGCACTTGCCCACCAAAAGCGACGCATTGCATTTTATGATTGATATGCTGCGCGACCGAGGTGGTATTGCGGACACCAACAAAGTGGAAACGCTTATCTTTGAGCGAGAAAATATCATGTCCACAGGAGTAGGGAAAGGTTTTGCCTTCCCACACGCGAAAACCGATGCAGTGATGCAGCCCATCGGCGCACTCATTACGCTGGATGAACCTGTTGAATACCAAGCCCTTGACAACAAACCCGTGAACATTATCTTCATGCTTCTGGGACAAGAGCATGCTGTCGGAACGCATCTCCGCTTGCTTTCACGCATTTCGCGCCTTATGAACAGCGATGAATTCCGCGAACGCCTCTTAGGAGCAGCGTCGGCGGGTGAAATTATTGACATGATTAGCCAGGAAGAATCGCAAAAGCTGGATATGTAGGAAAGGATGAGGATTGGGGGCTGACATATGAAATGGGAAAGCACAATGCCCTTACACCCGCTTGCACACAAACGTTCTCCAAACTTCATCCCTCACAATTCAGATTTCATCCTTTCTCCAGCGTATGGTTATTGCAAATCCGATATACGATGTCGTCTTCAAGCGGCTCATGGAAAATGATAAAGTTGTGAAATTCTTTATCGGAACGCTCATGGATGAGGTGATTGAAAGCGTACAGGTATTGCCGCAAGAATTCACCTACACACAGGAATTAGTCGGGATTTCCATTTTTCGGCTGGATTTTATTGCGACAATACACACTGCCACTGGGGAAGTAAAAAAAGTCCTGATTGAAATTCAGAAAGCCCGAAATCTGCTCGACCTCATGCGCTTTCGCCAATATCTAGCGGCACAGTACAAAAAAGAAGATACCGTCAATGAGCAAGAAGTAGCATTGCCAATTACAACAATTTACATTTTGGGCTTTCCACTTCTGGGCATTGAAAGTGCGTGTATCAAGGTAGAACGCCAGTATCGAGACCTCGTTACCAATAGCATCATTGCCGCAAAAAGCGAATTTATTGAAAAACTAACGCATGATAGTTTTGTTGTTCAGGTCGGCAGAATCACCGACCGCTACCAATCTCGCTTGGATAAACTCCTCAGCATTTTTGAGCAACGACACTTCACCGGCGAGACAACGACACTAAAGGAATTTCTCCACGAACCTGATGTCGAAGGGGTGCGCCTTATGACGGACATTTTGCACTACGTCGGCACAGAGCCGAAAGAGCGCGAGCAACTCGACATTGAGCAAGAGGCGTGGCGAAGCATCAATGCGGTCTTGGGACCACAAAGGCTACAACTAGAACAAGCCTTGCAGGAGATTGAGCAGAAAGACCAACAACTCGAAGAACAACAGAGAATTATCCAAGAATTACGACGAAAACTTGGCGAACAATAATCTTGGAATAATTTGATAGTAATATTTTGACAGATTTACGCAGATTTTATCCTTCACAATGATTCAAGCAATACGCGGCACAAAAGACACCCTCCCAAGCGACATTCACGCCTGGCACACGCTGGAAAGCACGTTTCGGCGCGTCGCAACCTCCTTCGGTTTTCAAGAAATTCGCACTCCCCTTTTTGAATCCACAGAACTTTTCTCGCGCGGTATCGGCGAAACAACCGACATCGTTGGCAAGGAAATGTACACCTTTCTCGACCAAGGGCAAAACTCGCTTACACTGCGTCCTGAAGCCACTGCCAGCATTGTTCGCGCTGTGATTGAAAATACGCTTGTTGAGAAAAATCCGCTTGTGCGCCTGTGGTACATGGGCGCGATGTTTCGTCAGGAACGCCCGCAAAAAGGGCGTTTGCGGCAATTTCACCAATTCGATGCAGAAATACTCGGTTCGGACAAACCCGAAGCCGATGCAGAAGCTATCGCGCTTGCAGCGAATATTCTGCGGGAAATTGGCTTGACCGCGTTTGAATTGCAAATAAACTCACTTGGCAATACCGAAAGCCGTGCGCATTACCGTGCTGCGTTGCAAGCGCATTTCGCGCCCTTTATTGATTCAATGTCGGACGATAGCAAAAGCCGCTTGGAGCGCAACCCGCTTCGTATCTTGGACTCCAAGCATCCCGAAGATGCTCCAGCCGTGAAAGGCGCACCAATCCTCATTGATTACTTAGACGAAAGCAGCCGTGCGTACTTTGAACGTGTACAACATTTGCTCACTGCACTCGGCATTCCCTTTAGCGTGAATCCACGTTTGGTGAGGGGTTTGGACTATTATTGCCATACGGCATTTGAATTTGTCACCACGCGCTTGGGTTCGCAAAATGCTATCGGCGGCGGCGGTAGATACGACGGGCTTTTTGAGCAACTGGGCGGCAAAAAAACGCCCGGAATCGGCTTCGCCTTTGGTATTGAGCGATTACTGCTGTTGTTGGAAGAAGAAGGGAAATTACCCACAAACGAGATTTCATGCGACGTGTACGTGATTGCCCTCGACGATGATTCCTCGCCACTTGCCATGAAACTCGCACAAACACTACGCGAACACGGCTTTTCGGCAACAACCGACGCGCTACGCCGTTCCTTCAAAGCACAAATGCGCGACGCAGACCGCACAAAGTCTCGCTTTGTGGCAATTATCGGCGAGCAAGAACGCTTGAATAACAAAGTCATTTTGAAAACAATGGCGACGGGAGAACAGGTGGAGATTGGGCTTCAGGATATATCGGCATTACAAGAACTTTTGAAGAAATAACTTAAACGCCAGTATTTATGAGCCCTCTCGACCTTGACGAAGTCCGCCAATACGTTGAGCAAAACATCAGCGAATTCCACCAGCGCAAGATTGAAAGCCTTGAAAAACTGCGCTTGAAGAACGTGCTTCGTAAGAAAAACCCGTATCTCTTTCGTGCGAAAAACCTTCACGGTGCGACGGATATTGTCCGTGCAGTTTTGGATGCGCACGTGTCCTCAAATGAAGAAACGATTTTTGGAAATTGGTTGGAAGGCTTGGCAATTTTCATCAACGGCAGAGTCTTCGACGGCAGAAAATCAGGGATTCAGGGCATAGATGTTGAGTTTGATTCTGAAGGCATTCGGTACATTGTCGCAATCAAGTCGGGACCGAATTGGGGCAATAGCGGACAAATCAAAAATATGCTGCGTGATTTTACAACGGCAAAGCGTATTTTGCGCACAAGCAACGCGAAAATCCACGTTGTGGCGGTGAATGGCTGCTGCTACGGCAAAGACGACAATCCCGATAAAGACGAGTATTTCAAGTATTGCGGGCAGCGTTTTTGGCATTTTATTTCCGGCTCGGAAGATTTGTACATCAATCTCATTGAGCCGCTTGCACACAAGGCTCGTGAGCGAAATAATGAATTTTCACAAATGTTTGACGAGAAAATCACTGCCTTTACGATTGAATTTGGAAAAGATTTCTGCGATGCAAACGGGAAAATTGATTGGAATAAACTTATCATGTTTAATTCTGGTGCAAATACCCTGAATGCCGCACAAGAAGGAGCTTAAACGCTATGATGCACTTTTCACCGATAATGATTGAAGGCGACGCACGTGAGTGTTTACGCCAGTTAGAAGATAATTCAGTTGATTTAATCGTTACTTCGCCACCCTACGCAGACCAGCGTAAAACCACCTACGGCGGCATTTCGCCAGACGAATATGTTGAATGGTTCTTGCCCATTTCCGCCGAACTTCTGCGCGTCTTGAAGCCAACAGGTACGTTTATTTTGAACATCAAAGAAAAAGTTGTCGAGGGCGAACGCAGTACCTACGTGATGGAGCTTATCATGGCACTCCGCGCACAAGGCTGGCTCTGGACGGAAGAATTTATTTGGCACAAGAAAAATTCGTTTCCAGGAAAGTGGCCCAATCGCTTCCGCGACGCGTGGGAACGCCTTTTGCAGTTCAACAAAACGAAGAAATTTTCGATGTATCAAGAGGCGGTGATGGTTCCAGTGGGCGACTGGGCGAAATCACGCTTGAAAAACTTGAGCGAAACCGACAAAGTACGGGATAATTCCAAGGTCGGAAGCGGATTCGGGAAAAATGTTTCTAACTGGCTGGGACGCGACAAAGCCTTCCCGACGAATGTTCTGCATTTAGCGACCGAGTGCAACAACAAAAACCACAGCGCAGCATTTCCCGAAGAATTGCCCGAATGGTTTATGAAACTCTTCACCGAGCAAGGCGACACGGTACTTGACCCGTTCATGGGTTCAGGAACGACGCTCACCGTAGCGCATAGAATGGGACGCAAAGGCGTTGGTATTGAGCTTTTACCAGAATATTTTGCTCTTGTACAAGAACAATTTTCTCACAAGGGATCGCCCACTCAAGCACTATCGCTTTTTGAAGAAGAAATAATGCAAGCGTAGCTTTAAACATAGATTTCATCGAATTCGCAAGACTTTTTACGACTAATAAACGGTATTCTTTTCATTCATTAGTTTTGATTTCAGGAGTGTGGATTATGGCAACAAAAACTACGGCAAAGCCGATAGCAAAGCCGACAGCAAAACCTAAAACCGCCGCAAAACCTGCGGCTGCGTCCGTCGCAAAACCCGTCATTAAAGCCGCGACCAATGGTACAAATGCCATCGGCAGCGTACACGTTCCCGCGCCGTTTTTCAAATCGGTGGCGCAGAATTTCGATAAAGCGGCGAAGGCTCTCAAGCTCCCACGCGGTCTGGCGGAGCAGATTAAAGCGTGTAATTCGGTCTATTATTTTCAATTCCCTGTGCGCATCAAGGGCGAAATTCAGGTGATTGAAGCGTGGCGGTGCGAACACAGCCATCACAAACTGCCCACCAAAGGCGGTATCCGCTATTCAACGATGGTGGACCAAGACGAAGTCATGGCTCTGGCTGCGCTTATGACCTACAAATGCGCGATTGTCCACGTGCCGTTTGGCGGCGCGAAGGGCGGTATTAAAATCAATCCGCGCGATTACACCGATGACGAATTAGAGCGCATCACACGTCGCTACACGTCCGAGCTTATTGGCAAAAACTTTATCGGACCCGCAGTGGACGTACCTGCGCCAGATTACGGCACGGGCGAGCGCGAAATGGCGTGGATTGCTGATACCTACATGGCATTCCACGGCGGACGCGACATCAACGCGCTTGGTTGCGTAACGGGTAAGCCGATTGCACAAGGCGGTGTGCGTGGTCGCCGCGAAGCGACGGGACGCGGCGTAATGTTTGGTTTGCGCCAAGCAACCGCCGACAAGCACGATATGAAACTCCTGAAGCTCACACCGGGCTTGGAAGGCAAAAGCGTGATTGTACAAGGTTTTGGAAACGTAGGCTACTACGCGGCGAAGTTTTTGCAAGAGCAAGGTGCGCTCATTACAGGCGTTATCGAATGGGATGGCGCGGTTATCAATGAAAAAGGCATCAATATTGAGGAATTAGACCAATATCGCATTGCGCACAAAACCATCACGGGCTATCCAAAAGCAAAGACAATGAAAGACAGCAAAGCCGCATTGGAACTAGAGTGCGACATTTTGATTCCAGCGGCGTTGGAAAGCCAAATTACCTCTGAAAATGCACCGCGCATCAAAGCGAAAATTATTGCAGAAGGCGCGAATGGTCCTGTTACGGCGGACGCTGAGGACATTCTCCTCAAAAAAGGCATTTTGATTATCCCCGATATGTACCTGAACGCAGGTGGCGTAACGGTTTCGTACTTCGAGTGGTTGAAAAATATCTCGCACGTGCGCTTCGGACGCATGGAACGCCGCTTCGAGGAAAATACGCAATCCCGCATGGTGTCTTCGATTGAAGACTTGGTTGGTCGCAATTTCCGCCAATCTGAGCGCGACCTGATGATTCGCGGTGCGGGCGAGGAAGACCTCGTAAACTCTGGCTTGGAAGACACAATGATGAGTTCCTACGAGGAAATCAAGGAATACTACCGTATGCACAAGGACATCAGCGACCTTCGCACAGCAGCATTTGCCTCAGCGATTGACAAAGTTGCGACCACCTATCGTCAGTTGGGCTTATTCCCGTAATGCACGGAAAAGCGTATTTTCAAAGCATTGTGTTTGAAAATTCTGCAAAAAGCGTTCTGTGCGATATGTGCAGAACGCTTTTTTTGCAATGAGCTATTTTTCCGTAGCTGGTCGGGTCTTTCCTTAAGGAACGCGGATGAAGCCCAGACTATCAGGATTTTGAGGACTTTTTCTTATTTTTTTCTTATTGTTTTTTATCCTCAATATCCTTTGAATCCTCAAATCCGCGTTCCCGAAGCACGACCTGACATAACAAATCTTTCACCAGTATTTATCCTCTTTCACCATGCCTGACTACATCAAATTTTCCGAACTCCCGTACAAACGCCCCAATCTCGACCACCTCAAGACCAGCTACGAAGCACTCTGGCAGGAATGCGAGTCTGCGCAACGTCCAGAAACTGTGCTTGACCTTGTGCAAGCGTGGAATCGTCTGCGCACCGAATACACGACGATGGAAAACCTTGCCGAAACACGCTTTACGCAAAACGTGAAAGATGAAGCTGCCAAAGAGGAAAAGCAATTTTACACGGAAAATAGCCCAAGCGTCACCGAATGGAACGAGGAATTTTCCAAGCGTTTGCTTGCCTCGACGTTTCGCTCGCACGTGGAGCAACGCTTCGGAGCTTTATTCTTGCGGCGTTTGGAAGATTCAGCAAAAACATTTGTGCCAGAAATCAAGCCGTTACTGGTGGAGGAGGCAAATCTTGGGCAGAAATACACGTCCTTGCTGGCGGAATTAGAAATTGAATTTCGCGGCGAAAAATATAATCTTTCGGGCATTCGGAAATTTGCCGAAGAACCCGACCGCACAACGCGCCGCGAAGCATCCCAAGCTCAACAGCACGCACTTATGGGCGTTGCAGAGGAATTGGATACCATTTTCGACCAGCTTGTAAGCATTCGCTCCGAAATCGCGCGACTCACGGGCTTTGCGGACTTTATCCAATTTCGCTATATGCAAATGGGGCGCATTGACTACTCTGCTGCCGATGTTGCGAAGTTCCGTGCTGCGGTGCGAGAAGTTGTGGTGCCGCTTGCGCACGAGCAACACAACAAGCAAGCGCGGCGTTTGGGCGTGGACACGTTCTATTCCTACGATGAGGCATTGAATTATCCCGATGGAAATCCGCAACCCTCGGCAGAGGAAAGCGGCATCATTACGGACGCGGAGACGATGTACACCGAGCTTTCGCCACGCACGGGCGAGTTTTTCCGCATGATGATTGAAGGTGGCTACATGGATTTGACCACTCGCCCAAACAAGGCGCGGGGCGGCTACTGCACGAATTTTCCACAATTTGGCGTTCCGTTTATTTTCTCCAATTTCAATGGCACGGCGGACGACATTCGCGTTCTCACACACGAGGCAGGACACGCTTTTCAGGTGTATTCAAGCCGCAATCAGCCGCTTCTGGATTATTACTGGCCCACGATGGAAGCCTGCGAAATTCACTCAATGAGCATGGAATTTCTCACCTGGGGCTGGATGGACAAATTTTTTGGTGCGAAAACGGCGCAATTCCACTACACGCATCTCGAAGAAGCTCTGACGTTCTTGCCCTACGGCTGCGCGGTGGATGAGTTCCAACACTGGATTTATGCCAATCCGAAAGCAAGTCCCGACGAGCGCAAAGCAGAGTGGAAGCGGGTCGAAGGCGTGTATTTGCCCTGGCGAAAATACGACAACGCGCCTTTCAATGAATCCGGTGCGCTCTGGCAAACGCAGTTGCACGTATATTTGTATCCGTTTTACTACATTGATTACGCTCTTGCCCAACTCTGCGCATTGCAATTCTGGAAACGCCAACAACAGCAGGATGCAAGCGTCTTGCAGGATTATATTCACATCTGCGAAATCGGCGGTAGCAAGCCATTTTTAGAAATTGTGAAAGAAGCCCGCTTGGAATCGCCCTTTGAAGAAACAACCTTGCGCGGAATTGTGCAGGAAGCCGCATCGTGGCTGAATGCGCAGGAAAGCTAGGGAAGATAAGGATGAAATATGAGGGCTGAAGTATGAATAACTCACCCTACGCATACCCTCACATTTGCCCTCACCCCTCGCTGCGCGAGACCCTCTCCCAGAGGGCGAGGGTTGATGAAAACTAGGTCTGAAGCCCTCTCCCTCTGGGAGAGGGTTGGGTGAGGGGTGTGTGCGTAAGATGAATGAATACACAAATTTTCGCAGGAAAATGTTGAGAAACAATGGCGTAGAATCAAGGTTCTGCGCCATTTTTTATTTCTTGTATTTCCCGTGAAAAGCTCTAATTTTGTGCTTGCTGTTTTTTCCACTTTGTTTGTGAGTGTTCAGTATGCGTATTCTTGTCATTGAAGACGAAAAAAAAGTTGCCAGTTTTATTCGCAAGGGATTGAGTGAAGAAATGTATGCGGTAGATGTTGCTGGTGATGGAGAATTGGGCGTGCAGATGGCGACAGAAACTCAATACGATGCCATTATTTTAGACGTAATGCTTCCCAAAAAAGATGGGCTTCAAGTGCTGCGAGAACTGCGGAGTTCTGGCTCTGCTACGCCCGTTCTGATGCTGACGGCGCGAGCCTCCACGCAAGACCGCGTAACGGGGCTGGACTTGGGTGCAGACGATTATTTGACAAAACCATTCCACTTTGAAGAACTCGCCGCACGGGTTCGTTCCTTGCTGCGGCGCACCAGCACGGAAAAAACGACGATGCTCACGTGTGGAGATTTATCGCTCGACACCGTTACGCACCGCGCCTATCGGGGCGGCAAGGAAATTGACCTGACCACAAAAGAGTATTCGCTCTTGGAGTATCTGATTCGCAATAAAGGGCGCGTCCTCAGCAGAAGCCTGATTCAGCAACACGTCTGGAGTTACAGTTTCGATACCGAATCCAACATTATTGATGTGTATGTGAAGCGTTTGCGTGGGAAAATTAACGACGAAGGCAAGCAGCGTCTTATCCGCAGCATTCGTGGCGTGGGCTATGTGATGCGCGAACCCGATACCGACAGCGATACGAGCGAGGATGACGATGAATAATACCGCCGCACCTTCATTGAGCAAAAGCACATTTGAGCTTTCCGACGATGCCTTCTACACGCCTATTCATGCGGCATTGGGGAATATCCAAGCGCGATTTCATGCGTATCAGGAAGCAAAATTTACGCAGCGTCCGGCGGAGTTTTTTTCGTTGGAACTCTGCGGCGAAGCAGGTGAATTAGCCAACCTCGAAAAGAAACGCTGGAAAGGTAAAACAATCAGCAATGACGCTCTATCTGACGAAGCGGCGGATGTCTGCATCGCGCTGATGAACTACGCAAATGCACGTGGAATTGACCTCGCCTCAGCAGTGGTGGGAAAACTTCATCGGATTGAGGAAAAACGCCGCTTGCTGGAAGAGCGCGGGGAAGAGTATTGAAGAAAGGTATTGAAGAAAGGTATTGAGAAAAAATATGAATCCAGAATCTTCTGAAAGCCCCACCATTCCTACCCTCACGCGCATCACACCAGAACTACGCTCCATGCTTGCAGGAAAGCGCATTGCGGCAGTGGATTACGGTAAAAAGCGCGTCGGATTTGCTGTTGCCGATGAGCTACATATTCTGGCTTCGCCGCGTGGCATTTTTCACAATTCGCCGACGTTGATTGAGGAAATTCTTCGTGCGTGCCAAAGCGAGCGATGCGGCGCAATCCTTGTCGGGATGCCGCTTCAGCACGACGACGGCGTTACACCGATGATGCAGGAAATAGCACGATTTATTACGGATTTACAAAGTGCGAGTGCCGTGCCTGTCCTGGTGATTGACGAGGCATATTCCAGCCGCGAAGCGCGTCAGAGCATGATTGCAAGCGGCAAGAAAAAACGCTATCGGCAAACAAAAGGTCATGCCGACGAACTCGCCGCAGCCATTATTTTGCGGGAATTTCTGCGGGAATTGGAATAGATTGAAGTTTAGATAAAATCATGCGCTTTTGCCCTCATCCCCCGCCTTCTCCCAGAGGGAGAAGGAGCTAAAACAAAGAAAATCAAACGCTTCTGAAGCCCTCTCCCTCTGGGAGAGGGTTGGGTGAGGGTAATCGTGGACGCAAGGTTTTATGAGGGTTGCAGAATTTTATCTAAACTTCAAGAATAGAGCAAAGTATTTATGAAAATTCTCATAAATACGTTCACAAAAATTCTTCCCACGACGTAGTTTGCAGCGTGGTGGTGCGATAGGGCGAGTATTTTTCTAATGTTTGCAAGAGTGCCTTAAAATCTTTTGGGTAGGGATTTTCAAAGCTCATGGTTTCGTGCGTGGCAGGATGCCGAAACTCCAAACGCGAGGCGTGGAGCGTTGTGCGGCTCATAAGCGGCTTTTCTTCCTGATGTTTTCCCACGTTATATTTTCGCTTTACGCTTGAGAGCATAAACTCGGTATTCTCGCTGTAATCTGCATCAATCAAAAGCGGATGACCAATCGCCGCGCAGTGGACGCGGATTTGGTGCTGCCGACCCGTTATCAACTCGCATTCCAGCAAGGTTGCCAGACGAAACCGCTTCAGCACTCGTACCTGCGTGAGTGATTCCTTCCCACGCACCGACGGCGACATCAGCCCGGGACGCTGCGGGTCTGCTTGGAGCGGAATATCTATCGCCATTTCTTCCTGCTCAACGCGCCCTTGCACCACGGCATGATATATCTTCCGCACTTCGCGGGTTTCAAACTGCTCGCTCAAGATTTTATGCGCCTCTGCGGTCTTGCAGACCATCATAATGCCGCTTGTGTCGCGGTCAATCCGATGCACAATAAAAATCTCGCCGTATTTTTCCACCATCATCGTGCGAAGGTTCGGAAGAGTAGTATCGAAGCGGTCTGGAAGCGACAAAAGTCCTGCTGGTTTGGAAAGAACCACGATATGCTCATCTTCAAACAATATCTCTGGCTTGAGGGAAGTATGTTTTGCTGACGCTGATTGAGCTGAATGTGGCTTACGTACTTGCTTGTGGAGCTGTTGTAAAGGATATGATTTCATATAAAAAATATGCAAAGAAAAAGGGCAATCAAAAAACTAAAATTTAGAATCCCGCAACACCGCTTGCACAAAGCCAGCATTGACCGCAAGCGTGGGAATACCGAGCGAGCGGCATTCCATCACCACGTAGCCATCATCATCAATCATCAGTGAAACCTTGTGGCGACGGCAGGCTTCAGCTTTCCACGCGGCATATTCATCGCGTTTATCATCGGGGCAATGTTCGAGAATAAACTCAGCTTGCACACCTGCGAATGCCGCCATTACTCGCTCCAGCGTGATAGTACGATTGAGCGTAATGACAGCCACACGAGAGAATTTTGCGGCTAAAATGTTCAATTCTTCGGGAAAGTGCGAAATGACACCATCCCAGTCTAAACCTAAGGTATCGTACATTGTTATCACATCAATAAAAAAAAGCAAAAGAAAGCGAGCAAAAGAGAGAGCAAAAGCGTGAACCGATGCGGCGAATATACGAAGATTGTCGGAAATTTCAGGGAAGAATGTTGTAGCTCATTTTTGCAGGAGAATCTTCTCAGAAACAAGAAATGACGGGCTTTGCAGAATACACAAATACGTTCCGATGGGAAAGGCAGCGTAATTCAGCATAAAACGATGCTCACCGGCTTCAAACCGCGCTTGCGCGAGAATCTGGACATCTTGCCCACGCACATCCACAAGGCGCAACAGTACGTCCTCGCTGCGCTCCAGCGTAAATTGTATTTCGCACTCGCTTTGTTGCGTATTCGGAATGCAGCGTAAGCGTTGAATGGGTGCAACGCGCTCCTCTGCAACGCTTGTAATGGTCTGGCGCGGGCGTTGCATGGTGTTCTTGAACCAGTATTCAAGCGCGTACCACGCATTTTTGCGTACCATATTCGCATCGAGTGGCAGAGGACGCTGTGGCAAGCGGTCGGAGCGAGGATTGGTGCTGTTCAGCGCGGTGTATTTGTCGGTCAATCCCCACGTGATTATGCCAATGACCGCAGGCTCGTTCATTACCACCGAGCAGTAATCGCCGTACATCCCGCCAACGCCTTCATCGCGTGTAGTGATGCTGCTTGCAAGCCCCGTATCATCGCAATCAAGCTCGGTAATGATGATGCTCAAACCAAGCGTGGCAACCTCTCGAAGAAAGGTGCGAAAACGCTGCATATTTGCGGCAAACTTTGCTTTGTCGGCTGCGCGGATATGCCCCTGCACACCAAGCGCGTGCAGAGGCACGTTGCGAGCTTTCAAGCGGCGGAGCAGATTCACAATGGCATCGGTACGAATGGTGTCGTCAAATTCAACACCGTATTCGTTATAAACCAGTATTGCTGCGGGGTCTGCCTGATGTGCGGCGCGAAATGCTGTTTCAATGTACGATTCGCCCAAGAGCTGAAACCAAGGACTGTTGCGAAGCCCATTCGTTTGGCGGTCGGTGGGTTCGATAGCTTCATTGACTACATCCCACGAGTGAATGCGCCCTTTGTAGCGTCCGCAGACGGTGGCGATATGCTCAGTGAGGAACTGCGCGGCATTGCGGCTATTGACGGTAGAAGCAAACCACGACGGCAACGCCCGATGCCAGCAGAGCGTGTGTCCGCGCACCGCCAAGCCATTTTGCCGAGCAAAGTTTATCATAAAATCTGCATCGGCAAAATTGTAGGTTGTGGCAGAAGGACGCATGATGTCCCATTTCATTTCGTATTCTGGCACAATAATTCCACATTCTTTCACAAGCGCAGTGCGATAAGGAATATCAGAAATGATGCGGTCTTCAGAGGTTGCCGAGCCGAAAAACATCTTCTTTTTTGCTGCTTCGCCATGCAAGCCATCTAGCCCAAACGCCGCATGGGTACTGGCTTTTGAAGAATCTGCTTCAAAGGCATGCTGTACCGCCATTGCAAAAACATCTTCCGCAAGAATCGCGCAAATGCTCGTTCCGACGGCAGTTTCAGCTGCAACCTTCATAAAATCTCGACGTGTGGGCATAGCGGGCGTAAAAAAATGGGAGACTTTTTCGTGTAAAATAATTCAGCAGGAAAAACCTTGCTCCGTGAGGCAGAAAAGCGGATTATTGCGCCATCATTGCTTTCAAATCCTCTTCGGAAATAACCTGTACGCCTAGTTCCTGTGCCTTGTCCAGCTTTGAGCCAGCTTCTTCGCCTGCAAGCACAAAATCTGTTTTTTTGCTCACCGAACCCGCCACTTTTCCGCCGTAGCGTTGGATAAGCTCTTTTGCTTCATCGCGCTTCATCGTAGGCAAGGTTCCCGTGATGACAAAGGTTTTTCCCTGAATAGGCGTTACAATGCCCGCCAATGCTTGTCCTTCGTAGTGCATTGCCAAACCGAGCGCGGCGAGTTCTTGTGTCAAGCGGCGATTTTGCTCGCTTTGGAACCAGTTTGCAATCGCCGATGCCGTCCGCTCACCAATACCGAAGACGCTAGAAAGCTCTTCAATACGTGCTTCGTGCAGTTTTTCCATTGTTCCAAAATGTTCGGCAAGAATTTTCGCCGTTTCCTCGCCTACAAAGCGCACACCTAAGCCAAAGAGAACTTTTGTAAACGACTGTTTTTTGCTTTCCTCGATTGCTGCCAAACAATTATCCGCTTTTTTCTCGCCCCACCGCTCTAAGGCAAGCAACTGTGCGCGTTTCTCGTGAAGGCGGTAAATATCGGCAATAGTGGTGAGCAAGCCCGCTTCGGCGAGTTGGTCAATCGCTTTATCGCCCAAGCCTTCAATATCCATCACGGTTCGAGAGCAGAAATGCGTGAGGCGACCGCGTATTTGGGACGGACAGCCCGCAAACTCGCAGTAATACGCCGCTTCACCCTCAATGCGCTTGAGTGGCTGACGAAAGGCGCATCCACACTCGCTTGGGAAGGTGTAGGGCTGGCTGGCTGCGTCGCGCTCTTCCGCCACAACGCCGCTTACTTTAGGAATAACGTCGCCGCCTTTTTCAATGATAACCATATCGCCCTCGCGCACGTCCAAATCCCTTATAAAATCAGCATTGTGCAGCGTTGCGCGGCTAATTGTGGAACCCGCGAGCGCAATAGGCGCAAGCTCCGCAACAGGCGTAGCTACGCCTGTGCGCCCAATCTGCAAGGAGATAGCATTTAAGCGGGTTCGCGCCTTTTTTGCTTCATATTTGTACGCAAATGCCCAGCGTGGAAACCGCCCAACTGCGCCAAGTTCGGTTTGCTGCGCAATACTATTCACCTTCACCACCGCGCCATCGGTCTGAAACGGCAAGGTTTCGCGCCGTGTTTCCCATTCGTCAATAAAAGCAAAAACGTCGTTCAAATCTATACACAAGCGCGAATGCTGCGCCATTGGGAAGCCCATTTCCTTCAAAAGCCGCATATTATCTGCTTGCGAGAGCAGTGTTTGTTGCGCAGTTGTCGCTGCTGAATCCAAGCGTAGAAGCCGCAGGAAATAACACGCAAGCTGCAAAGGACGCTTTGTTACTTCGCGGGCATCTTGAAGTTTGAGCGTGCCGGCGGTGAGATTGCGCGGGTTTGCATAGAGTTTTTCGCCAGCCGCTTCTCGCTCTTCGTTCAATCGCAGAAAATCATCATTGCGCATATACACTTCGCCACGCACCTCGAAATCCAGTAATGGTGCGCCATTCAACATAACTGGCTGAACACGAAGTGGCACTGTTGCAATCGTCCGCACGTTTTGGGTGATGTCGTCGCCCGTTGTGCCATCGCCGCGTGTAAGTGCGCGGACAAGAATGCCATTTTCGTAGCGCAAACTCATTGCCACGCCGTCGTACTTGAGGTCGCACCAGTATTCACGCGCTCTTTGCTCCAAGCCTTCTCCTACGCGGCGGTCGAAATCCTGTACTTCCTCGCGGTTGTAGGTATTTTGCAGGGAAAGCATTGGCTCGTCGTGGGCGATGTTTTGAAATTCCTTCATTGGCTGACCACTCACGCGCTGCGTTGGGCTGTCGGGTGTGATAAAATGAGGGTTTGCAGCTTCGAGTTGTACAAGCTCGTCGTACAAATGGTCGTATTCGCGGTCGTCCATGATGGGCATGGCATCGGTGTAATAGGCAATATCCGCACGGCGCAGTACGGCACGAAGTTCCTCAATGCGCTCGCTTGGTGAACGTGGGGAAATTGCTTGAGGTAATTGCTCGAAAAGTGAGGATTGAAGCTGCATAGCGGGAGAAAAACTGTTGAGATTGAGTGTGAAATGTGGTTCTGCATTTCAAGAAAGCAATAAACTACGAAAAAGTATGTCCGAAGCAAAAATAAAAATGCCTTGAGAGCAAGCATTTCTGCGGCTCTCAAGGCATCTTCTTGGTGTTTTTGCGTCTCCCCATTCAAAATACGTGCCTATTGTAACGCAATCGTCGTGATACTCTCTACCGCACAATCACCTGTGCCGCCCGCACCCGCGACGCGCCCACCACGCGCACCGTGTACAAGCCCTTCACCAAACGCCGTACATCCAGCGTCAGTGCTTCATCGCCCTGCACTGTGCCGTGTAGCACTTCTTCGCCGAGCGTATTGACCACCGAGTACCGACGCGCTTTCAAGCTCTGCGGCACTTCCACCGAAACCGTCTCCGTTGCTGGGTTGGGATATGCGCGAAGAAGCGATGTCGTTTCTACGCCTGTTTCGTCGCTCACCTCGCTGAATGCCGCTTCGGTGCTGCTTTCTGCGCCTTTTGTGCTATTCCCAATAACCGCCGTGCCAGGAGCCTGGAAGAGTTCATTGGCAATCAAAAATCCGTAGCGTTGTCCGTCAGGATTGGTGATGAAGAGCAGTATCGTCGGCGAACCGCCCGTATTGAAATCGCCTGGCACCAATACTTCAAATTCCACATCGCTGGCATTGATAACTTGTACATTCCTGCGTCCCAGCACTGCCGTTAGGCGCGGGCTAAACGCCACGCCGCGCACGATAAACGATAAATTTCCATTCGTCCACTTTGGCGTTGCGCTGAGGATAAGCGGTGCATTGCGACCGATAATCTCCACGCTCGCGCTGGTGCTTTGTCCGTCGAAGTTTTGAATGCGGATACTTGCTGTGCCGCGTCGTAGGTTCACTTCTGCGGGAATATGCACCTGTGCTTGCGTTGAGGAGAGAACAGCACTGCCGAGCAGACTTTCGATGTCATTGACAAAAATCCGTGCATAACCATTGCGGAAGAAGCCTGTGCCGCTCACGATCGTCGCAAAGCCTTCGCCGCTTGCGGTGGTCGAGCGTACCGAAAGCCCCGTAATGGTGGGCGCGGGCGCACGAACAATCGCAAAGGTCGTCGAAACAGTGAAGGTTCCGACCTGCACGGTCAAACGTTGCACGCCAGGCAGAAGAGCGAATGCGGGAATGAGCAAAGACGCGCCTGTGGAGCTGACCCCAGTAATCTGAAGGGGTGTTGCGAAGCTCGTTGCGGTGCCATTAGCGGAAATGGGTGTGATGCTGATGTTCGCGTAAATGGGAATGTTCTGTCCGGGCAGGAAGAATCCTGCATTGCTGTCGCCAGTGGGAATGTTGGGAATCAATACCGTTGGTGCGCCACCAGAGGAAGAACCGCCGCCGCTTGAGCCACTTCCACCTGAACCACCTGACAAATCTATCACGGGAGCTGACGGCTGCTCGTAGGTAAAGCCACCGCTGACCGCCGTACCAAGCGAGGTTGAAATCGACACGCCGCTTCCATTGCCAGGTGCGCCCAAGACCGCTACAATACTATTGCCAACTACCGAAAAGCTCTGTACTGGAACGCCGCCGACGCTTATCCCCGTTACCGTCCCAAGGTTGAAGCCCGTGATGGTAACGGTAGAGCCAAATGTGCCTGTCGCGGGAGAAATGCTCGTTATTTGTGGCACAGGCGGTGCGACGGTTATTGTTACATTTGCGCTGACAGTGCCTTGGCTATTCGTCGCACGGATGCTGGCGGTGAAGGTACCTGCTTCGCTCGGAGAACCCGTCAGTCCCGTGGCATTGAAGGAAAT
>JAAFIV010000031.1 GCA_013298775.1 Ignavibacteria bacterium | reverse complement strand
ACACATCTGAAGCGGCTCAATCGACGTACCATTTGCTTCTCAAAGTCAGAAATTATGCACGATGCGGTCATAAAACTCTACATATACCGCATCAATACTCGAAAGCAACACTTTTAGGACACGACCCTTTCACCTAATCCCGTTTCCGACAATGCCTCACTGGAATTTACGGTACAATCACCAACACTCGTTACGATTGATATTGTGAACACGCTTGGTCAGGTTGTTCTCACCCTACCAGCCCAGATGAAAGAAGCAGGACAACATTCTGTGTCGTTCAGCACACTGGCACTCCCGAACGGGGCGTATATCTGCCGCTTGCGAGCGGGACAAAGTACAGCGTCTGCATTGATGAGGATTGTACGATAGAGTCAATCTATACACGCAGGAATGAAGCAAAAAAGAGGTGTTGAAAAGTTCAGCACCTCTTTTTTTGTGACCTCATTGTCTAGCAACAAAAATCTGGTGAAAGTGTTGCGTTAATACAATTCAACCAAACCCTTCACCCCCTTCAATAACCTCAGGATGAAGCAGGATGGATACCGTATCAAATCTTATACTGATTCATGAACTTGCTGACGGGCGCGAAATATCTTTCATACGCTCCTCACAGGAAAAGCGCATATCTACTTGCCCTCAACCTCACCTGTCCCAAAATAACGCATTTCCTCACTTTGAAACACCCACAACCCAGTCTCTGTGACGCTTTGAGACGAATTGCCTTCCTGCTTCTCGATTATCCTATGGAACAAATTTCCCACACATTCCCGAAAAATCCGTAGCTTTGCGCTGTATTCTTTTCGATAACGATGCTCGCTGTTCCGCTTGCAGACAGGTTTCACGCCTTTTGGCGTGATTTTTGCAAAGAAATATCACAAGCCGCGCATAAGACCAACGCCGAACGACCAGCAACCAATGACCAACAACCAATGACCAGCAAACGCGCTGCTTGAAGTATTTCTCCCCATTCACTTTTTGTTTTCGCCATGAAGATTGTTCCCTCAACAATACCTTCACGGCGGCACCACTTCTTGTGTGCCGCTCTGTGTTTGCTCTCGGCTATTTCTCTTGGAATGCCCACATTCCTTGCCGCGCAGACATTTTTTTCTGAAGCACCACGCGCACCGCGTCAAATCTTGTCTGCGAGAGTAAATACGCCTGTGAATGGCTCCGTGAAAGGGCGGCAATCTGAGGCAACGGCTGGTCCTATCGCAATCTGGAATTTTCGTACGCAATTTTGCGATTCGCCTGTGCTGGATTCCGTTGAAACTGAATTATTCGTCGAGGTACCGATTACTCCGCAAACACCTACTGGTCGGCGTTTCATTAGCGGGCGCGTGGATAGCGTGCGCATTTTGAACGCACCACCAACAGCAAGTTTTCGCGTGCTTATACCCGCTTCACCTGTTACTGTCGTCGCTGGAAGGCGCACCTTAGTTGTTGCGAGTTTTTCCACTCCTGACCTTGGGACAAGTAGCAGTGCGACCTTGCGGGTATATTCAGTAGATAGTATCGGTACCCCGATTGTCAGCGATTTCCCCATCATCACCAAACGCGAACGCCGTTCCTTCGAGCTTTTATCGCGTGGCTACGACTTCGGCGTGCTTGCCGCCAACGCCACTGCTGATATTACCTTGCCGTTTGTGCGCAATAACGGTACTGTCCCGATGGATTGGCAAATTCCCATTGACATCGGTAGTTTTCGCATTACCAGCATTCGCCCTACGCCTATTATTGACCCAAGTAATCCGACCAATTATCGCGTTGTCCTTCAGCCAGGCGATACCTCGTTTGTAACCGTGCGCTTTCTGGGCGCAATTGCAGGACAATATCTCACCTATGCCACAAGTCCGCAGGATAGAATTTGCAACGTCATCGGTCCATTGTTTACGCTCGAAGCACGCACCGCACAGAACCCGCCAAACATCACCGTTACGCCATCGGGTCTTTCCACGCGCCCTATCAACTTCGGCGATTTTGCTTGTTCTAATACTGACGCGCCCTACAAGGACACCACCTTGCGTGTCTATAATTCGGGACAAGTAACCTTGCGCATTACAGGGGCGAGTTTTACTTTGCCCGATTATCAAATTATCAGCCCCACGATGCTGTCCGATTCTACGCCACTTCTTGTGCCATTCAACCAAACACGCGATATTACCGTCCGCTACACGCCGCGCAATGCGATGCCACCCGACCGCACAGCGCGTATTACCTTGTTTTCCAATGCGCAAACAGGCATCACGACAGTAACAGTTACGGCATTGAAAGATTCGGTCAATCTCACCGTTTCCACACGCGACCTCGATTTTGGCACCATCACACGCGGCGCACCAGCACTAACGCGCACATTCAGCATTACCAATACAGGCACAACCGCCAAAGCGTGGCTGCTCCCCGCAACACTGACCAATGGCTACGTGGTGGAAAGTGTTTCGCCCAATCCCACGCTCGCAGGGGCAACCTCGCAAGTAACGGTGCGCTTTGCAAATACGTCGGTTGCTGGGCAATTCAGCACGGTTTGGAACGTTCTGGACGATTGCTCCCGCCAAACCCCAGTAACCATGCGGATTAACATTGACAAACCGCGTCCGGGTATTGGCGTTGCGAGTCCTATCAATTTCAGCACGCTTACCTGCGCGAATGATTCTACGGTCAGTTTCACCGTGCGCAACACCAGCAGCGACGGGCAAGATTTGGTCATTAGCCAAATAACGCTTGTGGGCGGCGCAAGTAGTCCGTTTTCGCTTGTTCCCATGCCCGCAGTGCCACTCTCGGTGCGCTCTGGACAGCCGCAAACGCTTCAAGTACGCTTCAATCCGAGCCGCACAGGTGCATTCACCGATACACTCCGCTTTATTTCTAATGCCGATGATTTTCCAACCTTCAACGTCGTGTTGCAAGGTGGGAAAGATTCTGTTGGATTCGCTCTCTCCCGCACCGCTCTTCGCTTTGTGAACATTTTCCCAAATATCGGCGCAACGGACACTTTGACCGTTCGCAATCTCGGCACAACACCGCTCAACTGGAGCGGGCGCACGACGCTGGGCGGTGTGTTCACGATTCGAGATATTACGCCATCTGTAACGGCTGTTGGCGGTACATCCATCGTAACAGTGAGTTTCTTGGGCAGCGCAACCGACGCAAGCAGCATGGGTGCATTCACTGATGCTTGCGGGCGTGTACAAACCTTCACTGCGCAAGCAACTATCTTGCCGCCGCGCATTGCTGTTACTGAGAATCTTGTGTTTGCGCCTCTGAGCTGTGAAGTGAGTTCTCGCTCAAGCGTAACTGTGCGCAATACAGGCGGGCAGGATTTGCTCATCACCAGTATTCAATCTCTTCAAAGCGGCAATACGTCAAGTATCAGTATTGATGCGGCGAGTAGCGCGTCGTTGCCCATTCGCATTCTTGGCGGGCGCGACACTACACTCACCGTGCGCTTTCAGCCAATGGTGCTGGGCGCGGCAAATCAGACCTTCCGCTATCTTTCCAACGCCATAAACCGCGACGCTGCTGGCTCGACCAGCACAACGCTTTCGGGCATAAAAAATGTCCGCGATTTTGAATGGATAAACGCCGTAGAGCCGATATTTACGACCTTCGGCACTGTTCCGCCGAATACGCCTGTTACCAAAACGCTCACCTTGCGCAACACGGGCAATCTGCCGATTGAGTGGAATGTACCGCTTCGTTTCGGGCAGGATAGCATATTTTCGGTGGAAAGTATTTCGCCCAATCCAACCATGCCAGGCGCGATGGCACAAGTAACCATGCGCTATGCAGGTTCGCCCTGCGGACGCACGTATTTGACCACGCAAATTACGCCCCTTCTCCGCGATTTCGGCTTTACCTGCTCCAAAACCTCGTCGGTGAGCGCGTTTGCCGAGACTCTGCCCGCAACGGCGCGTTTGCGCTTGGAGTCAGTTTCTGGCGGCATTGGCGATACGGTGTTTTTGCCATTGCGCTTAGAAAATGCGCGGTTCTTGCGCGAGGCAGGCATCAGAGAATTTAGTGCAAATCTGCGCTTTAATCTCAGCATTATGTATCCCATGGGCGCAGACAAAGGGCGAATTGTTGGTGGAGACCGCATCATTGCTTTGCGCTTGCCCTTGCCAACCCCAATTCCTACCGATAGCGTTCTTGCACGAATCCCCTTCCGCATCACACTCGGCAATACCACCGCAACACAAGTATTTCTCGATAATCCAGCATCGGGCGGCATTTGTTTGAACCTCGACACCGCCTCAGCGCGCACTGCCGCCGAGCGCATCTGCTTGGCAGGCGGGACGCGGCTTGTACGCTATGCCACGAGCGCGACGCTGCTTCTTGCAGCAAAACCGAATCCCGTACAGGAGAAATCGGTATTGGAAATTAGCCTCATGGAGCGAGGTTTTACCACGCTTACGCTCACCAACACGATGGGACAAGAACTTCGCCAACTGCTTGCAACCGAGATGGAATCTGGCACATACTCGATTGAACTTGACGCTTCCACGCTCGCAAGTGGTCTTTATTTCGCCATTTTACAAACGCCCACACAGCGCATTACACGCCGCTTGGAGGTGATACGATGAAAAATTTGATGCAAAAATATTTTCCACAAAGACACAGTCTGAGTTTCCCAGTGGCACAGACATTCCTGTCTGTGAATTCCCACACAATGCACCAACACTCACAGACAAGAATGTCTGTGCTACTATTGCTGCTGCTTGTGTTTGTAAATATCCCAGTACACGCACAAAAGCTCGATTCCACGCCACGCACCCGCTTCGGCGTGTGGGGACAATACGCCTACACCACGCACTATGCGAACTTCAAGGAATTACCAGGTGTGCCAAGCTGTTGCGAGAATTTCCGCGATGCCATTGCTCATAACTTTGCCGCAGGATTGCTCTACGATGTGCCGTTTGGTAATGTTGTGGGAATGTCGCTCCGCTTAGGTTATGTGCGGCTTGCGGGCGTTCCGTCGTGGGAGGAGCGCAAAGCAACAACATCGCTCGTGTACGGCAATGCTACGCCAACACGAGATGCCGAGCCTGCTTTGGGGACAATCTCGCACACCATCAGCGCGAACTTAGGCAATATTGCCCTTGAACCAATGCTCACCATTAAGCCCTTTACAGGCTTGAGCAAGACCGACGACGGCTTGACGATTATGCTCGGCGGGCATCTCGGCTACGCGATTCAGCGCAGTTTTGCAATGGAAGAGCGCATTGTTGCTCCCGATTCGCTGGTGTTTGTTGATACAGGGAATCGTTTACGCAATCAGCAAAGCGGCGAAATTCCAGGTTCTACACCGTACTCTATTTCAGTAATGGCGGGGCTTTCATGGGAAATTCCCTTGAATGCAAAGCGCACGGTCTATATCACGCCAGAGGTGTTTTATTCTTATCCAATCACGCCGATTGTACAAAGCTCCGCATGGGCAAACTCAAGTAATTACTGGAATGTACATCAAATTCGTGCAGGAATTGCGCTGAAATTCGCACCAGAGCGCAAAGTATTGGATTCGTCGTCTTCCGAGCCAACGCCGCCACAGACCGCACAAAATCAAGAGCCTCCACCGCAAAACATCACGCGCCCGTCCGACAAGCCCGTGCGCCCAGAAATTGTAAAAACAGACCGCGACAACGGCACGATGAAACGCGGCAACGAACTCACGGCAAGCATCACGGCAGTAGGCGTGGAGCGCGATGGACGGGAACTGCCCGACGTTACCTTCCGCATTGAAGAATTTTTATCGGTGAATTTGCGCCCGCTTCTGCCGTACATCTTTTTCGAGCAGGGCAGCGACAACATCCCCGAACGCTACGAGCGTCTATCCACGCGGGATACAAGCGCGTACAACGTGAACACGCTGCACAATTTCGAGATGCTAGAAACCTATCACCAAGCCTTGAATATCATTGGTAAGCGGATGCGCCTTTACCCAAAAGCAAAACTCACGCTCACAGGCTGCAACGACAACACCACGCCCACAGAGCGCACGAATACTGCGCTTTCGTATCGCCGCGCCAAAGCTGTGCGTGATTATTTGAGCAATGTCTGGGGAATTGATTCCACGCGCTTGCCCATTCAAACCCGTAACCTGCCGCAAATGGCGACCGTTTCTAACACGGGGCTATACACCGCCGAAGTGCAACAGGAAAATCGGCGTGTGGAATTTGCCAGCGATACGTGGGAAATTCTCGAACCCGTGAAAACAATGGACACCGTGCGCACGGTTTCGCCGCCAATTATCCGCTTCCGCCCGCGTGTAGTCTTGCCTCAAGGCGATGTGAAAGAGTGGACAATCAGCGTTGCGCAAAGCGGACAAGTGCTGAAGGAATTTCGTGGAACAGGCTCGCTGCCGAAGGTGTTGGATTGGAACATTGCCGAAAGCCAAGCAAACATCCCGCGTGCGCCCACGCCGCTTGAGTTTACGCTGTCTTTGACCGATACCGAGGGAAATCGTTTGCAGCACAATGGTTCTGCGCCGGTAGAGCAAATCACGATTCAGCGCAAACGCCGCGAGCGTATCAAGGACAAGGAAATAGACCGATACAGCTTGATTTTGTTCGATTTCGACAAAGCAAATTTGACGCAAACACAAAACCGCATTGCGAATTACATCAAAGGGCAAATCGGGCAGCAAGCAACGGTGCGCATTTCAGGCTATACCGATTACACCAATCCGCTTGATTATTCGCTCCGTTTGTCGAAGTCTCGCGCCCGCGAAACCGCATCAGCACTGGATTTGGCGAAACGTGCCGAAGTACGCGGCTTAGGGAAAACGGTGCTGCTGTACGACACCGACATCCCCGAAGGACGCTTCTACTGCCGCACGGTGACGATAATTGTGGAAACGCCTGTGCAGGAGTAGTGGGCGCAGAGGCACAGACAAGAGTGTCCGTGCTACCGAAGCCAGTATGTATCTGGGGCAGAGCAGAAACTCTGGTCTCTGCCCCACAGGATGCTCCTATTGACCGTACATTTTTGAAGTATAGATTTGTATCAGCCGCAGAGGACACCGAGTTCACTGAGTATCAAGGAAGATTGAGACTCTGTGCGCTCTGTGTCCTTTGTTGTAAAAAAAATCTGTGGTTGTAAACTCCTGTCTGCCCTTCCTGCGCCCTTCTCCCATGAAAAAGTTGTTTGTCAGATGCGATTTTTTCTACAACTTCGCTGCATTCTTTTTGGCGTACAATTCACATTTCGTTTCTCACCCTTTTCCCGAAATACCGCATGGCAAAACACGTACAAGCTCAGGAGAAATCCGACGCACAAGCGCAGATTGGTAGCGCGAGCGAACAAAAACTTGTTCCCACGCTTGGCTTATACACAACGGTTGCTATCATTGTCGGTTCGATGGTAGGGTCGGGGATTTTTATGAAGCCTGCGCTGATGGCTTCGCAGCTCGGTTCGCCGCTTCTTTTGCTCGGCGTGTGGATTGGCGCGGGGTTGCTGACCTTTATCGGCGCACTTACCAATGCTGAAATCGCAGGTATGATTTCCGCAACAGGCGGTCAATACGTGTTCTTCCAGCGAATGTACGGCAATTTCGTGGCATACCTCTACGGTTGGGCAATTTTCGCCGTGATTCAAACAGGTTCGATTGCCAGCATTACCTTTATTTTCTCAACCTACACGGAATACTTCATCCAGCTACCCCGCTTCACGCCTGAGGTGGAGCAGTCCTTCATCATTCACCTTCCCTTCATCGGAAAGCTGATGCCACTTGCAAATATCGGCGTGAAGCTGCTCACGATGTTCATCATTTGCCTCTTGTCGTTTGTGAATTATCTCGGTGTGCGCTTTGGCGGCATGATTCAAGGCGTGTTCACGACGCTGAAGGTAGTGGCAATGGCGTTTCTCGTTCTGGCAAGTTTTATCTTTGGCAATGGCAATGCAGCCAATTTCATCACCTCTGCACCAACGGCGGCAGCAAACCCCAGTACCAGCCTCATTTTCCTTGTTGTTATGGCAACGGCGGGCGCGTTCTGGACGTATGACGGCTGGAACAATATCACCTACATTGCGGGCGAGGTAAAAGAGCCAAACCGCACCATTCCTCGCGGCTTGCTGATTGGAATGCTCATCACGATTGGCATTTATGTTTCCATCAACCTCGCATATTTGTACATTTTGCCTGTTGAAGTGATGGCAAAATCGAAGCTCGTGGCGGCGGATGTAGCAACGGCGGTGTTTGGCGGCGTTGGGGGTTCGCTCATTGCTGCGTGCGTGATGCTTTCTGCCTTTGGCACGTCCAACGGTACGATTCTCGCTAGTGCGCGGGTGTATTTCGCAATGGCGCGGGAAAAGATGTTTTTTACTTCGATTGGTCGAGTGCATCCGAAGTTCCAAACCCCTGGTAACGCCTTGTTTTTGCAAGCATTTTGGTCGTGTGTGTTGGTACTTTCTGGCACGTTTGATATGCTCACCGATACGCTCATTTTCGTAACATGGATTTTTTATGCAATGGGCGCGTATGGCGTATTTGTGTTGCGCAAGAAAATGCCCGACACGCCGCGTCCGTACAAGGTTTTTGGGTATCCGTATATTCCCGCAATTTTTGTTATTTTTGCAGCGACGTATGTTGTCATCACGCTCTACAACGACGTAACGGCGTACATGAACGGCACATCGCCGCTTATTAACTCAGTGTTTGGCTTGTTCCTTGTTGCGCTGGGGCTGCCGTTTTACTTTTATTTTCAGCGCAGAAATGCTTCGGAAGAAGCGTAAATACTCACTTCAATTCTTCAATAGTAGCGCAGACACTTCTGTCTGCGCAATCCTCAATCTTAGTACATTTGCACAGACAGGAGTGTCTGTGCTACCATCATGTTGATTTCTCCATCGAAAACATTCCTCATTTTCAAAATATTCAACAACTATGGGATTACCAATACCTTCCACACCCGGCATGAAAGCTACTCGTCAAGGCTTCGGACAAGGACTTTTAGAGCTTGGCGAAAAATATGATAACGTCGTCGCGCTTGGCGCGGATGTTACTGGCTCGGTGCTTACATCCGTCTTTCAAGCAAAATTCCCCGACCGCTTCTTTTCGATTGGCATTGCCGAGCAGAATGCAACCACCGTTGCGGCTGGGCTGGCACTTTCAGGGAAAATACCATTTTTCGCGGGCTACGGCGCATTTACGACCATGCGCAATGCCGACCAACTCCGCATTTCCGTCTGCTACAACGAAGCAAATGTGAAAATTGCGGGTTCGCATTCTGGCGTAACGGTCGGTCCAGACGGCGCGACGCATCAGGTCTTGGAGGATTTCGCTTTGCTTCGCGCTTTGCCGCATCTGACGCTTGTTGTGCCGTGCGATTACGAAGAAGCCCGCCGCGCAACGATTGCCATTGGCGAACTGCATGGACCCGCGTATTTGCGCTTCAGCCGCGATAATTCCGCTATGTTCACCACGCCCGAAACGCCCTTCCAGCTTGGTCGCGCAGAGGTCTTGCGCGAGGGGAATGATGTTGCGCTTGTGGCGTGTGGATTGCTCGTCTGGGAAGCTCTGCAAGCCGCAGAAAAGCTGGCAGAAAAGCACGGCATCCAAGCCCGCGTGATAAATTGCCATACGCTCAAACCGATTGACGTGGAAACGCTCACAACGGCTGCCGAAGAATGCGGCGCGGTCGTAACGGCGGAAGAACATCAGGTGCATGGTGGCTTAGGTGGCGCAGTTGCTGAGGTGTTGGCGAAAAACTATCCCGTGCCGATGGAATTTGTCGGCATGAAAGATGTGTTCGGCGGAAGCGGCGACGGCAAAGATTTGATGCTGCGTTTCGGCATGACCTGGCGCGACATCTACGCTTCCGCGCTGCACGTTATCGCCCGCCGCGACAAACCAACGAAAGTACGCCGCGCTGTGAAGGATGTTCCCGTGTACAACGAAAACCTGTAAGCCGCTTCAATACTAGGATTTTTGCAAACGGCGCAGACAAGAGTGTTACGCGCTACCACCAGACCCAGTTCTATGCATCTTTGGTACAGCAGACACTCTTGTCTGCTCCAGAAAATTGCCATTTTGCAAACGTCCTCACTATTTCTCAATCATTCCTCACCTTTCTTCAATTTAACGGAAATTTATGTCAGTTCGTGTTCGTTTCGCGCCTTCTCCCACGGGGTATCTTCACGTCGGCGGCTTGCGCACTGCCTTGTACAATTATCTTTTTGCCAAGCGTCATGGCGGCGTATGTATTTTGCGGATTGAAGATACCGACCGCACACGGCTCGTCGAGGGCGCAGCCGACGCTCTTTCCCATACCTTACGTTGGGCGGGAATTGAGTTCGATGAAGGTCCGGAGCAAGGCGGCGCGTGTGGTCCGTACGTGCAATCCGAGCGTTTTGATTTGTACCGTAAATACGCCAGCGACCTCTTGGAGCGCGATGCAGCCTACTACGCCTTCGATACAGCCGAAGAACTGGACGCAATGCGCAAGCGAATGCAGGATGCGGGCATTGCGTGGCGATACGACCGAACCACGATGCGCAATCAATATACGCTCGGCGAAGCAGAAACGAAGCGGCTTCTGGCGGAAAATGCCCCGCGTGTTATTCGCATGAAAGTTCCGCTTTCGGGGGAAATTCGTTTTGATGACCTCGTGCGTGGCACCATCACTGTGCCAGCGCGGGATGTGGACGACCAAATTTTGCTCAAGTCCGACGATTTCCCAACCTATCACCTTGCCAATATCGTGGATGACCATTTGATGGGTATTACGCACGTTATTCGCGGCGAGGAATGGCTTCCCTCCACGCCGAAACACGCTTTGCTCTACGACGCATTAGGCTGGGAGCGTCCGAAATTTGCGCACCTGCCCTTGCTCTTGAACCCCGATAAAACCAAGCTCAGTAAGCGTCAGGGCGATGTTGCTGTGGAAGATTACCGCGACAAAGGCTATTTCAAAGAAGCACTCGTGAATTTCGTCGCACTTTTGGGATGGAATCCAAGCGCGACGCGGGAAATCTTTTCCATGCAAGAACTTATCGAATCCTTCACGTTGGAAAAAGTAAACAAAGCGGGCGCGGTGTTCGATACGCAAAAATTAGATTGGATGAATGGCGAATACCTCAAACTCAAGTCTCCAAGCGCACTTGCGGCAGAACTTCAGCCATTAGCGAAACAACAAGGCATTGAAACAAGCGATGAATACTTGGCTCGCGTGATTGAACTTGTCCGTGACCGCATCAACAAGCTGCATGAAGCATTGCCCTTTGCCGAATATATGTTCAAGCCGCTTCAGGGCTACGAAGAGGAGTTCAAAGCGAAAATCTGGACACCAGAACTCGCCGCACCCTTGACCACGCTTGCCACGAAATTGCAAGACTGCGATTTCACCGAAGCAACATTGACCGCACTGACAAAGGATTTCGCCAAAGAAAGCGGCTTAAAAACAGGTGTGGTGATGAACACGCTACGCCTGATGATTACAGGTCGCGCGGTGGGTGCGAGTATGGTGCATACGATGGAAATTCTTGGCAAAGAAGAGTCCATGAAGCGCGTGAATGCTGCTTTGGCGGCGTTTGTATAAGAAATTTGCACAAAATACTTAGTGGCACAGACATTCTTGTCTGTGTTTTTCGCCTGAACTCCGCACTAATACTCACAGGCAAGAATGCCTGTGCCACTATTTGATGTTTTTATGTGGCGCAGAAACTCAAGATTCAAATCAAATGACCAAGTAACTAATGACCAAGTAACCAATAGATAGACGAACAAAGGAGCAACCATGTCCGCAGCAGCACGTCCCGCGTACAAACCGGAAACGTATTTGAATTTTACCGACCCCGCCATTGCCGCCCAGCAGAAGGCAGCATTGGAGAAGGTTCGCGCACAATTTGGCAAGGAATATCCGAATGTTATTGACGGAAAAGAGTCGCACACGGCGCAAAAGGCGGATTCGCTGAATCCCTCGAATGTGAGTGAGATTATCGGAAAATTCCAACTTGCGAGCAAAGACGACGCAGAAGCCGCTCTACAAGCCGCATGGAAGGCATTCGAGACGTGGAAAAATGTTCCTGTCGAAACCCGCGCAGGATATTTATTCAAAGCTGCCGACATTATTCGCGCCCGCCGCTTGGAAATTAACGCGTGGATGATTTCCGAAGCGGGCAAAAACTACCTCGAAGCCGATGCCGACACGTGCGAGGCGATTGACTTCCTCGAATTTTACGGACAAGAAGCATTGCGCTATGCTCAAAATCAGCCACTCACGGGCATTGCGGGCGAGGAAAACTCGTACTTCTACATTCCGCTTGGTGCAGGGTTCGTGATTCCGCCTTGGAATTTCCCCTTTGCAATTTTGGTTGGAACTGCCGCCGCGCCTATTGTTACGGGCAATACGGTCGTGCTAAAACCCGCAATCGAAACGCCGATGATGGGCTGGTTGTTTGCGGATATTATGCGGGAAGTTGGCTTGCCTCACGGTGTTCTGAATTTCATCAATGCCGACCCGCTTGAAGTGGGCGATTACTTGGTGGACCACCCCAAAACCCGCTTCATTACGTTCACGGGTTCGATGCAGATTGGCTTGCGCATCAATGAACGCGCGGCGAAAACGCATCCGGGGCAAATCTGGATGAAGCGCGTGATTGCCGAAATGGGCGGCAAGGATGCAACGATTGTGGCGGATGATGCCGATATTGACGATGCCGTCAAAGGCACTGTTGCTGCGGCATTCGGCTTTCAAGGACAAAAATGCTCGGCGTGTTCGCGCGTGATTGTGGATGAAAAAATTTATGATGAATTTGTCGAAAAGCTCGTCGCAGCAACGAAAAAGCTGGTGCTTGGCGATGCGAAAGATGACGCGATTGCTGGAGCGGTTTCATCGTTGAAATCCGAAAAGAAAGTGCTGGAATACATTGAAATCGGCAAAGGCGAAGGAAAGCTGCTCACGGGCGGCAAAAAGGCAGACGGTTTGAACGGCTACTACATCGAACCCACGATTTTTGGCGATATCCAGCCGACGGCGCGTCTTGCACAGGAAGAAATTTTCGGACCTGTGCTTGCGGTTATCAAAGCGAAAAACTTCGACCACGCGCTTGAAATCGCCAACGGCACGAAGTTCGGCTTAACGGGCGCGTTGTACAGCAAAAGCGAAGAACGCTTGGAGCGCGGTCGCAAGGAGTTTTTTGTGGGCAATTTGTACCTGAATCGCAAATGCACAGGCGCACTCGTGGACGTGCATCCTTTCGGCGGCTACAACATGAGCGGCACGTGTTCCAAAGCGGGCAGCCGCGATTATCTCTTGCTGTTTATGCAAGGGAAGTCGGTTGCGAAGAAAATCGGGTAAAAGACTGCGCAGCGCGAGGGTCGCACTTCCTCGTGAGGCTCTCGCTTTCTATACCAGGATTACTCCCGAAGAGAGTGAGACCCTCACAAAGAACTGAGAGCCTCGCTTTATACTTAAAATATGAATCTCCATCGTTCATGAATCTTCTCAATATCGGCTGCGGCGGGCATTTTCATCCCGCGTGGACAAACATCGACCTCGTTTCGACTGCGCCCGAAGTACGCGCCTACGACCTCCGCAAAGGGCTTCCCTACGCCGAGAACAGCTTCGATGCCGCCTACACCTCGCACGTGCTGGAGCATCTCACGCCGCACCACGCACGAATCTCGCTCCAAGAGCAGTTTCGGGTGTTGAAAAAGGGCGGCATTGTGCGGGTTGTCGTGCCAGATTTGGAAAATAAAGCCCGCGAATATGTGCGTTTGCTCGACGAAATGTCAAGCACCACAACCAGCCCAAACACCGCACAAAATCACGAGTGGATGATATTAGAACTGCTCGACCAAATGGTGCGCACAAAAGTTGGTGGTGAAATGGGCGCGTACATTTTGCGTCCGAATCTTGCCAATGCTCAATACTTGATTGAGCGCATTGGCGATGAAGCGGAGGAATGGCTAAAAGTGGCGCAAAATCAGGCTTCTTCGCAGCAAGGTTCGCAAGCAATCGCACAAAAATCATTGCTCCAAAAAGCTCTTTCCAAAAGCCCGTCGTTCCTAGTGCAGAAAGTGCGCGAGGCGTTGGCGCAAGTGGCGGTGCGGTTTTTGGCGGGTTCTGGTGCGGCGGCGGCGTTCAAAGAAAGTCTGTTCCGTTCTTCGGGCGAGCTGCACCTTTGGATGTACGATAGAATCTCGCTTGGGCAGCTTTTGCAGGAAGTCGGTTTCAGTGATATTCGCGTCTGCCGCTTCGATGAAAGCCGCATCCCCAATTTTTCCAGCTACCTCCTTGATTCCACGCCGCAAGGAACGGTGCGCAAAGCGGATTCGCTCTTTATGGAAGCACGGAAAGGATGAAATCTGGGAAAGGATGAAATCTGAGGACTGAGGACTGAGGGATGAAGATTTGAAGCCACTTCCACGACCAATCAACCAATGACCAAGTAACCAATGACTAAGTAACCAATGACCAATCAACCAATCAAGCGCGTTTCTGTTTTTTGTGGCTCAAGTTTTGGAGCGACTCGCGTGTACAAAGATATTGCCTTTGAACTCGGCAGAACCCTTGCCGAGCAAGGTATCGGCGTGGTCTATGGCGGCGCGAATGTTGGGCTGATGGGCGCGGTTGCTGATGGTGCATTGTCTGAAAACGGCGAAGTTATTGGCGTTTTGCCCCATTTTTTGCAACGAAGAGAACTTGCGCACACGCAGCTTTCGGAACTGCATTTGGTAGAAACCATGCACGAGCGCAAACTTAAAATGAACGAACTGTGCGATGGTGTCATAGCTCTCCCAGGCGGCATGGGAACACTGGAAGAACTCTTTGAAATGCTTACGTGGGGGCAACTTGGACTGCATTCTAAGCCCGTCGCGCTCTTGAACGTGGATGGTTTTTACGATACGCTGATAACATTTTTACAAGAGATGGTGCAGAAAGGCTTTCTCCGCGAGGAGAACCGTTCTCTACTGCTTGTCGGCACATCGCCAAGCGATACACTTGAACAAATGCGTTTGTATCAGCCCCAAGTCGTTGCGAAATGGATTTCTCCAGAAACCGCATAGAATCAGGCAATTCAATTCAACACACAAAAAACTAAAAACCAATAACGAAACAATGAGTACAAAAGCCGCCCTTCCAAAACGCAGTGAACATTATTCCGAATGGTACAACGACCTTGTAAAACGCGCCGACCTTGCCGAAAACTCGGCGGTGCGCGGCTGCATGGTGATTAAGCCCTACGGCTATTCGATTTGGGAAAAAATGCAACGCGCTCTCGACGATATGTTCAAAGCCACAGGACACACCAACGCCTACTTTCCGCTCTTCGTGCCGAAAAGTTTCCTCGAAAAAGAGGAAGGACACGCCGAAGGATTTGCGAAGGAATGCGCCGTTGTAACGCACTATCGCCTGAAGGCAAACCCCGATAAAAAGGGTGCGCTCATGGCAGACCCCGAATCGCGCTTGGAAGAGGAATTGATTGTGCGCCCAACGTCGGAAGCGGTGATTTGGAACACGTACAAAAACTGGATTCAATCTTACCGCGACCTGCCCTTGCTCATTAACCAATGGGCAAACGTGGTGCGTTGGGAAATGCGGACGCGCCTCTTTTTGCGCACCACCGAATTCCTCTGGCAAGAAGGACACACCGCCCACGCAAGCGCAGACGAAGCTGTGAAGGAAACCGAGCAGATGCTAGATGTGTATGCGGAATTTGCCGAAAAATTTATGGCAGTGCCAGTCTTCAAAGGCGTAAAAACTGCCAATGAACGCTTTGCGGGCGCAGAAGAAACCTACTGCATCGAAGCAATGATGCAGGACGGAAAGGCGTTGCAAGCAGGTACATCGCACTTTTTGGGGCAGAATTTCGCCAAAGCATTCGATGTGCAGTTCTCGAACAAAGAAAACAAGCTAGAACACGTCTGGGGAACATCGTGGGGCGTGAGTACGCGCCTTATGGGTGCGCTCATCATGGCGCATTCGGACGACAACGGCTTGATTGTGCCGCCAAAACTTGCGCCGATTCAAGTCGTGATTGTGCCGATTTACAAAAGCGAAGAGCAACTTGCGGCAATTAGCGCGAAAGTGGACGAAATCCGCACAAGCCTGATTTCACGCGGTATTTCGGTGAAATTCGATACCCGCGACGGCATGACACCTGGCTTTAAGTTTGCGGATTGGGAATTGCGTGGCGTTCCTGTGCGTTTGGCTCTCGGCGAGCGCGATTTGCAAAATGGTACAATTGAAGTTTCCCGCCGCGACAAAGAGCGTGGCGAAGAAGGCGCGAAAACCGTAGCAAACATCGAAGGTCTAGCCGATACAGTGCAGAATTTATTGGAGGAAATCCAGCAAAATATGTACAACAAAGCACTCGCTTTCCGCACAGCAAACACGCGCAATGTGGATAGTTACGACGAGTTCAAAGCAATCATGGCGCGTGGCGAAGGCGCAGTAAGCGGCTTCGTACTTGCGCACTGGGACGGCACGGGCGAAACCGAGCAGAAAATCAAGGAAGAAACCAAAGCGACAATTCGCTGCATTCCACTGAACGCGCCGGAAGAAGACGGCGTGTGTATTTATTCTGGAAAGCCCTCAAAGCGGCGTGTACTCTTTGCTGTGGCGTATTAAAGCCACGCACAGAATTTATGTTCTCTGCCTCAGTACTCGACAAAATTTCTTCAATAATGGCACAGACATTCTTGTCTGTGAGTTTTAACACGAGGTTCAAGCGCACAACACAGACAAGAATGTCTGTGCCACTGAAGCCTGATTTTATGACCTTTTCTAAAATTTTGTCGCGTACTACATTCATGCAATTATTTTGCATCATTTTTCCCGTCAAAGCGTGGTATGAAGCGGCTTTCTAGCCTTTCACACCTCCCCAATTTCCTTTCATTCTTTTTCCAAAAAAACTATGCGTGCTGTACAGTTCGATGCCGTCGGCAATCCCGCCGAAGTCTTGGTTTTACGCGATGTTCCCACACCAACGCCGCAAGCGGGTGAGGTGCTTCTCCGCGCAAAAGCCCGTGCAATCAATCCTTCGGACATTGCGTATATTCAAGGTGGCTACGGCATTAAGCCAAAACCGCCATGTGGCGCGGGTTTTGAGGGAATGGGTGTCATTGAAGCGCACGGCGAAGGCGTAGATGCAGCAAAATTCCCCAAAGGAATGCGTGTGAGCTTTACCTCGCTGACGGGTGTTTGGCAAGAATATGTCGCAGTCCCCACACAAAACCTCATCCCGTTGCCCGAAGCGGTCAGCGATGAAACGGGTGCGCAAATGTTTGTCAATCCATTTACAGCATGGGCAATGCTGCATGAGAGCGGCTTACAACAAGGCGATTGGCTGCTTCTGACGGCGGGCGCGTCGGTATTTTGCCAGCTCGTGGTGCAGCTTGCTGTGGCGCGGGGCATCAACGTTATCTGCACGGTGCGGCGCGATGATTTTACCGCGTATTTACTGGGTTTGGGCGCGAAAGCTGTTGTGAATACTACCACCGCCGACCTTCGCGCAAAAGTGAAGGAATTGACCAAATACGGCGTAAACGCTGTGTTGGAGTCCATTGGCGGCGAGCAGGGCGCAGAAGCTCTTGAATGCCTCACGCGTGGCGGAACAATGCTCATTTATGGAATGCTTTCATGGAAGCCAATTCCCATAAATAGTGCGATTATGATTTTCAAAAGCCTGAATGTACGCGGCTTCTGGCTCACAACGTGGATGCAAACCGCACCACGCGAGGTGCAACGCGCCGCCGCAACAGAACTCCTCACGCTCTTTGCCACTGGAAAACTTACCGCGCCTGTTGATGCGACGTTTGACCTCGCAAACTTCAAAGAAGCCGTTCTTCGCTCCGAAACGCCCGGCAGAGCAGGTAAAGTCTTGCTTGTTGGGTAAATTTCAGGATATGGTATTCATTCACCTTACGCACGCCTTACGCACAATCCCCTCACCCAACCCTCTCCCAGAGGGAGAGGGCTTCAGAGCTAGTCCCTGTCCTACCCTCGCCCTCTGGGAGAGGGTCTCGCACCGTCTTCGGAGCGAGGGGTGAGGGCAGCACAAGCACCCCGTAAGGTGAGTTATTCACAACAATTCATTCTCATTTCCCAAAATAACTATGACCGACCAAGCTGCAACCAGCACCAATCCTAGTGATTACGATGTTCTCATTCGCCGATGGGGTGAAACAGGTTATGCCTCGTATTGCCCGCAACTGGAATTTATGATAAAAGGCACGGCACACGTCGAGGTAGAAGACGCAATGAAAGAACACATTTTGAAGCATATCGAACAACTGAAACAAGCATAAACACTGTAAAACGCTCGTTTCTTTTCGCACCTTTTTCCTTTTGCCCTTATCCTTTGCCTTTCTTTATGGATTCACTAGAATTTTGGACAATTTGTTCTGCAAACGGCATTGTTCTTGACCGCGAGCAGATGAGCAATATCGATAGATTTCACAGCGAACTTATCACGTGGAATAATCGTATCAATCTTATTTCGCGCCAAGACCTTGATAATATCTACGAGCGGCACATTTTGCATTCTCTCACGATTTTGAAGTACGCGAGCATTGCACCGAAAGCACGGTGTTTAGATGTCGGCACTGGTGGCGGTTTCCCCGGAATACCGCTTAAAATCGCGCTTCCAGAGCTTCGTATGCTACTTGTAGATTCAATTGCAAAGAAGCTCAAAACTGCTGGAATGTTTGCCCAGCACACGGGTTTACGCCACTTTGAAGCAAAAACAATTCGCGCCGAAACGCTCGCCGATACGCCCGAATACCGCGCCGCGTTTGATGTTATCACGGCTCGTGCGGTTGCGCCGCTTGCGCAGCTTGTGTCGTGGGTGGAACTACTTTTGAAGCCCGATGCACAGATGCTTTTCCTCAAAGGCGGCGACCTCGACGCAGAAATACTGGAAGCAAAGCAGAAATATCCACGCCTTCAGGTGCAAGAAATTTCGCTGAACATCAATGGTACGACGTGGTTTAAGGAGCAAGAGAAAAAACTCTTGGTCTGCACAATGGCGTAAATACTGGAGTATAGCTCTTTTGCTTCGATTCATATATCCAATTCCTAAGCACACGACAAAATTTCTTCAGTAGTGGTACAGATATTCTTGTCTGTGAGTATTAGTGGGGTTTTCAGGCGATAAGCACAGACAGGAATGTCTGTGCCACTGATGTCTGATTTTACCTGCTTCTCAGAGATTTTGCCGTGTACAAACATTCAATTCAAATCCCTTCCTTACCGAATTTTTCTCCGCACCATGCCCGCACAACCGCCTATTTCCTCACCCCCAACCACATTGCGCCTGCCCGATTTTCACGAAACCTACTTGCAGAATGGTATCAAACTTATCACCGTAGAAGATGAGGCACAGCCGCTTCTGACGATGAGCATTGTATCAAGCAATGGTGCTGCGGAGGATGAAATCTGGGGCGAAACGAATTTTATGACGAGCCTGATGAATAAAGGCACAACGAAGCGCGACGCACAAACACTCGCCGATGAGATAGATTTTACCGGCGGTTCGCTTTCTGCTTCGTGCGTGTTCGATTCGCTTTCCTCAAGTCTCAGCGTGTTGTCGGACTTCACCGAGCAAGGTTTGGAGCTGCTTGCAGACATGACGCTGCGCCCCAGTTTTCCCAGCGAGGAAATTGAGCGCGTCCGTCAGCAAACGCTGGTAGAAATTGACCAAGCCAATAACGATGCGGGCTATCTGTCTTCGATTGCGCTCACGCAAGGTTTGTACAAAGGTGAAAAGTATGGACATCCTGTTATCGGAACGCAAGATATTGTGCGGGGTCTGGGGCAAGAGCATTGCAACGCCGCATATAAACGCAGCTTTCAACCAAAAGATATATTTATTGCTGCGGCTGGAAAATTTCGTACAGATGAGCTTCGAGACCGCTTAAATGCTCATTTTGCAGAATGGACATCGGACGAAAAAGCACCAAAGATATCTGCCCAATCTGCGCCCGCAATACCTTCACAACAACAGTCTGAGCAAGGAGTATCGGGGCAATCAGCATCAACACGAATTATGCTCATTGAAAAGCCCGATGCTGCCCAAACCTCGCTTCGCGTGGGCTTTTTGACTGCCGGACGACACGACGCAGATTTTATCCCGATGCAAATGCTCAATACTATTTTTGGTGGTAGTTTCATTTCTCGCTTGAATCACAATTTACGCGAAGAAAAAGGCTACACCTACGGCGTGCATAGTAGCGTGGATGCGCGTAAATACGCCAGTTCGCTCACAGTAGGAACGCACGTTGGGAGCGAAGTCGTAGAACATGCCGTTAGCGAAATTCTCCGCGAGATTGAACGCCTTCGCACTGAGGCGGTGAGCGACGAAGAGCTTGAAACGACACGCAAATACATGATTGGCAGCTTCGCGCTCCGCACCGAAACGCCGACGCAAGTGGTTTCGCTTGCCAGCACGCTTGAGCTGTACGGTTTGCCGAAGGATTACCACGCGGGCTACCTTGCGCGGCTTGCCACTATCAGCAAAGACGAGCTTTTTGCAGTGCAGCAACGCCGATTTTCCACACACAATCTTGTGATTGCAGCAGCCGGCTCGGTGGAATTTTTACGCGAAAAATTACACCAATTTGGCGCGGTTAGCGTGGTGGATGCGAATGGTGGCATTGTTGCGTGATGGCGGAGCGCAGGTATAGCGAAAGCATTCTGATAAAGGCGGAAATCGTGAGTTGTGATGCGGGTTATCGGGTAACAATGATTTTGTAAGAGCATGATGAGGGAGTGCCATTTTTGAATTGCTGGTTTGGAGCAAACTACTATACTAAAAAAGGTGAAGATGCTCTTCCTGCCCTGCGGCTTACGCGAAGCGCAGAGCGCAGAAACGCTGACGTAGTGCGGGTTTCACGGTATGCAATTTCTACCCTTCCTCTGTGTAACGTAAACGAAGTCACCAAATTGCTTTGTTTAACGTAACTAGTCGGGTCTTCTCGCCCAAGCGGCTGTTATCACAAGTGCAGTAGCCGTCTGGCGAGTGCTGTGCAAGCAATTCACCCGCCGGACGGCAGCGTTCAAGCACTCCTCAGCCGCTTGGGCGGGAAGACCCGACGAGTTACTGTTTAACAATATAGACAGCAACGGCATCTCAATACCCTTCAGAATTTTTCCATAAAATTCATACGATTACAAATTCAAAACAATGCTATCGCCCGCTTCAATGCTTACTTCTCGGTCCTTGCGCTCGCGCCTTGCGCCCACGCCGAGCGGTTTTTTGCATCGTGGCAATGCGTTTTCGTTTGTGCTGACGTGGCTTCTTACGCGCTCCAGTGCTGGCGGCTCGCTCCATTTGCGCATTGATGACCTTGATGCCGAGCGAATTCGCCTCGAATATATCCACGATATTTTTGAAACGCTCGAATGGCTTGGCGTGGACTATGATTCTGGTCCGCGCTCGGCGCAAGATTTCGAGCAGAGCTGGTCGCAAAAGCGGCGAATAAAAGCCTACACGCAAGTATTAACAAGGCTTCAAGAGCAAAATCTGCTCTTTGTTTGCGAATGCTCGCGGCGCACGGTGGGCGCATTTACCGAACAGGGCGTGTATGCTGGTATTTACACGGGCATTTGCAGAACAAAGGAATTACCGTTTGACGAGCCAAATTGTGCATGGAGATTCCGCTCCGAAAGCAGCACGGAATCACGCTTGGTGGATATGATGCAGGGTGAAATGCGCTTGCATTCTGCCGATGTGATTGGCGACGCTGTGGTACGGCGCAAAGACGGCATTCCTGCATATCACATTGCCTCGCTCGTGGATGATGAATTGGACGAAATAAATTTTATCGTGCGCGGGCAAGATTTATTGCCGTCGAGCGTCGTACAACAAGCATTGGCGCGGCATTTAGATTATCAGCATTTTCTTAGCGCAAGGTTTGTGCATCATCCGCTTTTGTTGGACGGCGCATCGCAAAAGCTCTCCAAATCAAAAGGTGCCGATTCGCTCAAAGCCATGCGCGAGAATGCTCAAACACCGTATGAAATCTATCAGTCTGTGGCGACGTTTTGTGGAATATCTGCGCCCATTCGCACGATTGCGGAATTGCTGGATGCCTTTGGAAGTAAGGTTTGAAGCGGTTTATCGGTTCATGTTTCGCATACGTAATTCAATACTCTACCTGGTCAGGTCTTCTCGCCCAAGCGGCTGTTATCACAAGTACAGTATCACAAGTACAATATCACAAGTACAGTATCACAAGTACAGTAGCCGTCCGGCGAGTGTAGGCGCAACGTTTGCCGAAAGAAGAACTCGCCAGACGGTCAAGAAACCGCCCGACGAGATAGTATCTGACCAGTTGCTCAATATTTTTTTCACCAAAACCCTTACCAATGCACCCGCGCAAACCCAGTATTGATGAGCCTTCTGCGTTTTCGCCATTGTCGCAGAGTGAGCAAAAACACATCCGCAGTTTGCAAAAACGCTCGGAGCGAGAGGCGGTGCGCTCCTGCGTCTTGGAGGGCGAGCATCTTTGTAACGAACTTTTACGTCATCTTCAGACAACAAACACAAGTAATCATGCCGCTTCCAGTGTTTTGGAGCAAAACATTCAGGTACAAAGTATTGTCATTCCAAGTGAAGGAGTTTCGACCCAAACACAAGAATTGGCACGGCATTTGAGCGATGCAGCACCTTCGGCTACGCTCTACACAACCTCGCCACAAAAATTCGACCTTCTCTGCGATGCCGCACAGCCACAGCGTATTCTTACTGTCATAGATTTTCCTGCGTACACATCTGTTCGCAAAACGCCAGAACGCTCGCCAATACTTGTTTTGGACGGTGTTTCCGACCCAGGAAATGTTGGCACAATTATCCGCACGGCAGACTGGTTTGGTGTGCGTACGATTCTTCTGGGCGAGGGCTGCGCAGACCGTTTCCACCCGAAAACACTACGCGCCACAATGGGTTCGTTCTTGCGCTGCGCGGTGCAGAGCGTTCCTTCGCTTGTAGAGCATTTGCAAGATGATTTTGCCGAATACGAGCTGTGGGGCGCATCGTTACAGGCTTCACTGTCATTGAAAGAATTATCAAAAAAACTTCATGGGAAATCAGGTCAAACCAAAGAGCAGATTGGTATTGTATTAGGAAGTGAATCGCGAGGGATTTCGCCCGAAGTAGAGCGGTGTTTACATGGTATGTTCAAGATTGGAGGCGGCTTGCAAGGGACGGAATCATTAAATGTTGCGATTGCCGCAGGAGTGATTTTGTATGAGCTTTTTGGTTCGGAGAAATAAAACAGGCTTCTAAAAATTCTAAAAAAAAATATGCACTCTCTCCATTTCATCTTTTCAATTCTTATCATTGTTGTTGTGATGAACACAGGAACAATGCGGCTTTTGGGGCAAGAGTTGTACCCAAACACCGAAGCGGCGAGCAATTCTCCAAAGGATGTTCTCCGTCTGCGTTTTGCTACGATGCTCATGCCAACAAGCGGCGATGCGGTCTTCAGCGCGAAGGGCTTTTATGCGGTGAGTGATAAACTGATGTTTGCAAGCAGCATTCAAGCAGGTGTACTTCTTTCCAATGGCTTTCCTACGCCCTTTGAAGTCTATGAGCCACGTTTTCGTAGTATGAGTGTGTCGGCGAAATATCGTCTTTATTCCGACGACAAGCCGCATCAGCACATACGTTTCGCCGCTTTTGCGGAATATGATTTCGCACCCAGTGGCGTAACGTTTGCCTCATATCTGGGAGGAATCAAAAACGGCGCAAGTGCAGGTGCTATCGGAACGGTACTGCTGAATAAAACGGCACTTTCTGCCAGCACTAGTTATTTTCTCCCTGTGAATATTGCTTCTACACAAGGCTTAGATGCTGGCGTATTCAATTATTCGTTGTCGCTCGGACATTTACTCTTGCCAGAACGCTACACGGATTATGGGGAAACAAATCTGAATCTGTACTGCGAGGTGCTGGGCTACCTGTACACGCCATCTGCTGCGAGGTATCACCACGTTGATGCACAGCATCCTGCGTACAACCAAACGCACTATTTTCACCGAATAGATATTGCGCCTGCCGTGCAGCTTATTTTTAACTCGCAAGCAAAATTGGATTTTTCCATTCGTACTCAAATCCTTGATGAATACTACACTGCGCGGCATTGGATAGCGATGCTGGCGTTTGAATGGTACTTTTTTTAGGTGCTTGGAATATCTTCCGCAGCCGCTTCGTACTCATACATTGCTACGCGAATATCGAAACTGTCGTTTACGGTGTAGGCATCGTTAAACGGCTCGGTTACGCGCACCGTTGCCCAGCAGCCACCGTCGTATTTGGTGATGTGTGCGCTGTACATTGGTGTTCCATTGTGGGAAAGTGTGTACACGCCGCCCTCATTCGGACGCGCGTGTTTCGGTAGTTTTTCGTGTTTATGGCGGATACTCATGGTGTTTGCGAGAATTGAAATTGATAGGAAATGAGAGTTTGTCGGTCTTGAATTCAAGGGGCAAATCTACTGCGGCTTGTAGGCATGAGGACTTTCGCAAATGGCGCAGACAGGAGTGTCTGCGCTACCACTTGATGCAGGTTTTACGAGGCTTCGGTAGCACAGACACTTTTGTCTGTGCCACAAAACGAGCATTTTGCGAAAGTCCTCAATATTTACCCAACAAGCGTGTAATAATCGTACTTCTCGTGAGAATACAGGCGAATCAAACCAATTTTTACCAAGCGCACGAGCAAGCGAATAGCGCGTCGTTCCGAGATATTGGCAATGTTTGCAAATTCTTTCGCAGTGATTTTATTGGTTTGTTCAAGATAATCAAACAATCGTTTTTCGTGCTTGCCAATGCTCAATGTTACGCCTTCCTCATCGTTACTGGCTTCCAAGACTTTCACGACCTCTTTACTGGCATGAAGCGTTACATTGCCTTCGCGGACATACACAGGGCGTTCATGAATTTTCTCCAAATACTTTCCATCGGCATCAACCGTGATACGATGCGGCTTTGCCTCGCTTTCGTGGATTTTTACCACGACCACATCTTGATACTCAATGTTTACAACCTCAATTTCAGGTTCTATCGGCGGGTCAATGTAATAGCCACACACTGATTCGATAAATCCTATTTCTTCCTTTTCACTTTTCACGCCGACCACCGTTTTATCGTCGTCCACACCGATAAGCAAGTAGCCACCTTCGGTATTGGCAAAGGCAACAATTTCCTTCGCAATTTTCACTTCGGAGGTGAATTTGCGCTTAAATTCAACGGTCTGTGTTTCACCGCCGTTGATAATCTCGCGGAGCTGTTGTCGGCGCATAGTGGGTGCGTGTTTGTCGTTCGTAATTTGTTCGGTCAAATTGTTGCTGATAGGTGTGACTTGCCTCATTCCTTGCCTATTACTTGCGGCGGATGCTCATAATGAGGATAGGTGGCGTAAGTGCTTGTCCGGCGGACTTTGATTGCTGAATTTTTCTGACAATATCCAGTCCCTTGACAACGCGCCCAAATGCCGCAAAACCTTGTCCATCGGGGTTCCGCTTACCGCCAAAATCCAGCGACGGCTGCGCACCGAGGCAGATAAAAAATTCATACTGTGCGGTGTTTGGTTCATCGCGTGCCATAGAAATTGTGCCGTCGAGGTGCTTCAAACCTGTTTGCTCGGTTGTTTCAAGCTCAATGGGTGGTAATGCGTATTGGCGGTAAATATCGCCGACGGCACCTTGAATTACTTCGATTTTTACGTTATCTTCTTTATCTGGTTGATTGTTCATTTTTACGGTACGATGAAAAATTCCACCCGTCCAGTAGCCGCCATCAACGTAGCGAAGAAAGTTTTCGACCGTAGCGGGCGCGGCGCGGCGATACAAGTCTAGTTCAATCATGCCGACTGTTGTGCGCAGAAGCAGACGAACTGCTTGTGAAGTATCGCCTCGTTGCGGGGCAATGGGGTCTATCTCGAAGCGAGAAAGTGTGCTGCTTGTAGCACGGGAAGCATTTTTTGTCGCATTTGTTGAAACGCTTATTGGAGTGCTTTGTGCAATGCCCCGATGCGGAAACAGAACACATTCTACAAGCACGAGAAGGAGTCCGCAACACAACGGCAAATAGGCGTACAAGCGTGATTTCATAAGGGTTTTTGAGGGAACAAATATTGAAAAATGCTTCATGGTCGAAGGGAAAGAGGTGATAGTGCAACGCCCGTTTCATTGTCGGAGGAATGTACACAACGAATGAGCAATGAACGGTCTTTCACAGCAAATATACTGCTTTTTGTGAGATATGCCGAGTGTAAGAATTTTTGAACAAGAGGTTTCATTCTGTTGCTTGAATTCATGGTATAACAGCTAGAGGAAATTATCACGAAAATCTGAAAAATACACAGTTTTTTGCAGGAAAATTGCGTAGATTTGAAGTCTTCAACGATATGCCATACCAGAGACGGGCATTTCCCAAATGGGGATGTAATGGTTTCGACAGGGTGAGAGCATGTCGTGCGATGCGTGTCGTGCTTCGCCGGTGGCGCACGTAAATTCAACTGGCAATCTACAAGTGGCAACACTTACAACTATGCAATGGCTGCCTAATTTAGAGTAGCCATTCTTCATCCGCCCGGCGTGTGTCTGTTCATGGCGGTTCGCGGGTGTAAACTCTAACAGAACGATGAAACGATGCGGCGCAGGTTGTTTCATCCGATTCACTGCCTCTAGCAATTGTCTGCCTGTCGTTTGGCGAAGACGAAAGCGAATGTCGTAAAGCGACTACACACGTAGTATCAGCGATGGGCGCACTTTGGACAGGGGTTCGATTCCCCTCATCTCCACCAAACAGTTTTTTGCACACTATAAAACTGTGCGCAAGACCGCACCAAAACTGAAAATCCGCTAAGAGTACCTTAGCGGATTTTTTAGTTTTAACTACGAATTGTGTGAACAGTGAATAAGTATTTGATTTTGCTTATTCGGAATATACTAAAAAAGGGTAAGATACTCTTTCGGTTCTACGGCTCAAGGAGCGCAGAAACGCTGCCGTAGTACGAGTTTCACGGTATGAAATTTTTACCCTTACTCAGTATAATTCACGTTCTTGTGCTTCATTCTACTTCCTATTATCCTTCCCATTCGGACTATTGTCCGTGTCGGAAACCTTTGTATCGGAGCCACTTCCATTGCCTGTATTGTTACCATTTCCTGAGCTATTTCCATTGCCATTACCATTGCCATTACCATTACCATTGCCATTGTTTGGTTTTTCTGGCGATGTTGGTGTATCGGTGCCGCCAGGGTTTGTCTGATTGGAATCCTTTGTATCGGTCTTCCCGTCTGGCTTTGTGGCAGTGCCAGGCTTGGAAATGAGCTTACGACGCGGCGTAAGTGAGCGGTCAGCAGCAGCTTGCTTGACGACACCCAGCGCGAGCGAGATTTTACGCTGGCTTCCAATGTTCTCCGTTATGCCACCACGCACCGCCATACCGCTTGACTCGCCACCATCAAGGCTCATTGCATGGTACGCGCCAAGCTGTTTCATTCCCTCAGATAGCTGTTGAATGGTCATGCCTGTTGTGTTATTTTCTGGCGATGTGCCTTCGGCGACAACAAAATAGAGCATTGTACCTGTTGCATCCATGCCAAGCGCAGTGCGAGAGAGCTTTTGCGACATAAAGCGTTCACCGCGTGCGCCCTCAAACTCCGCTTCATTCTTTGCAATACCACGATTGACAAGGCGCGGCGTGCCAGCAAGTGCATGAACAAAAGGAACGCTGGAGAATAAGTTTGTTTTGAACTGCACCATGATTTTATCGCCTGGCTTTGGAATATCTTCCGCTTCGATGTTATCACCAAAGGTAATCACAATACCATTTTGTGGGATGTTTACCGCACCAGTATCTACCTCAATCACGCGGCATGGCACTTCTTCATTTACGGCGGGCTGTCCAGCATACAAGAGGACAGCTTTTGGTAAATTGCGCTCCAATTCTACGCTGCGTTGCTGTTCTTGCACCATACGAGCAAATTCCGTTTTGGAAATTTTGGTATCGGAAAGCTCATCGGGTGCGGATTGGCGGTCGCCTTCGAGCATTTCTACTTGCAAGGGCGGTTGCACGGGAACATTTTTTCCCGCGAAGTGATTGTACAACACTACGCCGCCTTTGCTCGTCCGGCGGTTCACTTTGTCAATATCCAACGTAATGGATTTTAATTTTACCATGCCGCTTATACTGAAGCGTTCAATGTACATGCGGTTCTGGCGGTCGAAAAATGCTGCCGACCACTCTTTGTATTGTCCCATTTCCAATACTTCGCCATTGACAATCGTCGGTCCAAGTGGTGTATTTCCTGCGGACTTCCAAAAACTACCATTTATCATGCCTTGTACAATGCCACTTGCAGAATCGGTGCGCGTTGCAATATCGCTGAGGCGTTCCAAACCATTCATCGCATTTTGCCCTTTGAAAAGCGCAATAGCAATATCTGGCTTGGTTCTGTCCACTTCTAAGACGTGAACGGAATGTTTATTCCCAGTGCTGATAAGATAATGCTTGTAGCGCACGCCAGGCATCAGTTCGACATCTTTCAAGGTTTCATGCCAGTTTTGCGCCAAGCCAGAGCGCACGCTGCTTACAGCATCCGACACACGAGCATAGCGCGTACTTGAGGACGAGCGCGAAGAACGATATCGCCGTGCGTACCGATGCCGCCCGCGATAGCGTTTGCCATGATAACGGCTATACCGCTTGCTGTATCTGCTTCCAGAGCGATATTTCCGCGAAGAAGATTTTGCATACGAACGGCTTTTTGTAAATCGTTTCTTGCTTCCACGCGATGACGATGCGCGAGAAGATGAAGCACGAGAAGACTTTGAAGATGCTTTGGAAGATACGTTTGAACTTGATTTTTTTGCACTTGATGACGTTTTTTTCGTACTTTTTTTGCGAGAAGATTTTTGTGCAGCTTTCTTGGAAGCGGCTTTACTCAATGCTTTGCGTGCAGAACGAGTACGCGCGGCTAGGCGAGCGCGTGCGGCTCGTGTACTAATGCGCGAGCTTGCGGCAGGTGTTGTGGGGGCTAGTGCAGAAGCAGGAGCAGTTGCTGAAAATGCGGCGGGAAGTGCAGCAAAGGGGAATTCTGCTGATGTTTCTCTGCTCGGAAAAGGAAAAGGCATTTCGCCTGAGTGTTCCGCGCTGGTTGCTTCTGTAAGGGATTCCGCCACGGCAACGGGAACTTCAATAAGTTCCAACGACGCAAGACCGAATGCCAACAACCTCGCAATGATAGTAGAGTATCGCATAATGTTCACATCAAAAGTGTAATGCAAATCGCACGAAGATGGAGAAAAGCCTTCAAAGCAAGGCTTAGAAGCAAAATCTTAAAAATTTCTTTTTCCACTGCGTAAAATGCTTCGTAGATAACTGACGTTGTACGGAAAAATAATAGAACGATTGAGATTTTTCAAGTAGTTCAGCTTATTCTCAAATGCTAACTCTGGGAAAATACGGCTAAACCACACGGTCTCGCTCACAAACGAACCAAGAAAAAACAACAGCGTCATGACCGAAAGATACGTCATCATCAAGCTCACTTTTACACCAAAATAGCGTGCGGTGATGACGAAAACTGCTACGCTCAGTGCCAAGCCAAAGGATTCGATTGTATCGCCGAGAAGCCGCCGCGTGTTGTGTTGGTCGAGTGTGCGGCGTTCTTCGCGGGAATTAGTGAGCATCCATGCCAAGCCAAAAGATACGGGCGCGGCGAACAATGCTTCAATTTCGTGCGTTGCGTGCAGTAAACCTGCCGCAAGAAAACCTTGCACACTAATTAAGCCAACATATTCCATAAAACGTTGCCGACGTTTCATTGCTGCAAGTCGCTCTATATCTGCCTCAGAAAGCATGTTCAGCGGAGATTGTATGTGCGTATTCATAGAATAATTCGTAGTAAAAATCACCAAGAGCGGTGAGAAGCACATCGGCAAAGTACAGTGAAGAAAAAACAAATGCAAACAATGATTTGACAAGAGTTTAGCTTCGGATGAGCAAAGAGTACAAAAATACGATTCCTTCCTGGGATGACCAACACATTTTTACGTTCTGTATGGTAATCCAGATTCTGCTTGCCGTGATATTGCAGTGATATTGCCGTGATGCGATGAGCCGAACAATCAGCACGGAACGCCATCCTGTTAAAATGTGTTAAGAGTGTAACTCGTATCTTTCTTTATCGTATTTTTGTAGAACAGTCGTTCAAACTGTGAAATTTTGTTCTTAACATTTTCATTTCTCACTTCCATTTTCATTTTGGAGTAATTCTATGTCTATGAAAAATAAACCGATGGTTGCTGCCGTTGTGCTGGTATCTATCGGTGTCGTTTTAGGTGCTGCGCTTGTATCATTTTTTGGTGAAGACGGCATTTCCTCTGCCTTTGCGCAAGTAAAACAGCGTATTGAGCTGGGTTCGGGGCAGCCACCGGTGAAAGTTGAGCCAGTAGCAGCCGCATTAAACAATGCGTTTGTGGCAGTGAGCAAAGCGGTCAATCCGTCTGTGGTAACGGTTGCTGTTGTGACCGAGCGCAAAGCCGACCCGCGTATGAAGCAATTTGAAGATTTCTTCGGTTTCCGCTTCGGTCCAGGTCAAGGCGGACGTGGCGGTAATGGTCAGGGCGGGCGTGGCGGCAATGGCGGCGGTGGCAGCGAAGACGAGGACGCACCATTTCGCTCGCAAGGAAGCGGTTCCGGCGTGATTCTCACCCAAGATGGCTACATCGTTACCAACAATCACGTTATCGAAGATGCGAAGGAAATTACGATTACCACCTTCGACCGCCACGAACTGAAAGCAAAACTTATCGGACGCGATGAACTCACCGACCTCGCGCTTATCAAAGTAGAAATGAAGCCCGGTGTGTCCTTCAAGCCAGCATTTATCGGCAATAGCGATGAATCAAACATTGGTGAATGGGTCGTAGCGGTGGGCAATCCTTTTGGAACGCTCCAATCCACGATTACTTCTGGTATTATCAGCGCAAAAGGGCGTGGTTTGTCGGGTCGCGGTGGGTATAATGTCGAAAATTATATTCAAACCGATGCGGCTATCAATCCAGGTAATTCTGGCGGTGGATTGTTCAATTTGGAAGGCAAGCTCATCGGCATCAATACAGCGATTGCAACGCATACGGGTACATTTCAAGGCTATGGCTTTGCAATTCCGTCGAACCTCATGCGCTCGGTCGTGGAAGATTTGATTGACGATGGCAAAATCAATCGCGGCTACATTGGCGTAAACATTACGTCGGTGGACGAGGCAACGGCGAAAGCAGTGGGTTTGGACAAAGTAACGGGTGTGATGGTGCAAAATGTCTTGAAGAAAAGCGCGGGCGAGGCTGCAGGCTTGCAAACAGGCGATGTGATTTTGGAAGTTGATGGCGCACCCGTCAATTCCTCCAATGAACTGCAAAGCATTGTTTCTATGCGCCGTGCAGGTGATGTGGTTGCGCTCAGTATCTTGCGCGATGGCAAACGTATTGTCAAAAATGTAACGCTGAAAGCACGTGAAGAAAAAGACGATGTTGTGGCAGCAACGCCTGGCAATTCACCCAACAGCGACGAGAGCAAAAACAGCGACGCGCCCGTGAAGTTCGATAATCTCGGTATTACGGTCGAAGCACTGAGCGGCGAGCAGCGGAAGAGCTTGGATGTAGAAAACGGTGTGGTGGTCTCGAAAGTTGTCCCATACAGCGAAGCGGCGAAAATCGGCTTGCGCAGTGGTGCAATTATCTTGAAAGCAGATAAACAGGTAATCTCTTCGGTGAAGCAATTACGCGACATTCTGAGCGCGAAAAAAGGTCAAGCGGTACTTTTGCAGGTAAAAGATGGCGCAACGACGCGCCTTGTAGGAATTGAAGTTCCTCGTCAAGATGGATAATTGCTTGTTGGAGCAATAAAAAGCTAGATAGTATGCGGGTTTATGAGCGGTTATCGCTCGTAAACCCGCTTTTTTTTGATTACAAACTATACACCGCTTTTGCAGAAATCATACACGGAATACCGTGCTTTTGCGCCATGTCTGCGCTTAGTTGCGTGGCAAATGCTTTTGCGTCATTGGCAATTTCTGTGTCGGGAACGCTGTATTGAAGCCAGACTCCATCGGTATCGTCGGGGTGTTCCTCTTCGCTGAGAAAATAGGCATCGGGGAAGTGCTGGGCAAATGCGGCTTTGAGTTCTTGGGCTGCACGCCGCTTCAGAGCTTCTTTTCGGCGTTTTTCCAATAAATCAATGTACACAAAATCCAGCATGGAAGCCACCTCTTCGGGCAAGGGCGGCAACGAACCACGCGGAATGAGAAACGCGCTGAGAGCCGAGAAGTCCGTAAAGACGCGGTGTTGCGTCGTTGCCCGCATGAGGTAATCATAGCCGCTTGAGCCGCCTGTGCCGACTTTCATGCCAATCATACGCATCACCATCTGCACGTGGCGGTATCGCCAAATGGAGAATACTTCGTCGAGGGCAGATAAAATCTCCAACAGGCGGAATGGCAAGTGTAGCAGAGGATATTCGCGGTAAAGCAAAATAAACAGTGCCGCTTGGGTTGCTTTGAAGGAAAGTCGCTTCTGTCCTTGCTCGCGGAGCTTGTTATATTCATCTTCACTGAAAAATGCTCGAAAACTTTGCTCATTCATATCGGTTTGCGCAAGCATTTCTGTTTGCATTCGTTCGGCAACGGTGAGTCCCGCTTCACTACTGAGGCGAATCATGGTGCGGTCATGCTCGAACATTGCCGAAACAGCGCGTTGGTACTCTTGCCAGAAAGAATACGATGGTTTTTGAATAAAGGGCATTCGCTCCAACCAGCCCTCAATCACGGAAAAGAGCGTGGGTTCTTGCTCGGCTGTGCGAATGCGTTCTTTATCCTCTGCCGAAAGCGGCAAATGCTTGGAAACACGCTGCTCGGAACGCAATCCAAGTTTTATTTCCACAAGGCGAAATTGCACCGATTGAAAACCACTTGCGGGATACAGCACATTGCGAAAATCCAGAAAGTCCATCGGTGTCATGGTTTCCAGTACGTCTATTTGCTGAAAGAGTATCGGACCAATGGCTTGAATACGCTCCAAACGGTGCAAGGCAGTAGCAACGTGGTGTTCAGGCACAACGTCGTGATGGAAAAGGCGAATTGCAGAATCGAGTTCATGCAAAATTTGCTTAAACCACAGTTCATACGCCTGATGCGTGATGATAAAGAGTGTTTCATCGTGTGCGGCATCGGTCGTGGGCGAGCCAGAGCGCGGTTCCTGCGCGTTCAAAATTGTTGGCAAACGGAGGTAATCCCCGTAGTAGAGCGGTTCGTAAGCAGCAGCCATAATGGGAGAAAAAGAATAAGGTGAGGAGCGCGAACACATTGATTTGGATTTGCGCCATTTGCAAAGGTCGTGAACATAGAAGCAAAAAGACACCCACAATTTACCACTTTAAATCTTTTCCCGCCCACGATATTCCTCTCCTGTGCTTCTCTACACCGTAATTTCACCCTTCAAATACGGCACAACATTTCCCGCCATTGTTACGCGGTCGTTGCCAGCATCGCTCGCTTGCGGAAGAAATGCACAAAAAAGCTCTCCACCCCGCGCCGATGCTTGATAGGCGCGAATATCATTCTTCCCTAATTTTTTCGCCCAATACGGAACAATACTGCAATGCGCCGAGCCAGTAACGGGGTCTTCGGGAATACCAGCATTGGGGCAGAAGTAGCGTGAAATGCAGTCGTAGCCTGCGCTCGTCTCTGCTTTTGCGGTAACAATTACGCCAATCACCTCAGGAAGCTCATTCAAAAGCATGAAGTTTGGCTTCATTGCTTGCACATCGGCTTCAGAATCGTACACGGCAAGGTAATTATTGACGCTGTGGTACAGCTCCACAGGCGGCTTGCCAAGTACGTTTGTTAAGAACGTCATAAGTTCTGCGTGCTTCGCTGGAGGCAAGGCGTGGAGCGGTCGAGCAGGAAAATTGAGCATGAGTTTATCGGCGATTTTTTCAACGGTGAGTTCGCCGCTTTTGGTGTGAAATCGTATCATGGTGCTAGAATATCCGAGATATTCATACAACACAAACGCCGCAGCCAGCGTCGCATGACCGCAGAGTGGAATTTCTAGCTCTGGCGTAAACCAGCGTAAATCGTAGCTTCCGTCTTGGCGGCGCACAAAATATGCGGTTTCGGCAAGATTATTTTCGAGCGCGATGTGTTGCATAAGCTCGTCGGAAAGCCAGTCTTGAAGCGGCACGACTGCTGCCGGATTGCCGTAAAAACGCTTCGTTGTGAAAGCATCTACTTGATAGATGGGGAATGTTTGCATGGAGTTTTCTCCAAAATTGGTTGATAGAATTGTGAGCAACATTTGTAAACGAAATTACGAACAAAGTACACTCCAAAACAGATACAATTTTACAAACTGTAAGGAGTACAATTGTCTTTTTCAAAAAAACGATACCAAAATTGTACACGGCATTGTATCTTGTGTTTGAAAGTATAGTATCGGCAATTACGAGGAGCAATCATCATGGCAGAACAAACATCACAAACGCGGCAACAGAAGAGCAACGACGGCGAGATTCAACGCCCTTGGCTGGAATTTTACGAAAAAGGTGTACCAGAACATTTGGAATACCCGCCCCTCGCCTTGTGGGAACTTGTTCGCAACAGTGCGGCGGCGCATCCTGACAAGATTGCGACGGATTTTTTCGGACACACGCTCACATATTCCGAGTTGTGGGATTCCGTGCAGCGATTCGCCCATGCTTTGCAAGCTCTTGGCATCCGCAAAGGCGACCGCGTTGGGCTGATGTTGCCGAATTGTCCGCAGTTCGTGATTGCCTTCTACGGCGCACATTTGGCGGGCGCGACTGTGATTGCGGTAAATCCAATCTACACCTCGCGCGAACTGGAACACGTGCTGAAAGATTCCGCCGCCGAAACCTTGATTGTGCTGGATTTGAAATATCCTGCCTTCCGCGAAGTAGCCGCCACCTCGCAGGTGAAACGCACGATTGTAACAGGCATTCAGGACTATTTGCCGTTTCCGAAAAATCTTTTGTATCCGTTCAAAGCTAAAAAAGAGGGAATGTGGGTAGAAGTGAAGCCCTCTCCAAGCATTTTCTTCTTTAAGCGATTACTGAAAAAATATAGTCCCAATCCCTCGAAAGTCCTTGCTAATCCTGAGGAAGATGTCGCAATGCTGCTCTACACAGGCGGAACAACGGGCTTTCCAAAGGCTGCCATGCTCACGCACCGCAATCTTGCTGCAAACGCGCTGCAAAATATGTCGTGGACTCCTGGCATCGAAACGGGCAAAGAAGTGATTGGCTGTGTGCTGCCCTTCTTCCACAGCTACGGGCTTTCTACCGCGCTCAACTACGGTATGCAGATTGCGGCAAAGCTCATTCTATTCCCAAAATTTTCTGCTGCCGATGTGGTGAAAGGTATTGCGGAAAAGCATATCACGCTGTTTCCAGGCGTTCCGACGATGTTTGTGGCTATCAATAATTACCCAGACCTGAGGAAATACGACCTTTCCAGTATAAAATGTTGTCTCTCTGGCGGTGCGCCTTTGCCGCTTGAAGTAAAGCACCAATTCGAGAAAAGCACAGGTGGCAAGCTCTTGGAGGGCTACGGTTTGTCCGAAAGTTCGCCCGTGCTGACGGGGAATGTGTTCAATGGCATTATCCGCGAAGGCAGCATCGGTATTCCCTTGCCCGACACGGATATTTTGATTATGGATGAAGACGGCAAGCCAGTTCCCATCGGGGAAGTAGGAGAATTAGCTGCCGCAGGTCCGCAGATTATGAAAGGCTACTGGAATCGTCCCGAAGAGACCGCAAAGACGCTCCGCGACTACGCCGGACGCACGTGGCTCTTCACTGGCGATATGGCAAAAATGGACGCAGATGGCTATTTTACTATCGTGGATAGAAAAAAAGACCTTATTTTAGTGGGCGGCTACAATGTGTTTCCACGCGAAGTGGAAGAAGTGTTGTACGAGCATCCAAAGGTCAAGGAAGCAGTTGTGGCGGGCGTTCCCGATACATTTCATGGTGAATTTGTGAAAGCCTATTTGGTGCTGCACGACGGACAAACCGCAACGGAAAAAGAAATACAGGAATTCTGCAAAGAGCGTATTTCTGCGTACAAAGTTCCGAAAAGTGTGGAGTTCCGCAAGGATTTACCAAAGACAATTATTGGGAAAATTTTGCGCCGCGAGCTTTTGGAAGAAGAAAAACGCCGCACGGCGGAACGCAAGGAATAATGCGGCTCTTCAGATTCATATTTTTTATTTTCATCCCTTTTTATCTTACAAAAACCTCAAGTAGTGGCACAGACATTCTTATCTGTGTTTCCTATTTGAACCTTGCACCAACACTCACAGACAAGAATGTCTGTGCCACTGAAGCCAAAAAGAGCTTCGTGATTTCTAGGACACGAGACCTAGTTTCAGCCCTCATCCCTCATATTTCATCCTTTTCTTCGCATGGTACTTGGTTTATTTCTCACGATTTTACTCGTTTTTCTGAATGGCTTTTTCGTTGCGGCGGAATTTGCCATTGTGAAGGTGCGGATGTCGCAAATTGAAATGCGCGTCCAAGCTGGGAGCCGCATGGCGGGCTTTGCGAAGAACATTTTAGAAAATCTGGATGCGTATTTATCCGCCTCCCAGCTCGGCATTACGCTGGCAAGCCTCGCGCTGGGCTGGATTGGCGAGGATGTTGCCGAAAAAATAGTCTTTGGCGCATTCCACCTTATGCAAATCAGCGTCTCGCCCGAATTAGCGCACCAAATCGCAGGTCCATTGGCGTTTGTAACGATTACTGTGCTGCATATTATCTTGGGCGAACAAGCTCCGAAGTGGTTTGCGATTCAACGACCAGAAGCGGTAACGATGGTTGTTGCCTTGCCAATGCGCTTGTTTTACGTGGTGTTCAAGCCGTTTATTTGGGTGCTGAATCATTTGTCGAATACGCTGTTGCGCAGCTTGGGAATCGAACCTACGCACGAGGAAGTGCATAGCGCGGAAGAGCTGCAATACTTGCTTGAGCGCGGCAAAGAGACGGGCGCGATTGAATCGGGCGACCACGAACTCATCCAAAATGTGTTCAATTTGAGCGACATGACGGCGCGGCAAATCATGGTTTCTCGCACGAAAATGAGCGCGATTGAGCTTTCTACGCCCGTACCAGAATTGCTTGAGCGCGTGATTGAAGAAGGTTACTCGCGCCTTCCCGTTTTTCGAGAAACGGTTGATGATATTGTCGGCGTGGTCTATACGAAAGATATTTTGACGCTCGTGCAGCATCAGGAATTGATTGTGCTGCAAGATATTATCCGTCCCGCATACTTTGTGCATGGCGGCAAGAGCGTCCGCGAACTCTTGCGCGAATTCCAAAAACGGCGCATTCACGTGGCGATTGTGATTGATGATTTCGGTGGCACGGCGGGCATGGTGACGCTGGAAGATATTCTGGAGGAAATCGTTGGTGATATTATGGATGAATTCGACGACGAGCAAGCAGCCGTGAGGCGTGTGGACGAGTTTGAGTTTGAAATTACCGCACAAACCAACATTTCCGAATTGAACGAAACTCTGCCCAAGCCCTTGCCCGAAGACGAACGCTACGAGACGCTTGGCGGCTATATGAACGTCCTGTTTGGGAAAATTCCCAATGAAGGTGAACTGATTGCGAAAGATGGCTATATGTTCACGATTCTGAAGAAAAATAAACGTGCGATTGAACATGTGAAAATCACGTATTTAGACCGTCCGCCAGAAGAAACCTTGTTTGTGGCTATTGAGCCGCACATGCCAGAAATGCCTTCTGAACCTAGTGCGCAGGGGAAATAGCGGGGTTTTTGCAACGGCGATTGTCTCCGAACAAGGGGTAAAAACTCAATGTCCTCAATGTAAGGATTTTTCCCTCATCCCAACCCTTCTCCCAGAAGGAGAAGGGCAAGACATAAAGCCACTTTCTTCACCCTCGCCCTTTGGGAGAGGGTCGCTCGTAGAGCGGGGTGAGGGCTTACATTGATGACATTGAGTTGCAAGCTCTTGTTGGTTCATTGTCTCCCGCCGTTTCTTTTGTACCTCACTGCAATTAACAATTCTTAACGCTGTGTTGTCGCCTGCATCATTGTATTTTGCTTTCTGTAAAGAACACACCGCAAAGAACACATTGGCAGAACAACTTGAGTGGAAAAGGTATCAAGCATCAATGCTCTGAAAAGAGCATCATTCCTTGTATTCTTTTCTCTTTCGTTGTTTTTGTTGCAATTCCCTTCAAAAAACTTCCTCGTTAGCTCGTGATTTCTTCGTATCTTAGTAGTCTTGTCATGTTCATTTTATTGATGTTCATTGTTGGACTTTTTTGGAGACGAACCACGTGAATTGGGTAGCATCGCAAACTGCCGCCGATAAAGCCTTGCAGCAAGAACTCCTTCAGGAATTGCTTGCCAAAGGTGGAAAATTGCCAAAGCACGTTGCAATCATCATGGATGGCAACGGTCGCTGGGCTGAAGAACGCTCCTTCACACGCACACAAGGACACCGCGAGGGTATTAATTCCGTGCGCGATATTGTCGAAGCCTCGTCGTTGCTGGGCGTGAAGCATTTAACGCTCTATGCTTTTTCGATGGAAAATTGGCGCAGACCTCGCCCAGAAGTTACGCTTCTCATGGAATTGCTGCTGCATTATTTGAAGTCGGAATTGGACGAATTGCACCGAAATAACGTGCGTTTACAGGCGATTGGTAAACTAAACGCGCTCCCAAAGAATGTGCAGAAACAGCTTTTTGAGTGCATCGAAACAATGAAAGACAATACAGGGCTTACGCTCACGCTCGCACTCAGCTACAGTGCGCGTTGGGACATGGTTCGTGCGGTGCAGATGATGGCTCTGGATGTACGGCGCGGCAAAGTTTCGCCCGAAGACATCACCGAAGAATCGTTTGCAGAATACTTGCAAACCCACACCATGCCCGACCCCGACTTGCTCATTCGCACAAGTGGCGAGATGCGCCTGAGCAATTTCCTCTTGTGGGAAATGGCATATTCGGAAATTTACGTAACGCAAAAATACTGGCCCGCTTTCCGCCGCGATGACCTCTATGAGGCACTCAGCGACTACGCCAAACGCGAACGCCGCTTCGGAAAAACATCGCAGCAAATCGCTTCCGAACAAGCGAATGCGGATGAGCCTTCAGGTTTGAAGCGCATTTTGCAGGCGTTTCGGTGATGAATACAAAATCCCTTACAAAATCCCTCACCCAACCCTCTCCCAGAGGGAGAGGGCTTCAGAATCTTGTACCTTCCAACCCTCGCCCTTTGGGAGAGGGTCTCGCACCGTCTTCGGAGCGAGGGGTGAGGGCAGAACAACTCGTGTGCGAATATCAGACTTCCACATATCACACTCTGCTTTTCGAGCATTTCTGAAAAAGTATTGAAAACAGACCCCCTAAAACAGACCATTCCTCACTGACCTTTTCGATGTGTATGCCTATTTTTCTTTCAGTCGTTTCATGGTGTATTGGAACGCTTCTTTGCCTTGCAAGCCTCACACAACCTGCTTCTGCACAGCTTGCCCAGCAACCACCTCGCCCACAGCCGATTAAAATTCTCGGTATTCGCGTGGAATCGCCAAGCCCGATAGATACTGCTTCGGTGATATTCTATTCTGGTTTGCAAGTTGGTGATTATATCGACCCGCGCTCAAGCCGTATTCCCGAAGCTATCAAAAACCTTTGGAAACGTCGTCAATTCGGCGATGTAAACATTGTTATTGACCGCGTTAGCTCAGATGGCGTGTATGTGCTTATCAAATTGATTGAATTGCAGCATATCAGCAGCATCCAAATCAATGGCAATTCCGCCGTCAATAGTAAAGATATTTTGAAGGCATTAGACAAAAAAGAGGGCGATGTTATCACGCCCTACGACCTTGAGCTTGGGCAAAAAGCCATTAAAAAGCTCTACGACAAAGAAAACAAGCCCTTTGCAAAGGTAGAGGTAAAAGCCGAGCGCACCGATACGGCGGGCTTTTCGCGGGTAATTATTAACACGAAAGAAAGTGTAACATTTTTCATTAAATCCATCACGTTTCCAGGCGCGAAAAACTTCACCGACCAAGAAATAGCGGGCGGTTTCGAGGATACGAAGGTCAAGCAATGGTGGGAGATTTGGAAATCGGATAAATTCGAGCAGAAAAAATACGAAAAAGACCGCGACGAGCGTTTGCTTACGTTTTACCGCAAAAATGGCTACATTGATGCCCAAATGCTCGGTGATTCCTTACGTTTCAACGATACGACCGAAACGGTTGATATTGCTGTCAAGGTGGACGAAGGGCGCAAAGTCTATATTCGGAATATCACCTTTGAAGGAAATTTGGTCTTTCCCGCAGAATTCCTTGCCTATCGTCTCGCAATGCAGAAAGGCGACCTCTACAATGCCGATAAATTCGACAAAAACTTGAACGGCAACGAAGACCAAACCGATGTTTCCTCAATTTACCTCAATAACGGCTACTTGACTGCGCGTTTGGAAAAAGAGGAAAAGCGCGCCTCACCTGATTCGGTGGATATTTTGATTCGCGTTTTTGAACGCAATCAGTTCACTGTGCGCCGCGTGGAAATTGAAGGAAACGTAAAAACGAAAGATAAAGTTATTCGCCGTGAATTGTTTGTGCGTCCAGGTGATTTCTTCAACCGCGCAGCCGTCATTCGCAGTGTTCGTGCGCTTGGGCAGATAAACTATTTCAATCCTGAAAAACTTCGTCCCGATGTAAAACTTGCCGACAACACCAACGTTGATATTACCTTCAAAGTAGAAGAACGCTCCAACGACACCTTCAACATGTCGTTTGGATATGCTGGACAGTTCGGTTTTACTGGCTCGGTGGGCATTACGCTGAATAATTTTTCTGTTCTGGAGCCGCTTCAAGGCGGCGGCGGACAGATTTTTAACCTCAACTACGAGCGCGGCGGCGGTATTGGGCAACAAGGCTTTGGTGCTGCTCAATTTAGCTTTGCTCAAGGCGCAACCTCTACCTTTACGCTCGGCTTAACTGAGCCTTGGCTTTTTGACGAACCTACAACACTTGGTTTCAATATCTTCAGTACGCAACAGTTGTTCTTTGGCGGCATTCAGCGCACAGGGGCATCGCTCAATATCGGTCGCCGCTTCCGTTTCCCTGATGACTATTTTCGCGGCGATTGGACTATTCAAGGCTTGGACAACCAAGCAATTGCGGGCTTTGGAACAACTGCACCGCAAAACAATATTTTCTTCACGCCTGGTTTGGAGTTCAGCGTTTCGCAAACAATTTCACGCGTCAGTATTGACAATGCCTTGTTTCCAAGCGATGGCTCGCGCTTTACCTTGCTCACAAAGCTCTCTGGCGGTGCGTTTGGCTTGGGTGTGATTGACTATTTCAAAAACCAACTCAGCCTCGAAAGTTTTACACCGCTCTTGCAAATTGCCGAGCAGAATCGCCTTGCACTCCGCTTGAATGCTGAATTGGGCTATGTAACCAGTCTTGGTGCGGCAAACGTAAACTCGAAAAATCTTATTCCGCCGCTTGAACGCTACTACATGGGCGGTACTGTGCTTGGTGGCTTCGCCATTACGCCACTTCGCGGCTATCCCGACCGTCAAATTGGTACGCGCCAACCTTCCGAAAGTACGCCGCTTGGTGATGTCCCGAATGGTGGGCGTGCAATGATGCTCTTAAACGCTGAACTCCGCTTTGCTGTGACGCTGAACCCCGTCCCGATTTATGCAATGGCGTTTGTGGAAGCGGGCAACGTGTGGGACAATGCGAGCCAAATCAACCCGTTTGATTTGAAGCGGTCTGCGGGCGTTGGCGTTCGCTTTTTGATTCAGCCCATCGGTTTGCTCGGCTTTGACTACGCCTACGCTTTCGACCGCATTATTGGCTTAAATGGTCAGCCCTTCCGCGACGAGAACGGTCCTCCAGGCTGGCGTTTCCACTTCCAATTTGGACGGTAAAAGAATGTCATTGGTCATTAGTCATTGGTGAATTGGTCATTCGCCATTTGTCAGGCGACAATGACCAATGTACCAAGTAACCAATGACCAAAGCACCAAGTAACCAAGTAACCAAGGAACCAATGACCATCGAAATCATCTCTGGCAGCCCTCGCGCAAGTAGCGTAACCGTGCGTGTTGCAAAGTATTTACACGAGCAGCTTTCGGCTCAGACAGCGCACCACATCGGGCTTTTGGATATGCGTGATTTCGCACTGCCTTTTGTACAAAACGTCTGGGGCAAGCCAGAACAAGTTCCCGCCGAATGGACGAATTTGGGCGAGCGAATGTTTGCTGCGCAAGCATTTATCGTGGTTTCACCAGAATACAATGGTGGTTTTTCGCCCGCAATTAAAAATTTGTTCGACCATTTTCCAAAGCAATCGCGCAAAGCATTTGGTATTGCAACGGCATCACCTGGAATGCAAGGCGGGATGCGTGCGGCACAGCAACTTTTTCTGATGACCACTGCGCTTTGGGGGATTCCTTCGCCGCAATTACTCATTGTGCCAGAAGTTGATAAAAAATTCAACGACCACGCAGAGCTGACAGATACTGGCTTCCAGAAAAGTATTGACCTTTTTACGAAAGAATATCTCTGGCTCGCGGAGTCGCTTGTGAAGAACGCATAAGTACCATCTTCAGTGGCACAGACATTCTTGTCTGTGTTTTTTACTTGAACTCTGCGCCAACATTTACGGACAAATTGAGGGAAGTCCTCAAGTCTGTGACACTACTGATTGTTTTTTGTATCAATCTGTTTCGATTATGATGCCATCTTTTTTATCTAAAAACAACAAACATATCCAGCCCACAACGCTGGTCAATACTCGCTTTGCGCTCATGTTGCTTTTGTGCGTTGGTGCAATGTGGGCAAGTTCGTGTGCGCAAAAAAATCTCGTTATTCCCCGCAATGTGGATGAATACTACGAGCAAGCACTCGAAGCCTTCAACACCGAAGATTTGACGCGGGCGCAGAAGTATTTCGATGCAATAAAATTGCAGTATCCCGCGAGCAAATACGCCGATGACGCGCAATATTACTTGGCGGAAATTAACGTAAAAAAGAATGAAAATATTTTGGCGGCATACAACTACAACCAGCTTCGGCGCACCTTTCCGAACAGCGAGTTTGCCAAAATTTCCGCCTACAAAGCGGCACTGAGCAACTTCCGCCAATCGCCGAAATACGACCGCGACCAAGATTACACGCGGCAAGCAATCAAGGCATTTAGCGAATTTCAGGCATTGTACCCGAAAGATTCCCTTACAGTGGAAGCGGGCAAGCGCATCATGGAACTCCGCTCCAAACTTGCCGAACATGATTTTCGCACTGCTGAATTGTACTTAAAACTCCAAGCTCCCCGCGCCGCTATTGCCTACTACGACCTTGTTTTGGGGAATTATCCTGATAGCGATTACGTCGAGCCATCCTTGCTGGGAAAAATTAAAATGCAAATTCGCCTGAAGCGTAGCACCGAAGCACAAGAAGCTATGCGCCTTTATCGCCAACGCTTTCCACAAGGGAAATTCAAAGACGATGCCGATATTGTGGAGGCTGCGGTAAAACAACTGGCTGCGGGCGCGGAAGTGCGCACGTTTTCAGCACCATAAGCAAACAGGGAAACGCTTTGCCAAGCCTGATTAAACCTTGCCAATGGGAGAATTGCTCCAAACTTTAAAGCAAGGTACGCGTGAGATGCCAAAAGTATTCGGCGAGGAACAGATAAGCGAACAGACAAAAATGTCTGTTCTACCGAAGCCAGTATTTGTGCGGTAGCGCAGACACTCCTGTCTGCGCCAAAAGACGCGCCTTTTCGCAATATTTTCGGGAAATTACTATGAAACGCTCACCTCTAAATATCGCTCAACAGCAGATACTGACGTGTTCCTACGCTTTGTGCGTGATATTATTGAGCATTGCCTCGCCAACAGTAAGTCGTGCGCAAAATGCAGAGGATATGTTCCAACAAGTCCAAAAAAAGTACGGTGAGGGCGCATCCATGCGGGTTCGCTTTGTGCTGAAAGCTGAGGATATACGCGGTTCTCTGACGATTAAGCGTGGTAATAAATACATTCTTGAATTGGCGGGACGCAGCATTATTTGCAATGGGAAAACGGTACAAAATTACACTCCCGCAGACAAAAAAGTTGTGATAAGCGAATTTCGCGATAACCCTGATAATATCTCGCCAGAACGTATTTTTATGAATTTTCCGCGTGGCTATCGTCCGACGCTGGTTATTGATAAAGCAAGTAAAGATGCGGTGTTGATGCTGAATCCTGCGAAAGCACGCGACCAAATCAGCGATATGCAGCGCGTAACCTTGCGTTTGCAGCAAGAAACCCTCAAACTCAAGGAAATAAGCATCTTCGACGGCACACAAACCCACGAATGGACGATTCTCGACATCAAACCCGATGCTGGTATTCCCGATGCTGCCTTTGAATGGAAACCGCCACAAGGCGCACAGATTATTGATTTGCGGGATTGAAGAAAAGTATGAAAGCTGAAATATGAAAGCTGAAATATGAAAGCTGAAATATGAAAGCTGAAATATGAAAGCTGAAATATGAAAGCTGAAATATGAAATATGAGGCGCGGAAATTTTATCAATACAGGTTTTGAGCAAAGATTTACCAATATCCATGCGAACAACAACACGTTTCCCTCGTATCGCCTTCAAAGCAAGCATGTACGCGCTTCTCTTACAAGCCCTGATTTCATGCGCTTCGCAGAACATCTCTCAGAATATCTCCCAAACGATTTCCGTAAATGTCAATGAAGCTGCGCTTGGGCAATTTGCTTTTGGCTTGCCGGAATATCCCGCAGAGCGCGTCCAAGAACCGCTTCGGCACTCGCTTTGGGCAACGCAATACTACGTGCATTATTCCGAAACAACCAATGCCAACGGGCATCCGCTCTTGGATATGCAAGGAAAAAGTTTTGGTGTGATGCTCTCCGCCTACGACTGGTGCATGGGCGGCGTGGAGGGGACAATTCAAGCGAAAGATTCAACAGGAACGTTGCGCACCTACAACTATGCGGGTCGCGGGGCGGAGATTCAAGTAGATTGTGCGCCATTTTTTAAGAAAGGGTCGCTTATCAATGCCGCCGCTATTGGGCGGACGCGCTACACCTACGCAACGGGTCCCTTTGGCGATGGCGTAAAAGGCTTGATTCTCGTGCCGTTTCGCACCATTGCTACCGATACGACGGTCTTTCCGACGGGAACAATTGTCTATATTCCTTCGGTTCGTGGGGCGGAAGTGGAATTACCCGACGGCACACGCGCAACGCACGATGGTTACTTCGTTGCGGGCGATATTGGTGGTGCAATTAAGGGAAATCATATTGATATTTTTACAGGCGTGTATCGCAAAAACCCCTTCCCAAGCGTGATTCAAAGCAAATCCAGTGCAACCTTTGCCGCAGTACAGGTGCAGGATTCCCGCATCAAAGAAATACTGCTTCGCTTACATTCTCCGCCAGAGACCGCACAAAAGCGATGATTCTGGGAAAAAGAGTGGTGAACATCCTCTAAATTTTATTCTCTTTAACACACCTGCACGCTAGATTCTATCGAAGGTGCGAGCCTATTTTCTGATTTTTACATATTGAGTGCTGTTCCCCTGCATACAAGATGTAATCTCGCCTTCAAGCATTTTTCTTTTCAAGGTCGGCACCTTTTTTCTTGCCAATTACGCACGAAAATATGCTCGGTGGCGGGCTTCGTATTGGTCGCCGTGTCCGACAACGACAAGCTCATTGCTATCGGTCAGGCGTTGGGTGCGCGAGGCGGGTAAGCCTGATTTCATGCACACTGCAAGGGTTTTGGTTACATATTCTGCTACTGCCATCAGGTGCGGCATTGGTCCGAACGGTTTTCCACGATAATCCAAATCCAAGCCAGCGATAATTACCCGTTTGTGGTCATTTGCCAAATTTTCACAGACTTCTACGATGCCATCATCGAAAAATTGCGCTTCGTCAATCCCGATAACATCGGCTTCAGAGGCGTGTTCGAGAATTTCTGATGAATGTGTTACAATGCGAGAAGCAATGCGGTGTTGGCTGTGCGATACCACTTCGTATTCGCTGTATCGGTTGTCAATACTGGGCTTGAAGATTTCCACGCGTTGTTTGGCAATTTGCGCACGCCGCAAGCGACGTATCAATTCTTCACTTTTTCCGCTAAACATACAGCCCGCAATGACCTCAATGGAGCCATACGGAACGGGATGTTGGTGCGGATGCGTGTTGTGAAGCGGGTTAGAAAGCGGTGCGCTATGCTGGCGGTCATCAACGTGAGTATTCATGCGGTTTGTGTAAAGAAGAGAGAAATGAAATGTCGAAAAAATATCAACGAAATATCGAAGAATGCGTCGCAAATTTAGGGCAGATACGGCATAAAACCACGAAAAAGTTATCCACGCTGTGAATTGGATGAAATCTTTCACGCATTCCCCTTTTGAATCGGTTATTTCATTTGTCGAAGTAGCGGATTTCTCGTATTTTCTCATACCTGTCGAAAGACGTAATGTAACCTCCATGTGCTGATGTAATGATGTACTGACAAACCACAATCCCCTTTTCCTTTGGTTTTATGGTATCGCCTATGCTCCGTATTTTTACATTCACTTGCAGCTGCTTTTGCCAGCACCGTAGCTTATATGCGGCGTTGCTGGTTGTTATTGTTGTTGTGCAGGGTTTCTTTTTTCATGCTTTTCCCCTTTCAGCGCAAGCACCACTTTTTCACGCCGAGCCAGCCGAGCGCGGAAAAACTGAGTTTACAAGGCTTGGTATTGAACAAGGATTGTCGCTGGGGAGCGTAAACTGCTTGCTGCAAGACCGCTACGGCTTTCTCTGGATTGGCACGCAAGACGGTTTGAATCGGTACGATGGCTATTCTTTCAAGATGTATCGCTCAAGCGGCAATTCTAATAGTAGTTCGAGTAGTAGTTCTAACAGTAGTTCGAGTAGTAGTTCGAGTAGCAGTTTGAGTAATCGCTCCGCTACCACAACCGATAGCACCATGCTCAAAGAACTCTGGATTTCTTCGTTGCTCGAAGACAAGCAAGGAACGCTCTGGATTGCCGGTGGGAGCGGCTTGCACAGATTCCACCGTGCAACGAATTCCTTTGAAAATATCCCGCTTGCTGTGGAGTTTAAGCAAAGCTCAACGCACATTATGAATAGCCGCCTACGCGAGGACTTCGAGGGCAATATCTGGCTCTGTACCAAAGAAGGCATTATCTGCTACAACCCGCGCACGAAAGTCTCTGAACACTTCTCTTTGCCCATTCCCACCGACGATGCACGCCGACCAAGAAACGTCGAAGTGTTTGTGGATGATATGCTCCAAGAACCAAACGGCTCATTTTTGCTGGCGTGTTCGACCGACGGAATCTATCGCTTCTCGCCGCAAGAACGGCATCCCGACAAGCGTTTTCAACGAATTCGCTTGAATAATCTCGACCCCGCATACACGCAAGCAATTCGCCTCACCCGCGACGAGCGGGGTATGATTTGGATGGGAACAAATAATGGTTTAGTCTGCTGGAACTCCGCCACGCTCACCGCCGAAAAGGTGTTTCTTGCAAACCCTACCCTCAAAGCAAAAGCACGGGATTATTTTTTTGTTGGCATGACCGCCAGTTCTCGTGTGCGGGATATTCTACATAGTCGCACGGGGAAAATGTGGATAGCCACAGAGCATGGTTTATTCGTTCTCGACCCTGCACATAAGCATCTAACGGAATTTCTCCACGTTCCTTTCGACCCCGCAAGTCTTGCCGGAAATATGCCCTATGCTCTTGCGGAGGATAATGCTGGTGTTCTCTGGGTGGGTGATTTTTCCTATGGTTTGAGCAAATTGCCACAGATGCAACAGCGTTTTACAACGTATCGCCACAGCCCGCTCGACGCGAATAGTCTTTCGGATAATTACATTCGCGGGTTGCACGAGGATTCACGCGGCAACGTCTGGGTTTGTACGCAATTTGGTGGCTTGAATATGCTCGACCGTAAAACTGGGCAATGGTCGCATTATCGTCATAATGCGGAAAATCCGACATCCACGCGCTCGCTGCCGTCCGATAACGTTTGGTCGGTAGCCGAAGGCGCAGATGGCATGATGTGGGTGGGAATGATTGCACACGGTTTGTGTCGTATTAACCCCACAACACAAGTAATTAAGCATCTTTCAGGTTTTGCGTACGATGATGAAAACGTTCTGTGTTTGCTGCGCGACAATGAAAATAATATGTGGGCGGGTGGCTCGGATGTCTATAAACTCGCACCAGATGGTCGTATTCTGAAGGTATTTCCTTTTACACGCACATTTTCCACACAAACAATTTTCCAAGACCGCTACGGTGTTATCTGGATTGGGCGCGATGATGGATTGTGGAAAGTCATGGCGGGCGATAGCGCGACGAAAGTACGATTGCCAGCCGAAGATATTGTCGTTACCATGCTCGGCGAAGATACGCATGGTAATTTGTGGATTACCACGAAAGGGCATGGCGTACTCCGCATGAATCCAGCACGGACAGACTTCCACCGCATGACCACCGCCGACGGTCTGCCGCACCAGAACGTGTATGCCGCATTGGAAGATGCACACGGCGATATGTGGTTCAGCAGCGACAACGGCGTTGCACGATTTAGCCCAGCAAGCCAGCAAATACGGTTGTACAGCACTGGCGACGGCTTGCAATCGCATGAATTTAATCGGCGAGCATTTGCGCAAACTTCGCGTGGTGAAATTCTGTTTGGTGGAATCAATGGTGTCAGCATTTTCCAACCAACATCATTGCGCGATAACACCACGCCACCGCGTATTGCGCTGACAAGCCTACAAGTACGCGGAAAAGAGATTGCCGAAGCCTCGCAGTTGTTGGAAATGCAGGAAATACGCCTCTCTCACACCGACAATTTCCTGCAATGCAGCTTTGCCGCGCTAGATTACAGCAATCCCAGTATGAATCAATATGCGTATAAACTAGAGGGATTGGACGAAGATTGGAGTCAAGCCACTTCCCGCCATGAGGCAACGTACACCAATCTTGCTCCCGGCACCTACACGCTCATCGTCCGCGCCGCAAATGCTGATGGATACTGGAATAACGAGGGGCGTAGTCTGAAAATCGTGATTCTCCCTCCTTGGTGGCGCACGTACTGGGCGTATGCGGCGTATGCGATGCTGTTCGTTGGCGGATTGACAGGCATTATTTTAGTCATTTCTCGTCGCCAGAAGCGAGATTTTGTGCGCCTTCAGGCAGAACGCGAAGCAGTATTGTTGCAAGAAAAAAATGAAGAACTGCTCCAAGTCAATGCAAAACTGCAAATGTTGAATATGGAGAAAAGTGAGATTTTAGGGATTGTTTCGCATGATTTGAAAAACCCGATTGGTGGCGTGCGTGGCTTGGCAGAGCTTATGCAACAAGGATATATTGGCACAGACCAAATGGCTGTTGTTGCAGGGCAAATCGTGGAAACAAGCGACCGCATGTTCGATTTGGTCAGCAATCTCTTGGATATGAATCAGCTAGAAACGGGAAAAATGCGCTTCAGCATTGTAACGGTAGATGTGGCATTATTACTGAATTTTACGGCAGATTCCTTCAAAATAAACGCCCAAAACAAGGGTATTCAATTGCATCTTGATATTGCGCCAACACTGCATCCTATTCAAGCCGACGAGCGAGCAATGACGCAGATTCTGGAGAATATTATTTCCAATGCTCTGAAATACTCACCCTTAGGGAAAAGCGTGTTTATTCGCGCCTTCAATGAAGATTCCACCGCGAGTGTGCGTATTGAAGTCCAAGACGAAGGACCAGGCTTGAGCGAGGACGACCAAAGCAAACTTTTTGGCAAATTCACGCGCCTTTCCGCACGCCCCACTGGTGGCGAGCATTCGACGGGCTTGGGGCTGTCTATCGTGAAACGATTGGTTGAAAGCATGAATGGTCAGGTGTGGTGCGAATCCGACTACGGATTTGGCGCAACCTTTATTTTGCGCTTCCTCCGCACCGAAGAGTATTCGCAAGAGCAGATAACGCAGCATTTACTTTCTTCTTCACACGAGCATACACCTTTACCGCTTGGTATTTTTGAAATGCAGCAAGAAAAGCAAGAACGGTAAGAAATGGGAAAGGAAGGCTCAAAAATTAAGTGGATAAACTTCAAAATATTAGTGGCACAGACCTTTGTACACGACAAAACCTCTTCAGCAGTGGCACAGACATTCTTGTCTGTGAGTATTAGTGCGGTTTTCAAGCGACAAACACAGATAAGAAGTCTCAAGCCACTATGAACTTTCATCACTTATTTTTCTCCCATTCCAAAGGAAAAAGGTTCACGAATCAAGATTTTCTCCTTGTCCCTTATTTAGATTTAGTTTAATTTAGCATTACACCATTTGCAGCGACATTCTCTCTTTCACCTTCTCCCTATCAGGTATCAGACTATGAGCGAGTATCCCATCGGCGCGACGGCACGTATTCTGCACTACACGCACAACGACGCATTTACCGAGCGTTTGCGGGAATTTGGTCTTATTCCGGGGACACTCATTCGCCTGTTGCGCAAAGCTCCGTTCAAGGGTCCGATTGAAATTCAATACCGCCATTCCCGCATCGTTCTTCGTCCCGAAGAAATTCGCCATATGCAACTCGAACGCGTTGGGTGAGAAAAATATGCAGTATGAAGTGTACGGTGTACAATTTGACAAAAATGTGCTTCAATACCGCTTCATCGCTTGTCTTTCAACCTGTTCTTCCTCTGGCAATTACTGACCTTCCTTCCTCATTTCGTGCATTCTTCGCCTTTTCCCATGCAGCCTCGTACTATCGCGCTTGTCGGCACACCAAACTCTGGAAAATCCACCATTTTCAATGCCTTGACGGGATTGCGTCAAAAAGTAGGTAATTTTTCTGGTGTTACCGTCGAAGCAAAGACAGGTATTATCAGGTTTGCAGGGCAAAATCTTCCGCACGACTCTACCAAAACAGATTCTACCAAAACAGATTCTACCAAAACAGACTCTACCAAAACAGATTCTACCAAAACAGATTCTCCTACAAAAGATTCTCCTAAAACCGATGCACCTGAAACGCAGGTGCAGTGCATTGACTTGCCAGGTTTGTACAGTTTGAATCCGAAAACTCCCGACGAAAAAATTAGTGTCGAAATCCTGAACGGGCAGCATTCGCGCTATGCCAAGCCAGATGCGGTGGTGTTCGTGATGGAAGGCGTAAATTTGGAAAAAAGCCTGTTTCTGTACGCACAATACGCCGCGCTGAACATCCCGACTATCGTCGCTGTGACAATGATTGATAGTATTCAAGCTGGTGGTGGCGTATTCGATGATATAGAAATGGCGCACACGCTCGGCGTAGAAGTGTGCGGCATTGTTGGACATAAAGGTATTGGCATTGAAGATATGCGCGAAGCCATTGCTGCAAACGATTTCCGACCGCCAGAAGCCGCACTGCACGGGCTTTTTAGCGATATTTCTTCTGAAAATGCGCACACTGCGTCGCGCCAAGAATCCATCGAAAAGCAGCACGAATGGGCGCGGCAGGTGGCAACAGAAGTGGCGCGTATTCCTGAGAACGACGCATTGACGCTGAAACTGGATGCCATATTTTTACATCCATTGTGGGGACCGCTCACGTTTCTTGCCGTGATGTTCCTCTTTTTTCAAGCAATTTTCACATGGGCAACTCCAGCAATGGACGGCATTGACGCGCTCTTTGCCGCGCTTGGCGACCAAATAACAACGCTACTACCCGCAGGAATTGTGCAAGATTTCGTCGTCAATGGCGTGATTGCTGGGGTTGGGGCGGTGATAAAATTTCTCCCGCAAATTCTCATTCTTACGCTTGTTATCACGCTTCTGGAAGATATTGGCTATTTAGCACGGGGCGCGTTTTTGGTGGATAGAGCAATGGGCGCATTTGGCTTGCAGGGACGAGCATTTGTGCCGCTTCTGAGTTCTTTTGCCTGTGCTATTCCCGGTATGATGTCGGCGCGGATTATTGCTTCGGAAAAAGACCGTTTGACGACGATTCTTATTGCACCGCTCATGCCTTGCTCTGCGCGGCTTCCCATCTACGTTCTGATGATTAGTGCCTTTGTTCCTTCGGTGTTTCTTGCGGGCGTGTTCAATGTGCAAGGGCTAGTGCTGATGGGCTTGTACGCGCTTGGCGGCGTGTCGGGCTTGATTGCAGCGAAAATCTTCAAAAGTACCGCATTCAAAGGCTCGAAATTACCGTTTTTGATGGAGCTGCCGCCATACCGCTTTCCCACGTGGAAAGGGCTTCTGCTCACGCTTTTCCATCGTACCAAGCAATTTCTCACCTCCGCCGGCACGACCATTTTGCTGCTTTCGATAATTCTTTGGGGATTAGGCGCGTTCCCGCAAGCCCAGATTTCAAGCGGCATTGAGCCAATTCGCGCCAAGCAAATCCAACTTGAACAATCCGCACTGGGGCGCATTGGAAAGGCGATAGAGCCAGTTTTCGCGCCACTTGGGTTCGATTGGAAAGTAACGGTGGGCGTTCTCGGCAGTTTTGCGGCGCGAGAAGTCTTTGTTTCGGTGATGGGACAGGTGTACAGCGTGGATGTTGCCGAGAGCGACGAGCAATTGCGGACAATTTTACAGCGCACGATTTCTTTTCCAGCAGCAATCAGCATTCTTGTTTTTTACGTCTATGCGCTGCAATGTATGTCCACAATTGCAGTAATGAAGCGGGAAACAGGCTCATGGAAATATCCTGCGTTTGCATTTGCGTACACGTTGGTATTGGCGTACACGGCTTCATTGCTGGTGTATCAGGTAGGGCGTGTGGTCTGGCGATAAACAATGAGGCAATCGGCAGCACAGGAATAATTGAAGTTGAGATAAAATTCTGCGACCCGCATAAAACCTTGATTTTGCGCTTACCCTCACTTGAGCCCTCTCCCAAAGCAGGGCTGTGAAGTTCCCTCCTCACGAAGCCCTCACCCAACCCTCTCCCAGAGGGAGAGGGCTTTGAAAACCGCTTCAAATCTACCCTCGCCCTTTGGGAGAGGGTCTCGCGCAGCGAGGGGTGAGGGCAAAATCGCTAGCACTTAACAGCCC
>JAAFIV010000030.1 GCA_013298775.1 Ignavibacteria bacterium | reverse complement strand
TCCGTTGCGTTTTATATCTTCGCTGTTGCAGTCAGGACATGCGGACGAGAATGATTTCTGTACAAGCCATGTCAGAAAACTACGCCGTTTTCCTGACTTTTTATGCTTTTTCTTCTTCTTATGCTTGTCAACAGGCTTCATTGCTACATAGCAACTCTTTTAGGACACGACCCAACAAATTAGGTAGAAAATCTGGTAGAAAGCAAAAGCGGCTTCCGTTGGAAGCCGCTTGAATGCTGGTTTTGATGTCGGACTGGCGGGATTTGAACCCACGACCCCTACTACCCCAAAGTAGTGCGCTACCGGGCTGCGCTACAGTCCGAAAAGAAAAGCCTTGAATGGGTAAATTCAAGGCTTTTCTTGGAGGTTATTCTACCTCCCAGAGCCAATCACCGGACTCGAACCGGTGACCTGCTCATTACGAATGAGCTGCTCTACCAACTGAGCTAGATTGGCAATGATTTTTTGTCAAGACTACTAATTTACGATGTTTCTTTTTTTTGTCCAAAACTTTTATCAGATTTTTTTACTCAGAAGAAGTGAGAGCCTGACAAAGAAGTCAGACTCTCACTGGAGCAAGTATTTATGCGATATTGTGGAACACATTTTGCACGTCTTCATCTTCTTCGATGCGGTCAATGAGTTTTGCAACATCGTCCATTTGTTCCTCCGTAAGCGCGACGGAATTGTTCGGAATACGCTGGATTTCTGCGCTGCGCACATCCAAGCCTTTTTCTTCCAGCACTTTTTGCATTTTCGCAAAACTTTCAAACTCGGTCAGCGCACGCACGGTTTGTTCTTCTTCGTCCACCTCAATATCTTCCGCGCCAGCATCAATCAAGTCCATTTCTAATTCGTCCATTGCCTTGCCTTGAATGCCGATAGTAAATACGCCGCGCCGTTGAAACATAAACTCCAACGCGCCCGCCGTCGCCATTGAGCCGTTGTATTTGTTGAAATAGCTCCGAACATTCGCTACTGTCCGCGTCGGATTATCCGTTGCTGTTTCCACGACAATCGCCACACCGTGCGGTCCGTAGCCCTCGTACACTACTTCCGAGAGATCCAAAGCGTCTTTGCCAGAAGCACGCTTGACGGCAGCTTCTACGCGGTCTTTAGGCATATTATTCGCTTTTGCGTTTTGCATTGCTGCTCGCAAACGCGAGTTATTGTTGGGGTCGGTGCCACCCGTTTTTACAGCAATCGCAATTTCCTTCCCAATGCGTGTAAAGGTTTTCGCCATTTTATCATAGCGTGCGAACATCTTGTGTTTTCGTTTCTCAAAAATACGACCCATGATGGTTCAAAAGGAATGAGATGGTATGAAAAGTTTTTGAATGCAATATGCGTCATTGCGATTGCAAAACTAGTGAATTCTTCTCACGTAGCAAAGTTTCGTGTTGAAGATGTGAAATTGAAACTGCTTATATTATTCACAAAACATGAACTTTTTCCAAAGATTTCCGTAAGATTCTTTCCGTATTTCCAGCATAAATTGTATATTGCAGACGCTTTGGAATAATTGACATATCAACTAAATTGCAACCGCATCACCACGCCCGCTATACCTTAGCGCGATACCCATTTGATACCGTTGCTTTATCACCGAAAATTACCATTTTTCATTGTTATAGATTTGCTGAAACAAGCACAACGCTCGACTTCAGCAAATCCAGTTTTACACAAGGAGTAGCACAGTGGATTTGTTTCAAAAATGCTTCGAGTTTACCCGCGCCGACGAAGTAAAGGCACTGGATATGTATCCGTATTTTCGCGCTGTTCAGGAAAATGAAGGTCCAGAAGTGATGATGGAAGGACGTAAAGTTATCATGGCTGGCTCGAATAATTATCTCGGTTTGACGGGGCATCCGCGCGTGCGCGAAGCCGCAAAAGCCGCGATTGATAAATACGGTACGAGCTGCTCCGGTTCTCGCTATTTGACTGGCACGATTGACCTTCATAATGAATTGGAAGCCCGTTTTGCGAAGTTTTTGGGATATGAATCGGTCTTGTTGTACAGCACGGGCTACCAAACCGCTCTCGGCGTGGTTTCTGGCTTGGTGCAACGTGGCGATTACGTGATTTCCGACAAAGAAAATCATGCGTGTATCGTAAACGGCGCATTGCTCGCAAAAGGCGCGACTGCTGAGTTTGTGCGCTATAAGCACAACGACATGGCGGACCTTGAGCGCGTGATTGCGAAAATCCCCGACACAGCAGGAAAATTTATTGTTACCGATGGCGTGTTCTCTGTAACAGGTGCGATTGTGAACTTGCCAGAACTTATCAAAGTTGCCCGCAAATACAATGCTCGCGTGATGGTGGATGATGCCCATGCAACAGGCGTTGTTGGCGTTGGCGGACGCGGTACCGCAAGCCACTTCGGCTTGACCCACGAAGCCGATATTACTATGGGAACATTCTCAAAAACCTTCGCGTCGCTGGGCGGCTTTGTTGCTGGTCCAGAGCGCGTTATCAATTATTTGAAGCACAATTCTCCCGCGCTCATTTTCAGTGCCAGCCCAACTCCCGCCTCGTGCGCAGCAGCAATCGAAGCATTGGCAATTCTTGAAGAGCAGCCGGAATTGATTACAAAATTGGTAAGCAATGCAGGATATGTGCGGAAAGGCTTGCGCGAGAAAGGTTTCCATGTGTTGGATAATCAAACGGGCATTGTTCCAGTAATTGTCGGTTCGCTCGAAAACGCGCTTATGTACTGGCGGCAGCTCTACAACCGCGATGTCTTCGTGAATGCTTTCATTCCGCCTGGCGTACCGCCGAATATGAGCATGATGCGCACGAGCTACATGGCTTCGCACGAGAAACATCATCTCGACCGCATTGTCGAAACCTTCGATGAAGTAGGCAATGTACTCGGTTTTCGCGGTGCAACGACCAATGGCGTTGCGGCGCACTAAAGACAAGAATTGATAGGGTTTTGAGAACCTTCGTTGCTTTAGTTTGCCGATGTTGTACACTAAAATTCATTCCCAAGAGTCATTATCTTTGTGCTATATCGCTCTCATGCGGCTTTGAGCGATGTTCATGCAATATTGAGCACAAGCGATATTTGACAAAATCATACAAACAAGAATGTTTGTTCCAGTTCTGCAAAGCCAGTATTTATGCGGTTTTGCGAATGGTGCGAACATTCTTGTTTCTGTATTTGCAAACGTCATATTTTTGTGTATTTTTGCCCACAGCAAATGGACACCTTTTGCTCCATCGTTCAGGATGTAGATTTTATGCGGTGTTGGGCATCTGCACAATACGAGACGCAAACGAGAGTGTCCGCGCCACTAGCTGACGAAATTTATCAATTCTTTCCTTTCAACCACCAGAATTTATCGGAGTGATTCATGAAATTGATTGCCGCCAAAATGGCTGAAATCGCTGAAACCATGCGCGTTGAGCGCAAACAAATGGCGAAACAGCATGAAGAAACAAAAATCGGAGAAATTACAGCCGGACAAGTTCTTGGCGGCATTCGCGGTGTTCCAGCGATGATATGCGACACCTCGACCGTAAACCCTGATGAAGGCTTGCGTATTCGCAATATCCCTATTTTGGAACTTACCAAAGCCCAGCCCGAAGATATTTTCTTTTTGCTTTGCACAGGCGCATTTCCCAATGATGCCGAGCGCACTGAGCTTCACGATATGTTTACCCGCAATTCCTCTGTCCCCTACTACGTCTGGAACGTCTTGGAAGCGATGCCGCGCGATTCCCATCCGATGGTGATGCTTTCCACCGCAATCCTTGTGATGGAGCGCGAATCGAACTTCCGCCGTGCCTACGACTCTGGTAAAGCCAAAGATAAGATGTGGATGTACATGCTGGAAGACTCTTTCTTGCTGCTTTCCCGCATCACGACCATTGCCGCAGCAATTTACCGTATGCGTTTCGATAAAGGTGAGCGTATTCAGCCTCGCACCGACCTCGACTGGGGCGCGAACTTCGCTTATATGCTGGGCTTGCCAGACACGAACAGCCGTTTCACCGAGCTTATTCGCATGTATCTCGTATTGCACTCCGACCATGAAGGCGGTAACGTGAGCGCATTTACTGCAAACACTGTTTCATCGGCACTTTCAGACTTGTTCTATTCTTTCAGCGCAGCAATGAACGGGCTTGCAGGACCGCTGCACGGCTTGGCAAATCAAGAATGTTTGTCGTTTGTGTTGGAATTGCATGAGAAATTTGGCGGCGTTCCCAGCGACGAAGAATTGACAAAAGAGCTTTGGGGATTGTTGAATGGTGGACAAGTTATTCCTGGGTACGGACACGCTGTGTTGCGCGTTACCGACCCACGCTTCACCGCATTTTACAACTTCGGCAAGCAAAACTGCGTGGATGATAAAGTATTTGGCATCGTGGATAAACTTTTCCAAATTGCACCAAAAGTATTGACCGAACACGGTAAAGCAAAGAACGTTTGGCCCAATGTGGATGCGGCTTCTGGCTCATTGCTCAATTACTACGGCATGACCGAATTCGAGTTCTATACCGTCATGTTTGGCGTATCTCGCGCAATGGGTATTTCGGCTCAACTTGTACTGGCGCGGGCTTCAGGCGCACCGATTACCCGCCCGAAAGGTTTGACCACGCCTGGTATCAAGAAATTGCTTGGTATGAGCTAAGAATAAGAATTGAAACAATCAATCTTTCTACAATTGAATCTAGCAAATCTGGGTACAATGTACCCCAAAAACAGAAAAGAGTGTTATCTACTTCATTGTAGGTAACACTCTTTTGTTTTGTCGTTTTTGCTTTGTTGTATCGCATGCAGTCCGTCATTTTCGCATTACTCACCACGACGAATGCTGCCAACACCAGAAATGCTGCGGTTTACGGTCGCTGGAGAGCCGTAGTAGATGACATTTCCTGCACCAGAAACCGCAGCATCTAACGTCTGAAGAACGGAAACATACGCCGAACCAACGCCTGAAACGCGCACATTTGCTTGCTTCAGCACCAGAGAGCGTGCTTGTATGTTTCCTGCACCGCTCAAGTCCAATTCCCCTCTATCAGCCTCGCCTTGTACGCGTACTTGTCCCACGCCCGATACCGATGCGGAGAACTCTTGCACTTTCACTTTATTCAGTGTAATATTTCCCGCACCGCTCATGGCTACTCGCATTGTCGGTGTTTCAAGAGGCTCGGCGGTAACGCTGCCAACGCCACTCACTTCAACCGATTCCAATGTTCTCATGGAAATTTTCAAGCGCAATGTCGTTTTGTTCGACCAATTCAAGAGCGGCTCGGTGGTGTCCACAAAGAGTGTTCCGCCAGAAACAGTGGTTTTTACGTAGGGCAAAACATTATCATCGCCAGTAAGTTCAAGCTGTTGGTCTTGCTTTGTTGTTGCCTCAATATCAATCGGAATCGTATTGACAATGCGGGTAAACGCTGCCACATCGCGCTTTTCTGTTTTTGAGATGCCGCTTCCTTGCAATGAGGTACCAAGACCGCTCCAGAAGTTGCCGCAAGAACTCACAAAAGCAGCCAATACCAAGAGTGCGCCAAACGTAACAGAACGCTGCGAGAAATGAAAAAGACGAGAAGAGCGCACAAATACTGGTGCGGTAAGGCGAGAAGAAGAGAAGATATTCATAGCTGTACAAAAAATATGAAAAATTGTGTGAAGATGATTTCATCATGGTTGTACAGAGAATAAGCCGCAGGGAAGAACTTGGTTACAAAAAGTAGAAAAATTATGTACTCACGACCGTGCGTTCTTTGGAGAGTGTCGTAGTCTGTCAAATGTATTTGAAGAGGCACAGACAAGAGTGTCTGTGGCTACCGAAGCCAGTATTGTGCGGTAGCGCGTAACACTCTCGTCTGCGCCACAAGACGCTAAACATTTGTTTGACGGACTAGCAGGTTTGATGAGGCATTCATTGTTGTACATATTTGTTGTACATATTTGTTGGATGCAGGTTGTATCAGCTATACTTGAGTACAGGTGGAAATTGCATACCGTGAAACCTGTACTACGGCAGCGTTTCTGCACTCCTTGAGCCGTGGCACGGGAAGAGCGTCTCACCCTTTTTAGGATATATCTAGGACGAAGACCGCATTAAATCTCATTTGCCGCCACTCCAATAATATCTCGTACTTCTAAAACTCGCTTCTCCGCGCCGTTTTGTGCCACATGTATCATCGCCACACCAACCTCCGCCAGTGTCGAGGCGATATTCGAGGTTAGCGCACGAATAATCGGATATAGCCAGGAAACATACTTCACAAATGAGAGCGTATTTTTTAAGCCTGGCGTAGGGTGCATATAGCCTGGACGGAAGGCAAACACTCGCTTGAAGGGCAATGTAAAAAGGTCATTTTCGGTTTTACCTTTTACTCGCGCCCACATACTGCCACTCTTCTCGCTGCTGTTTGTGCCTGAGCCGGAAACATAGCAAAAGGTCACGTCGGGGTTCACCGAAGCAAGAGTACGTGCGAAGTTTAGTGTAAGCGTATATGTAATTTTGGTATATTCTGCTTCCGAAAGCCCTACCGATGAGACTCCCGCACAAAAGAAGCACGCATTGAAGCCTGTTAGACGCTCTTTCAGGGGAGCAATATCGGATAAATCGCCGTGAATGATTTCCGTAAGTTTCGGATGCTGCACACCGCACGGTTTGCGCCCAATTACCAGCACCAATTCTACGGTGGGATGCCGCAAGCACTCATGAAGTACGCCCTCGCCGACCATTCCCGTCGCGCCCGTGACTATTACTCGAAGTGGAATGCTCATAATGAAAGTTGTTGGAAAGTGTGGTAAAAATTATTTTTATGAATATACAAAAATCTCAGCAACCAGACGATATGTGCCAGAACGAAGCATCAGCGATGACCATACTTCGTAGATACTCACAGAGTATCTACTTCACAATAATGGGGTAAAAAAATATCTCAAGAAACAGAGAAAGACTATCAAAAATGCGATAAAAGCAAATCAAAAATGAGACATTTCAAACTCTAAAAAGCCTTTTTGTAGCAAAAAACGGCTTTATTTTTTTTGGCATACAATTAGTAATAGAGATAGTCATACCACAACAAAAGAGACCTTAGTCTGAATCAAAAAGACTTCCTTTGAATTTGAAAATATAACGGAAGCTCCTTATCATAGGCACTCCCAAAGGAAGGGGAACAAGTTGGACGATACTGGCACGGTGTCGTCCATCGTTGTTTTAAAGCTGTTCTGAAAGGTAATGCACTCTAGTTAATGACGCTGCCCTAAGAAATGAAATGCCCAAACACAAGATTCTCTCTGATGTTTGGGCAAAACTTTTTTAAGTACGGTAGCAAAAACGTGCTGATGGAATATCTATTTCATTGGCATTTCAAGACTTGACGCAGCTTCTGCAACTGTGGCAGAAGATTTTTCCTGTAAAAATGGCAAATGCTTATTAAAAAACAGCATAAAGACCATACCCACACTCACACAAGAATCCGCCACATTAAAGACCCAAAAGCGCGTGTATTCCCGCCCAAAGAAGGCGAGGTCAGGAATATCCACATCAATAAAATCCACAACTTTGCCGTAAAAAAGCGGTGATTCGCCGTAGAATACGCCATAAAATACGCGGTCAATTAAATTTCCCGTCGCACCGGCAAAGATGAGTGCCAGAGCCAGTTTCGCGCCAAAACTCGGCGTTTCCAACCGTGCCAAATACCACACTAGTACGCCGCTTGCCAATACAGAAAAAAGGCTCAAAAAAATCTTTCCCGCACCAAAGCTAATCCCAAATGCCATTCCTGGATTTTCGACAAACGTGCAGCGCACAGCATCGCCCACAATCTCAATGCTCTCGTACAGCGTCATTCCTTGATGCTGCCACGAACCAATGTGAAAGCCCTTGACGGCAATTTTCGTGATTTGGTCGAGAAGAATTAAGCAGAGGGAAAAGAGGATAAATCCAGCATTGCGAATACGCATAGAACGTGGGGAAAATGGTAAGAGAAACACCATGAAACCCGCTCTACCGAAGCTACAAAGTCATCGTCAATCGGCAGAACGGGGAAAATATCTTGTTTTGAAACCTTGTATTACGCCACCGAAGACGCACCAATACTCGTACTTACGCCATCATTTTCCATATAGCTTTCCATCGGCGGGCAAGCGCAAATCAGTGTGCGGTCGCCATGCGTATTGTTCACACGCCCAACAGTTGGCCAGAACTTGCGTTCGCGCACCCACGCAAGCGGATATGCGGCTTCCTGACGGGTATATGCGTGTTGCCAGAGGTCGGCAGTAACCACGTGCGAGGTGTGCGGAGCGTGTTTCAGCACGTTGTCGTCTTTGTCTGCTGTGCCGTCAATCACGGCTTGAATTTCCTTGCGGATTTGCAACATCGCCTCGCAGAAACGGTCAAGTTCTTCTAGTGATTCACTTTCCGTCGGCTCGACCATGATTGTCCCAGGAACGGGGAAAGAAAGCGTCGGCGCGTGGAAGCCGTAGTCCATAAGCCGCTTTGCTACGTCTTCAGCTTCGATGCCACCGTGTTTTTTGAACTCGCGGAGGTCGAAAATCAGTTCGTGTGCGGCGCGACCACTTTCGCCAGAATACAACACGGGATAATGAGCATCCAAGCGGGCTTTGATGTAGTTTGCATTCAAAATCGCCACTTCCGTTGCCCGCGTCAAGCCGCCGCCGCCCATGAGACGAATGTAGGCGTAGGAAATGAGCAAAATGCTCGCGCTGCCCCAAGGAGCCGCCGAAATCGCAGAAATAGCCTTGTCGCCGCCTGTTGGGATGAGGCTGTGTCCTGGAAGGAAGGGGGCAAGATGCGCCGCTACGCAAATTGGACCCATGCCCGGACCGCCGCCGCCATGCGGGATGCAGAAGGTTTTGTGCAAATTCAAATGGCACACATCCGCGCCAATCATCGCGGGACTGGTCAAACCAACTTGCGCGTTCATATTCGCGCCGTCCATATAGACCTGACCACCTTTTTCATGCACCAAAGCGCATATTTCCTTGATGGTGGATTCAAACACGCCATGCGTCGAAGGATATGTTACCATGAGCGCGGCAAGGTTTGGTGCGTGTTCGTCGGCTTTTTTGCGCAAATCGTCCATGTCGATATTGCCACGTTCATCCACACCAACGACCACCACTTTCATTCCCGCCATCACCGCCGACGCAGGATTTGTGCCGTGTGCAGACGATGGAATAAGCGCAATATTCCGATGCCCATTGCCACGCGAAAGGTGATACGCACGAATGACCATGAGACCTGCATACTCGCCCTGTGCGCCAGCGTTTGGCTGCAAGGAAACGCCTGGGAAGCCAGTAATTTCAGAGAGCGCGTCTTCCAATTCCTTGAAAATACGTTGATAGCCCTGCGCCTGCTGCACGGGCGCGAAAGGATGCAGACCGTTGAATTCACGCCATGTTACGGGAATCATCTCGGTTGTGGCGTTCAGTTTCATTGTGCAAGAACCAAGCGCAATCATCGAATGTGTGAGCGATAAATCTTTGTTCTCAAGGTGCTTCACATAGCGCAGCATCTCGTGTTCAGAGTGGTAGCGATTGAAAACGGGATGTGTGAGATACTGCGAGGTGCGGGTCAATTTCTTCGGAAGGTGCATTAAATCTTGCGTTGCAGCAACCTCGTCGAAATTGAGACGCGATAAATCTTTGCCCGTTGCCCGCGCAAATGCTGTGATGATGAGCTGTACATCGTTCAGCGTCGTGGTTTCATCCAGCGAAACGCCCACAAAGTGAGATTCTGAGCCGTCTGCGGCGTAGCGGAAGTTGATGCTGTGCGTGTTTGCGTGTTTGCGGATGTTTTCTTTTGTGCGCTCGTGGTCGAAAGAAATGGTGAGCGTATCAAACCAATACTCGTTCGCCACGTTGAAACCAAGCGTGGTGAGCGATTTTGCGAGAACTGTTGTGAGACAATGAATCCGCGTTGCAATAGATTTTAAGCCGCTCGGACCGTGCCAGACCGCGTACATTGCCGCCATATTCGAGAGTAGTGCTTGTGCAGTGCAGATGTTGCTGGTGGCTTTGTCGCGCTTGATGTGCTGCTCGCGGGTTTGCAATGCCATTCGGTACGCCACGCTGCCTTGCGCGTCAATCGAAACGCCGATAATGCGACCGGGCAGAAGCCGCTTGTACTCTTCTTTCGTGGCAAAATACGCCGCGTGCGGACCACCGTAGCCAAGCGGCACACCAAATCGCTGCGCCGAGCCAACGGCAATATCTGCGCCAAATTCGCCCGGAGGTGTGAGCAAAAGTAGGCTCATCAAATCCGCCGCAACACAGACCATTGCGTGGTGTGCGTGTGCCGCATCGCAGAATGCGCGGTAATCATGCACCTCGCCTGAAGCTGCGGGATATTGCAAAATTGCGCCAAAAATATTTGGGTGTTTTTCCCAATCTAATGTTGCATAATTGCCAATCAATAACTCCACACCAATAGGTTCGGTGCGGGTTCGGAGGAGGTCAATCGTTTGCGGAAAACATTCATCCGACACAAACAATACGTTCGCATTTTTCTGCACGGATTCCTTCACCCGCGCTGCAAACATGAGGTGCATTGCTTCAGCCGCCGCCGTTGCTTCGTCCAGCAAGGATGCGTTGGCAATTTCGAGCTTTGTGAGGTCAATCACCATTGTTTGGAAATTGAGCAAGGATTCAAGCCGTCCCTGAGCGATTTCCGCTTGGTAGGGCGTGTATTGCGTGTACCAGCCTGGATTTTCCATCACATTACGCAAAATCACGGGCGGTGTGATGCAATCGTAGTAGCCAAGACCGATGTAGGATTTCATCACGGTATTTTCGGTCGCCGTTGCTTTGAGGTCAGCGAGAAATTCATGCTCTGTTTGTGCGGGTTGCAAGCGAAGCGGTTGCTTCAAGCGAATGCTCTCAGGAACAGTTTCTTGAATAAGCTGCTCCATCGAAGCAACGCCGATTCGCGCCAGCATTCGTGCCTGTTCGTCGGCATTTGGTCCGATGTGGCGTGTGGAGAAAACGTCGAAGTTGGAGAGAAGTGGATTTGCGGCTGGGGTGGTGGACGAAGGATTCATGCGGTGTGGAGGGTTTTTGAAGTATTGAGTGCGAAAATGTTTTCAATAGTGGCACAGACATTCTTGTCTGTGAGTCTTGGTGCGAGTTGTAGGCGATAAACACAGACAAGAATGTCTGTGCCACTGAAGCCCAGTTTAAAAGCAAGTTGTCGTACATTTCAGCGAATAACCAAACGCCGCGCATACCGCTTAATGATGCTCATTCCAAGCAGTGCGAAGCTGATATTTCCTAGAAAAGTTGCCACGCCCGCGACAAACGGATGTGGTCGCAACACGAGAAGCAAAACGCCCACACACAACATGGGAAGCGAGTACGCAAGCATCATTGCTTTTGCTCCATAACAATTTATTCTGTACCAATGTTCCTCAGAAAGAAATGACTCGACCATCCGAATACCGTACGCGCCAGATTTTACCTGCTTTAGAAGTATTGGCAAGGGCAATACATTTACAAGAAAACCGCAGAAAAATACAGGGCGGTAAAGATGAAGATGGGAGCGTTGGCGGACATTTTTTCTGGCTTGTAGCGTGGTAGCGAGAGCCTCATTAGGAAATGAGACCCTCGCTTGGAGCCAAGTATTGGCAAGGTTTGTAGCTGTTTTTGCGTGAAATTATTCCGCCGAAACAATGCGCGGACCGCCTTCGGCAACCTGCGAAACATACAACGTCCCACCGACGCATTCTTTGACAAGTGCTTCCTGCATTGCCGTGCCAACCCGCTCTGCTCCTGCTTTCGAGGACGAGAGCGCGAACACCGACGGACCCGAACCCGAAATGCTGCAACCCAGCGCACCAGCCTGAAGCGCGACTTCTTTCATGGCGTGGAAGCCCGGAATAAGCGCGGCGCGGTGTGGCTCGGCGACAACGTCCGTCAGGGAGCGGGAAATTAAGCCCATGTCTTGCTTCATCAAGCCAGCAATCAAGCCAGCGAGGTTGCCCCATTGCGTGATGGCGGTTTTCATCGGAATTTCTTTTGGCAAGATTCCACGCGCTTCTTTGGTAGAAACTTCGCAGTGCGGGCGGAGAATCGTGCAATACAGGTTTTGCGGGGCGGGAATACGCACCACATCGAGCGGGTTGTAGCCGCGAATGAGAACGATGCCGCCCATAATCGCGGGAGCAACGTTGTCGGCGTGTTCCGAGCCGCTTGCAATCGCCTCACCTTTCATGCCGTATTCGACCAATTCTTCGGGCGTTTTCGGATTGCCAACAAGCGCGTTTACTGCCAAAACTGCCGCCGCCGCGCTCGCCGCACTTGAACCCATGCCGCTTCCAGCAGGCATTCGCTTACGGATTTCTAGTTCGATGCCGTATTTTCCCAAAAGTTGCTCGCTCTCGTTGCCCGACAGAGAGCGCATGAGTGCAAGAACCGCGCCGCTTGCCGTGTTTTCAAGCGGGTTTGTGGGCAGGTTCAATTCTGGCAAACCCTCGTCGCTTGCAATGGAAACAATGCGCACACCGTCGCCCTCCACAAGCCGCGCCGTTACTTCATCGCCAGGCGATTCCAACGCAAAACCCAGCACATCAAAACCGCTTGCAACATTCGCAACAGTCGCTGGAGCAAAGGCTGTTACACGTGTGTAGTGCTGTTTCATTCTTCTGCTTTCGTTGTACGTGGGGATTTCTTTGTGGTTGCAGCTTTGGTGGTTGTTTTTGCCGTTGTCGCTTTTGCCTTTGTTGCGGGAGCTTTCGCTTTTGGAGTTTTTTCTGCGCTTATTTTCGCAGTCGTTGTTTTTGTAGCTGCTTTCTTAGGAGCTGCTTCTTTACTTGCTTTTCCTGCGTCTGCTTTGGTAGATTTTGCCGTTGAAGTTTTCGCAGCAATCACTTTTTTCGGCGCAGCAGCAGCTTTCGTAGTTTTCGCTACGCTCGCTTTTGTCGCACTTGCCTTCGCGCTTGATGTAGTCTTACTTGTAGCAACTTTCGTTTTTGTTGCTTTGGGCTTTGCTTCTTTTTCCGCTTTTTCTTGTTCGCGTTCTTCTTGTTCTAATTTCGCAAAATCCACGACGGGCGCGTCGCCCCAGAGCTTTTCGAGTTTGTAGTATTCGCGGGATTCGGCGCGGAAAATATGCACAACAACATCGAAATAATCCAACAGCACCCAATCACCAACATCGCGTCCTTCCGAGCGCGGACGGCGTTCCCCGACGCTCACAGTGGCGCGAGTAAGCGCGTCATTCAGCGCACGGGCGTGGACATCGGACGTGGCAGAGCAAATAAGGAAAAAGTCGGCTGGCGCGGAATCAACGGTGCGTAAATCCAGCGCGACGATATTTTCTGCTTTTAAGCCGTCGAGCGTCCGTGAACACAAGGCAGCAAGGGCTATTGAGTGGGATTGATTCATAAAAAAATGAAGGGATGAAAGAAAGTAGTTGCGTGTTTTTTTTTGCACAGCAACCTCACTCATTCGCCCCCTTGATAAAGGGGGAACGGGGGATTTGCCACGCGAAACGAGTAGATTTGATACGGTGTTGAAGCGTTTAATCCCCCGTTCCCCCTTTATTAAGGGCAGGGCTGTAAAGTTCTAAAAGACAGTCTCGTAACGGTGCGGCTTGTGGCAAATCCCCCGTTCCCCCTTTATCAAGGGGGCAAAGGATTGGCGCGGCTTTCACGGCATCGTATAAAAAGAACTTAACAGTCCTGCTTTTATCAAGGGGGCGAATTCGACAACATTTGTAAAGCTACATCAGATACACTTAAAATTCTTCTCGAATAGAGTATTGCTCAATTCCACGAGCCGTATTTTTCACAATCATTTCGCCCAGAAGCCCCATCGAGACAAGCTGTACACCAACAATAATGAGCAGCATTCCGAGCCACGAAAGTGGACGATTGGAAAGCGCGGTTGTGCCGAGAAACCAACCAAACGTGAGGTACGTCTCAATGCCAAAGCCCAGCAAGCCCATCAGTACGCCGATTGAGCCGAATAAATGCAACGGACGCTTGATGTAGCGCGTGGTGGCTAAAACCGTGAGCAAGTCCAGAAAGCCAGAAACGAAGCGGCTTACACCGAATTTGGAATAGCCAAACTTGCGCGGATGATGCTGTACGGGAATTTCCGTAACGCGGAAGCCTTCCCAATGCGCCAGCGCGGGCAAGTAGCGGTGCATATCGCCATAGACGTGGAGCGTTTTCACCACTTCGCGGCGATACGCTTTCAAGCCACAGTTGAAATCGTGCAAGCGAATACCGCTCATGCGTGAGGTTACCGCATTGAAGAGCTTCGACGGCATGGTTTTGTGCCATGGGTCGTAGCGTTTTTTCTTCCAGCCGCTCACGAGGTCGTAGCCTTCGTGAATCTTTGCGCAGAGCGCGGGAAGTTCGCTGGGGTCGTCTTGCAAATCGGCATCCATTGTTATCACAATATCGCCCTCAGCCCGCGCAAAACCTACCGCGAGGGCGGCGGACTTGCCATAATTCCGCCGAAAGCGAATCGTGCCGAAGCGTGGATTTTCCGCGTGGAGGGCTTGCAACACCGCAAACGAGCCATCGGTTGAGCCGTCATCAATAAATAGCACTTCGTACTCGCCATCAGCGAGCGTTTGCAAGACCTCGTGCAAACGCGCCGCCAATTCGCGCAGAGATTCTTCCTCGTTCAGAAGCGGAATCACAACGGAAATGCGTGGTGCAGTTGCAATGGGCGATGCAGACGGAAATGCGCTCATATCGTGAAATTTTTTGAGGAATGTTTGAATTACCCAAATGCTTTTACCTGAATATTTACCCCGTCGGGCGGTTTCTTCACCGTCCGGCGGTGTCTCTCTGTGAGGCGGAAGAACTCGCCGGACGGCTACTGCGCTCGTGATAACAGCCGCCCGACGAGACACTTACCCAATTCTCATTTTTGCCAACATAATATTCCAAAAACCAAAATGCCGCTTTCGTGGAATGAAGCGGCATTGAAGGTATTCGTCTCAAGTATTCTTGCAAAAAGTGTCTGAGGCGGGACTTGAACCCGCACGTCCCTTACGAGACTCAGGATTTTAAGTCCTGTGCGTCTGCCGATTTCGCCACTCAGACAAAAAATCAGGCAAGTGTACTGTGTACTATTCAGATTTGTACAATAAAATTTGCAAAACAGATATGCAATATGTGTTTTTTTATCATAAAATCCAATATCAAAATTGGATAACAGGTCACGTTTTTCAAGCTCCTTACTGCACTATTTTTGTATTTCGCTGCATTCTTCACACTTTGAGAGGAAACTTCACAAAATGTGTTTTGGTGGGTGCGAAAATTTTTCTAAGTTCCTTGAAAGTATAGCTTTGTTCAATGGTTATCTTTCTTTCCAAGTAAAACTTCTAAGAAAATTTCTATGATAGCTTTGTATTCTATCTTTAAGTACGTTGTTTCTGCTTGTTGTGGTGCCTCTGTTCCAGGCTTCGTTGCTCGTCTGTTGCTTGGTTTGTGCATGTTTTGGGGGATGAATTTTGGTGTGCTTGCCCAAGCTCCGCCGCAAAGCTATCGCCTTATTGAAACAGTGAATCTTCTCGATAAGTTTGATTTTCGCTACCCGTCCACGCCAAAGCCTTTTTCGGTTGGCATAGATGCCGTGCGGGGTTTGGCGTATATTTCTTCGCAGCAATCACCGCAATTTCCCATCGTGAATATAGACAGCGTGCGCCAGCAAGGTTTTCTGAACGCACCCTTTACGCCACGTGGCGATGAACTGGCACTGCTCGCAAACCCGCATCAGCACTTGCTCTATCTCTACACTGCCCGTGCCGAGCGCGATTCCTTAAAAATGCTCTATGCCATTCATACGCAAACGCAGCAGCTTATCACCACAGCAACCTACCGCGTTGGTATTCAGGATATAGCATTGGAGCGGTCTGGCAAGCGGTTGTTTCTTGCGGATTACAATATTCTCCGCATTTTCGATGCTGCCACTTTGCGTCCGCTTGATACCATTGCCGTTGGCTTTATTATCGGCGGTATCGCGCTTGATTCCACCAACAAACGTATTTTCCTCACCAGCCGCGACGTGCAGCATTTTCAACAACGCCTCGTATCGTATTCCTATATTCCGCCCTACACACAGCTTAAAACCTTCAGTATTGCTACGCCGGTACCGTTGCCGAAAATGTTTGTAGATACTCTTTGGAATAGAATGATTGTCGTTGGAACGCAGAATGCACGAGTGCTTCAGCTTGGCACAAACGTAACGCTCAAGCATATTTCGTTTGGTGGAATATACCAACACGCCGTGTATTCGCCGAGTGCGGAGCAGCTTTTTGTGGTTTCGGAAAATGGCGGTAGTGCGCAGGGCGAAGGCGGAAACTACGGAAAAATGCTGGCGATTGGCAGCGTGAAGGATATACGTGATTCTGTACGCTTAGGAATGCGCGTAACAGGGCTGGCGTTGGACGAATCACGCGGACTCTTGCTCACTGTTGCCGAGCAGCAAGGAACGGTGCAATTTCATCAAATATCTTCGCTGAAAGCCTCATCAAATCTGAATTTTATAGATATTACCCGCAGTTTCGATGACATGACCGTCTCTCCCAATGGCGCGACAGTATTTGTGAGTAATCGTTATGGCGCGAAAAACCGCATCCTTGCCTACACCTTTGCCTCGCAAGAATCCGCCGAGCTTCCCTCTGGCGCGTGGACGACTGCACTTGCGGTGGATTCTACTCGCGGACGCTTATTTGGTTTGGCACAGCAGGAAAATATGCTGTACATTTTTTCGACCCTGACCAATTCATACATTGGCAAAACTCCGATTTTTGGACACAAAGAATTGAGGAGCGATGCGCTTTCCACGCTTACTCTCGACCGCGCAAAGCAGAAACTGTATCTCGCGATGCCAGAAAATAAAGTCGTTGTTGGCGTTGATTTATCTTCTGCTGCAACGGAAAAAGCCTTGAAAGTGCTTGGTTACACGTTTGTAGCGAATGAACTGACACAAGGCGCATTACAACTTGCGTACATCCCCGATGCGAATAAACTCTGCGTTCTGCGCACACAACAAAAAATGCTCAACGTGTATAATTTGACCAACAACACATTGTCGGATTCCATCAATCTTGCCGCAAAATGGACACCCGCAATGGATGCGTGGTCGGAAAAACTGCTTTTTTACAATTCGTTCGATAAAACATTGTTTATCGGTGGAATTGGTATTGAGCTAGAGAAACGCCGTGCTGAACCCAAGATTCTACCAAGCATGAGCCGCATTCTTGGCATGAATGCAAAGCAAACAACACTCTTCGGCATTACCAAACAAGATAATGCAATTATTCTCCAAGAATGCAACCCGCAAACGTTCGCCATTACTGCTTCGCGGGTACTTTTTAGTACAAATGAACTTCTTGCGCCGCTCGTGCATTTCGATTCTAAACGCAACCAACTCCTCGCGCTAGAACGCTCGTCGGGACTGCTTCGCCGCTATGATGTCAATTCTCTCACCACCGCGCCTATACAAAAGACCGACACTGCGCTTACCACGCTTTCTGTCTATCCAAATCCTGTTTTTGACCAAGCAATTGTGCGCTTTGGCGTGCGCGTGAAGGAAAAAGTGAAATTGACCGTGCTGGATGCGCAAGGGCGCGAAGTGGCTATCTTAGCGGAAACCGAGTACGAACCTGGCACGCACACTATCACGCTGAAGGTTGAAAATGAGAACTACGAAGCCGCCACGTATTTTGTACATTTGAAATCACGAACAATGAATTATAGTAAAGCAATTCAAGTGCAACATCGGCAGTAGATAACCATTCATTTTTTCACATTATGCTTACAATATCGCTTCCCCGTTTCCTGTGTTTTTTTCTTGTTACATCGCTTCATATTTGCTTTGCGCAAATGCCACAAAGCGCACCAAAGCGTGAATTTCGCGGTGTTTGGATTGCATCTGTCTCGAATATAGATTTCCCCCTTCGCTCTACCGATACGCCCGAAAAACAACGTGCCGACGCAATCACTATTCTCGAAACACACCGCGCACTCGGCATCAATGCTGTGTTCGTGCAGATTCGCCCCGCCGCCGACGCGCTCTACGCCAATGCCCGCGAACCTTGGTCGGAATGGCTGACGGGCGCACAGGGACGCGCTCCCGAACCCGTCTGGGACCCGCTCCAATTCTTGATTGACGAAGCACACAAGCGCAATATGGAATGCCACGCGTGGTTCAATCCTTTTCGCTCGGTCGTTTCAGCAAATTCACGTCCCGCCGACACGCATATTTCTCGTGTACAACCCGCATGGCATCTTGCGTATGGGAGTCCGTTTCGTCTGCTTAATCCAGGCTTGCCAGAAGTGCGTGCCTACGTGCTTTCGGTGATTATGGACGTAGTGCGCCGCTACGATATTGACGGTGTGCATTTCGACGATTATTTTTATCCGTATGAAGGCACAACCACGCAGGATGCTAGCACGTTTGCCCAGTATTCACGCGGGATTACGAATATTGCGGATTGGCGGCGCGACAACGTAAACATCTTCGTACAAGCCATTTCCGATAGTATTCGCGCAGCGAAGAAGCACGTAAAATTTGGTATTAGTCCGTTTGGAATTTGGCGAAGCGGCACGCCACAAGGTACATCGGGCTTGGATGCGTATTCCGTGATTTATTGCGACGCGCTGGCGTGGTTGCAGGCTGGAACGGTGGATTATGTGATTCCGCAATTGTATTGGAAATTCGGTGGTGGACAGGATTATGCAAAACTCATGCCCTGGTGGCAAGGAATGGCGCGGTCTGCGGGGCGGCATTTGTACACGGGTTTGGGGGCGTATCGCCTCACCGATGTGGCGTGGTCGGCGGATGACCTCACGCGGCAAATTGATTTCAATCGCGAGCAGGCGGGCGAAGGCGCAGTGTGGTTCAGCTCGAATGGTCTCACGCGAGATTTGAAGGGGATTCGGGGCATGTTACAAACAACTCAATACCGCACACCCGCACTCCTGCCAACAATGGCGTGGAAAGACAACATCCCGCCCAACGCGCCACAGAATGCGGTGGGCAATCGCGCTGGTGATTCGGTACGTGTGCAATGGCGCAAACCCGCGCCCGCCAGCGATGGCGATACCGCCACGCACTACGTCCTCTACGCCCTCGCCGACAGTATTGCTCAAATGCCAAGTAGCAGAATGCTGGACAGCACGCACATCCGCAATGCCGCACAGATACTGGGCATCACACGCGACACCGCATTGACGCTGCGTGGACGAGACGCAACAACCACCGCCTTTGCCATCACCGCGCTCGACCGCCTGAGCAATGAAAGTCGCCCTGTTCGTGTGAATATTGCAACAAGTATTACGATAAGTATTACGAATTTGCTTGGTGCATCAATGCAGGGTTTGCGTGCGGATATTTTTCCCAATCCCGCACAACAGCGGCTTTTTGTGCGTATTACTCTTCCCAAACCAGTGCGTTTACGTCTCAGCGTCGTAGATTTACTCGGCAGAACACTTCTCGTTCTCACCGACACCACATATCCACAGGGCGAACATCTTGTGGATGCAGATATAGAGCCGCTTGCAACGGGCGTGTACACCGTTCACATCGAAGCTGACGATGTGTTATCGTTTGTGCGGAAAGTGGTTGTGCAGCGATAAAGGAGCGATAAAGGAGCAACAAAAAAAGGAAGACGTGCGCAAATGGCGCGGAGGAAGAGCGCAGGAAGAATGGTCTGCATGGTCCAACAAACACCAACTTCGGTATAGCGAACATTGGTATAGCGAACATTGTTGCCTCAAATCTTTGTTAAATATATTTGGCAGACTACAAGTATTGATGCCGCTTGGAGGAAATATATTCTTCAAGCGGCTTTTTTGTGTAAATTTGCCCGCGTCGCAGGAATAATTCTTTGTTTTTACTGTATTGCCCAATGTCCGCACACACTAGCACGAATGTCATCGAAGCCCGCAATCTCACGGTTGAGTTTAGTGGGCTGCGCGTGTTTGAGCATATTAACTTCGACGTTCCGCGTGGGAAAATTTCCGTGATTTTGGGAGGAAGCGGCTGCGGCAAAAGTACGCTCTTGCGCACGCTCACGGGGCTTGTCGAGCCAAAAGAAGGTAGCGTTCGCTACGACGGCGAAGAATTTTTGGGTTCTGTTGGCGAAGAACGGCGGCATATTTTACGAAAATTTGGTATCTTGTTCCAGTCAGGCGGGCTGTTTGCATCCATGACGCTGGCAGAGAATGTTGCGCTGCCGCTCCTTGAAAATACGCGGCTTTCAGAGGAACGTATTTCGGAAATTGTTGCAATGAAATTAAGCTCGGTAGGCTTGGGTAAATTTCAAGGCTACATTCCGGCGGAAATTTCCGGCGGCATGAAAAAACGTGCTGGAATTGCCCGCGCAATGGCTCTCGACCCCGAAATTCTTTTCTTTGATGAACCCTCTGCGGGACTTGACCCCATCAGTTCTGCCTCGCTCGATAAGCTCATCCGCGAACTCAATTCCGCACTCGGAACCACGATGATTGTCGTTACGCACGAACTCCAAAGCATTGACGACATCGCGGACTACGTGATAATGCTCGACAAGGGCGCACGCGGCATCATTGCTCACGGCACGCTTGCAGAAGTGAAAGCAATAACGCATGATGAGCGGGTGTATAATTTTTTCCATCGCGTAGCAAGCGCGTAGAACCAGATTGAGGATAAAGACTGCAAGCCGCTTCAAATCTCATCAGACTTTCATATACTCGTTCTGTGACACAGACAAGAGTGTCTGTGCTACCGAAGCCCTATGAAATTTCAAACAGATGGTAGCGCAGACACTCCTGTCTGCGCCATTTGCAAAGGTCTTATCCCATTTAATTTCACCACACATCGTATGAGCATTCCCACACGTCGTGTTTCCAGTCCGTTTATGATTGGCGTTTTTGTGCTGTCTGGCTTGACGGCACTGGTGGTGCTGATTCTCTGGCTCGGCGCGGCAAAATTTTTCCAAGAATATCGCCAATTCAACACCTACTTCGATACCTCCGTACAGGGCTTGGAAGCTGGGCAGCCCGTGAAATATCAGGGCGTTCCCGTCGGTAATATCCAGCGTTTGCGCCTCGCGCCCGATGGGAAGCTGATTGAAGTAACGGTACGCATCAACAAAAATGTGTACATTGCCGATAGTATGCGGCTTCGGATAGAAATGGCGAGTATTGCCGGCTCGCGGTATTTGCTGCTCTTTTATCCAGGCGATAAAATGCTGATGACGGCTCATCCGCAACTCAGTTTCGCTTCGGAGCATCCTGTGTTGCCGTCTGCGCCGTCCTCAATTGAGGAATTGCGCGTGAGTATCAACGAGGCAATCAATAATCTCATTGCGCTGGATACACGCGGCATTTCAACGCAAAGCGTGCGCACGCTGAAAGCCTTGGCGGAATCGTTAGAAAATCCTGAAATTGCGCAGATTATTCACAATGTTAATCTTTCCTCGAAAGCCGTCGGACGCTTTGTTGGTGCGGCAGATACGGCGAAAATTGTCGGCAAGGCAAGTACCGTGATGAACGATGCGCAAGAAGTAAGCAAAAATCTTGTGCTGATGAGTACAACACTCGTGAAAACGGCAGAGCAACTGGAGCGCATCACCGCAAGTGTGGATAAAGAACTTGAGCAAATGCAACTTGCCAAGCGCACGGACGACATTGTGCAACGCTACGATACAACCATGCTCACCATTCAAAACTCCGTCGTCGGCTTGACGCGTCGCGCAGACAATTCTGTGGGCAATCTCAACATTCTCATTCACGAGCTGAAAGCTACTAACCGCGAGCTACGCAAGTCGCTCCGTCTTGTGAACGATAATCCTTCACAGCTTCTTTTTGCCGAGCCGCCGCCGAAGGAAAAGTAAAGGAAAGGCAAAAGGATGAGACAACGCTGAAGGCTATAACACACGACAACATCGCTAAACAGCAGGCAACATCAGGCAACATCAGGCTTCAGTGGCACAGACATTCTTGTCTGTGTTTATCCTGACCCACGTGCTAATGCTCACAGGCAAGAATGCCTGTGCCACTATTTGATATTTTTTGTATCGTTAAGATTATGGATAGAATTATGGTAGATGAACAGACACAATTGTCTATCCTATCAAAGCCCGTCTTTATCGGTCGCACAGGCGTACTCCTTAGTATTTGTGCGCTTTGCAGTGTTTTGTCTTCATGCGTGTCGTTGCGCTCGGAATATCCCAAAACGGTGTTTTATCGTTTAGAGTCAAAGCCTGTGCAGGTCTCGGCGGGCAGTATTAGTGCGGGTTTGCTGGTGAAACCCTTTACGATTGATAGCGAATTTGACACCGACCATATCGTTACCCTCGTCAGCGCGACAGAAACACAGCCTTTGCACTATCATCGCTGGGCGAGCGAGCCGCAGGAACTGCTCACCGCCGCGTTTGTGAATCGGATTCAGCAAAGTGCGGTATTCACGAAGGGCGTATTTCTGCCGTCGTCGTCGGTTGTGCCAGAGTATCAGTTGGAAGCGCGTATTAGCGAGTGTCTTGCCCGCAACGCGCCCGCGCAGCCCGCAAACACGCTTACACTCACGATGCACTGCACGCTTCAGCGCATTGACGAGCAATCACGGCAAACAATTCTACTTCAAAAAGTCTATTCGCAAACCGTCCAGCGCAGTAGTGATGCGGCTTCTACGGTTGCTCCCGCTCTCAGCGAAGCGGCTGCGCTTATTACTGATGCGCTGGTGAAAGATGTACTGGCAAGTGCGGGAAAATAACATTCAGGTTCTCGTCGGGCGGCTGTTATCACAAGCACAGTAGCCGTCCAGCGAGTGATTGTGAAGGCTACCGTCCAGCGTGGATGTGCAGGCGACTCACCCGCCAGACGGCTACTGTGCTTGTGATAACAGCCGCCCGACGGGAAGAAAAAAATGTGTGTGTTCAATTCGAGATTCAACAAAGCGAGGTTTTATGCAATCTGTGGCAAGTGGAAACAACGAACAAGGATTCTCCAGCAATATCTTCAATACGGCAGTAATCGTCGCCGCGCTGGGATATTTCGTGGATATTTACGATTTGGTGCTGTTCAGCATTGTGCGTGTACCGAGCTTGAAAGCACTCGGCTTGGAAGGCGCACAGTTGCTGGATGATGGTATCTTTTTGCTCAATATGCAAATGTTCGGAATGCTCGTCGGCGGCGTATTTTGGGGCATTTTAGGTGATAAAAAAGGACGACTTTCGATTTTGTTCGGTTCAATTATCACCTATTCGCTGGCAAATATTGCCAATGGTTTTGTTCACGACATCCCTACCTACGCGGCATTGCGCTTTATTGCTGGGATTGGATTGGCGGGCGAATTAGGTGCGGGAATTACGCTCGTGGTGGAAGTATTGCCAAAAGAAATACGCGGCTTCGGGACAATGATTGTCGCTGGCGTGGGCGTTTCGGGCGCGGTTCTGGCATACTTTGTGGCGCAGGCGTTTGATTGGCGCATTGCGTATTGGATTGGCGGCGGCTTGGGGCTTGCGCTCTTGGTTCTGCGAATTGGCGTGTTTGAATCGGGAATGTTCAGTAAAATCAAAGAAAGCAGCACGAATCGCGGTGATTTTTTCAGTATTTTCCGCGACAAGGAACGCTTTTTACGGTACGTGCGTTGTGTGTTCGTCGGTGTGCCGCTTTGGGTGGTCGTTGGCATTCTCGTGACGTTTTCGCCAGAATTTGCCAAAGCACTCGGCGTACAAGAGCCGATAACAGGCGGGCGAGCGATTATGTTTTGCTACGTCGGCATTACGCTGGGCGACTTCCTTACGCCCTATCTCAGCCAGCGTTTGCAAAGCCGAAAAAAAGTATTTTTGATATTTTTAATCTTTGATTCTCTCTGCATTGCTGCGTATTTTCTGATGAATGTTTTCTTTGGCGCAACGCCCTCAGCAAATGTCGTGTATGCGATTATTTTTCTACTTGGCTTGTCCTCAGGCTATTGGGCAATTTTCGTTACCGTTGCCGCAGAACAATTTGGTACAAATCTTCGCGCCACCGTTGCCACGACCGCACCAAACTTCGTGCGCGGTTCCGTTGTTCCCATGACGAAGCTCTTTCAATTTCTCACTCCTTCGCTCGGCTTGATTGGAAGCGGTGTTGCGGTCAGCGCACTTGGTATGGTGATTGCGTTTGCCTGTCTGTGGGGCTTGAAAGAAACCTTTGGCAAGGATTTGAATTATGTGGAGTAGTCAGGTTCCGTTCTCTTCCCGTCCTACCGTTTCTTGGGCGGTAGAACGGGTTTCACGGCAAAAGAGCGCAGAACAAATCATTACCGAGAAACCCGTGCGACGGCAGCGTTCACGCACTCCTCAGCCGTCGGACGGGAGAACCAATCAACGACGTAAAACCTATCTTTTCAGTATCTGTTTTTAAGGAGTTCCATGAGTAAAGCATTTACAATTTTGTGTTTAGCGAGCTACGATAAAGGCTCGGAATTTATGCGTGAAGCAAAGCGTCAGGGTTGCCGCGTTCTATTGCTCACCGCGCCGCGCACCAACAATGCGGACTGGCCCCGCGACCATATTGACGAAATCTTTGTACTGCGCGATATTGACGGCAAATGGGATGATACCGAGTTGGTCAATAGCGTATCGTATGTTGCGCGAAAAGAGAAAATTGATGCGATTGTCGCGCTGGATGATTACGATTTGGAAGCAGCAGGTTTGCTCCGCGACCACTTGCAATTACGCGGCTTCGGCGAAACGGTAACGCGCAATTTCCGCGACAAATTGGCAATGCGCCGCCGTGCGTGGGATGAAGGCGTTCTCGCGCCCGATTACGTGCATTTGGTGAATGAAGAAGCGGTAAAAGCCTTTACTGAGCGCGTTCCCGTGCCGTACATCGTGAAACCGCGTGGCGAGGCTTCGGCGATTGGCGTGAAGAAAGTAAATTCCCACGAAGAACTCTGGAAAATCTACGAAGAATTAGGCGACCGCCGCGCACAGCATCTCGTGGAGCAGTTTTTGCCAGGTGATATTTTTCACGTGGATTCGCTCATGTTCGATGGCAAAATTGTGTTTGCATGCGTGAGCAAATACGGCAAGCCGCCGTTTGACGTGATGCACGGTGGCGGCATTTTCACCACGCGCAACGTTGAGCAAGGCAGCCAAGACGAAAAAGATGCGTTGAAATCAAACGAGCAGGTCTTGACCGCTATGGGCTTGCGTTTTGGCGCGTCGCACACGGAGTTCATCAAAGCACATTCCGACGGCAAAATGTACTTCATGGAAACTGCCGCTCGCGTGGGCGGAGCAAATATCGTGGAAATGGTGGATGCCGCAACGGGCGTGAATCTCTGGGCAGAATGGGCGAAAATTGAGATTAACTACGGCACACAGCCCTACAAAGCTCCGAAAGCAAAGAAAGATTACGCAGGCATTATCATTTCGCTCTCGAAGCAAGAATGGCCCGATATGTCGTCCTACAACGACCCCGAAATTTGCTGGCGCATGAATAAAGCGCAACACGCTGGCTTGATTGTCCGCTCGGCAAAATACGAGCGCGTTACGGAGCTTCTGGACAATTATCAGCAGCGTTTTTACAATGATTTTTATATGTCGTTGCCAGCACCAGACAAAGCAACGGCGTGAGATTTTGTAACTCACCTTACGCACACCCTCACGCCGCCCTCACCCCTCGCTGCGCGAGACCCTCTCCCAGAGGGCGAGGGTTGATGGGAGCTAGTTCTGAAGCCCTCTCCCTCTGGGAGAGGGTTGGGTGAGGGCGGGTGTGCGTAAGATGAGTTTGTAACAGTTCTAGCGTCTTCCCGTCTGGCGGCTGAAGAGTGCAGATTCGCTGCCGTCCGGCGGGTGAAGGATTTGCACAGCATCCGACGGACGGCTACTGCACTTGTGATAACAGCCGCCCGACGGGGTTTTGACCAGTTCTGATTTTCCTTCAATAGCATATTTCAGATGAGGCTTTCGGAGCAGCATAATACCTTGCTTCAGAGTCTCATTTCTCTTTTCTCCTTCATTTTTTTGTACTTTGGTTATGATGTTCCGCGTTCCTTTCGTCTTCGCACAAACCCCGCGCAACACCAGCACTTATGAGCAGTTCAGGGGATATTTTTTGCTCATTGCTGCGCTTGCTTTTCTTCCCTTCGCTTCCTTTGCACAGAAAACACCCGCAAAAGGAGCAAATAGCCCACAAACAACAAGCCCGCAGCCCGCTAATGAAGCGGAATTGCTGCAATCGGGTCCCATGCTCGGCTATTCGCAAATGCGCGAAGTTGCACTTTGGGTGCAGACTAAACAAGCAGCAAAAGTAAAGTTTGTTTACTTCGATGCAACCAACGCAACGGTGCGCTACGAGACCGATGAAATCACGACGCGCAAGGAAGATGCGTTTACAGCAAAACTTCTGGCAACCGAAGTAGAAGCGGGCAGAACCTACACCTACGAACTCTACATCAACGGAAAAAACATTCCGCGTCCGTACCCGATGCAATTTCAAACACTGAAAAACTGGCTGTTCCGCACCGACCCGCCGAATATCAAAATCGCGCTTGGAAGCTGCTTCTATGTGAACGACCCGCCCTACGACCGCGCTGGACGTGCCTACGGTAGCGATTACGAAATTTTCACGACCATGCACAAAATGCGTCCCGACATGATGCTTTGGCTCGGCGACAACGTCTATACGCGCGAGGCAGATGTTGGCTCGCGTACAGGCATTTTGAAACGCTACACCACAACGCGCTCCTTGCCAGAATTGCAGCCATTTCTCGCCTCCACGCATCATTACGCGATTTGGGACGACCACGATTTTGGTCCAAACGACGGCGACCGCTCGTATGTTGGGAAAAATATGACGTTGGACGCATTCAAGCTCTTTTGGGCAAATCCACACTACGGCGCGATGAATCAACCCGGCATCACGGGACAGGCAGAATGGGGCGATGTTCACTTTTTCTTCTTGGATAATCGCTATCACCGCTCGCCGAATGACCGCAAAACGGGCAAGCGCGAACTCTTGGGCGAGTGGCAGGTAGAATGGCTTATTGACGCGCTTTCCAATAGTAAAGCTACCTTCAAAATTATTGCCATCGGCGGACAAGTGCTGAATCCAATGGCAGTTTATGAGAATTATGCGATTTATCCCGAAGAATTGAAAAAGCTGTTGGACTTGATTGAGAAAGAAGGCATTCGCGGCGTTATCTTTGTAACGGGCGACCGCCATCACACCGAGCTAACGAAATTAGACCGCGCAGGAACGTATCCTTTGCACGATTTCACCATTTCCTCGCTCACTGCTGGCTCGAATCCAGGCGCGATTACCGAAGCAAACACTTTGCGCGTTCCAAACACTTTTGTTGGCGAACATAACTTTGCTATTTTTGAAGTGACAGGAGCGCAGCGCGACCGCACCTTGAAATGCACCGTGTACAACGTGAGCGGCAAAGAAATGTGGTCGTATTCTTTGAAAGGGAATGATTTGCGCGAGCCGCAAAAACCACGAGAAGAAAAGCCGAAAGATGAGAAAAAAGAAGAAAAGAAAGACGAGAAAAAATAAACACGAAGAATCCTGAAAAATAAACGGTATCACGCAACAACTAACGCTGGGAAGCCGCACAAAATCTTGGCTTCAGCAAATTTTCGAGCATACACTTTTGACCTTGAACTATTTGAATTATGAATGATATCTTAAATCGTAAACCCATTGCTATTTGCATTGATGATGAAGAAATTGTCTTGGAATCGCTTCAAATGGAGCTTTCCGAGTGCTTGGGGGAAGAGTGCGACATTGAAGTGGCGCAAAGTGGCAAAGAAGCCGTCGCGCTCGTGCAAGAGCTAACAAACAAAGGCGAACACGTTGCAGTGGTTATCTGCGACTACATTATGCCCGAAATGAAGGGCGATGAAACCTTGATTGGCATTCACAATATCAAGCCAAGCATTGTGAATATCATGCTCACAGGGCAAAGCAGCACCGACGGTATTACGAATGCAATCAATAATGCAAACTTGTATCGTTTCGTGAACAAACCCTGGCAGGGAGCGCATTTGAGCGGCATTGTGCGTGAAGCACTCGGCAAGTATAGAAATTCCATTGCGGAAAATGCCAGCGCAGAGGCTCTGGAGACTGTTACGGGTGAAAATGAGGAACTGAAGGCATTGCGCGAAATTCTGGAAAAGGAAGTTGGCAAGCGCACGCAAGACCTCCTCGAATCTAACGTTTCGCTCCAACAAAGCATTGATGAATTAGACCACGCAAATAAGCTCAAAACCCGCTTGCTATCAGTTGTTTCGCATGATTTGAAAAATCCATTAGGTGCAATGCGCTCGCTGGCGGAAATCCTGACGATGGAAAGCAATCCCGATACGCAAAAAGAAGTCGTGGATATGATGCAAAGCACGATTGAGCGGATGCTGAACCTCATCAAAGACCTCTTAGATACTGCCGCGCTCGAAATGGGGCAAATGAAATTGTACCCGCTCCGCCGCTCAGTAAAAGAGCTTGTTGAGGTGATTTGCTATGATTACGCTCATGCCGCAGAAGCAAAAGGGCAGCGCATCAACATTGAAGCGGCGCACCATTTCGTGGCAGATATTGACGAGCGGCGTTTTCGGCAAGTTTTGGAAAATCTTATTTCTAATGCGGTAAAGTATTCCCCGAAAGACACAACAATTACGATTCGCCTCAGTGATGCAGATAAAGATACGATGCGCATTGCAATCCAAGATGAAGGTCCAGGCATCACAAAAGAAGACAAAGAAAAAATGTTCCAATTTTTCCAACGCCTTTCTGCCCAGCCCACAGGCGGCGAAAGCTCTACGGGCGTAGGTTTGGCGATTGTTAAGCAAATTGTGGAACTGCACAATGGAAAACTGTGGGTCGAAAGTTCGCCAGAAACAGGCGCGAAAGGCTCGACGTTCTTTGTGGAAATTCCGCTCCACCAAGCAGCCGTAACAGTTGGATAAATGCCGTAAAACCTCAACTTCATCAACAGTTTAAAGCCCTCACCCCGCTCTGCGAGCGACCCTCTCCCAAAGGGCGAGGGTACAGACTTGGCTTCGCATCTTGCCCCTCTACCTCTGGGAGAGGGGTTGGGGTGAGGGGAAAATGTTTAAGTTGATGACATTGCGTAAACCTTCTCTATTCCTTGCAATACGTGGACGTGCCGCGAAAAAATTTATCAACATCAACATTACCATTTAAGGATGTCTCATGTTTGAAATTTGGATGCAACCCGAAACATGGCTTAGTCTCCTCATGCTTACTATCATGGAGATTGTTTTGGGTATTGATAATGTGATTTTTATTTCGATTGTTGTGAATCGTTTACCGAAAAACCAGCAAGCACAGGCGCGTACTATCGGGCTTGGGTTGGCGTTGGTGTTTCGTCTCGCGCTGCTCTCGATGCTTTCCTACCTAGCGCACCTGACGCAGCCTTGGTTTACGGTGCTGAATCATGGCGTTACGGGGCGCGATATTGTACTTTTGGGCGGCGGTTTATTTCTCATGGCAAAAACGACGCGGGAAATCCACGATAACGTTGCCGACGATGCGCACGACGGAACAAATGTGAAAGAGCGTTCAACACTTTTAGGTGTGATTGCGCAAGTCGTGGTGCTGGATATCGTCTTTTCGTTTGACTCCGTTCTCACGGCTATCGGCTTATCGAACCACGTTATTGTGATGATGATTGCCGTCATTATTTCGCTTATCGTTATGCTCGCCTTTTCGGGCTACATCAGTGATTTCATTGACCGCAACCCAACCATGAAAATGCTTGCCCTTTCTTTCCTCATGCTGATTGGCTTCCTGCTTGTGGCGGAGAGTTTCCACGTGGAAGTCCCGAAAGGCTATATTTACTTTGCAATGGCGTTCTCTTTTGGCGTGGAATTGTTGAATATGCAAGTGCGCAAGCGAAAAGGCTCGTAAAAAATTTTGCTTCTCAGGGTAGCAGTGAGGCTCTCACTTCCTAGTGAGGGTCTCACTAAAAGTCTCACTAAAAGTCCCACTCAGAGCCTAGTCGAGAGCGAATGCTCTTGAATGCAAGGCTGATTAAACCTTCCTTCCCTGCAAGCATCTAATAAAGGAAGCGCGGTGTTTTCGTGATGCTTGGGCAAGATAAATTTTTGTATCTTTGCCGTTCTCTGATGGTTGTCTCTCTTTTCTCTCTATGCGAACTTTTGCCATTACTTGCGGTGAATACGCTTACAACGCTCTTCACTTCTTGTGCGGCGGCAGTTCGTTTTTTTTTGAATACGCACTACACATACAAACTATACCATACAATTTTTCATGTTTTTTGAGGATGTTTTATGACACAACGCCGATACGCAGTTCGCGGTAAAAATCAGCGAAAGAATCAACCAAAGAATCAGCGAAAAAATCCGTTGGAGAATCACGCACAAAATCGCTGGAAGCCTCTTCTTTTCATGCTCGCACTTGCTCTGTGCTTCGCAACGAGCGCATATGCGCAAGACGAAGTACAAGCCCCGCAAAAGCCAGAAATCCGCGCAATGGGCGTGGAAGCAAATGGCGTGGAAGTACCAGTGGTGCAAATCCGTGTGGATGAGTATTTGAGCCGCCAGATTCACCCGCTCTTGAACTACGTCTTTTTCGATGATAATTCCGCCACCATTCCCGAACGCTACCGCGTGATGACGGACATTGCGGCGGAAGGTTTTCGCCCTGAACGCTTCTTTGGCTCAGAAACGCTGGATGTGTATTACGATGTTCTCAATATTATTGGCTATCGCCTCAAAACCTTGCCCGATGCGACCTTGACGATTGTTGGCTGCAATGCAAACGTGGGTCCAGAAAAAGGCAATAAAGACCTTTCGCAGCGTCGCGCAGAAGCTGTAAAAAAGTACATCATGGATGTCTGGAAAATTGATGCTACCCGCCTCGCAACACAATCACGCGACCTTCCTGAGAAGCCCTCCACCTCGAAGGAAAGCCCCTTGGAATCCGACCAAGAGAACCGCCGTGTGGAGCTTGTTGGCTCGTGGGATGTCATTCAGCCCGTCTTTGTGATGGACACGCTTCGTGAAGCTACGCCGCCAATTGTGCGCTTTTACAATAAAGTAACGAACGAAGCCGAGCCGCAGCAATGGGGCATTAACATTAAGCAACGGAACAAAAATTTGCGTCAGCCCATTACCGCCGCAGGGAAAATTCGTCCCGTCGTTGATTGGAAAATTAACAAAGATAAAAATGCCATCCCGCTTGATACCGTGCCGATTACCTACGATTTGGAAGTACGTTTCAAAGACGCTGGCGTTCCGAATGAGAAATCGAAGCGAATGTCCATGCCCGTGCAGATGATTACCGTGCAGAAAAAGCGGCGTGAACGCTTGAACGACGTGGAAAAAGACCGGTATCGCCTTATTCTTTTCCCGTTTGGTTCGGATAAAGTTGAAGAAGGAAATGCGAAAATTGTTGAGTTTATCAAGAAGGATAATCGCATAAAAGCGAATTCCAAAGTGACGATTACGGGCTATACGGATATTGTTGGCACAGCAGATTTTAACTTGAAAATCTCTGAACGCCGCGCTAAATCTGTTGCCGCGTCGATGGGCGTGGATAAAGCAGGTGTCGTCAAAGAAAGTAAAATTACAGGTCGTGGAAAAACAACACCGTTGTTATATGAAAACAACGAATTGCCTGAAGCCCGCTTCTACTGTCGCACGGTAGTCATTGATGTAGAAAATCCAGTGGAATACGAGTAAATATTCCCGCCCGCGACTCACGAGAATCCCACGAGTATTTTTCCATCCGACTGCATCACGCCCAGTATTGGTACGGTGTGCAGTCGGTTTTTTTTTATTCTCTTTCATCGAATATCACCAGCAAAAGGATGTACGTATGAACGGATTGCGCTCATTTTTCTTCTTCCTTGTAGTATCAGCCGCATATTTGCTGGTTTGCGGGGATTCGCTTGTTGCCGAAACGTATTACAGTTCTGCCATGACAGGAAATTGGAGCAGCCCTGCAACATGGCGTACAGGTTCGTTTTCAGGTCCTGCGGCAACGATGTCGCCAAATATGGCGACAGATAATGTCGTCATTGGAAGTGGGCATACAATCACACTCAACACTGATGCAATTATCACAAATCTTACCATCATCCAAGGCACTTTGCAATACGATAATGTTGCTATTCGGATATTGGAGATTCGTGGTAATCTCAGCATTGAGTCTATGGGAATACTCACTATCCAAAATGTCGGCGCAGGACTACCGAACGACCTGATTTTGCATGGAAATATCCTGAATAATGGCACAATCGCATTACGACCGAATTCCAGTACAAATAGTTATAGAGGACGAATGATATTTGCATCAACAGGATTGCAAACAATTACTGGAACGCCCATGAATCCTATACGTTGCTATCAAATTTATCTTAACAAAAGCTCTCGAACAAACGTTGTTGATTGCTCTATTACGATTGATGTAAGCGTTGGAACTGTCTCAAATACAAACGCATTTGAATTTGCGATAGGTGTACCTGCTACTTTTGGTGGAACATGGCGACAAAGTGCAGGAACACTTTCATTGCATCAAAATACTTCAATGTCTGGTACACAAATTATTGAAATGCAAGGTGCAATCCATATCGTAGGCACGGCAAATATGCTTTTTGGACAAAGCGGTGTGAGTGGAACCCTTGAACTTCTTGGTGGTGAACTGCTCTTTAATACGACAAGTTCACAGCCTAGTCTTTTCGGTCTAAATGCTGGTAATGGCATTCGGTACGATGGAGATGTTAATGTAAGTTCTTTCATTCTTCGGCAAGGTACAGTTATTCTTACTGGACGTTTGGCACGGGAAAGTTCTTTATCAGTAGAAGCCGACGCACTTCGCTATGAGCAAACGGGCGGAACTCTTATCGTAACAAGCGTTGGCTCGAACAATGCAGGTCTAGGCTCGTTTGAATTACCCTCAAGTTCCTCGTCATTTCTCATGTCTGGCGGAACTATTCTGCTGCGAAATGCTAATACAAGCACGAATATACGCCGTCCCGCAGACTTTTGGCTTCCATCCAATTCCACCATCTCCGGCGGCACCATCCAATTCGGCGACGCGCAAAGCTCACCAATGCAGCAATTCAACATCAATATCCCGCAAAATCTCGCGCTCGCAAATCTTAGTATTTTCAACGGCATGAGTCTGAATCCCTACTCACCCGCACAAAACCTACGTGTAGCAGGGAATATCCTTGTCAATGGCAGCTTCGATGGCACACGAATACAGACGGGAGCAACTGTAATCGTAGCCGCATCAACACTCACTTTGCAGGGCAATAACGCTGTAAACCAGACCATAAGCGGCGTTGGGACGCTCACACTCCATAACTGCACGATGAACAGACAAGGCATGGGCGCAGGCGTGGTGCAGCTTTTGCGGACAGCAACGGTACAAGGCGTGTTGAATTTGCAAGAAACACCATCAGCAAGTCCGCAAATACTAGAGCTTGGCGCAAGTACCGACCTCGTTCTCACCAATTCCAACACCAACGCCATTCAAAACGCCGTACCATTTACTACACCCGACACGCCCGAACTACGCGCTATTCGGACAAGCAGTACAAGCGGACGGCTCTTTCGCGCCATGCTCGCCACAGGAACAACAGACTACCTTTTTCCCGTGAGTTCGCTCGGCAGCGCAGCACGTCCGCAAGCCAGCTACAACCCGCTTCGATACGAGGCTGCGGGCGCGTCTGGCGGGCAGATGGGCGTGCGCTTGGCAGTGGGCGGAAACACAATGCCTACCTCGCAAGGCGCACACAGGCAGGCACAGAGCGGCGTTACGAGCTTTGCGCGGCGGTATTGGTCGGTGCAAGCAAGTGGCTTGACAGGCACGGGGCGCATCATTGCTGCACCGCCGAGCGATTTTTCTGGAAGCCCCGATGCCACGCGCTTTTCACGCTATCGCCCTGATGAAACCACACCCAATGGCTCATGGTTCCTCGCCGACACGCTCACACAACGCTCCGCCTCAGAAATAGAGGGCGATTGGACGTGGTTGGAATCGCCGCAACGCATTTTTTACAGCCGTACAAGCGGCAACTGGACGGATGCGGCTTCGTGGTCGTTTGTATCGCATCGTGGAGCGCAGGTAGCAAGCGGCTTATTTCCATCGCGCCCAACGGACTCGGTCGTTGTTGGCGGCGGCACGAGCGGCAGAGATAACCACGTCATTGTGCTGGCACGCGAGGTAAGTATTGGCGGAATACAAGTTGGGGTGGGCGTAAGCACGACTGGCACGCTGGAATGCAGTGATGATGCGGTGCTTGGCGGCAATGTCTTTCGTTTGAACGACCGCTCAACGCTGCGCATTGGCTCGGCACAAGGAATTATGCTGCTTCCAAGTAATACTGGTAACATTCGCACAAACGCCGTGCGCAGCTTCTCACCCAATGCCGCATATGAGTACATCGGCGCAACTGCACAGGTTTTCGGCGATGCTCTGCCCAGCACGGTGTACGCGCTTGGCATGGCGAAGCCAGTAGGTATCACGCTTACCGCCAATCGTAGCATGAGTATTACCCAAAATCTCTCGCTCACAAGTGGCACGTTGGAGCTTGGCACATTTACGCTGAAGAATGGTACGCCTTTGCCTATTTTTCCCTCGAACATGCCGCCACCAAACGCATCAGAGCTAAGTGTGTGCAGCATGGGGACAGGCGCAATCCTCCGCATCGGCGGCACAAGTGGCTTTGCAGATGCTTCAACGGGAACAGTCAGTAATTACGCGCTGTACAGGCTCGATGAACGCTCAACGGTGGAATGGTACGGAGCGCAGCATGTGATTGAGCCAATCCCCCAAAACGTAGCATTGATGGCACTTGGCGGCGATGAGAGCGCGACAATCAACGCCTACGGAAACATCAGTCTTCGCGCTGAAGCTCTCGTGAGCGCGTGGAATCCTGTGCTGGTACGCGGAAATTTGTGGATACGAGATTCTGTGCGCTTTGTGAATTATAGCCCCCAGTTTCGCATACGCGGCTCTGCCTACAACAACGCATCATTCCTGAATCTTGGTGTGATGGATATTGGGCAATAATGTTCATCTGCGGTAGTGCGTACCATTCTTGCCTGTGCCATGTACGAAAGTCCTGTGTCCCTCACGTTGAAGCGCGAAAATTTGGTAAGAATGTTGTATATTTGCAAGCAATAGCAAGGCTTCTGATAGGAAAAATAAGGAATGAAAGCACGAATGAAATACTTTTCAGCCTTCGATTTGAGCCTTCCCATTCCTCTACAACGATGCTACTTTTATGACGATAACCGATGGCGAAATATTCCGTACTGCCCGCCAGCAGCGCAATTTGACGATTGATGAAGTTGCGAAGCGGACAAAAATTGGCGTGCGTGTGATTGAAGCAATTGAAAGCGGTAATTTTCAAGCATTACCGCCGACGTACATGCGTTCGTTTGTGAAAACGTACTCGCAGTTTTTGAATGTACCAGAGCCAGATTTGTCGCTCGGTGAAGGCAAAGTAGCCGAGCGTTTCCAACCGCAACAAACCGAGCTTGTGTCGCCGCTTTCGATGCCAACGAATGTCTTCACACCTGCCTATTTCTCCGACCAAAGCGCGCGGAATAAGCGCATTCTCACGATTATTTATTCTACCGTTGGTTGCTTAATTGCGATTGCTGGCTATTTAATTATTGCCGCACCGAAAATTCCGCGCAAGCCCGATGATACCATGATTACACGTCCTTTGCGCATTATTGCTGAAACAATCAAACCCGGCTCTACACTTGACTCTGCCACGCTTGCACGGCAAACACTCAGCGATAGCCTCGTGCTAGAAGCGCGTGCGGACGAAAATGTGTGGCTGAATATCGTGATGGATAAAAAACGCAGCGAGCAGATTACGCTGGAATCTGGCAAAACCTACCGTTGGTCGGCGGAGAAGCAACTCTCGCTCGCGCTTGGAAATGCGGGCGGTGCAGCCTTTACGCTGAACGGACGACCATTGGAAAAATTCGGTGAGCGCGGCGAAGTTGTGCGCGATATACGCATTGCCCGCGACGCTCAACGCCGCGAGGTGATTAGTTCTTCAAATTATCCGACAGTTATTCGGAATATTGATGGTTCACTTATCAAGCAAAGTGCACCCGCTACTACGAACAACACCCCAGCAAATACGCCCGCTTCAGCAAATGCAACGACGACAACCGCGCCAAATTCAGCCAGCAGCACACCAACCGCCGCACCAAATTTTGCGAAAACAGATTCCACCAAGCCCAGACCACGCCTTGCTGTGCGCCGCAAAGAGGCAACAAAAACAATTGTTCCCGTAACTCCCAACGTCGCACCGCCGAAACCACAGTTTGGCAAAATTCAACTTCCCGCTCCGAATCCGATAAAGAATAATTGAGTAGAGCTTTTGTAAATGGCACTTGAATTCAAGGCGCGTAACAAGAGTGTTTGCATTACCGAAGCCAGCAAGTATCGCATGTATGTTTCATTTGATTGCAGAAAAATTTCCCATGAATGTTTCTTTTTACACGCTCGGCTGCAAGCTGAATTACGCCGAAACCTCACAGCTTCAACACGTCTTTGAGCAAGCCGGACACGCCGTCGTTCCTTTCGGACAGCCTACTGATGCTGTGATTATCAATACTTGCACAGTAACGGAAAATGCGGATAAAGAATGCCGCCAGATAATTCGCCGTGCGCTACGCACTTCGCCGGAAGCATTTGTGGGCGTTACGGGCTGTTATGCGCAGTTGCAGCCAGAAGAAATTGCCTCCATTGAGGGGGTTGATGCGGTGTTTGGCGCGAAGGAGAAATTCAAGATTCCAAGCCTTGTTGAAGGTATTGCGGGCGGCTTTCGGAAGTTTGCCACGCCGCATTGTTTTGTTGATGAATTGGAGGGTGATATTGAATTTGTTGAAGCGCATTCCAGCGAGACGGATAGCCGCACACGGGCATTTTTGAAACTTCAGGACGGTTGCAATTACAAATGTAGTTTTTGTACGATTCCGCTTGCACGTGGAAAAAGTCGCGCAATGGAGTTCAGCCTCATTCCTCAGAAAATACGCGAGCTGGAGCGGGCGGGCTATCACGAAGTCGTGCTTTCTGGCATCAACTTAGGCGACTACCGCGCTTCGACGGGCGAAGAATTTACCGACGTGGTGCGGGCAATTGAAGCATTGCAACCAAATCTACGCGTCCGTATTTCGTCTATTGAGCCGAATTTATTGACCAATGAAATTATTGATATTATCGCTGGGTCGAAGGTCTTTTGTCCATCGTTCCACATCCCCTTGCAAAGCGGCTCGCCAGAAATTCTCCGCCAAATGCGCCGCCGCTACAAGGCGGAATATTATGCCGAGCTTGTACATCGCATAAAATCTTCCATGCCCGATGCTGCGATTGGCGTGGACGTAATTATCGGCTTTCCAACGGAATCTGATGCGTATTTTGAAGAAACGTTTCAATTTTTGCACGAACTTCCCGTGTCGTATTTGCACGTTTTTTCCTACTCGGAGCGAGAAAATACGCCAGCTGCGGAACTCAGCGCACAAAGCGGCGGCGTTCCTACGCACAAACGCGCAGAACGCTCGAAGCGGCTTCGCACCTTGTCTGCAAAGAAAAAACTCCATTTTTACCAAGAGCAAGCACACAGCCTGAATGCTAGTAATCATGCGGCTTTTGGGGAACGCATTGTTATTCCTGAGCAGCGCAACGCTGAAACGGGCTTGTGGTCGGGCTGGACAGAAAATTATGTTCGTGTTGAATTTGCAGCTCCACCGATGCTTGTGCAATCGCCTGTGCGAGTGCGTTTGCAGGAATTGAACCCGGCAACAAGCGGCGAAACTGTGCTGGCAGAGTATCTAGGACAAGTGCAGCGCGAAGCCAGCCACCATGCGGCATACATCCCGATTATGGGGTGAGGTGTTTGAGATGTTGGTGTGTATTGGAAAAAAATAATAACTGGTCAGGTACTATCTCGTCGGGCGGCTGTTATCACAAGTGCAGTCGCTGTCTGGCGAGTGGTGTGCAAGCGACGCACCCGCCGTAAGGCAGCGTTTACGCACTCTTCAGCCGCCCGACGGGGATATACCTGACGAGTTACAAATAATCTACTCTAAGGTTGTGGACACAATACATTGGCATCTCGTGGCGCAGACAAGAGTGTCTGCGCTACTGATAAACACTGGCTTCGGCACAAGCAGACACTCTTGTCTGCCCAATGTAACGTAATTATATCCACAACCTTATTTTTGAAATCATGCCATGACGAATCCAGAGACTATCAAGGTCGGAATCATCGGTGGTGCAGGTTATACGGGCGGGGAATTGCTTCGTTTACTCTTGCATCATCCGCACGTGGAGGTAGCATTTGTGCATAGTTCCAGCAATGCTGGCAAGCCGCTCCACGCCGTGCATTCAGATGTATTGGGTGATACCACGCTTCATTTTTCGCATGAATCGCTTGAAACCTTGCTTTCGCGTCAAAGTATTCACGCGCTCTTTCTTTGCGTGGGGCATGGCGAGGCAATAAAATTTTTCGCAGTAAACGAGATTCCACCTCATATTACCGTGATTGACCTTAGCCAAGATTTTCGGTATGCGGAAGGCAAGAATGCTGAAAAATGGCTCTACGGCTTGCCGGAACTCCATCGCACGGCATTGTGTTTAGCACGAGAGCAGGGAAAAAATATTGCAAATCCAGGCTGTTTTGCGACTGCTATTCAACTCGCGCTTTTGCCCCTTGCACACGCAGGACAATTGCCGCCAGAAGTCCATATAACGGGTGTTACTGGTTCGACGGGTGCAGGGCAAAGTTTGTCGGCGACCTCACACTTTTCGTGGCGAGCAGGAAATATCTCTGTGTACAAAGCCTTTGCACACCAGCATTTGCGCGAGATTCACGCAAGTTTGCAACATAGTGTTTCGGTGCATTCCACAACGCCCCAATCGCCCTCAACGCTCCATTTTGTGCCGATGCGCGGCAGTTTTACCCGTGGTATTCTCGTTTCTATGTACTGCCGTTACAATGATTCCCTCGAAGCCGCACGAACACTGTATGCAGAGTATTACAAGGAACATCCTTTTGTGCAATGTACGTTTGTAGAAAAAGATACAAACACCAGCAATGAAGCGGTATTGGAAGCACCCGATGTCAAGCAGGTTGTCGGTACGAACAAATGTGTTCTTCATTTAGAAAAACATGACGACATGCTTTTTGTCGTCAGTGTGATTGATAATCTGCTCAAAGGCGCGTCTGGTCAAGCGGTGCAGAATTTGAACCTTGCCTTTGGTTTCCCTGAAAACGCTGGATTGCGCTTGCGCGGCATTGCATTTTAATTTCATTGTCACAAATTTTTCATTTGAAGAATTGTGAACGCGTCCCTATCTTGCGCTTTGTTATTTTTATCCAACTGCCTCTAAAACACTGATTCTTTCACATTGTTTATTCAATTTTATGGCACACGCTTCCCACGCTGAGCATTCTCACCACGAACATGCGGCACCAAGCCCGATTATTACTGGTGTTGCGGTTATTGCTGCCCTTGCAACGAGTTGGTTTTTGAGCCTTCTTTTGCCCGCATTGACGGGCGCACCGCGCTTCGCAGTCGGTATTGCTATGGGTATCATTGGCATTCTTTTCGGCACTACTTCCAATGGTGCGAATGCGTTTCCCGGACTTCAACGATTTATGGAAGTCTATGGCGTTTCGCTTCTTGCCTTTGGTCTTGTTCGATATTTTAATTTTGCAGGAATTTTGGCAAAAGGCGAAGGAATGATAGCAGGAGTGGGCAAATTGCTCATGCTGTTTATGTGATTTTAGCCTTGTATTTGCCCGTAACATTGTTCTCATATTCGGAAATACAAAAGCCCTCTTCACGAGCATTGATGCTATGAAGAGGGCTTTTTGTATTGCTAGTATATTGTACCGTCGGCAGCTAAAAAATAGATACTCGTTTATCCGTGTTTGCTGAGTAAGAAAATTGCAATCGCGCTATATCCAACGGCAATAGCAATGCCGTACACGACGCTAATTTTCTTGAGAAGTGGCGTAAAACCACGACTGTACCATCCCAACGATTGGAACGCGCTCGACAAGCCATGCGAAAGATGCAAGCCCAAAACGAGTGCAGAAACCACATAGAAAATGGCAAAACCAGGATTCGCCATAACACCCGCCGTTACGTCGTATTCGCTTGCTCCTGCCACAGGGGTGGGGAGAATGTGGAAGCGAATATTCATCAAATGCACCACCAAAAACACGATAAAATAAATACCCGTAAACGCCATCGTGGACGAGCCTAAGGACGCGCCACCAGAGCTTTTCTTATTCACATATCCCTCTGGACGGGCTGCGCGATTTTGTACCGCCAGCACAATTCCCATTACAATATGCGCAATGAAGAGAGCTGCGAGGCTGATTTCGATTAAGCGAAAGGCGGGTAAATTATGCAAAAAGTCGCCGTAGGCATTAAATTTTTCTGCGCCTTGAAAAACGAGGAAATTTCCCGTCATATGGGCAAATGCAAAACCGCATAATGCCAAGCCGAGTACGCCCATGACTTGCTTTTTGCCTATCGAAATGGTAAAAAGATTATTGAGTACACTCACAAAAACCTCCGAAAATTGAAGTAGTGAAGAGAGAATAATTTGCTTGAATTGCCGTTGATGGCACTGTTATTCATTGTTTTACATATAAACTTTCGCAATAGCTGTCCAAAATACATTTTTCGTGCTATCTCTACAAATCTATTTTCCGCGCTTCATCACAAGTTCCACGCGGCGGTTTTTTGCTCGTGCATCATCCATCTGCGAGCGTTCGAGCGGTTCTTTTTCGCCACGCCCGCCGACGAGCATTTGTGCGTGTTCTACGCCGAGCGATTCCAACAGTGCAGCAACGGCTTCAGCGCGTTGTATTGAAAGTGCGTCGTTTTCCTCATCCGTGCCAAGGTCGCAGGTGTGTCCTGTAATGGTCAGCCGTGCAGAGCGCGTCGTTGCTGCTTCTTCGGCAATCCACGCAAGTACCGCGTTATATTCTGCTAGTACCGTACTTTGTTCCTGCCCAAAGCGCACGGGCGGAAACGTGAGCGTAGATGCGCCAAAGGAAATGTTGAGTATTTTTCGTTCAAAGCGAGTATTGGTCGAATGTTTGGGAGAAGTCTCAGAATGCGTTTCAGAACGAGTTTCAGAACGAGTTTCAGAACGAGTTTCAGAACGAGTTTCAGAATGAGCATCAAAACGCGTATCAACAACCTTGCGGAAAAGCGGAATATCGCCAAACCCAACAACATTTGCCTTCAGATAGTAGCGTGTATCTGCGGGCAGCGTGAGTGCGTATTTACCACCTTCTTTGCCGCTTCCTTTGTTGCTGGTTTTGCTATCCTCAAGAGTTGTTTCTGCAAGCGCGGCAAGTGTTTGAATGAGCTTTCCATTTTCCATGCTCACGCGATACGCTTGCACAAGGATTCGTGCGCTCTGCGGAATGTTGTATTGCTTGAGCAAATAGGAATCTATGGTAACATTGCCCGAAAGCAGCACTGCGCCCTGATGTTGGAGCGAATCTGTCAGGGGCGCGTAAAATATGCCTTTTGCGTTGGAGGTGTCGGTAACGGTTTCATCGCTGGAAACAAAATAGGCAGCAGAGCCGTCGAGTAGTACAAAAATCGAACTGTCTTCCTCGCGAGTATTGATGAGGCTTCCAAGGTTTTGCGGCTTCGACCATTTCTGCCAAGAATCATCCAAACGCCGCGACACAAATATATCCGCAACACCGCTTCCACCCAAGCCTTCGGAAGAAAAATACAGCGTTGTTCCATCGGCAGCGAGATGTGGCGAACCTTCGTAGGCACTTGTGTTTATCACGTTCCCAAGATGTTTGGGTTCTGTCCAAACCATCGTGGTATCACGCTCGGCACTTTTGCGAAAGGACACGTACAAATCCAAGCCTCCAAGTGCGTCATCGCGCTGCAAGGCAAGTAAAAGCGTGCGGTTGTCGGGTGCGAGACGGGCATAGTATTTTTTTGCGCGATTGTAAAAATTCTCAATGAGAATTGGGCGTGGAAATTGCCACAAACCCTTGTGTTGATGCGTCATGGAGAAGCCCGCAACTTTCACCGGCAATTCCTTATCGTACACGCCATAGACAAGTGCGGTGCGGTCGTCGGGCGAAAGCGAACAAAAGACATCGCTGCCCATGGTGTTCAGAGGCGCACCAATACTTGCTGGCTTCGCCCACGCACCATTAGGTAATTTGTCAGAAAACCAGATTTCATCATAATCGTTTGTCGCGCCGCTATTATCGGGATGATGTTTGCGGTCGAAATAGAGCCGTTTCCCATCGGAGGTAAGAATGGGCAGAATTGTTGGTTGATGTTTAGAGATTTCATCGGGAAGCCTTGTTTTATGCGATGTTTGGGCGAAGATTGTTCCGCCGTAACACCACAATTGCATAATCATTACGCATACAATTCCACAGGCGTTTTTACCTGCGTTGCTGATAGATACTGGCATTCGGAGGACGGGCATTATTGTTTGTCGTTTGATACGTTTTTTGAAAGATACGTCATTCTTGACGTATTCTTGAAATCTCTCTTGTTGTTTTGTGATGTTCAGCAATGTGGTCTCCTATCCTTTCCCTCGAAACCGCGCATTTACTTCTTCCACATTAAATTCCTTCGGGTCAAAATCCTCACCACTCTCCAAACCAAGCCAGTCCACGAAGGTATCATGCTCGTCGTGTTCGGGGTCTTTCAGGATTTCCACCATATCCATATAGCCCCACACGCCGCCGCAATCTTCCGGCGGACACGCCATTTTGCCATCCGTACAGCGTGGATACTTGACTTTCGGTTCTGCCTCCAGCACTTTTTCGACCAACAGTTCGTGATTCCAGCCGTCGCCGAAATCATATTCAAATAAACACTTCGCTTTTTCCTTCGGTAAAATCTGCGCAAGCGTGTATTTACGCTCGTCGAGGGAATTCATCATGTCATACGGGTCGGGCATAGAATACAGCGTCTGCCCTACGATAAACTGATGCAGATGCGCATTTTCCCAGCCCATTGCTTTCAAAATAATGAGTGCGGCTTTGTCCAACTTCGTATCGCTGCTGATTTCGATACGCCGCCAAATGGCGGGTTTGCTGTCGTTGAGCGTTATCTTGAGTTGATAGACGCTGCTGGGTTGCTTGCTTGGCATACTGTTGGAAGATGAAGAGAAGAAATGTTGTGAATTATATTTGTTGAACGGTTGTATTACAGAAAGAAGAAAAGTATAGGGATTTTTTGAAAAAGCAAAACAATAATGATTATGGCGAACCAGCCATTGTTCTGAGCGTCTCAAGGAAATATGCGGCACTTGGGCAGCGTGGGTGCTGGGCGGCGCGTTCGAGGGAGAAATGTGCTGCAAAACGTTTTGCAAAGGCTTTTTTAAGCTGTCCAACGCCGCGCGGACTCACACTTTTTACACGTTGCCGTAGCTCATCCCATGGCATTGTTGCTGTTTGTTCGGGAAATTCAACCACAGGGAATCTCTGACCAAGATAGCGAGAAAGCCCTTCGTGGTCGGCTAAGAACCAGGCTTCCAGTGCTTTTCGAGCAACCACAATCTTATCTGCCATGCCGCTTGTTTCTATACGTTTCTTTACTTCGATAACACAAGGCTCTGTTTCAAGGTCTGTCAGAACGATGATTTTATCAGGTGTCTCCGCTTGGTCGTAACAAAGATTTGCAAAGGGAATAAGATTCGAGTAGCGTAAATTCCCCTCGCCATGCGCATTGATAATTTCAGGGCAAACATAAACGCCCAAACGCTCTGCCAATGCGCGGAAATGCTCCGACTTCAAGATAAACGTATCGCATTCACCTTCTGCTACAAAGCCAATTTTCACCATGGCAAGCCACCTCCAAGCCCGTTTGCAAGCCATGCTTGATTCCGTGTCAGCCCGTTTGGTGTGAATTGCCGCGCAGGTTTTATCTGTGTTACGCCGTTTTCCTTTTCCACAAACCAGAGTTCGTTATCGCGCAAACAGCGTACAACTGTTTCACTGTGGGTTGTCAGCCAAATAGGATTGTCTGGCGTTGCTGTACGGCGCATTAAATCAATCATCTCAGCGATTGCCTTTGGATGCAAACCGCGTTCTGGTTCTTCAATGCAAACCCACCGTCTTTTTTTGTTTTTATCCAAAATAGCAACAAGAAGGCTGAGTAAATAAATTGTGCCATCAGAAATAAGATGCGCGGGAAACTTTTTCTTCACCCCGGACTCTTTAATCATCAACATTTTACTGCCATCTAAATGCCGCCGTATAGCTAATTCTTCAAGGTTTGGAACACATAATCCGATGTATTCCATAATCGTTGTCCGGATATCGTCATCCTTTTCCAAACGCTCCAGCACTGCCGCTACATTGTGTCCATGCTTGTCCAGTTGTGACTTATCAACGTTTGCAGCTGATGGATATTTGCCACCAAGCGGGTCAATACGGAAAATGCTCAAATTGGTATGCAGTTCTTTCCAAGCTGCCTGAAAGTGCTGCATCATGGACAAATTGCTTGAGATAGGTAATTGATGCGGCGTGTGAGGTGGTTTTGGGGCATCTTGCTGTAAAAGATGATATTGTACATCAAGCATAAACCAAAACATTTTGTCTCCATCACGTGTATATGGATACGCCTCAGAAGAAAAGGATAGGCTTTCTGTAATGTGAGGAGTTTTATCAAGATGAGATATTTCAAGGTTATATTCTGTCGTTCCGGCTGTACCGACAATTCGCTCATTAAATTCTCGTACATACTCTTGAAAAATAAAAGCATACTCAAACTTACGTGCTTTTGCCCCATAACGACGAACACAGTGAATATCATCGAAGCCTCGATGTTGCTCCAAAGCCGCATCAATACCGAAACGAGTAAAGATTTTTACAAACTCCAACGCATCAAAAAAATTACTCTTCCCCGAACCATTCGCACCAGCAAAGACCGCAAACGGCGGAATATCACGCAGTTCGAGCTTGTCAATGCTCTTGTAATTTTCAATGCGAAGATATTTGATGAAGGGTTCGGTCATAAATTTTCACGATAAATAATACAGTTTACGGTGTATAATGCCCTCGACATCGCACGACGACAATCTCTGATTCGGTAACGCGATAAATTAAACGGTGTTCTTCATCAATACGACGCGACCAGTAGCCTTGCCAATCGCCTTTCAATGGTTCCGGCTTACCCAAACCCGAAAAGGGCGAACGCGCAGCATCATTAAGCAAATCCAGAATTTTGAGCTGAAGTTTCTTGTCTGTTTCCGCCCAAGACCGTCATTCTTTGAACGCTTCAACTTGGAAGGCGATATTCCTCACAATATGCCTTCCATTCTTGCGCCGAAAAACGGACGATGTTACGATTTTGTTCGATGTCGTGTTTGCGCTGTTGCATTTCTTCGCTTATCTCAGAAGAAGGAGGAAGATGCTTTGCAACCAGAAAATCCACAAAGTCATCAACTTCCTGCACAAGATTTGGCGGGAGTTCTGCGAGTTTTTGTACGAGTGTGGTCATGGGTTTATTCCTGAAGTTCATGCTGTTGTTGCTTGGCAAGTTCGTATAAAAATTCTGGTGCGAAGTCGGCACCATTACTCCATTCGACGGTCAGCGTATCAGTATTCATGCGGGCTTTGGCGAATTGCTTTTTGTCTAAAAGAGGTTCAAATATTTCACCGTAAAGCTCATCGCGCAAATCAACACGCAGAATTTCCCCAGTTGTGAAGCCACATTCAAGGATGTAATCGTTGCAAATGCGAAACGAATGAATATGAAGAAACATGGTGCTATTCCAGTGGTTCAATGGTTGCGAGTGCTTTGTGTTCACGTGCAAGAAGCCAATTCGTAATCATTGTATCGGGCATGAAAATGCGGCGGCTGATGGTCGCGGTAGTTCATGAAAATGACAATACCTAGAAAACGGCTTAGTTCAGGCATAGCTAAACTCTTAAACAAAATTGGTTGGGAGTTGAATGGGGTGAATTCAGGTGTTTCTATTATCTGTACATGAATCTGATTATGGTGCTTCATTGAAAAGAGTAATACTATCTTGATGTGTGTTTTTTGCGCAAGGCTCTTAATGAGGTCATTTTATGCTCTCCATAGCCAGTTAATTTCCAATAAGTTTGTTGATCTTTGATACTGCGCTTCTTTACGCTTTTCTCAATCAGCCCCAAGGCTGAAAGCTGAATCTTGATAGTTTGAAATTCATCATTATTAAGCTGGATTGAAGCTATTTTAGGATAGTCTGAGCTACTCATTTTCCCTTGATAATGAATTTGGGCTTGGGGTTCCAGAAAGTGCTTTAGACCATCTCGCATTTGTGCTTCACTTGCTTCATCTATCAAGTATGGTGACATTGCATAAAAGATTTCATTCCAAGTTAATCTCATGACCATATCATGCTCTTGCCCAAATTCAGTAAAAATATCCAATCTATATGTCAGGCTGAAATCAAAAGTATCCTCATCTTGCTCATAGATTTCTGTCCCTTCTGGGGCATCATTACTACGTGTAGAGAGTTGCTCTTGTAAATAATCAATTTGCTCTCGTAACCTGAGTAACTCTTGTACATTATTTTCCGAGAGAGTGTCTGATTTTATCCAACCTGGTCTGGGATCGCTTCTCATTAAGTGCATCATGCTAGTAATTACCTTAGCTTTCAAGTCTTCGGGGCTATTGTAGAACTTGCACATTTTTCTTCCTACCAAGTTTTTGAATTCATCAAGTAACCGATTCTTCTCTGTATCTTTATCTGTTTTTCCAATCGCAATCTTATCTGGTTCTTTAGGTAAAAAACCAGCAACTGGCACTTTTTTACTGACGGCGTATTCGTACTCTTTACGTGTATAGCTGATGCCGTCTGACGATAAAGAGCCATATCGCCCTCCAACAATAACAACATAGTAATCACAATCATCTATTAAACGCTCAATGAAAGTCCATTGGTCATCATTAGCAGCAGGAAATAACTCCATGGCGATAGGAATACAATTCATTTCGAGCAAGCCTTGAATTACTTCACGCCTTTCATTTTCGAGATCCGTGTATGTTGAGCTAACAAAAACTTGATATTTTTTGTCCATATTTTGAAGAGTTATTGAGAATTCAATTTAGATAATCTTAGTTACTCTCTTAGATTTTACGCCGCTTAACTTACGCCGCCGCCTCAATATCCGCCAACACCTTCTTCGCTGCCTGCACGATATTCGTCCCAGGTCCAAACACCTGCTTCACGCCTGCTGCATACAGCGCGTCGTAGTCTTGGTGCGGTATCACACCACCTGCCACGACTAAAATATCGTCCGCGCCTTCTTTGCGTAGAGCATCAATAAGTTGCGGAACGAGGGTTTTATGCCCTGCTGCAAGCGACGACACACCGACCACGTGAACATCGTTCTCAATCGCCTGTTTTGCGGCTTCCTGCGGGGTTTGGAAGAGTGGTCCCATGTCCACATCAAAACCCAAATCCGCAAAGGCTGAGGCGATAATCCGTGCGCCTCTGTCGTGTCCGTCCTGACCGAGCTTGCAGACCAGCATTCTGGGGCGGCGACCATGCTTTTCCGCAAAAGCATCTACCTGTGCGATAAAATCTTTCACTTCAGCATTATCGCCATATTCCGAGCGGTACACGCCCGAAACCGTTGCCACGCTTGCTTCGTAGCGTTTGAAGGCGCGTTCCATTGCGTCGGAAATTTCGCCAACCGTTGCCCGCTTGCGCGAGGCATCCACAGCCGCTTCCAGCAAATTTCCTTCCCCCGACGACGCTCTGCGAGCCAGTTCTCCCAGCGCAGCATTTACGGCGGCGGTGTCGCGTGTGGCGCGGATTTGCTCCAAACGCCGCACCTGTCCTTCGCGCACGGCGACGTTATCCACATCCAGAATATCAATCGGGTCTTCTTTTTGGAGGCGATATTTGTTCACACCGACAATCACAAATTTCCCTTGGTCAATCGCGGCTTGGCGGCGTGCGGCGGATTCTTCGATTTTTTGCTTCGGCAAGCCCGCCGCGATAGCTTTGGTCATGCCTCCCAGCGAATCCACTTCGCGCATCAGCTTTCGCGCTTCTTCAATGATGGATTGCGTGAGCGATTCCACGTAATACGAGCCGGCAAGCGGGTCGGCGACGTGCGTAACGCTGGATTCCTCTGCCAAAATGAGCTGCGTGTTGCGGGCAATTCTCGCAGAAAACTCTGTCGGTAGCGCGATTGCTTCATCAAACGAATTCGTGTGGAGCGATTGCGTTCCGCCCAGCACTGCCGCCAGTGCTTCAATCGTCGTGCGGACGATGTTGTTGTACGGGTCTTGTTCGGTGAGCGACCAGCCGGAGGTTTGGCAATGCGTCCGAAGTGCGGTGGAAAGCGGCTTCTTGGGGTTAAATTCCTGCATCATGTTTGCCCATAAAAACCTCGCCGCCCGCATCTTTGCTATCTCCATGAAGAAATTCATCCCAATTCCCCAGAAAAATGACAAGCGCGGCGCGAAGGAATCCACGTCCAAACCCCGTGCTAATGCGGTGCGCACGTACTCAAGCCCGTCTGCCAGCGTGAACGCCACTTCCTGCACCGCATTCGCTCCTGCTTCGTGCATATGGTAGCCCGAAATGCTGATGCTATTGAACTTCGGCATAAACTTGCTGGTGTATTCGATAATGTCCGCCACAATGCGCATGGACGGCTCCGGCGGGTAGATGTAGGTGTTGCGCACCATGAACTCTTTCAGAATGTCGTTCTGAATCGTGCCGGAGAGTTTATCCGCCGAAACGCCCTGCTCCTCGCCCGCAACAATAAACATTGCCAGAACAGGGATAACTGCGCCGTTCATGGTCATCGAAACCGACATTTCGTCAAGCGGAATACCGTCGAACAAAATCTTCATATCTTCGACGGAATCAATCGCCACGCCTGCTTTGCCGACATCGCCCTCGACGCGCGGATGGTCGGAATCATAGCCGCGATGCGTTGCCAAATCAAACGCCACCGAAAGCCCTTTCTGCCCCGCCGCTAGGTTTTTTCGATAAAACGCATTCGAGGCTTCTGCCGTCGAAAAGCCCGCGTATTGGCGAATTGTCCAAGGGCGATTCGTGTACATCGTGGCATAGGGACCGCGCAAATACGGGAAGATGCCGGGCATAGTCTCCTCAAAGCCGATAGTTTCAAGGTCGGCGGCGGTATAGAGCGGCTTCACCGTGATTCCTTCGGGAGTTTGGCGGTTCAGTGCTTCGAGCGGTTTTTCCTTGAGTTCTTTTTGCGCGAGTGCGCTCCATTGGTCGCGTTTGGAAGCCATAGTTGGGGAGTGAAAGACGTTAAAGGAATGATTTAAATTCTTGTTCTGAAATATCGGCTTGCTTGAGAATTGCCTGAAAAGTGCCGATGGGAATTTCTGGTTTGTTCATCGGTACAATCACGGTTTTGCCACGACTATTCGCAAACTTGCCATGTGAGCCTTTTTGCGATATAAAGGTGAATCCGAGCAAGGTAAGAACCCGCACAATATCTCGTGAAGGATATTGTTTAGGCATCAATGAACTCCTCACCGATACTGACTTCAGCAACCTCAATATATTCGCCCGTATTGTCTTCAAAACACAGTTCCAATGCCTCTTTGAGGTTTGCCAATGCTTCTTCGCGGGATTCGCCAAAGGAAGCAATATCGTTGTTCAAACAGCGCGAAACGTAGTATTTGCCTTCGCGCCAGATGGCATAATTGAATGTTTTCATTTTTCGAGGTGAAATTTATCATAGAAAAATACGGCTTCAATATACGCAAATTTCCACATTTGCGCTGGTGTTTGCCGAAAGGAAATATCAATGATTCACGTACTTTTTGTACATTTGGCAGACACTTTTCACCGCGCTTTTTGCACAATAGTATGCTCCCCCCAGCAGCAATTACTTTCTATGAACATCCACGCTATTTCCCCGAAACATCCTGCATTGCAAGGTTTGGTGCGCTCCTTTATGCTCATGGGCGTTCACCAAAGCAACTTCGCGCCTTTTGCGACATCCACGATTCCCGCTTACGATTCTACGGGGCTGAACATTCCGCTTTTTGGCTGCCACTTCACCATTGATGCTGCGTCGGGTGCAACCAATATGGCGCACGAGGCAAGTATTCACGGGCAGTTGTCGCGTTCATTGGATGGCGGTCTTTTGCTCAATAATGCCGACAACGGCTGGTTTGCTTCGTTCAATATCCTGTTTTCGCCGATTGGACTGCATCGTTTTTTGCATCCACACCTAGGGGGCATTGCGGGAAATTCAGGACACTGTGTATGTAGCAGAGCAGCATTTATCAGGCATAGAGTTCTTGCGTGAGCAGCTCCAAACGATTTTTTATGACGCGTCACGGAATGCCCTTCAAAAGCAGCAAAATTCGCCCTCTGCGCCAGTGTGGTTGCCGCTTGCGGCATTTCACGCCATGACAAACCACGCGGAGGAATTTCTTCTGCGCAAACTTCATGCTGCCGAATCCAAGCACGTCCCGCTCCATGCCGTGCGCAGCCGTGAACACGCTGCCACCATCTGCCAACGCCTGAGCGCGGGACGCGGCAAAATGAGCATTCACGCCGTCGCCAAGGAAATTGGACTCAGTGAGCGGCAAGTGCTGAACGTGATGAATACCGTCGTTGGTATTTCCGGTGCGGCTTTTGGGGAAATGCAACGCTTTATCTATGCCTCGCAGCTTTTGAGAACGATTGCTGCTACTGCACCAACCGAAAGAGAGCTTGAAACCAAGGGCATACGCAAAATTCTCTCTGAAAAAATGCACACCGCCATTCACCAAGCAGGATATTACGACCAATCGCACGCTATCCGCGATTTTCAACGCTTTGCCGGCACAACGCCGCTTGCAGTCTTGCACGAACGAGACCCCGTATTTGAAAAACTCGTTGTGGATTTTCCCAACGAGCGTGGATGAACGTTCTGACCACATTGTTCACGATTTCTCACCGTACCTCGCCCATTTCCGATTCGTACAATACTTCACCTCCCTCGTTTGGTATCTTGACAACCAACTGCCACATCCTGTGAGCAGTACCGCACCACTGCTGGTGCTGGTTATCATTCTTTTACCATTCTTCTCCAAGGTGCTGTATGAAATGTTTGACTCTTTCTCGGTTTGTGCTGGTGTGGTTGGTGGTCCTGATAGCACTCAATGTATTGCTGCAAGCACAAGCATTTGCCCAGATAAGCAGTGCGTACAATTTTCGAGTATCCTCTGGCGGAACTGTTTTGGTGACACCACCCGGAAGCAATGAAACATCTGGGGTATTAGTACGAGGACGGACAACGGCTCCCTTCTATACCAATGCGTTTTATCCAGATGTCCCGATTGGATTTAGCTTTCCCTTTAACGGCATTTCCTACACATCACTCAATGTATTTGAAGCTGGGTACGTTTCTTTCAATGGCATACCGAGATTCGGTTCAAACCCTGCACAATTTCGAGCATTAAGCGCATCAGGAGCAGCAGGAGTAATTTCAGCTTTTGCATATTTTCTTTCCCCTTTAACTGGTGAAGGAGTGCTGTTCTATCGCAACTCCGGTACTGCTCCCAACCGCACGTTCACTGTGCAATGGCGGCGATTCTACAATAATTCCAACGGTGGAGACGGTACATCTACCCAAGCCCAGCAGATGCGTATTGATTTTGAACTATCTCTTTCCGAAAACGGGACAATAACTATTCGCTATGGCAGCGTTGATTTTGGAAGTGATTTCGGAGGCAGTGCCGGAACCACCCCTATTTTACCTGAAGTAGGTATTGGTGGAGGAACTGCGGGTAATAGTCTCTCACTGACTAATAATATTTCCATTCCGCCTCAAGGTCGTCTTATTGCCGTAGCATGGTCATCTGCTATTACATGGCAGAATAATCCTCTGGAGATGATTCTTTCTCGTGCGAATACCACAACACATCCCACTGGCACAACATTCACCTTTACGCCAACGTCTTTGTCTCCCCCCGCACCCACCATCACGGGCTTCACGCCCACAAGCGGCGTAGTTGGTGCATCGGTCGTGATAACGGGAACAAACTTCACGGGCGCAACGGCGGTGCGCTTTGGTGGTGTATCGGCGGTGTTTACGGTCAATTCTGCTACGCAAATTACCGCAACCGTGCCTGTTGGTGCGGTGAGTGGTGGCATGAGTATTGTTACGCCAAGCGGCACGGCAACAAGCGCGACAAATTTCACTGTAACAGTACCGCCGCCGCCGCCTACGCCAACTATCACGAGCTTCACGCCCACAAGCGGCGTAGTTGGAGCATCGGTCGTGATAACAGGTACAAACTTTACGGGCGCAACGGCGGTGCGCTTTGGTGGTGTATTGGCAGGGTTTATGGTCAATTCCGCTACACAGATAACTGCGATGGTTCCCGTTGGAGCGCGGACAGGGTTTATACAGGTTGAAACCTCTGGCGGCGTAGCCACAAGCCTTGCGCCCTTCACGGTGGGCATAGCCGCCATACTGACGAGTTTTACGCCTATAAGCGGTGGCATTGGCACGGAAGTAACTATCACCGGAACAGGTCTCCAACTTGTGCGCGAGGTTTTCTTTGGCTCATTTGGAGCAGCTTTTCGGGTCAATAGCGACGGGACGCAAATAACAACCACCGCGCCAGAGCAAGTAACGACGGCAAGTATCATTCTCCGCACCATAAGCGGCACAAGAATTTCCTCCTCAATGCCATTTACCTACGTTCCCGGCGCACCCGTTATTGCGAGATTTACACCAAACCCCGCATCATTACTCTCCACCTTGACTATTTCAGGTTCGGGCTTTACAGGCGCGACGAATGTACTTATGCCGAGCTACATCTTCCCAAGCGGCATTTCGGTTGCACCAACGGTTGTAAACGACCGCACTATCACGCTCACCATCCCTATAAATACTCTCTCTGGCATAGTAACCGTCCAAACGCCGCGCGGTAATGCTTCTTCGTTATTTGACTTCACTACTCGGCTTGATGTGAATATCCGCAACTTTACACCTAATTCTGGTGCGGTTGGCACAATGGTAACTATCATTGGTTCTGGTTTAGCAAGCGCAACATCGGTGAGTTTCGGCAGCGTGGCGGCAATGATTGTGAGCCAGAGCGACGGGCAAATTCAAGTACGTGTTCCGGCAGGTGCTTCAGGGCGAGTGCCAATCATTGTACAGACTCCATCTGGCGTTGGTACGCCGCCGTATAATCTCTTTACCATCAGTGCTGTGCCGTCTATTGCAAGTTTTGCACCTGCGACGGGCGCAGTCGGCGCGAGCGTTACGCTCACAGGGACAAATTTCACGGGTGCAACCGCCGTCAGTTTTGGCAGCACGCCAGCAGCAAGTTTCACCGTTGTTAGCGGAGAGCAGATTCGCGCTGTGGTTCCTGCGGGAGCAAGCGCAGGCGTTATCAGCGTTGTAACACCGAGCGGCACTGCCACATCAGTATCGCCTTTCACGCCCATCGCCACGCCGCGCATTACCGCGCTCACGCCCGCAAGCGGCTCGGTCGGCTCATCCTTCACGATTACAGGCGTGGCACTGACGGGCGCAAGCCGCGTGTTGCTTGGCAGCACGGCTATAACGGCGTTCACGGTACTTTCTGACGGCAGCATCAGCGCGACTGTTCCGGCAGGTGCGGCGAGCGGCACGGTGCAGGTGGTAACCTCCGGCGGCACTGCCACGTCAGCCGTGTCATTCAACGTTGTTCCGCCTACGCCCACTATTACGAGTTTTGCACCAATGTCGGCATTGCCAGGCGCGACAGTTACTCTCACAGGAACAAATTTCACGGGCGCAACTGCCGTAAGTTTCGGTACGCTGGCGGCAGCAAGTTTTGTTGTGGTGAGTGCCACGCAGATAACGTCGGTTGTTCCGTCAGGTGTGAGTATTGGTGAGCTTCGTGTGGTAACGCCTCTTGGGACTGCTACTTCCGGTGGACGATTTTCACCGCTTCTGCCTCCGCCAACTATCACCAGCATCAGCCCCACAAGCGGCTCTCCGGGGACAAGTATTACCATCACGGGAATGAATCTATCAGGCATTACATCCGTCCGCTTCGGCGGAGAAGTCGTGGCAAGTTTTACGCCTTCTGCGGACGGCACAACGCTCTCGGCAGTTGTCGGCGTGGGTGCGACGGGTGATGTGAGCGTGGTTTCGCCTCGCGGCACTGCAACGCTCCCCTCAGCGTTTACCTTTGTACCGCCCGTGCCGACGATTACCAGTATTTCCCCGACTAGTGCTTTGTTTATTTAATTTTTACATTTTCATAATGTCGGACAAAGACCTCACGTGCATGATACTCAGTGAATTTCCACTGAATCATCACCTTGTTTTGATTACGGTCTTGGAAGTATTGCA
>JAAFIV010000003.1 GCA_013298775.1 Ignavibacteria bacterium | reverse complement strand
GTCTTTTGCGCGGTGATGAACTCTGGCAAAAAGTACGACAAAGACCATGTTTCCAAAAAGCCCGTCCCAAAAACGACTCCAGCGTTTGCTTAAAAAAACTTGACTTTTCCATAGAAATCGGGCGGGTTCTTGACCGTCCGTCGGGTTCTTCTTTCGGTAAAGCATCGTGCGCAGACTCGCCGGACGGCTACTGTACTTGTGATAACAGCCGCCCGACGAGATGTTACCTGAACAGTTACTTCACACCGCATACCCAAATTCCTGCATCGTAAAGCGGATTTTTTCCTGCATTGCGGGCGTATTCCACGAATGTTCAATGTCTGGAAAGCGCATAATTGCTGCAAAGAGAGCGTTTTGATGCTCCATTTCCCGAAGCGCGTTCACGTAGGGAATGTGCGAAAACGTCACCATCGAATACACGGGCAAAAACGCCTCGCCGTAGCGTACATGCAGGTCTTGCTCGATTTTTTTGCGCAATAAAAACTTCGGGTCGGCAACGCGCTCGCTCATTTCAATAAAATTTTCCATTGCAAGTCGCGCAATCGCATCGGCATTGGGTTTGCGGGCGAGTTGGTATTCGTGCATCGCTTCCGCCCAGCGATTATTGTGCTTGCTGAGGAGTTCGTCGAAAACACGGCAGTCCTCAAAGCCAGCATTCATGCCTTGTCCGTAGAAGGGAACAATCGCGTGGGCGGCATCACCGATGAGCATTGCTTTGTCCTGAATCGTCCAAGGGGCGCACCGAATCGTTACGAGTGACGAAGTAGGATTGTGAAAAAAATCTTCCGTGAGCGTGGGCATAAGCTGGAGCGCGTCGGGGAAAAGTTTTTGGAAACATTCTTGTACGTCGTCTGCCGTGCGAAGCTCATGAAAACTAGTCTCGCCTTCAAATGCTGATTCAAAAGGGAGAAACAAGGTGCAGGTAAACGAGCCATCGCGGTTTGGCAGCGCAATGAGCATAAAACGGGCGCGGGGCCAGATGTGGAGCGCATTATTGCTCATTTTCCAGCTTCCATCGGGGTTTGCGGGTATGGTGAGTTCTTTGTAGGCGTGGTCGAGGTAAAACTGCTCGTAGTTGAAACGTTCTCGCTTTTGCATTGCCAAGCGGACGGGCGAATACGCGCCATCTGCGCCGATAAGACAATCCGAACTATGCGAAAAATGTTCGCCGTGTACATCCAAAAACTCCGCCGATGCTTGTTCTGGTGCGACTTCCAGGCACCGTGCGGAAAAATGGAGATTGATATGGTTCTCGGCTTCGGCAGCATCCAAAAGGAGCTTGTTCAAATTCGTGCGCGAAACGGAGTAAATCGCCTCGCCGTCCTTGCCGTAAGGCTGAAACACCGCATCACCGCTTGCTGTGTGAATCATACGTCCGTACATCGGGAGTCCAATTTGCGTGATGTCGAATTTCTGCGCACCCGCATCATTGTTCATTGCATCATTGCTCATTGCATCATTGTTCATTGCATCATTGCTTGTTCTATTCCCCGAACCAATTCCCGCCGCTTCCAACGCCCGCAAGCCCCGCAGCGACAGCGCGAGATTGATAGACCGCCCACGCTCTGCTTCCGCACGGCGAATATCGGCGCGGCGGTCGAAAACATCAACACTGATGCCGCGCTTGGCAAGGAATATCGCAAGTAGTGAGCCGACAAGCCCTGCGCCGATGATGCTTACGCGCTTTGGTGTGGGAGATTGCTGCAATTCGGTAGTATTCATGCGCTATTGAGAAAAAAAAATGAGCAAACATTGTGGTGAAAATTCGGGAAAACGAGTAGCCTACCAAATGAATTTGAAGAGACACAGACAAGAGTGTCCGTGCTACCGAAGCCAGTTTTATAGGTAGCGCGGACACTCTTGCCTGCGCCGTGAAGATAGCACGATTATACGGCACGTTCAAGGCAAACAAATCTACAAAAAGTTGGAGAAATCTTGTTCATACAATTCTTTCGTGCAATTTCTCCATTAGACATTAGAGTTTATCTCGAATAAGGTTTTTAGAGTTTTGGAGCAAGGCAGCATGCTGCCTTGTTTAGTAAAAAAGTCTATTCGGAATAAAGTCTATTATACAGATTAAGCTCTGAGAGTCCAGAAATGGCGTAAATACTGGCTTCAGTGGCTTGAGACTTCTTGTCTGTGTTTGCCGCCTGAAACCCGCACCAACACGCACAGACAAGAAGTCTCAAGCCACTATTGAAGAGCAAAAATCACTAATCTGTATAATGTCTATTCAATTTGTCAAAAACATTGCTTAATTTTCTTCTTCGTTTTCTCGCAACTGTTTTCTTTTTATTTAAGGGCAATTTTATGAAGCATCTTGTACGCCAAAGCGCGTCGTTACTTGTTTGCGCGTGTTTATGTTTTTGTGTGTATTCGTCATCACCACTGTTTGCGCAAGCGTCTTCTTCAAAAGAATCTTCCTCCGACCCCGCATCAAAACTCACCTTCGACGGCTTAAAACTCCGCTCCATTGGTCCAGCAATTACCTCAGGGCGCATTTCTTCAATTGCCGTGCATCCCGCACACAAGTCCACGTGGTACGTGGCGGCGGCTTCTGGCGGCGTGTGGAAGACCATGAATGCTGGTATTTCGTGGTCGCCAATTTTTGAAGGTGAAGCCTCGTATTCGATTGGCTGCATAACGATTGACCCCGCAAACCCTCATACAGTCTGGGTTGGGACGGGCGAGAATAACTCGCAGCGCAGCGTTGGCTATGGCGACGGCGTGTACCGGTCGGACGACGGCGGCGCGTCGTGGAAAAACGTGGGCTTGAAAACATCGGAACATATTGCTCGCATCGTCATTGACCCGCGCAATTCCAACGTTGTCTATGTCGCCGCACAAGGTCCACTCTGGTCTGCGGGCGGTGAGCGCGGATTGTACAAAACCACCGACGGCGGAAAAACGTGGACGCAGTCGCTCAAAATTAGCGAAAATACAGGCGTTTCGGATATTGTCTATGACCCTCGTAACCCTGATGTACTCTACGTTTCCGCCTACCAACGCCGCCGCCACGCATGGACGCTCATTGATGGCGGACCAGAATCCACGATTTACAAAAGCACCGATGCTGGCGCGACGTGGAATAAGGCGGAAAGCGGCTTGCCGTCTGGTCAGATGGGGCGTATTGGTCTTGCCATTTCGCCTGTCAATCCCGATATTCTCTACGCAACGGTGGAAGGCGCGAACAAAAAAGGTGGAATTTTTCGCTCCGTGAATCGCGGCGCGACGTGGGAGAAGCGTAATCCCTACGATGTTACGGCAATGTACTACGCCACAATTTACGCCGACCCGAAGGATGTTGAGAGAATCTACGTGATGAATTTTCAAATTATGGTTTCCGACGACGGCGGCGCGACGCTGAAAGCACTCGGCACAAAAGCGAAGCACGTGGACAATCACGCACTCTGGATTAACCCCGACAACCCTCATCATTACTTGGTCGGCTGCGATGGCGGCTTGTATGAAACCTTCGACAAAGGCGCAATGTGGCGGCATACCACCAATCTGCCCATCACGCAATTTTACCGCGTTTCGGTGGACAACACCACGCCCTTTTACTACGTTTATGGCGGAACGCAGGATAATTACTCGCTTGGCGGACCCTCGCGTACTATCAGCGCGAGCGGACCGAACAATTACGATTGGTTCACGACGCAAGGCGGAGACGGCTTCAAATCTCAGATTGACCCCGAAAATCCGAGCATCGTCTATGCGCAATTTCAGCATGGTGGCTTGACGCGCTACGACAAAAAAAGTGGCGAGAATCTAGGAATTAAGCCAATCGAAGGCAAGGGCGAGGAAGTGCTGCGCTGGAATTGGGACGCGCCGCTTATTATCAGCCCGCACAGCGCGTCGCGTCTGTATTTTGCGGCAAATAAGCTCTTCCGCTCCGACGACCGAGGCAACACGTGGAAGCTCATCAGCCCAGATTTGTCGCGCCGTTTAGACCGCGATAAGCTGCCCGTTATGGGCAAAATCCAGCCAGCCGATGCAGTGGCAAAACACGCCTCAACTGCGCTCTACGGCAATATCTCTGCGCTCGCGGAATCGCCCAAGAAAGAAGGTTTTATCGTAGTTGGCACGGATGATGGTTTGGTGCAAATTACCGATGATGGCGGGAAAAATTGGCGTAAAATCGAGCCTGTTGGCGGCGTTTCCGACAAAGCATACGTGAGCGCGGTTTTCTGCTCGCAGCATGATGCAAACGTGGTGTACATTGCCTACGACAACCACAAAAACGGTGATTTCAAGCCGTATTTGTTCAAGAGCAACGACGCGGGCAAAACGTGGAATGCGCTCAAGGGAAATCTGCCTGAAAACGGCATGGTGCTTGCGATTGCGGAAGACCACGTTACGCCAAATCTGCTCTTTGTCGGCACGGAATTTGGCGCATTTGCGAGCGTAAACGGCGGCGCGGCATGGAAACAGTTGAAAGGCAATTTTCCGACAATCCCCGTGCGCGACCTCGCCATCCAAAAGCGTGAAAACGACCTCGCGCTGGCTTCATTTGGACGCGGTTTCTACATTTTGGACGACTACACACCGCTTCGCGCCTTGGCTCAGGGCAAATTTGATGCAAGCAAAGAAGCAAACATTTTTCCCATCAAAGACGCGCTCTGCTACGTGGAATCCACGCCCTACGGCGACCGAGGCAAAGGTTTTTTGGGTGAAACATTCTACATTGCCGAAAACGCACCATTTGGTGCGGTCTTCACGGTGTATGTGAAGGATGCGCTCAAAACAAAAAAACAAGTTCGTGCGGATGCTGAAAAAGCAAGCGGCGACAAAGCAAACGGCGATAAAGCAAGTGCTGAAAAAGGTGGTGGAGGCAAGTATCCAAGCGATGAGGAGCTTCGTGCGGAAGAGGAAGAAGATGCGCCAGCATATTTCGCAACAGTTACGGATGCTGCTGGGAATGTTGTTCGCCGCTTGAACGTCAGCAATAGTGCTGGTTTGCAGCGTGTTGTGTGGAATTTGCGCTATGCCGACCAAACGCCGATTGCGCAGCACCAAGCCGAAGAAGCCGACTACGGCGGTGCGCGTGTCATTCCAGGCGAATACAAAGTGTTTCTCTCAAAGCGCGTGAATGGCGTAACGACGAGCATTACCGAGCCTGTCAGCTTCAACGTTGTGCCGCTTAATAACACCACGCTTCCTGCCGCAGACCGCAAAGCACTTGTGGCATTTCAGCAAAAAGTAGCGAATTTCCAACGTGCTTTGTCGGGCGCGTTAGACGTTGCAAACAGCACCAAATCTCGTCTTGCGAGCATCAAAAAAGCATTAGGCGAAACAATGTCATCGGACGCACCGAAACTCCGCGACGAAGCGACCAGCCTTGAGAGTCGCATGAATGCTGTTCTACGTGGACTTCGCGGCGATTCCTTCCTCGCCTCCCGCAACGAAGGCGTACCGCCCAGCATTCAAGAGCGCGTGAACAATATCGTCTATGAGCAGTATTCAAGCACCTCCGCGCCGCCACAAACGCACGTGGACAGCTACGCCGTTGCTGCGCAGGAATTCGAGCAAGAATTGGCGAAATTGAAAGCGATTGTTGAAATTGAGATTCCGCGCATCGAAAAAGCAATGGAAGCCGCGCAAGCGCCGTACACGCCTGGGCGTGTGCCAGAGTGGAAGGAAAAGTAAATAATACTGCGTCTTTGTGAGGGTCTCACTTCCCAGTGAGGCTCTCACTCTCTTTGCCGAAGCTCTTTACCGAAGTCTCTTTACCGAAGTGAGACCCTCGTGAAGAAGCGAGAGCCTCACTCCATACATACCCTAAATTACCCAGTTTTTTTCTATGCAACATCCCATACAAATCGCACCATCACTACTTTCGGCGAATTTTGCCCGCTTAGGCGAGGATGCCGCACGCTGCAAAGAAGCGGGCGCGGATATTTTGCACGTGGACGTGATGGATGGTCATTTTGTGCCAAATATCACGATTGGTCCGCTCATCGTTGCTGCCTTGCGCCCAGTAACGACGCTGCCTCTGGACTGCCACTTGATGATTGAAAACCCTGACCGCTACATTCCCGCCTTTGCCGAAGCGGGCGCGGATTGGATTTCCGTTCACGTGGAAGCCTGCCCGCATCTGCACCGCACGTTGTCGCTCATTCGGGAACACAAAAAGCGTGTTGGTGCGGTTTTGAACCCGATTACGCCTTTGCGCTACGCCTTCGATGCGGCGGAATACTGCGATTTTATTTTGCTGATGTCGGTTAATCCAGGTTTTGGCGGGCAAAAATTTATTTCGTCGTTTTTGCGCCGTGCGCGGGAATTGCGGGAGTTTCTGGATTCGCACGGTCTGGAACACGTTGAAATCGAGGTGGATGGCGGTGTTGTGGTGGGAAATGCGGAGGAAATTGTGCGAGCAGGAGCGAATATTCTCGTGAGCGGCTCTGGCGTGTTTTCTGGCGATTTGCACAGCACGATTCCCGCACTGCGAGCGGCGGCGGAGCGAGGGAAAGCATAATAATCATTCAAAAAATCATTCAAAAAATCTTTCACGAAAAATCTTTCGTAATTGGTTCGGTCATGATTTTTTTGGACGCAGATGAAGATGATTGGGTTGATGAAGATGATGAAAATGTAGAAAACATCAACAACAGATGAAGTCTGCATTCGCGCTCTTTTTTTCGTCAGTATCATCTTCATCAATCCAATCATCTTCATCTGCGTCCCCTCTTCATGCAGGGCTGTTAAATTCTCGTGTTTTCCCTCATCCCAACCCTTCTCCCAGAGGGAGAAGGGCAAGATACAGAGCCACCTCTTCACCCTCGCCCTCTGGGAGAGGGTCGCTCGCAGAGCGGGGTGAGGGCAGAACTTAACAGCCCTGCCCTCTTCATGGGCGAAACCTGAGCAGTGTACAACCTTTCACGAATACCGTACCATCTCCTTGCGCATAACAGGAATACCTGCTAAAAATTCTTCCCCTTCAATTCGCATAAATTCTGTATTTTGCCGAGCTTTTCAGGAAAAAATATTCGTACAACATCAGTAAAAATCAGTAACGACCAATACGGTTATTCAGCAACACATACCGCATGAAACGAACACTTATCACATCCGCACTGCCCTACGCAAATGGCTATCTTCACTTGGGACACGTCGCAGGTTCTTTTTTACCTGCCGATTTGTATGCCCGTTTTATGCGCCTCTCAGGGGAAAAGGTGCTGTACGTTTGCGGCTCGGACGAGTACGGCGTTGCGATTTCAATTGCCGCCGAAAAAGAGGGCGTTACGCCCAAAGACATCATTGACAAGTACCACAACGCCAATAGCGACGCGCTCTCCAGCTTTGGTATGAGCTACGACATTTACTCGCGCACGTCCATTCCGCGCCACGTCGAGACCACGCAGGAATTTTTCACCGATTTGCTGGCAAAAGGCTATTTGGCAGAAAAAGAAGAAGCGCAATTTTACGACGCGGACGCAAATATGTTCCTGCCCGACCGCTACGTCGAGGGAACCTGTCCAAACTGCGGCTACGACAAAGCTCGTGGCGACCAGTGCGACAAATGCGGCGCGTATTACAATCAACTCGACCTGAAGAACCCGCGCAGTCTCGTTTCTGGCAAAACGCCCGTTGTGAAAAATACCACGCATTGGTACTTCAAACTGGGTGATTTTCAGCAAATGTTAGAAGAGTTCATCACGCGTAATGCCGCCACGTGGAAGGATAACGTCGTGCAGCAATCACGCTCGTGGCTGAATCAGGGCTTGAGCGACCGCGCCATCACGCGCGACCTCACCTGGGGCGTACCTGTGCCGCTTGAACGCGCAAAAGGCAAAGTTATCTACGTGTGGTTTGATGCGGTTTTGGGCTATATTTCCGCAACCAAAGAGTGGGCAGCGCAACAAGCAGAAAAAGGGCGCGGCAAAGCTGAGGAATGGCGCGATTGGTGGACGCTTCCCGCAGGAAAAACGCAGGAAGAAGCGGAAATGCGCTACATCGCATTTTTGGGCAAGGACAACATCGTTTTTCATGCAATTATGTTTCCTGCAATGCTCTACGCACGCGGTAATTACGTGCTTCCGACGAATGTTCCTGCGAATGAATTTTTGAATTTGGAAGGCGAAAAGTTCTCCAAATCCCGCAACTGGGCGATTGATTTACGTGATTATTTCCAAGATTTCCCAGAGCCACAACACGCCGACGCGCTTCGCTACACGCTTGCGATGAATATGCCCGAAAATAAAGATTCCGATTTCACCTGGCGCGACTTCCAAGCCCGCGTGAATAACGAATTGGCGGCAATTCTGGGGAACTTCGTGAATCGCTCGGCGCAGTTTTTACATAAAAATTTCGACGGACGTGTTCCGCATTTGCCCGAAGCCGCGAAGAAGCTGCCAGAGGCATGGAAACTGCTTGTTGGCGATATTGTTGCCTACAACGTCTTTACGCCCGATGAAGCGATTGAGCATTTGCATCCGAAATATCTGCATTATTTCTCGGAAGACGACGTGCGTGTGCTTGCCTCGCTCACGCTCCACACCAAGCGTGCGGCGGAAAACTACACCAATTTCCGCTTCCGCGATGCCGTCACCGAAACGATGAACATTGCCCGCGCCGCAAACAAGTATTTCAACGACACCGCGCCATGGAAGAGCATCAAGGAAAACCGCGACGATGCCGCAAAAGCTCTCTACGTCTGCTCGCAGCTTATTCGCTCGCTGGCGATTGCGTTTCAGCCAATTTTGCCGAATACCAGCACGGCGATTCTGCAAATGCTCGGCGCGGATGCTACACATCTCACGCAATCCTGGCAAACACTCGCACACCCACTTTTGCCAGAAGGCGCACAAACACTCGTTCCCACAATTCTTTTCAGCAAAGTTGAAGATGAAATTGTTGCGCGAGAAATTGCAAAACTCGGAAGAAAGGATGACATCGGAAGTATGAATGATGAAGCAAAAACAGCACCTTCGACAAATGACCAAGCCCCGACGAACCAAGTAATAAAGCCCCAAGCAACCAACGACCAAGCCCTCATCTCTATTGATGATTTCAAAAATATTCAGCTTCGCACGGGGAAAATTCTTGTAGCGGAGCGTGTTCCGAAGTCGGAGAAGTTGGTGAAATTGCAGGTGGATATTGGCACGGAGACGCGGCAAATCCTTGCAGGCATTGGCAAATTCTACACGCCAGAAGAACTCGTCGGCAAAGTGGTAACGGTGCTGGTGAACTTAAAACCTGCCAAACTGATGGGACAGGAGTCGCAAGGAATGTTGCTCGCGGCAAATATGCCCGATGGTTCGTTGTCGCTGGTAACGCCCGAAAAATCTGGTGTTGAAGCAGGCGCGGAAGTGCGGTAATTGCTGCTGTTGGTGGTCTGAATTCTGCGGCGCACAATTCATTGTTCCATCGCACGTCTTTTGGAGCAAGAAGATTTAGGATTTTCGTAGAGTGTTGTTTTATAGAACAGACAAGAGTGTCTGTTCTACCGAAGCCGCATAAAATCTAAAGCAGACGGCAGCACAGACACTCTTGTCTGCGCCACTTACGAAAGTTCTAAGGATATAAAATCATTTCATTTTCGACTTTCATCAATGGCACGTTTCTCTTTCACAACCTACAACAACGGCGGCGGCAGCTATTACGGCGGTGGCGGAGGATTTTCCTTCTTCACGCCTGTCATCAAAACCCTGCTGATTACCAACGTTGTCATTTTCATTTGCCAATACCTTTTTCTGGATTTGCTGACCGTCGGCGGCGCACCGATTCGCTATTACGTGATGAACTGGTTCGCTCTGCAGCCGATAGAATCTGGACACTTCATGCCTTGGCAGCTCGTAACCTACCAATTCATGCACGGCGGCGTGTGGCATTTGCTTATGAATATGTTCGCGCTGTGGATGTTTGGCTCGGAGCTTGAATCGCTCTGGGGTTCGCGGCGGTTTACGATTTTTTATGTGCTTGCAGGTATTGGTGCGGGATTGGCGCAATTAGCCGTCGGTTCGCTTTTTGGCATGGGCGGTCCGACCGTGGGCGCATCTGGCTCCATTCAAGGCGTGATGATTGCGTTTGGTTTTATGTTCCCCGACCGACCAATCCTCATGTTTCCGATATTTTTCCCGATTCCAGCAAAAATCTTCGTACTGGTGTGGATTGGCATTGACCTCATTGCAGGCTTGACGGGCAATGACGGCGTGGCGCACTTCGCGCACTTAGGCGGCGCACTCACGGGCTATTTGCTGCTCCGCTTCGGCGACCAAGCAGGTATTTTCGGCTTTTTCGATAAAGTAAGTGCGATGGTGAGCGGCGAAGGCGGGCGTAAAATCACGGGTTCGCGGCGCAAGATTTACGATATTCGAGAATCAGATTCGTACAGCACTTCAGAAAAACAAAGTGTTTCTGGCACAGTTGGTTCGTGGTTTCGGGCGCAGTCGAAAATTGATGGAAGCCGCACCATTACTCAAGAAGAGATTGATAGCTTATTGGATAAAATTGCCAAAAGTGGCTACAATAGTCTTTCGGATGAAGAAAAGCGGGTGTTAATGGAGGCGAGTAAGAAATTGTAGAAATGTATGCCACAAAAAATTCGAGAATTGAAGCGAAAACTTCTCCAAGCAGGTTTTTCTTGGCGACAAGGAAAGGGTAGTCACACAATTTGGTCGCATCCAGAACTCACAGAACCCGTTACTATTGCAGGAAATGACGGTCAGGATGCAAAAGTCTATCAAGAAAAACTTGTCCGTCAAGCAATCGCTCAACTTAAAAAATTCTAATAAAATTCCCGCATATGCTGAAGTATAGCATGATTATCCAATGGTCGGACGAAGACAATACGTTTGTCGTTTCTTTGCCTGACTTTCCACATTGCAAGACGCATGGCGACTCGTATCAAGAAGCTGTGCAGCATGGTCAGGAAATGATAGAATCGCTCATTGATTTCTACAACGAAGAGCAAAAGCCTCTTCCACGCCCACAACTATTTTCGTTTAGCGACCTACAAGCCGCATGAAAACTATGTTCTCTGTGAAAATAATCGCTATTGTATTCATACTCTTTGCATCGTTTATCGTGCAGTCGCTCAGTGTTTACGCGCTTGCAGAGAAGAATACTGATTCTCTTCAACAACGCATCCAAAAACTTGAGCAGGAAAATCGTGATTTCCGTACAAAACTTGAGTACATTGATAAACTCTACGACAAACGTTTTGATGATTTCACGAAATGGCTTGGAATCTTGATTGCTGTCATTGTTGGTGGAGTCATTCTCATTGGCTTTAATGCGAACAGCACTGCCCGAAAGCAAGCGATTGAAGAACTCAACAGCTTGCAAAACAAGATTTCATTGATTGATAAAAAATCTGACGACATCAGCATTAGCCTCTCTTCGATGGAGCAACAAACAGAAGCATTTGAACAACTTCGACAATCACAGTTGGGAGACAGCAATGGATAAATCAAAATATGAAGCACTGGAAAAATTGCTGGCAAAAATTCGTGCAAATACCGCTTCGGTAGAGGATTACGAAATCTATCGGGCTATGCTCATAGAAAACGGTCTTTCCGAAGAATATGTTGTCGGCGTTTTGCGTCGCAATGGCTACAGCTCGCTGTATGACTTTATTGAGCAAAGAAAAGCAGCCCAGATGTATCATCAAAAATCCAGCACGGAAGGCAACGCACTGGGTTCTCTGCTCGGCATGGGCAATGGTTTGCTCATGTATTGGCGCGTAGAATCTGGTTCCCAAAAATCACGTACAAATGCACAGGCACAACAGCGCACTGTTGCAGCATAAAACATCTCCTCAATACCGCATAAAATCTATATCCTTTCACCAATTCCTTTCAATATGTCCACCACCTTTGACTTACCCGTTGTAAATGGTAAAAACGGGAAAAACGGTACGCACGAACAACCCATGGCAACCTTGCCTTTCCGCCGCAGAAAAACTCGTACCGTCATGGTCGGGAACATCCAAGTGGGTGGGAATGCGCCGATTAGCGTCCAGACCATGACCAAAACGAAAACCGCCGATGTGAAAGCAACCGTCGAGCAGATTCGCCGTTGCCACGAAGCGGGCGTAGATATTGTGCGGGTTACGGTCAATGACAAACACGCCGCCGATGCAATGGCAGAGATTGTGCGCCAGTCGCCCGTGCCGATTGTTTCCGATATTCACTTCAATCACATTTTCGCGTTGAAAGCAATCGAAGCTGGTGTGGCGAAAGTGCGCATCAATCCAGGAAATATCGGCTCGAAAGAGCGTATTCATGAGGTTCTCTCGAAAGCAAAAGAACGTCAAATCCCGATTCGCATTGGCGTAAATTCTGGTTCGCTGGAAGAAGATATTTTGGAAAAGCACGGCTATCCAACGCCCGAAGCCTTGTTTGAAAGCGCGATGCGCCACGCAGGAATTGCGGCAGATTTCGGCTTCGACGACGTGATTATTTCGGTGAAATCCACCGACGTGCGCCTGATGATTGAAGCATATCGAATGCTTGCCGAGCGAACAGACTTTCCTTTGCATTTAGGCGTTACCGAAGCAGGAACAACGCGGGTTGGAACAATTAAATCCGCAGTCGGCATTGGAACATTGCTCGCAGAAGGTATCGGCGACACCATTCGCGTTTCCCTCACCGACGAGCCAGAAAAAGAAGTGGAAGTTGGCAAAGAAATTTTGCGCTCACTCGGCATGGCGCAGCGCAGCGTGGAAATCATTGCCTGCCCGACCTGCGGACGCTTGGAAGTAGATTTATTCAGCATTACAAACCAACTTGAAGAAGCAGTAAAAGGCATCAAGAAGCCAGTAAAAATCGCGCTTTTGGGCTGCGTGGTGAATGGTCCGGGCGAAGCAAGCGAAGCAGATATCGGCATTGCAGCTGGAAAAGGCGTAGCGATTTTGTACCGCAAAGGCGAAGTGGTGCGGAAAATCAAGGAAGAAGAAATTGTTTCTGCGCTGTTGGAGGAAATTCACGCCTTTGTTCCAAGCGAAGAAGCGGCACACGGGTAAATTCGTGCGTAAATTATTTATGGTAGGTTTTTCTAACAACTGGAGCAGTTATGAATACATTGAAGGTAGCAGCAATAGCAACTATCACGGTTTTGAGCCTCGCATCGTGCGGCTCAAAAAATGAACCCATTGAGCGGAAAGATTCCACGCAAGCAGGTCAAGGTGCTGCAAGCGGCACGGCGCAAGCAATAGCCTCTGCCGCCGCAGATTCAATTACAGCAGCAAAGGCAGCAGCAGACTCTCTTGCAGCCGCCGCCAAACAAAGCACAATGGATGATAAAATTGAAGAAGCCTCTGAAGAAGTGAAGAAAAAATATCCGAGTGCCTACGACCGTACTCCTGTGGATAAAGAGCCAGAAACAGACATGGCGGCACTCCGCAAGGCGATAGAATATCCGAAAGAGGCGAAAGCAAAAAATCTTGAAGGCAAAGTACAAGTTCGCGCTTTGATTGGCGTGAATGGTCGCGTTATCAAGTCTTTTGTTGAAAATTCCGCGAACCCTATTTTTAATGAACCTGCTCAGTCGGCGGTGAAGAAAGCAAAATTCACGCCCGCAGTTCATAAAGGGAAGAAAATTCCACGCTGGATAACGGTGCCGATTATTTACCGACTTATATCGTAACAAGTTCGGCACGAGGGCGTATAAATCTTCATAGCAAGGCTCTCACTTTGGGCAACACGCGCCAGAGTGAGAGCCTCACTATGAAGTGAGAACCTCACCTCATGACGCTTGTTTCTCTCTCTCCAATTTTCCCACTATGACCTTTCTCAATCCCGCCATTTTACTGGGTTTGGCAGCCGCCGCGATTCCAATTTTGCTGCATTTTTTCAATTTGCGCAAGCTCCAAACCATTGATTTCAGTACGCTCACCTTTTTGAAAGAACTTCAGAAAACACGCATTCGTAAACTCAAAATTACACAACTGATTTTGCTGCTCTTGCGGGTGCTGATTGTCGTTTGTGCGGTGCTTGCCTTTGCGCGTCCGACCATTCCGACCTCGTTTCCGGGTCTGGGAACAAAAGCAAAAAGCTCGGTGGTGATTGTGCTGGATAATTCCTTCAGCATGGAACTCGCCGATGAGCGCGGTGTGCGCCTGAAACAAGCAAAAGAAGCCGCTCTCAGCGTGGTACGCTCGCTCGGCGATGGCGATGAAGTCGCGCTTGTGCAGATGGCAGACCTCAGCGACCGCCGCACGGCAGCATTTACGCGGGATTTGGGTGCAATGCGCGAGGCAATCCAAAACGTGCCGACTGCTTTTGCTACTGGCAAGCTGGAAGGCGCATTGCGTCTTGCTTCGTCCATTCTCACTGATGCGCAGAATTTGAACCGCGAAGTCTTTATCATCACCGATGCGCAAAAGAATATTGTGCTGGAAGATGGCACAAATACTGGTGTTCTGAACAAGAGCGATTCGCTTAAACTCTTTCCCAAAGCAACTGCCGTCTATTGTGTTCCGATTGGCGCGGACTCCAAAGCAGGCGAGCGCAATTTGTCGGTGGATTCGCTGCATCTTGTTTCGCGGATTTTTGAGAGCGGAAAGCCCGTTGAAATCGAAGCGCGGGTGCGCAATAGCAGCACGGAAGACCTGCGCGATGTGATTGTGAGTTTGCAAATGAACGGCGAGCGCGTTGCGCAGCGCACGGTAACGATTCCGAAGGGTGAATCCCGCATGATTCCTATTGCCGCAGCCGCGCCAGAGCGCAGCGCAAATGGAGGAAGCTCTGAAACAGGAGGATTGGTGCGCTGTACGGTCGAGGTAGAAGGCGATGTGCTGGATGCTGACAATAGGCGGCACGTTGGCTTTGTTCTGCCACCAGCACCACGCATCGCGCTCATTGGTTCGCGGGATGAATGCGCATTTTTGAGTGTGGCTTTGCGAGCAGATAAATCTACGCAAAACCTCACAGAACTCCCCGCCGACGCGCTTTCTTCGATTGCGCTGAACGAGTTCGATGCGCTGTTTTTGGTTGGTATTCCGCGCTTTTCCGTGAGCGACGCAGGACGCTTGCAAGGCTTTGTACAGGAAGGTGGCGGCGTGTTTATTTTTGCGGGCGCAGGCGCGGATTTGCAAAATTACAACACGACCATTTTACCAGCGTTGCAGTTTGGCAAAGTGGCTGAAAGCGAGTATCCACCAGCTACTCCGGCAGAATTTACCAGCGTTGATGCTGCACACCCCTTGTTTCAGGGCGTGTTCAAGCGCAGCGAAACCGAAGGCGCGAACCGTATTGTGGAATCGCCGCGCATCAGCCACGCCATGCCGATTATACGGGAATCGCTCACGGCGCAAGCAATTATCGAGCTTGCCGATGGTATTTTTCTTGCCGAATCCAAGCGCGGTACGGGCAAAGCATTGTACATTGCCGTTCCGCCGTCTGCCGAATGGAGCAGTTTTCCCGTAACGGGCGTATTTGTGCCGATTGTCTTCCGTGCCGCATCGTATCTCACGTCGCGCTCGCAAGAATCATTTTCGGCGGTCGTAGGGCAATCGCTCACGATTCCAATTGCTGGAAAAGTGCCAAGCGGCGCGGCTTTGACCATTACCGACCCTTCCAACACCCAGTCCACACGCCAAGCCGCAACAACGCCAAGTGGTGCGCTGCTTTCGCTGGAAACATTGCGTCAGCCGGGCGTGTATGCAATTTCCTACAAGCCCAGCAATAGTGCGGGCTTTGGGACAATTCTTTCCACACTTGCCGTGAATGCGCCCGCATCGGAATCAGTAATGACACATTTTTCGTCGCAAGAACTAAGCGCGTCGCTGGAGCGTTTTGTGCCATCGCCAGAACAAATTCGCGTGATAGAGGATTACCGCAAAAGCAGTATGGAGACACTGCGCACAGCAGGTACAGGCACGGAATTGTGGCGCGTTTTCTTACTTGGCGCAGTGCTGGCGGCGGTGGCGGAAATGCTGGTGGCGCGGCGAGTGGTAGAGGCAAGCGCGGGATAAGGCAGGACAAGTTACTTTCACGTAGTACATTGATAATTTTTTTTACCAAATATATCTCCTTGTTTAATCCCTGATTTAGTGCTACATTACGAACTCTGTTTGTTGCAAAATCACCACATTGTGTGAAGAATTGCATGTTTTCAAGGTTCTTTTGCGCGAACAATTTTCTTTGTGTGATTGCTTTTCTTGAATGATTTTTTGAGCGGTAAGGATTACGGACTATGTCTTCTTTAGCTTCTGCACACAGCGCAGGCGGGTTATCACCAGAGGCGCAGCAACAACGGATTGCTGTGCTGGAAGCGCAGTTGCAGGAAGAAATCAATCGTCGTATTGTTGCTGAAGAGAAGCTCAAAAGCACCACCCTCGAATTTGAACAATCGCTCTCTCAGCGCACCGAACTCCTCCAAGAGCTTGTGATGCAGCTTCAAGCCGAAGTAGCCCACCGCGACGACGTAGAGGCTCAATTGCGCAAGCGTACCGACGTGATGCACGATTTTATCAAGCAGTTGGAACAGGAAATGGAGGAACGGCGCACCGCCGAGTCCAGTTTGCGCTTTAGCGAAGAGCGTTTTCGGAATGTTATTGAAAAATCGCCCGTTGGTATTTGCATTTCCAATGAGCAGGGCGTATTTGAATACACCAACCCCGCCTATTGCACACTTTTTGGCTACGATGCACAGGAATTGAAAGGAAAGCCCGTCGTTACGCTCTTTCCAGTGGATGAACGTCCCATTTTTGAAGATTTCTACAAACGCGTTTTTGCGGGGCGGATGGATATTAAAGGCGAGCGGTCGCTTCTAACCAAAGATGGGCAGCGCATCACAGTTTTGACTGATTCTGTCCGCTTGACAAGTGATGCTACTACCGATGACACCTCTGCACGAAAAGACCGCGACCGATTGATTATTTTTACACTCGACATCACGCGGCGCAAGCAGGCGGAGGATATGCTGAAACGCGCTAAAGCAATTATCGAGCGGTCTCCAGCGGTGATTTACCAGTTCAGTTTAAGCGAGAGCTATCCGCTTGAATTTGTCAGTGAGAACATCAACCAATTCGGCTTTACGCCCCATGAATTCACCGTCGGCGACACAGCGTTTATTCACAATGTTCACGCTGACGACCGCGAGAAAGTGATGAGTTCCTTCAAGCATTTATCGCGCACACAGGCAGACCATCTTCGGCGTGAATACCGCCTCATTACGGCAAGCGGACGCACACGCTGGGTGGAAGACAACCTCATGGCAGTGAAAAATATTGCCGATGAAGTCATTGGTTATCAAGGCGTTTTGTTTGATATTGATGAACGCAAGTACGCCGAAGAAGAAATGAGCAAGGCACTCATCAAAGAGAAAGAATTGATTGAGCTGAAGTCTCGCTTTGTGACGATTGCCTCGCACGAATTCCGTACGCCGCTTACGTCTATCTTGCTTTCGGTTGGTATTTTGAAGGATTTTTTTCATCTTCTGGGCGACGACGAAAAGCAGGAAAATTTCACACGCATTACGAGCAGCGTGAACCATATGACGGGGCTTTTGGAAGATTTGCTCATTTTTGGAAGAGCGGAAAACGGTTCGGTGCAAGCAAAAACGGCAACGATCAAGTTTTGTGCGTGGTGCGAAGATTTTCTTGCGCAAGTGCGCGACCGTTTTGGCGAAAAGCATCATTTGGAATACAGCCTTCCGAGCGAGGAATTTGACTACGCCGCCGATGCCGATATGATGCGGCAAATCCTCGACCATCTCTTTTCTAATGCGCAGAAATACTCGCCCGAAGGTTCACGGGTACAGTTTTCCGTGCTTGTGGAACAAGGCAGTATCATTATCACCATTCAGGATGTTGGTATTGGTATTCCGAAAGAAGATTTAGCGCGTATTTTCGAGCCGTTCCATCGCGGTAGCAATATCGGTAATATCGGCGGAACGGGCATGGGACTAGCAGTGGTGCAGAAGTTGGTGGGCATTTTACAAGGCACAATCTCGGTGGATAGCGATATTGGTAAAGGAACAACGGTGACCTTGATATTACCCACGAATATCCACTAAAATACAGAAGGAAAAGAAAAGCTACAAACCGCATCAATGCTGAGTTTTTGCGTAATGCACACACAACGAAGCAAAAAACTTTCAAAAATTGTGAAGATTATTTGGTCAGGTAGAAAAGGACTATTAACTTTACGTGTTTATTTACACTTTCATTGTTTGAGAACTGAAGTATGAAAAAAATTCTTGTCATTGAGGACGACGAATCAATCCGCCGCAGCGTTGGTATGATGCTCCGCATTTCGGGTTTTGAAGCGTTTTATGCGGAGAATGGGTCTATCGGTTTGCAAATGGCAACCCAGAGTATGCCAGACGTGATTATCTGCGATATTGCTATGCCTGTCATGGACGGATATAGTTTTATTACCGAACTTCGCAAAAACCCCGCCACATCAAAGATTCCCGTGATTTTCCTCACCGCGAAGGCTTCCGACGAAGACCAAGCAAAAGGAAAAGCAATGGGCGCAAATGCGTATCTTACGAAGCCAATCTGGCCCGCAGACCTCATGAAAACTGTCCAAGAGCAGTTGGGCGGCGCAGCGTAATTTCTATACAATTACGGGCATCAAAAAAAATAAAATTGCAGCTTACACGTGTAAAACATCGGCGATATGTTTCCGATTGTTTTACACGTGTTTTCGTTACCAAAGAATTAGTTGATGTATCAACGGTTGTGCTGTCAAAGAATTCTTAGGTATGACAATAATTGGTGGACAAATTCAATAGTGGCACAGCCATTCTTGTCTGTGAGTGTTGGTGAGGGGTTCGGGCAACAAACACAGACAAGAAGTCTCAAGCCACTGAAGCCAGTATTTATGCTATTCTCAGCCCCTTAACGCTTAATCTGTATAATGTCTAGTACATCAATGTAATTTTTGAACTTTCCTTAAAAGCAAGTCCATAAAAATCTCGCACTATAATTACCTTTCACAATAAACCCTACAATTTACGAGGTGTTCATGTCTCAGACAATCCGCCGTGCTGCGGTTATCGGCTCCGGTACAATGGGAGCAGCTATTTCCGCACACATCGCCAATGCTGGTATTCCCGTTCTCATGCTTGATATTCCAGCAAAAGAAGGTGCTGACCGCAATGCGTACGCAAAAGCAGGCTTGGAACGTGCATCGAAGGCAAAACCCGCTTCCTTTATGAGCAAAGACCGCGCACGACTTATCACGATTGGTAATACGGAAGACGACATTGCAAAACTTGGCGAAGTAGATTGGATTGTTGAGGCTGTTTTGGAAGACCTCACCATTAAACGCCAGCTCTGGGAAAAAGTCGAAAAACACGCCGCACCGCACGCTATCATCAGCTCGAACTCAAGCGGTATTCCGATGCACTTGCAAATCGAAGGGCGTTCACCAGAGTTCCGCAAACGCTTTATCGGTGCGCACTTCTTCACGCCGCCGCGCTACTTGCACCTCTTGGAGCTGATTCCGACCAAAGAAACAGGCGCGGAATACATCAAAACACTCTCCGAATTTGGCGACCACCAGCTTGGAAAAGGCATTGTTCTTGCGAACGACGTGCCAGGCTTTGTGGCGAATCGTATCGGCGTATTCTCGATGGTGAAGGCAATGAACATTATGATTGAAATGGGCTTGACGCAAGACGTGGTGGACGTTCTGACAGGTCCGATTTTGGGTCGTGCAAGCTCCGCAACCTTCCGCACGGCGGATTTGAGCGGTCTTGACATCATTTTCCACGTAACTAAAGGCTTGAAAGACGCGACAGGCGAGGACTTTGTGATTCCCGAAATCATTACCAAAATGATGGAGAAAAACTTGCTTGGCGAAAAGACCAAACAAGGCTTTTACAAAGCCGCACGCGACGAAAAAGGCAAGCGTAAAATCCTCGTGCTGAACTTCGACACCTTCGAGTACGAAGACAAAGGCAAAACGAAAATTGCCGCGCTCGAAGCCATCAAAGACAAGCCGCTTGAAGAGCGCGTAAAAGCTGCCTTTGCGTTGCAAGATGCTCATGGCGAGTACATTCGCCGCACCACCTACGAACTCATCCATTACGCAGCAAGCAAATTGGGCGTTGTTGCGGATTCCTACATTGAAATTGATAATGGCTTAAAATGGGGCTTCGGCTGGGAAACAGGTCCATTTGAAATGGTGGATATGCTCGGCATAAACACCGTCGTTGATGCCTTGAAAGCAATGGGCAAAGACGTTCCGCAGATTCTTGCCGATAAAGCCGCAAAAGGCGAGCGTTTCTACGATGCCGATAAACCCGTCCCGCGCCCAGCAGGAACAGTGTTTTTGACGGATGTAAAACGCGACAAAAAGCGCGTACTCAAAGGGCGCGACAATGCAAGCCTCGTGGATATTGGCGATGGCGTTGTGGCATTGGAATTCCACACAAAAATGAATGTTTTGACCGAGGACGTTGCCGTGCTGATGGAAGAAGCACTGACCGTGATTCCACAAGGCGGCTACGCTGGCTTGGTGATTAGCAATCAAGGCGAACACTTCTGCGCAGGTGCGAACATCTTGGGCGTGGCAATGGCGGCGCAAGCAGGAATGCTGGAGCAGCTTTCGGGCGAAATGCGTAAGATTCAACGCGGCGTGCGTGGATTACGTTATGCTCCCTTCCCCGTCGTTACTGGTGTTCACGGTATGACCTTGGGTGGCGGTGTAGAAATGGCAATGCTTTCCGACGACGCAACGGCAAGCGCGGAAACCTACATGGGCTTGGTAGAAGCGGGCGTGGGCCTCATTCCATCGGGCGGCGGCTGCACAGAATTACTCTGGCGATTCAACCAACAACTCCACCCTGACGCAGAGCCGTTTGAAGCCGTCAAACGCGCATTCCAGCTTATTTCCATGGCAAAAGTGTCCACCTCCGCGCACGAAGCACAAGAGCTTGGTCTCTTGCGCAAAACGGACTGGATTTCGATGAACCGCGAGCGCGTTCTTGCTGACGCAAAGCGTCGCGTCCTCGAACTCGCGCCAGAGTACGTCGCGCCAATGCCGCGCATGATTCGCGTTTTGGGCGAAGCGGCATACGCAAATCTCGCGCTGGCAATCTGGGGTATGCACGAAGCGAAGTACATCAGCGAATACGATATGCACCTCGCAAAGTCGCTTGCTCGCGTCCTTTCGGGCGGTACGCTGAACTTCGCCACCGACGTAACCGAAGAATATATGCACGAACTCGAAGTAGAAACCTTTATGTCGCTTTGCGCGGAGAAAAAGACGCAAGAGCGCATTATGGCTATGCTCACGACGGGTAAGCCGCTTCGGAACTAAGCCAGTAAACTGTTAGTAAATGTCCTAAGAATTTCAGATATTGAGCCGCTTTTGCGAGAGTGTTTTACGCACCTCCGAAAGCGGCTCAGTTATTTTCGACCTTATTGAAAGCGCATCAATGCTGCATCAATACGTTTTCTCTTGCCAATTTTGTTAAATCTTTCACAACACATCCCCACACCAATGATTGAACGGTACACCCGCCCGCAAATGGGCGCAATCTGGAGCGACCACAACAAATTCCGCATTTGGCTGGACATCGAAATCGCTGCAAGCGAGGCACAGTCCGAGCTTGGCGTTGTTCCCAAAGAAGCGGTTGAGATTATCAAAGCAAAAGCAAACTTCGATGTGAAGCGCGTTTTGGAAATCGAAGAAACCACCAAGCATGATGTTATAGCCTTTCTGACCAATGTTGCCGAATACGTTGGCGAGCCGTCGCGCTACATTCACTTGGGCATGACTTCCAGCGACGTGCTGGACACGTGTCTCTCGGTGCAATTAAAACAAGCCGGTGAGCTTCTCTTATCAGCAATGGAGCGGTTTCTCACGGTCTTGGAACGCCGCGCGGTGGAATCGAAATACACGCTCTGCATCGGGCGCACACATGGCATCCATGCTGAACCCACGACCTTCGGTTTGAAATTTTTGCTCTGGCGCGAAGAATGTAAACGCAATATCGAACGCCTCAAAAGCGGCATCAATACTATCTCCGTCGGCATGATTAGCGGAGCTGTCGGCACCTACGAACACATTTCCCCGAAAGTGGAAGAATACGTTTCGCAAAAACTTGGACTTCAGCCCGCGCCCGTTTCGACGCAAGTGATTCAGCGCGACCGCCACGCAGAATATCTCTCTACGTTGGCAATTATTGGCGCGTCGTTGGAGAAAATTGCGGTGGAAATACGCCACTTGCAGCGCACGGAAGTCCTTGAAGCAGAAGAGTTTTTCAGCAAAGGACAAAAAGGAAGTTCTGCTATGCCGCACAAGCGCAATCCGATTGTTTCCGAGCGCGTCTGCGGTTTGGCGCGACTTTTGCGGGCAAATGCTATGGCCGCAATGGAAAACGTCGCTCTCTGGCACGAACGCGATATTTCTCATAGCAGCGTTGAACGGGTGATTTGCCCCGATTCGACCATCACGCTGGATTATATGCTCCATCTGATGACGAATTTGCTGGATAATCTGCTCATCTACCCCGACACCATGCGGAAAAACCTTGATTTGACATGCGGTTTGACCTTTTCGCAAACCGTTTTGCTCGAACTCGCCCAACGTGGCGTTTCCCGCGAAAATGCCTACGCAATGGTTCAACGCAATGCCATGAAAACATGGGAACAACGCACACCCTTTCTGGAGTTTCTGAAAAACGACCCCGACATTATGCAGCATTTCACCCCGCAGGAATTGGATGAAATCTGCGCTCCCGAAAAATCCCTCAAAAATGTTGATGCCATTTTTGCGCGGTGTGGTCTTGCGTGATGCCTCTTCCGCCTTTGTATCATACACAAAATATCCAATCAGTGGCACAGACATTCTTGTCTGTGAGTGTTGGTGATGGATGCAGACGATAAACACAGACAGGAATGTCTGTGCCACTGAAGCCTAATTTTATGAAGTTATTTGTATGGTACTGAGATATTCCACTCACTTTTAACGTTTGATGCCGTGAAGTACCGTACTCTCTCCTTTGCCGCCCTCTTTTCTAAAGGGTTCGTTTATGCACACACGCCCAAAGAGCGCATGAATGCTTGCCTCCCGACAGCCCCCTTGATAAAGGGGGCGACGAGCGTAGCGAGTGGGGGATTTGCCACAAGAGGCTTCAAACCTCAAATCCCCCGTTCCCCCTTTATCAAGGGGGCGAATTCGACCTTTGCTGGTGCGCATAGCCCCTCGCCTCGCGCTTCGCGTGGGAGAGGGGTTGGGGTGAGGGGAATATACCTACTCGCCATTCTTCTCCTCCTCCAAGCCTCACAAATACTCCTTCCGGCGCAAGTCCGCATTCTCCAACCAACGCAGAACACGCCCGTCTTTGGCGGCAGCGATGTGGATATTCGCTGGTCGAATGCGCCGAATGACGGGCTGACTTCGCCAAACGACAGTGTGCGCATTGAGTACAGCATCAACGACGGCACAAGTTGGGATTTCCTTGCCAATGCTCGCGGCGGACGCTATATCTGGCGCAATCTACCGAACTTCCCCACGCAACGTTTTCGCCTCCGCATCACGGAATTGGGCGCAAAAATTTCCACGCAAGGAATTACGCAACAAATGACCGTGCCGAGCGCGATGGGCGGCACCACCACAACCGCACCAGTGCTTATTCCGCACACGGTATTGCGCTTTACTCCTGCGACGAATGCTTCTGCAAATTGTCAGAATTTTCCTTTGAATGCGCAGCCGCTTGTCTTCTGGAAGCCAGACGGCAAGCAGGTTGCGGTCGTAAATGCGGCGTGGAATAATGCGCAAAATTGCACCTTTGTTTCCACTGCCACGATTGCCGTAACCATCTACAACGCCGATAACGGCGGGGTTCTCAGGCAATTCTCCTACCAGCGCACGATTCAATTCAACAACATTCGCTATTCCAGTTCGATTGCCTACGGAATGGATATGCTCGGCGTACAGCAAAACTTCTGGACACCCGATGGACGCTTGTTTGCATGGTGGAAAGACGAGCGCACGATTGGAGTTTGGGATGCTTCCACGTGGGGCGAACTCGCGGCTCTGCAACTGCCACGCACCGAAGGCAGCAACATTTTGTACGAATACAATACCGCATGGCGACCCGATGGCAGCACATTGTTCCTCTATCGCTTGCAAACGCAGGTAGAGCCAGCAACGGCAGTTTCTCCGAGCGGCGTGGCGTTTCAGGGCTTAAATCCTGTTTCCATGCTGCGCAGTATCACGGAATGGCAACTTGGCACTGCTGCACCCCGCACCATTATTGAAAGCGTACCGAATAATCAGTTTAGCTGTTTAGGGCAAATTTCGACAAGCCAGCGCGACCTTTTCCGCGACCTTGGCACGAGCGTTCACTTCAGCAATAATCGGCAAATGGCGGCACTGAGCTGTATTCGCGGTGGTATAGAAATTGTGAATTTGCAGCCGCTTCCAACCTTGCCGCAGAATGTGCTGGAAAATATTTTCACGCTCACCCGCGACGACCTCGCGCCTGTCGCGCCCGATAATCTCGAACAATTTCCGGGCGTTTCTTTTGCTCGCAACGTGGCGTGGTCGCCGACGGACAATCTTCTGGCAATTTGGGGCATGACGGGCAACAACAACGACCCAAGTTTGCTGCGCGATTGTAATTGCTTCGTAAACCGCATTCTGCTTGTCAATCCGCGACTTGGCACAACGAAAGTTATTCAAATTCCTTTTGCCGCCCAGTATTGGACAAACGTGTCATGGAGCCGTGACGGACGCTCGCTCATTGTCACGGGCGATGTTGCTCGTGCGCTGCGTTTTGACGATGGCGATGCCGTCATTATCAGCATTCCCGCCAATGGCGATATTCAGCAAGCGCAAGTACAGACGCGCTTTCAGAGCTATGACCAACTCGCAACAGGAACGCAATACGGACGCTGGAACAATCCCGACCACCTCTGGAACCCAGATAATACGCGTATTGCAGGCGGAAACTACCGCCGCTTGGATGTGTGGGATGCGCAGCGCGGCGACCTTTTGCAAACGATTGATTTCCCCGACGCGCTTGATTTGAACAACGTTGTCGCATGGAGTCCCGACGGCACAAAACTTATTTCCACGCGCCGTTTCGTGCGTCCGAATTTCCCGCAAAGCGCGGGAAACCTTGCAATGCTGCAAGATACAGCCGCCGTACTGTTTAATATTCCGCCCGCGAATGTTGCTGTTTCAGAAAACTTCAGCCTTGCTGCCGCGCCTATTTTGGCGGTAACAAGCGGCTCAGTAATTGCACAATTACTTTGCGAAGAGCAAGGCGTGGCGCGGGTTCTGTTGAATAATATTGGTGCGGCAGAATTGCGCATTAGCGAAGCAACATTGAACATTCCGCGTGTCAATCCGAACGGTCCTGTGCAAGCGGGCTTGCTGTCCGAGTTTAGTGTCATTCGCTTTCCGCAAAGCATAGCCGCAGGGCGCACCGATACTGCGCTTGTGGCGTTTCGCTCTACGCGCTTTGGTAGATTTGCAGGAGAGGTTCTTTTCCGCTCGAATGCGCTCAACAGCAATCTTGTCGCCGTGCAGCTCGAAGGGCGCAGAGACACGACGGGAATTGTGTTTCCGAATCCGATTGTGGATGTGCCAGACTACGACCCGCTTAATTTCCAGCGTTCCATTCGCATTACCAACGTCGGCACGCTCCCGCTTGATTTTAGAGGAGTAGAACCGCTTGTACGCGGCACAAATGCTCGCATTGAGGGTGTTTTGCCGCCTCTTCTCGCGCCTGGACAAACGGGATTTGTATTGATTTCCCTCACGCCGCCTGTGCCGCTTCGCACCAGAGTTCGTGAGGAATTGCGTCTGCGCGATGCGTGTGGACGTGCTTCGGTGATTTCCGTTTCCATTGGTCGCTCGGCGGTCTTGGAAGCTCCCGATGTGGTCAATCTTGGTTCTATCGTGTGCGCAACCTCGCCAACGATTGCGATTCCGCTTCAAAACACCGGCAATCAACGCATTTTCATCAACGGCATTAGCGCGGTGAGTGGCGACCCATCCGAGTTTCCCTTGCGCAATTTGCCGAGCGACATCGGACCAAATACCACCGCCACCATAGACTTCGGTTTTACGCCCTTTTCTGCTGGCTTGAAGACCTTCACGATTGAACTTATCACCAATTCCGCAACGGGCGCACGAAAAACTATCACCATCAATGCTCGCAAAGATTCCATCGGATTTTTGCTGCCGCTCGCGCCAATTCTCGTCTCTGGCGAACAAGAAAATATGCCGATTCGCCAAACATTCCGCATCGTAAACACAGGTACGCTGCCGCTTCGCTGGCAAACACCGATTGCGTTGGGTGATAAATTCACGATTACGAGCATCGAACCTCAAGAAATCCTACCAAATGGCGGTTCTGCCGAAGCACGGTTGGAATTTCGTGGCGCGGCGGCAGGTTTTCAATTCGATACCACCGTCACGCTTCGCCAAGCTCTCTGCGATGCCAGTGCCAGCGCACGAGTATCGGTGCGGGTTTTGCAGGTGCCGCGTCTTGCTGTTGATTTCCCTTCGCTTAATCTCACGTGCGAATCCACAACACTAGCCACCGTGCGCCTTCGGAACGATGGTTCGGGCGATACCCGTCTTGAGCGCGTGACGCTTACGGGCGCGAACGCGGGCGAGTTTCGTGTGGAGTCCTTCCCATCGCTTATTCCGCGTGGGCAGTCCGATGTGCTGCGCCTCCGCTTCACGCCTAGCTCCCAAGGCACAAAACAAGCCGCGCTGAACATTCTTTCAAATGCGTTTGAAAATACCTCGAATATCATTATTCCTGCACGCAAGGATTCATCAGGCTTGCAGATTTTGGAGCGGGTGTTGGATTTTGGTGCAGTGGGCGTACAGCAAGAAGTGGTGCGGAGTTTCAGCATTCAAAATCGCGGAACGTTGGTTGAATCATTGAATTTCCCTACCGAAGCAAACAGCCCGTTTACGATTGTATCTGTGCAACCAAACCCGCTTCCGCCCAACAGCACGGGACAAGTACGGGTGCGCTTTTTCTCAGGAATGGGTGGGAATTTTCTGCGGAGGCTCACGCTGCGCGATGCGTGTGCGCGCGAGATTCCGCTTGAGTGGGTGGCACGAGCCGCAGGTGGCATTCTCACGCTGCAAAGCAGTATTGAAGCGGCTCCCGCGCGAGAAGTGGAAGTGCCGATATTCCTGCGCAATCGCTCGGGCGTAAGCGTGGGAACGCGCATCGGGCTTGAACTCACCGTTAGCAATGCCTCCTTGCTCGAAGCAGCAGAATCCATGCCGCCCGCGAGCAATAGTGTTCAAAACGGCATCCGCACACTCAGCTACACCACCGCAATTGCCTCCGACAACGAAGCCGAACCTATTCTCCGCCTGAAACTACGCGGTCTCCTGGGTAATGATTCCGTCGCAACGCTGCGTATTTCCTCGCTTGTGGTGGGCGGTGTTTCCGTACCGTTTGTGAATAATATCAATCCTACAAGCCAAGTAATTATGCGGGGTTTGAACCGTACTGGCGGAACGCGCTTGTTCTTTGGCACAGCTCCAACGCTTGCCATTACGCAGGTGTTTCCGAATCCGACGAGTAATAAATTAACGGTAAGTATTGATGCAGAAAGCGCGGAAAATCCAGCACTCACGCCACCTGTGGCTGTTTCGGTGAAACTTATCAATCTCTTGGGGAATGAACACGCACTCTGGAGGGGCGCACTACATCTCGCTTCTGGTAGTATTGCTTCAAATGCAACGCAGACAAATTTTCACTCCACACACACACTAGAGCTTTCCACCGAAGGCGTTCCCGCAGGAGCATATTTCCTTGAAATGCAGTATCTATGCGCCTCTGTGAGTAGCGATGGGAGTATGCAGCCCTGCCGCGTTGTGCGCCGCGTGATGGTGGTGCGATAAAAATTCATTGCCGATGACGAACGCTTTTAAACACCAATTGTAGCTGGTCAGCTATCTTCTCATCGGGCGGCTGAGGAGTGCAGAAACGCTGCCGTCCGGCGAGTTGGTCGCTTGCATAGCACTCGCCGGACGGCTATTGCTCTTGTGACAACAGCCGCCCGACGAGAAGACACCGGACCAGTTATCACCAAGTAAACATCAAGGATTACGCGGCGACCAGCTTTTGCTCGTTACCGTCGTATTCCCAAAGGTATTGCGAATAATTATTTCCAAATCTGCTGGACGCGACCAATCTATGCTTTGAGGAAGCGGCATCACTGCTTGTGCGACGATGCTGCCATTCTTTTTGCGCACAAGCGAAATATCGCTTTGGGGAATCATCACGCGCTGTTTTTCGCCTTTGTCGGGGTCAATTACCACATCCACGCCACATTTTGCGGGCGGCAGATAATCCACGAACTCAACAACCAAGCGGGCTTGCGTACCGTCGGTGTTGCGATAAAAATCCGCGCCCTTAAATTCTGGTTTGTCCTCCAGCGAGAGGCGTTGAATCTCGTTGCTTTGCTTCAAGTGGTCGGCGTGAACGGTTGGCAGCGCAATCGTGCGGGAAATTTTCTGACGGCGTTTATCCACCTGAAACCAAGGAAGCTCGCTCATGGTCTGGCTTTTCGCGCTCACAACACCGTCGCCTGATTCAAACAACGATTCCACGCCGCCATAGCCAATCGCAGCCAGCACACGCCGCAAAATATCCATCGCGCCCGCCTTCGACCACGCGCCTTCCTTGAATAAATCCACCTTCCCGACCACGCTCACGTAATCCACATCCAACGGGTGCGCGAGCAAGACCGTCCGCGACATAAACGCGCCACCGTCCTCAGGGCGCATCAAATCTCGCACGGCGGGCGCGTCGGCGGGTACGCCTTCTTCCATGCCGTTGAACATATCCAAGCCTTTTTCCAGAATCGGCTTCATAATAAAATTCGCATCTTTCAGCTTTTCTTGAATAGAGCTTTTCCACTTAAATACTTGCGCGTAGGGCGAGCCTTGATGCGGCGAGCCAATTGAAACAATGCGCTCGGTGCGGTGGTCGTTCAGGTGCTGCGTGAGGTAATACCGTGCCGTTACGCCGCCCATGCTGTAGCCAATCAAAATTACTTTGTCTGCCTTCGTGCGCTGAAAAACAAGTGGCAAAAACTCCTCCAACTCCCGCTCCCACGCACCGATGGAATCTGCTGGATTGGAAAAAGCAACCGTGAAAAAGTCGGCGGTGCGCGTTTTTGCATCCTTACCCGTCACGGGAAGATTCGTCGTAGAACGCGCATCTAGCTTGGTGTCGAGCGTTGCTTTGCCGTTCACTTTACGCAAAATACCGCCGTGATTCAGCCCAATTTCTTCTTCGTAATAGCGCACCGCAAAAGCATCCCAAACGGTTGCTTTTTGCCCCAAACCATGCAGCAATACTATCGGGTAAGGAATTTTTGTTGTGGTAATGCGCTCGGCAGTGCTGGATTCGGGCAGCGTTTTCAAGTACGCACCCAAGTTCACAGCCGAACTACACGCACTGAGCACACAAAGACAGGCAGTGGTGAAAAAAATGGCGCAAAAAGCTCGTAGAATCTTGTGTTGGAGAGATTGAGATTGCATTTGGGGTTGCATAGTTTGGCGACAAATTTTAATGAGGTATTTCCCGTCGGGCGGCTGTTATCACAAGCGCAGTAGCCGTCCGTCGGGTGTTTTACAAGCGACCCACTCGCCGGACGGCACTGTGCTTGCACTCTTCAGCCGCCCGGGGCGAGAGGAACTACCATAAAAAAACTTTCCAAGCCCGATGAATGCTTGTTCGTAAGCACATCCGCAACTTGGAAAGTTGAAATAAGCGTGAAAGCTGAGTTGTTATTTTGCTTTAGCTTCGAGATATTTTACCGCGTCGCCAACGGTTTGAATTTTCTCTGCGTCGCTGTCTTCGATGGTTACATTGAATTCTTTTTCAAATTCCATGATAAGCTCAACGGTATCAAGCGAATCAGCCCCTAAATCGTTGGTAAAGGAAGCGTCATTGGTAATTTGGGACTCTTCAACGCCCAATTTATCCACAATAATTTTTGTAACGCGTTCTGCGATAGACATAGTAAAACCTTCAAAAAGTGAAGAATACAGTGATTAAAAAATAAAGGTATTATCGAAAAGAAATTACGCTGCTAAACCGCCATCCACCACAATCGTCTGCGCGGTGATGTACGAGGCATCATCCGAAGCGAGAAAGCTCACCACCGATGCGATTTCCGCAGGTTGCGCCGTTCTGCCGAGCGGTATATTTCCTTGCAGAGCTTTTTTCTGCTCGTCGGTAATTTTCGCCGTCATGTCGGTATCAATGTAGCCCGGAGCAACGCAATTTACTAAAATATTTCGAGATGCCAATTCCTTCGCAAAGGATTTTGTCAGTCCGATAAGTCCAGCTTTGGACGCAGAGTAATTGACCTGTCCCGCATTGCCCGTAATGCCGACAATCGAACCGATATTGACAATTTTCCCTGCGCGTTGGCTCATCATCGGCTTGCACACGGCTTTGCTCATTAGAAACGCGCCTTTCAAGTTCGTATCAATCACGCTATCCCAGTCGTTTTCGCTCATGCGCAAGACCAGCGTGTCCTTCGTGATGCCAGCATTGTTCACGAGAATATCCACGCGCTTAGTCGTATTGGCGGGATGCTCCAGCACTGTTTTGATGAGGTTTGTAACGGAATCAGCATTCGCAACATCGGCTTGGAGCGCGGTTGCACCAATTTCTGCGGCAACGGCATTTGCTTTATCGGGACTGGAATTGAAGGTAAAAAATACCGTTGCACCGTCCGCCGCGAGACGGCGGACAATCGCTTCGCCAATGCCACGCGAGCCGCCCGTTACGAGGGCAATTTTACCAGAAAGTTTAGACATAATTAAGAAGAAAAAACGATAAAAATGGAACAAATCTCGCAGAACAACGAGGTTTGTTGGGAAATTTCAGTATTTTTATGTGGATGGCGTATGAGCAAACTCTGTCAAGTAGGTAGCGCAGACACTCCTGTCTGCGCAGATTTGACGCACTATTCGCCAGCTTGCACAGATAGGAGTGTCTGTGCTACCGAAGCCAAAGAATGTGCGACAGCAAAAATTTTCGTCCGCAAAAATACAGTTTCTCTGAACGTTTTCCCATCTTTTTTCTCCTTTATTTAGAACGAATTATGCGTATTCCCCTTTCCAAACTTGCCCATGCCCGCAGTGGCGACAAAGGCGATGCCGCAAACTGCGGCGTAATCGCGTACAAAGAAGAATGGTACCCGCTTTTGCGCGACATTTTGACCAAAGAGCGCGTCCAAGAGCATTTTCGTGGCGTGTGCTTGGGCGAAGTAGAACGCTACGAATTGCCCAATATCTGGGCATTAAATTTCGTGCTGAACAACACGCTGGGCGGCGGCGGCACCGTTTCCCTCAAGCTCGACGCGCAAGGAAAAGCAATCGCTTCGGCGATGTTGCTCATGGAAGTAGATGTGCCGGATACGCTTCAAATCTAGCTTTTGTGCATTCGAGTATCAATGCGCCCAAGAGAAGACCATGAGAGGAGAAACATCACCAATAGGGTCTGACAAAAAAAGTCGTCGCAGATGAGAGATGACCACTCATTGGACTTCATTGATTGACCTTGAACAGTTCATAAGCCACCACACCAGACGTGCAAAAAAGGCTGCATTTTGCGATACGAAGGCAACGAAGTCCTTTTTTCTTGGCTCTTGCAATACTTCTCTCTCTTGTGAAAGCATACTCTTCATGTCTCTTTCTGTTACCACATCGCCACTCTATGTGGAGATTGATATTGAAAGATACGACACTCATATCTACGCCATTTGCGAAAGTCCTCACACGAAAATGTGCAGAACAAAAAAAGCCATATCGCTGTTGATATGGCTTTTTTGTTGGATAAAGGTTTTCGCTTATTTTTTCTTCTTTTTACCAGTATCCGCGGGGTTTGGTACTTCCGATGGAACGGTCATTTTGCTATATCCTTGCGGTGGCTCAAAGACCGCTTCATTCAAGGTCTTTTTCTCCACGCTCACAACCTCAAGACGCGTGATTTCACGCCCGCCTTTGTTGCGCTCCAAAAACAACATCGGAAACATATTACTGTTTTTCAGAAATGTTGCCATGTTTTGCGATGAAATGAGATTCACACCCATTGTCCCGCTTGGCAGCGAGAGCTTTCCAAGGTCATTGGAAGTCCAGAGTTCCATATCGGTATCGCCCGTCTTTTCGAGCCATTGTTCGCAAGCATGACCCGCCATTTGGTCAGTTTTTCCTGTTTTTTGTGGCGGACGAGCTGGAACCGTTGGTGGTGCAGGTGGCGTGGGCATTTGCATATACTCACGGCTGCGGTCGGTTATCATGAAAATAGACTTCTTCTTGGTATCAACAATAATGCGAGGTTGGTTTGCATCGTTTACATCCTCCGCCATAAATTTATCGCCTTTGATGTACAGACGCATGGAGACGGAATCCACAACACCAGCCGTTTCGCCCTTTTTCTTAAAAACGACGACACCCTCAAAGTTCACGATTTTCTGCGCAAACGATGGCGTAAGAGCAAGCATATATCCCGCCAGCACACCCAGCACCATACAAACTCTTGATTTCATGCCATGTCCTTCAATTCTGTGATATAATGTAAGTAATAATTTTTTTCATCAGTTTTGCGAAAAGATACACTTTCTCATGCGCTTTTCAAAACCTTTTCAAAGTCTTTGCATAACTTTTTCACAAGTTCTTCATCAGCGAACTTCCTGTAAGAGAGCATACAAGCAAGGAAGGTTTAAAGCGTGGAAATAAGGCAGGTTACAACGCTTTTTTACAACTATTTCAGGTACGCAACAGAAATGTTGTCGCATTCGCCCCCTTGATAAAGGGGGAACGGGGGATTATTGTGGTTCAACACCGCTTCAAATCACTCGTTTCACATGAGCAAATCCCCCGTTCCCCCTTTATCAAGGGGGCAAATGAGTGAAATTGCCTGAGACCTGAATAGTTACAACACTTTCTTCAATGCCGCGAGAAAGTCTTCTTTCGAGCGTCCGCCGACGAGCTTTTCCAGCACCACGCCGTTTTTGTCAATCACAAAGGTTGTGGGAAGGGCTTCCACATTGCCATAGGCAGCAGAAATTTTCCCGACTAATTCCTCATCGCCAACGATATTAACGTAGCCAAGATTATTTTTTTGTGCGAATGAACTCACAAGTGGTGCGGCTTTTGAGGCTTTCGATTCGTTCTCAAAGGCAACGCCAATAAATACAACTTTCGTGCCGTATTCTTTTTGCAATTCCACAATATCTGGCAATTCGCGGCGGCACGGCGGACACCACGTTGCCCAGAAGTTGATAAAGACTGGCTTGCCCGACGATACTTCCGAAAGTTTGACGGTCTTTTTGCCTTCCAGCCATGCAAAATCAGCACGTTTGCCGTTTTGCGGTGTATCTACTTTTTGCAGCGCGAAGACTTTTGCCGTTGCTGCTGCGGATTTCGATTTCTCGTCCATCGCATTTTCCATGCCCATTCCAGCAGCCTGTGTTTCTTGATTTGATGAGCCTTGCGAAGCATTCCGCGCTTCTTCACTGCGCGAGCAGGACTGCATCGTGAGTGCGGCACAAGCTACCATGAGCAAAAGAGCTGCATGGCGCGTAAATCCTTGCTTTGGCGAGAGTGAAGAGGTTTCCATAGCTTTCTGGGGAAATTGGTGGAGAATTGTTGTTGGTGTGAGGCTCTCGCTTCTCAAGCGAGGGTCTCACTTCGGTAATAGATTGTGGTGAGGAAGTGAGAGCCTCGCTGAGGAAGCGAGACCCTCACACCAAACTCACACAAAACTACGCAAAAAAGCATTACTTTCGCTGGAACATTTTGGTCAAGCGGAAGAAGGCATCCAAAATGCGCTCGCGCAAACTTAGCATCACCAGTGCCGCGCCGACGGCTGCGAGCGTGATGATGAGCAAAACAAACGAGTTGTAAAAAATCGTCGGAATCGTGATTTGTGTGAGCGGCACACGTTTGTCGCTAATCAGAAGCGGGTAATGAATCAAATTCACCGAGCTTTTTTCGACGATTGGTTTTTGCGTCAGGCTGTCGGTGCGGCTTAAAATCTCGCGGAGTTTGTCTTGCGCTTCCATGATTTGACGATGGATTTCCTGATTGCCGTACTTATCCTGATAACCCAAACGATGTTTTTCAATTAACGAATCCAAGCCCGCTTTATTGCGCTCGTATTCGCCAATGCGCTGCTGTGCCGCTTCAATGCTTGCATTTAGCTCTGTGATGCGTGCTTGGTTCGCGCTTGTCTTTGTGCTTGTTTTTGCGCCTGCATTGGTCGCATTCGCGCTTGAATCCTGCGCAAGCAAGGCATCGCGCTCTTTTACGGCAGCGTCGCGGGTATCATAGACCGCAAGCACACCATTGGCGCGGCTTTGGAGTTCGTCATCGGTTGATTGAAAACTGTTGAAACGGTCTTGCATCGTCATCATGCCTTCATACGCCCAGCGAGCCGGAATTACTTGGCAAATCTCAGGAATTTCGCGGGTTGGATTGATTTTCAAGTGGTCCATTTCGCTAAAGGAAATGAGCGCACCGCCGAAAATAATTTGCGGAATCAAAATAAGCGGAACAATGTTGAATGCAGCTTTGGACGAGAGATTGGGAAATGCCGACACCAGCAACCCCAACGCCAAACCATTGACCGAAACGAGCGTCAAGAACAGAACATATTGCACATACAATTCTTGCAGTTGCAGAATCGGGAAGGAAAACGCCACAAAGAGGACATTCTGCAAAACTGCAAAAACGAGCAAGGTAATGAACTTCGAGGCATAATAACTCAGATTCCCAATGTTCAACATCCGCTCACGGAGCAGGATTGCTGCATCTTTGATGATTTCATCAATGCTGTTCGTGATTGCCAAAAAGGTGGAAATAATTACCGAAAGAAAGATGTAAATCAGAACGTTGTCGTTTTGGAAGAAGCTATATTCCACGCCGAATCCAGGCGCGTGGCGCAAAATAAACGCAACAGCAATCGCCAAAACAGGTGCTTCCAAGAACGTGATAATGAGGTTCGAGCGGTCGCGGAATTTGTTCGTGAAATTGCGTGTAAGCAAAGCACGGAACTGCGCCCATTTTTCCTTCGGAGCAAGCATTTTCGGGGGCGGCAGCGATACACGCTCACTGTCCTCAATCGTCAAACGATGCACGGAAGCGCGGAATTCCAAAAACTTTTCTTTCCAATAATTCGGCGCGTATTTGCGCTGCGAAAGCGGCACACCGTCAATGTCGCGGAGCGGTTCTTCAAGCGTTTCCAAGAGCAAATCTGGCTCCACGTTTTTGCAGACGGGACATTCCACCATTGCCGCCGCCGCCTCAGGATTGATGGGCGTTGAGGAAATGTGCGATTCGGCAGAGTGCGTTTTGAAATACGCCAACGCCGCCATACTATCGCCAAAGAACGCCGTTTTTCCGCCCTTGTCGAGGAAGAGAATTTTGCTAAACATCTTGTAAATTTTCGAGCTTGGCTGGTGAATGACCACAAACACGATTTTCCCTTTGAGCGTGAGGCGTTGCAGTAGTTCAATAATTTTCTCAGAATCCTTCGACGACAAGCCCGATGTTGGCTCGTCAAGAAAATACACATCCGCATCCGCCAGAAGCTCAAGACCAATGTTTACGCGCTTGCGTTGCCCGCCCGACAAGGTGCGCTGCGTGGGGCTTCCCGCCTTGATGTCGCGCTTTTCTACGAGGTCAATATCTATCAAGGTTTGCTGGACAAGCTGCGTAACTTCTTCTTCGGTCATGTCGGGATGGCGCAGTTTCGCATTGTAGTAGAGATTCTCGAAGACGGTCAAATTCTCGAAAAGCAAGTCGTCTTGCGGTACGTAGCCGAGATAATCCTTCAGGGCGGAGTATTCACGGTGCAGGTCGTAGGCGTTGATTTCGATATTGCCATCGTTGGGCTTGTTGTAGCCGTTGATGATATTCAGAAGCGTGGATTTACCGCAGCCAGAGGGTCCCATCACGGCAACAAGGTCGCCGTAGTCAATTTCAAAGGAAACGTCGTCCAGCGCGAGCGTGTTGTCTTGAAAGCAATACCGCACGCCGCTTGCGATAAAATCACGGAAGCGGAACGGTTCTGAACGCACCAAACCGCCTTGAAACGAGCAATGAAAGACTTGCTTGGCAATAAAAATATGCGCCTCCGCATTCACGACCGTTGGCTTGGAAACGGCTTCACCATTGATGCCGATGCGATGCGGGCAGCCTTCGGGATGCAACGTATATTCCACCTCGTTGCCCTTCTCGGCGCGTGAAACCTTGATTTGCCAGCGTTTTATTAACCCGTCGTTGAAGAAAACATCCGAACCGATATAGTTCCCAAACGTGACGGAATCTTGCTTGGGGTCGAATTTGAACACTTCACTTTCCAAGCCATACTGGAAGGCGAGTTTGCGCAAATTGATAGGACAATTTCCAATCAGTACGCTGTCGTTCAAATTCACGTAGATTTGATTTTCCACCACGCGCCCGTTCACAACAAGCTCGTTGGCGAGTTTGCCCAAGTCCGAATCCGTTACACCAAGCGGTGTGAGGATGATAAAGAGCTTGGTAAATTCAATCAGCATCACGTCGTCCATGCTCGGCATTTGCGAAAGCACAAACTCGGTGGTTTTTCTATCCACGTTGATTCGCCGCGAGACAAACAGCGCGAAGCCAAGCAGGGTCTTGGTTTTGAGCTGAAAATAATAGCTCAGGTCTTCAAAATTGACGGTGTACTCATTGACCGAAATAGACTGATTATGCTGGATTTTCGTGGCGTTCAGCAGGTTGCGCGAGGTTTTTCCTGCAATCGCCACACCGCCTACTTTCACGGGATGGCGGTCGTTTTTCTGAAGAATAATGTAAATGCTACGAATCTTGAAAATCTCAACATCCAAAAGCGGAAAGGGCAGCACAATATCGAACAGATGCGCGTCGTCGCCGATGTGGATGGAGACAATTTCCGAGCCTTTTGCAATTTCTAAGGTTTCATTGGAAGGAAGGTCGTAGATGCTTTCGACAAAGCAAATATCAGCATCGGCAAGCCCAACCATGCGTCCGATTTTGCGGGCTGTTTCGCGCTCAATATCGTCCATGCTATCGGAAGCGGCAAGCTCATAGACTTTCATCAAAATAAACACGCGATTTTCATACGAAAAGCCAGTCCGTATCTGCGCTGCGGCAGCTTCAGCATCAATATTTGCCTCAACAAATACTTCAAACTGCTCGTACAAATACTGTGCAACGGGCGCGTGGTAGATGGAGTCCAAGTAAAACCGCACGTAGTCGCGCTCTGCCTGCGTAACATTGCTGTCCGCCTTCGCAAGCAACGAAAAAAGTTTGACGGTATTGATGAGCAGCGAATTTCCAAGGCTTTCGCGAAGTGCAGCCGATTGTGCGGTATCTGAAGCGGAAAGAGGCGCGGTGGACGTGGACATAGACAAAAGAAAAGTTGGGTGGTACACGAACAGAAACATGAACAAATTACGAACACGAAATGCTGTGAGGAATGACGGCGGTTCTTGAGAGGATTCTCAAGCACGGTTGCCCGCAAAGCATCACCACAGCAAAGTACGCAGAAAGTATGGAGAATACAAAACTTGAATTCAAGAAAGGAGGAAGTTGAGGTGATTTCCGAGAAAGAACAAAGCGGACTCGCTATCGAAGCTGAGGGAAAATTTGGACAAGTTAAAATTTTTCCGTAACTTTGTGGCTTGTCTAGTTGAGCGTAAGTATCCAAAAGTACATCGTTAATTACGAGTTATTCCGACATCGTTATTTCGTTTATTTCGGGCTTTCTTTACGAAGCCCTTTTTTTGTTTCTTGTCCATTTGTACCTCGTTGCACTATGAGCAATGCCCAGACACAAGAACATACCGCGCAAGCCGCCATATCTCTCGCGCCAGCAATAGAAATCGCACTCCGCGAACTCTGTGCAAACGAAGGCGCGGTACTCGTGGAAGCCATTGTACGCGGCTCGAAAGAACGACGGATTGTGGAAATATACGTAGATAAGCCCGAAGGAATGAGTCTCGAAGAATGTGGCGTGCTGTCAGAGAAGATTGGCGAAATGTTGGAAGCCGAAAAAGCCTTCCCCGCCGCATACCGCCTCGAAGTTTCTTCGCCAGGCGTTTCAAGACCGCTCCAATTCTCGTGGCAATATCAGCGCAATGCAGGACGTTTGCTTACGCTTGAGCTTACAAGCGGCACCTCCGTAAAAGGGCGTATTGGACAGCTTTTGCAGGATGCAGTGGGCGGTGAAGTATTGGTGCTGGAAGCTCCAAAGACCAGTATTTCCAAGACAGCCGCAAAAAAAGCCGCCGCCAGTGGCGCACCAACGTACCCGATGGAAATTCCTCTTGCTGAGATTCGCTCGGCAATTGTTGAAATTGAATTTTGAGATTTGTAAGATGTAATATTTTTGCGTCTTGGGGCGCAGACAAATAGCAGACAAATAGCAGACAAATACTTGGCTTCGGTAGAACAGACACTCTTGTCTGTTCCTCCCAACACATCACCCACAGAATTATCAACTGAAATCATAACAAACTCTGACCATTCATGGCACGGAAAGCAAAACCAAAATTCGATAAGAGCATTATTGTAGATGCTTTCGCGGAAATGGCGCGTGAAAAAGGACTCGACCGCGCTGTCTTGCAAGAAATTATTAAAGAAACTCTTTCAATGCTGGTGCGCAAAAAGTACGGCGAGCGTGCAGAGTTTGATATTGTTGTGAACATGGACAAAGGCGATATTGAGATTTATCGCATTTTGACCGTCGTGGAAAATGTAGAAGATGCGGTATTAGAAATCGCACAAAATGAGGCGAATCAAGGCACAGAAAGCTACGACATTGGTGATGAATTTTTGGAAGAAATTACGCTAGACAATATCGCGGAAAACTTCGGTCGCCGCCTTGTGAACACCGCCGGACAAACCTTGAACCAGCGCGTTCGCGACGTTGAGCGCGATAACGTTCAAGCGCAGTTTGCCGAAAAATTGAATGAAATTGTTGTTGGTGAAGTGCATCAAATTCGTCGTTCGGATGTATTTGTCATGCTGAATAACGTAGAAATGCGCCTCCCGCGCGAAGAGCAAATTGCTCGCGAGCGATACCGCAAAAACGAGCCGCTTCGTGCGATTATCAAAGAAGTGCGTCGTGGTGCGTCGGGTAATCCAGACATCATCATTTCTCGCGCCGATAATGCGTTTTTGGCGAAACTTTTTGAAATTGAAATTCCAGAAATTTACGACCGTCTGATTGAAATCAAAGCTATTGCCCGCGACCCAGGCGAACGTGCCAAAGTTGCTGTTCAATCCTACGACGAGCGCATTGACCCCGTTGGTGCGTGCGTGGGTATGAAAGGCATTCGTATTCACTCAATCGTGCGTGAATTGGCAAACGAAAACATTGACGTTATCAATTATTCCGACGACCCAGCGACGTTTATTGCCCGTGCGCTTTCGCCAGCAAAAATCAAGGAAATTAAGGTCGTGCCAGAAACACGTACCTGTTCAGTGATTGTTGCTGACGACCAAGTATCGCTTGCTATTGGCAAAAATGGTCAGAATGTCCGCTTGGCTTCTCGCCTGACGGGCTATTCGATTTCGCTTGTAAAAGAAGGCGTTGAAGATATTGAATTGATTGAGTTCCGCGACGAGATGGGACGCGATGTGTACAACCGTATCATCGAAGCAGAAATTGATACCGCCCGCGAATTCTTGAACACCGACCCCGCGAAATTGCTGGCAATTTCAGGCATGACGAAGGAATTACTGTTGGAATTACGTAGCTTAATTTTGGAAGAATTTGGCGAGCGCGAATCGGGCGAAATGCGTGAACACATTACCAATGCGGTGCTTGGCGAAACGCCAAGTGAATCTGCTCCGGAAGCATCCTCAGAAGACGCTCCGCAAGCTGTTTCACAACCCGTTTCACAGGAAAATGGTGTAGCAACACCAAGCGCAGAACCCGCTCCAAGTCCGGCGTTGTGATATTTGGTCGGATAAAAAGCAAGAACGAGAACAAAAAAGAGAACAAAAAAGACAACTTAAAGTCAAAGAGAGATTGCCGATTGGAAGTTTCGGTTGTATATTAACTTCCGCTGTTTCATTTACATTTATTCTATGGCAAGTACGGGAACAAAACTGTTTAAAATTGCTTCTCAAATCAACGTCGGCAAAGAAACCATTGTGGAATTTTTGCAAGGCAAGGGTTTTTCCATTGAGAACAAAGCCACTGCGACTCTTACAGACGCAATGGTGGATCTCGTTATGGGAAATTTTCAAAAAGAAGCCTCTGCTGCGGAAAAGCAGCGTGCGAAGGTAGCTCCCAAAACAGATACCGATGACCACGCAGTAGGGGAGCAAGCAACAACGGCTCTTCCGCACGAGCATGATTCTGCCGATGGAGGTATTTCCTCTTCTTCTGCGCCTGTGGGAGCGCATGATGACGCTCCGCATGTATCATCAGCACCGCATTCGTCTCCTTCACACGAACATCCTTCTTCGCAAGAAAGCACGGAACATCAGGCTCCATCAGGAGATGTGCGTAGTTCTACTGCTCCCGCCGAAGCTGGGGTAGCTGTTGGAACGGTGATTCAATTGGACGACGGTTCTTCGCGCCGCTCGAAAGGAAAGACTGGAAAAGGCAAGGAAAAAGATATTGCACAAGAACTTGGTGTGAAAAAGACCGAAGCCGCATCAAAGCTCGATGTAACTGCTACGCTTATTGATACTGATGCGTCGTCTGTTGCGCAAACAAGTAAAAAAGAAACAGCACCCGTTTCGTCGAAGAGTATTGCTTCAGAAGCTCCTTCTCAGACCGCATCTGCGAAACAAAGCACTCCGCCTACCGCCGTTGCCCAGAGCGGTGCTGTTGCAGGTATTGGGCAAGACGCACCTGCCTCCAAAAATCTTACTGAAAAAACAGATTCTGTAAGCGATGCAGACGTGAATGACGCTGACGATGAGCATGAACACGATGACGACGCACAACACGACGAAAGCGGCAAACGCAAACGTAAAAAACGTATTGGTGAGGTCTTTGTTGATAACGCTCCGTACTCAACCCCAATGCCAACGGGCTTGACCATTTTAGGTAAAATTGAACTTGGCGGTCCACGCCGCTCAGAGCGCGGTGCTGCTGCGCCAGAACGCGGCGGCGGCGCACGTGGCGATGCTCCAAGAGGGCGCGATGGTGGTGGTGGCGGAAAACCACGCCCACCACACGTTGCAGGCGATGGACGCGACAAGCCAGTTAGCAAAGCTGTTCCAGTCATTGCCAAAGCAAAAGATTGGACAAAAGATGGTGATGATGGCGTTGTGAAAAAAGGCGGTCCGGGTGGCGGTGCTGCTGGGCTTGCGGGTAAGAAAAAACGGAAAAAGAACAAACGCGAGCAAGTGAACGCGGAAGATGTTGATAAGGCAATTCGCAGAACACTCGCAGGGCAGGACGAATCAAATCTTGCCATGCGGACACGTCTTCGCCAAAAACGCAAAATGGAGCGTGCCGAAGAGCAAGAACGCCAAGCCGAACTCCGCGAACAAGAAGAAGGAATCCTGCGCGTAACCGAGTTTATCACGGTTGCCGACCTTGCAGGAATTATGGGCGTTCAAACGAATGACATCATTGTAAAATGTATGGGCTTAGGCTTGATGGTGTCTATCAATCAACGCCTTGAGAAAGATACGATTACTCTTATCGCCGACGACTACGGTTTTGCAGTGGAATTTGAAGATGCGTTCTCCGAAGAAGAACTCGTGGAGGACGACGATGATGAAGAGGAAGAAACACTTGTTGCCCGTGCGCCGATTGTAACAGTCATGGGACACGTTGATCACGGAAAAACCTCGCTTCTCGACCACATTCGCAAAACGAGCGTTGTGAGCGGCGAGTCGGGCGGTATTACGCAGCACATTGGTGCGTATAGCGTAAAAATGACCGATGGCAAGTTTATCACCTTCCTTGATACGCCCGGACACCAAGCATTTACGGCAATGCGTGCGCGTGGTGCGCAAGTAACCGACCTTGTGGTCTTGGTGGTAGCGGCGGATGACAACGTAATGCCGCAAACAATTGAAGCTATTAGCCATGCGCGGGCGGCAAACGTTCCGATGGTTGTGGCGATTAACAAAATTGATAAAGCCGAAGCGAATCCCGATAAAGTGCGTCAGCAGCTTTCCGACCACAACGTTCTTGTGGAAGAATGGGGCGGCAAGTTTCAGTCGGCAATGATTTCCGCGAAAAAAGGTCTGAACATTGAGCAGCTTTTGGAGAAAATTTTGCTGGAAGCAGAATTGCTCAATCTCCGCGCAAATCCTGACCGGAACGCACGTGGAACGGTCGTCGAGGCGAAAATTGACAAAGGCAAAGGTCCCGTTGCAACGGTGATTGTCCAAAAAGGGACATTGCACGTTGGCGACTCGTTCTTGTCGGGCATTTACGCAGGGCGCGTCCGTGCGATGTTCAACGAAAACGGCGAGCGCATTGAAGAAGCAATCCCCTCAACCCCTGTTCAAATCTTGGGTTTTGACGGCGTGCCACAAGCGGGCGATTCTTTTATCGTGATGGATTCTGAACAAGAAGCGCGTGAAATTGCGACCACACGTCAGCAAATCAAGCGCGAGCAGGATTTCAAGCGTATTCGCCACGTAACGCTCGACGACATTGCAAGCCGCATCAAAGCTGGTGGTGTACAAGAATTGAAGATTATTTTGAAAGGCGATACCGACGGCTCGGTGGAAGCTCTTGCAGACTCACTCCAAAAGCTCTCTACGCCAGAAGTACAAGTATCTATCATCCTTCGCGCAGTGGGAACGATTACCGAATCCGATATTATGCTTGCGGCAGCTTCGGAAGCCGTGATTGTTGGATTCCACGTCCGTCCTAACGTTCAAGCGGCAAAGCTCGCAGAGAACGAAGGCGTTGATATTCGCTTGTATCGTATCATCTACGACTGTATTAACGAAGTCAAGCTCGCTCTTGAAGGTATGTTGATGCCAGAAATCAAAGAAGAAGTTGTTGGTGTTGCTGAGATTCGCGAAGTCTTCAAAATTAGCAAGCTCGGCAACATTGCGGGCTGCTACATGCTTGAAGGCAAAATCAACCGCAACGATACCGTGCGCCTTGTTCGCGATGGCTTTGAAATCTACACAGGTCGTCTTGCTTCTTTAAAGCGTATCAAAGAAGACGTACGCGAGGTAGATTCTGGCTTTGAGTGCGGTATGGCAATTGATGGCTATAACGATATTCAAACAGGCGACTTGATTGAAGCGGTTCGCAAAACAGAAGTCAAGCGGAAGCTCTAAAACAGAAGCTCTAAAACGGAAGCTGTCAGTTAAACTGAAAAATATCATTGAAAAAGCCTGTAAGCCTCGTACTTTCAGGCTTTTTCGTTAGAATATGCTTTCGCCTTCATCTCTCACATTTCATCCTTTCCCACTATGTCCATTCGTACCGAAAAAGTAGCCAGTGAAATTCGCCAAGCTCTGTCGCGTCCTTTGGGCGACCTTGCTTCAGAGATTTCTGCTGGACTTATCACCGTTACACACGTGCGGATGTCGCCGGATTTGCGTATTGCGCGGGTGTATTTGAGCGTGTTTGGTGGCAAACTCAGCCCCGAACAAGCCTTAGCGAAAGTAACCGACCGTGCCAAAGATATTCGCCACAAGGTTACAGGAAAGGTACGTTTGCGCTTTTCGCCCGAATTGCATTTTTATCTTGATGATACATTGGAAACTATTGAGCGCATAGACTCCTTGCTAAAGCGCATTCCGCCAAGCAATTCTCCTGAGTGATTGTTTGTGATTGAAAGGAATTATTCTAATTATTCTAATTATTCCAATTATTCTAATTATTCCAATTATTCCAATTATTCCTGTACAACCGTGTCGTATGTCCCCGCTACAACCGCCGAATAATGCGGTCCTATGCCCACGCTCACGCGCAAAAACACGCCTCCACCGTCACCAATATCTTCCAAGCCAGACTGCACGGCGGTATAATGCCGTGTGTAGCCAATATCTATGCGAATTGGCACAGCAAATCCTACATTGCGCCGCATTGCAGTACGCTGAGAAATATCAATCGTATAAAGCGCACTCAGGCTCGCGCTGAAGGTGATGCGCGGCTGAAAAAAGCGGCTCGTCAGAACGCCAGTGCTGAGGAAAGGAAAGAGATTGAGTTTGGTTGTTTGCGAGAGCGTGGTATCAAAAACGATGTAGCCGAAACCAAGCGTATTGCCGAAGGTAGCTATTTCCGTGTCTGCCGAATCAAGGCGCAGAATACCGCTTGTTTGAAAGGTTTCAATGATAACACGGTCGTAATGAATCATCGTGCTTTGCAAGAACCATTGTCGTGGTAAACCCGAAAAAAAATATGCAGGATTGCTCCCAAACGCATCGCTCATGCCACCAGAAGCAATACCCATTGGAAGCATATAGTACGCGCCATGTTCGGCAGGGAAAAGCGCATTGTAGCCTTGCAAATGTGCGTCGTAGGCACGCTCAGCGCGAGGAGAATTGGGACTCCACTGCGCAAGCACTGGTGCGGTTTCCAGCAGGAACAAACAGCATCCGCAATAGACAACAAAAAAAGCCTCAACACTTGACAGAATCTTGTGTGTGGGCAATGTGAATTTCAGCATTTCGTACTCCAATAATTCAACAAAAAGAATTGCAAGCGTAGCAATTACGGGCGCACAAACACCGTCCTTTCGGCAATGCCAATAAACATCCCGATTGCATCGCCTTTGATATTCCACGAAACATTTTCATTCGCACCACCAAAGATGTTTGTTGCTTGCTGCCCCCGCCCGCGCGTGAGGAAATACGGGTAATACGCTTCGTCAAACGCATAGACAATTACTTTGTAGCGAAAGGCTGGATTTCGCAGAAATACGTGGGTGTTGCGTGGTAATGCCGACGAATTTAGGGTGCGTTCCTGTGCCGCGCTTTCGGTGTGAAAGAGGACGCTACTTTCATACACCTGCGTCAATGCTTGATTTTGCGCCGTGTCTATGGCTTGTATGCCAATTCTGTACGCCACTCGTGGCTCGGCTTCCAACATCACTTCCGCCGCAAAGACCGTATCCATGCGGACAATCGTAACAGGGTCCGCGCCTGGAATCGGCGTGGCTGTGGTTACGCTGAGGACAGTTTGCGGAATAATGCGCACTCCGCGAATCACGGGCTGAGGTGGGATGCGGGTTTCGGCGGAAGCAGATTGTACCGTGCCGTTTGGAAGTTTGCGTGTGATGTTGAGCGTGAGCAACATTCCCGAAGCCGCACGAATACTGGGCTGGCGAATGCCGTAGAGAATCGGCGATTGCTGCACGAGCGGGTAGGTTTGATTATTCAATCCTTGACCATTCACAGTAATCGTTCCTTCCACGCCGCCGACCTGAAGCCCAGTATTGGTCGGCTCTTCAAGCACGGGCAATGATTTTGTGATGCTGATATTCTCCAACGCTTCGCCAGAGCGCACCACGCCTCGCACGACGAGCCTTTCTTCAAAGGCAATATCAAGCGGCGCGGTAACGGTGGTGATGCAGGAACTCAGGAGTGAAGCCATGCAGAGAGCAATCGTCATTGCTCTGTGAGATTGATATTTTCTTGTGTTCTGGGGCATTTTTGTCAGTAGTTATTTGTAAAGGGATGCTAGGTTACGCAATCCATCAGGCGAATGTGAGGCTCTCAATTCCTGCGTCTTCGCAGGTTAAGGGTCTCACTTTTTTACTTTTAAGTGATGAAGTGAGACCCTCACTAGGAAGTGAGACCCTCACTAGGAAGTGAGAGCCTCACAAGAGTTTAGATACATCAAAACTTAATTCGCACACCAAAGGTCGGAATAATCGGAAAGAGCGTAATTTGCTGAATGCTCGGTTTTGTGCCAGCTTGCGGGGTAAGCGGATTCGTTGCATCGGAAATAATCCATGCAAACGGGTTCATGTTGTTGTAAGCGTTGTAAATGCTAATATAGTATTCTCCTGGAAACATAAAAATGAGTGTGCGGGCAGTGATACTGAGGTCGAGTTTGTGAAACGGGGTCATACGAGCATTGTTGCGCTCTCCGGTGTAGTAGCTGGGCGTGTTTGCGGTCAGAGCGGGTGCGCCGTTGATGTCGGGGAAATTCGCTTGCCCGGCTGGCAGCGTGATGGGTTGTCCGCTCACGTAGGTCCACGTCGCGCCGAATTCCCATTGCTCGTCGAGCAAGTAGGTAAGCGCGAGGGAGAGGTTGTGCCGCCTGTCGTAGCGCGGTGCAAAGGTGCGTCCGTTGTTGAGTTCAGGAAAGGTGCGATTTGCCCACGAAAGCGTGTAACCAAGCCAGCCGGAGAACTCGCCAATGCGCTCGCTGGATTTTTTCTCCACCAGCACTTCCACGCCGTAACTTTCGCCCGCGCCGCGTGTGAGCTGCTCCTCCAAACGCTCGGTATTGAGCGTGTTCAGGAGCGTTCCGTCGCGGTATTCGTAGAGATTTTGCATCGTTTTGTAATACCCTTCCACCGAAGCCTTGAGTTCACCAAATGCGCCAGCATCAATCGGCATTTCCATTCCGAGCGAACCCTGCATACTCCGCGCGGGAAGAATGGTGCGGGTTGCGGGCAGCCACGTGTCGCTGGGCAAAGAAATATCGTTGCGCGTGAGAAGATGCACGTACTGGTTTGCGAGCGCGAATGAGCCGGTTAATTTCAGGTCATTGGTGAGCTTGTAGCCCGCAGAGATTCTGGGTTCGAGGTTGATTTGCCCGCCCGACTGAAACCACGAGAGCCGTGCGCCGAGATTCACAAGCAAGCGTTCATCCACTGTCCACTCGTCTTGTGCGTACACCGCGCCTTCCAAGCCCAGCAATTTTCCGCCTGTTTCGCTCGGCATAAAGCCCGCAGGAGCAGGTTCGATGCGGGTTCCGACGTTGTTGGTAAATTCATGGCGAATCACTTCCACGCCCGCTTTTACGGCGTGATTGGCGGAGGGAAGCCATTCTGCCTCGCCGCGCAGCGTCCAATCTTCAATTTGTGAGAGCGTTGAAAATGTCGTGCGAAGCCGACCAATCCTTGCTTCTAGGCTGGAAGTGTAATCGTATTTCGTGTAAATGAGGGAAAAATTGGTGAACAAATTCGGCGAAACCACGTGCGCCCAGCGCAGATTCCCGCTCAGATTGCCCCAACCCAGACCAAATCCCAAGCCCGACGCATCGAACCCCAAGTTGTCGCGCCCTGTGTAGAGGCTCAAATACAAGCGGTCTGTGGGCGAAATGCGGTAGTTTAGTTTTGCATTCACATCGTAAAAATAGTAGAGCGGAAGCGGCACATTTTGCGGCACTTGGTCGGTGAGTTCGCGCTGGGCGAGAATGAGCCAATCCAAGAGCATACGCCGCGCCGAGAGCATGAAGGTAACATTGCTGTCGGTGAACGGAACGGGTCCATCCAGCGTAGCTTCGGCGATAATCGTACTGAGGTTGCCGCTAAACTTCAGGCGTTTTGCGTTGCCTTCTTTCATGGTAATATCAATCACGCTGGAAATGCGCCCGCCGTACTCGGCAGGAAACGCGCCCTTGTAGAGGCGAATATCTTGCACGGCATCGGCGGTGAAGGTGCTGAAAAAGCCCGCCAAATGGGACGGATTGTAGATAAGCGCACCGTCCAAGAGCGTCAAATTCTGGTCGGGCGAACCTCCACGCACGTACAAGCCGCTTGAAAGCTCACCTGCCGACTGAATGCCTGGCAAAAGCTGCAAGGCGCGAAAAACGTCGGTCTGCCCGCCAATGGACGGCAAGCGGCGAATCGTCTCCGCGCTCATATCCACGCGGGAAATGGACTCTACTGCCGCCCGTAAATCACGAGGAGCGCGGACGGTTACTTCTTGGGTGCGGCTTGCGAGGTGCGGAACGAGGATGTTTAATTGTGCAGGCGAGGTGGCTGAGTAGCGCGTAAAGACGGTCTTGTAGCCAATATTCCGCACAACAACGAAGCATTCTTCGCCATCGCGCACAGGCACATCGGGCAAGGAAAAGAAGCCGAATTTATTTGCTCGCGCACCGCGTAAAATGGTGCTTGCAGCGATATTGCTTGTATCGCGCACAACAAAGACCGTTGCTCCAATCAAGACTTCGCGGCTTTCTGCATCGCGGACGGTGCCAGAGATGTTGATGCCGCCGCTTGGTGTTTGCGCAAGAAGTATGTGCGTTGTGCAGCAGAGCAAAGCAAGGAATAGTGCGGCTTTGCGAGGGAATAAGCGTGTTTTCACAGGTGTTTGAATGATTGTTGAATGTTCAGTTCTTCCCGTCGGGCGGCTGAGGAGTGCATGAACGCTGCCGTCCGGCGGGTGGTCGCTTGCACAGCACCCGCCGGACGGCTACTGTGCTTGTGATAACAGCCGCTTGGGCGGGAGGAGTAAGATTTTACCAGCCCCACCACGTGGTGCGCTCGCTAAAGAGGATGGAAACGTGCGCCCGCACTGCCACACCGCCGATATTACCGACAGCATCCGCCGCAGACCGAATATTCCACGTATGATTGTAGGAAACTTGTAGTCCAGCAAGCAGCGAGGTCTTGGGAATGAAGTAATCAAGCCCCGCACCTGCTTCTGCTGCAAACACACCCAATCGAATGCCATTATCTATGTAGTACAATCCCACCGTGCCGCCAATGAATGGATACAGCTTGATAGCATCTCGCTCATAGACGTAGTAGCCGATTTGAAGACATTCTCGAAAATTTTCCAGTATTTTGTTCGAGGGATAGACATTCACAAAGCGTTCAAATGTGACGGAAGAACGCAAACGATTGGTTTGGAAAAGGAAATTGCCGATAGCAATAAAATTGATGCCAACGCTGGAAAGCGGCATATTTCCGTACTGTGCAGCGTATTCTGCTGGAAGACCAAGCGAGCGGTGATTGGTAGTAAGCGTCGAGGCGGCTCCAACGTATTGCCGCATCCGCACCTTTGCTGAATCTGCACGGAGGCTGTCGGCGGTTGCCGTATTTGCTGGGGTAATACCCGCGTACACGCTACCCATGCGAGTTTGTGTGCTATCGCTCTCCATGCCGAGCGCGTAAATGTTTGATGGTAGCACGATTGCTATTATCCAGAAATAAAGAAGCAAGCGCATATTTTTTCAAAAGGAATTGAGTAAAAACGGGATTTCTGGAATGACACATGAGCGAGGAATTTCTTTCAGGTAGATGTCATTTTTTCAAAACGAGCCGTTTGATGTTTGTCTTTCCTTAGTTCCAGCCGAAAGGATTTTTTTTCTCAAAAATAAAAATTGCGATGTGTGCTTTAATAGACAAACCACTTACATTATTTACTACTTCCTTTGCAGCACTAAGATTCCAACTGTGATTGTAGGAGGCTTGAACGCCGACCAGCACTGGGGTTTGGGGGATAAACCAGTCAGCGCCCGCCCCGCCGTCCACAGAAAGAATGCTCATACGAACACTATTGTCTATGTAGTATAAATTCCAGCTATACCCAAGGAAAGGATAGGCTTTCAGTCCTTTAGGTTTATTACTCTCTTGTTCAGCGACATAGTAGCCAAACTGTGCCATAAAACGCCAGTTTTCAAATATGCGCGATGACGGATAAGCATTAAGTATCTTCTCAAAGCTAGCAGCCGTGCGGAGTTTACTAGTTTTAAAGAGTAAATCTCCTACCCACACGCCATAAAAACCAACACTCACAAGCGGTGCATCACCGAACTGCGTAGCAAATTCCGGAGGGATGCCAAGTGTGCGGTGTCCGCTTGTGAGCATAGAGCTTGCGCCCAAGTATTGATACATTCGCAGTTGTGTAGAGTCAGTTTTGGTGCTATCTGTGCCTTCGCCCAAAGCAGCGTATATACTCGGTGTAGTAAGAAATACAATGGATAGGAAAACCAAACAACGGAGGGAGAAATGGTAAGACATAACGATATGAAAATAGAGTACGGAAAAAGAAGAAGGCTAAAGTTCCCGTTGGGAAGATTGGTTGCGGAGCCAGAACGATAGGTTAAATCTAGTAATTTATGACTGATTGTCTGGGACATCTTTTGGAGCGCGGAGACCCCATGAATGCGTAGCCTACTTGTATTGATAATACGATACCCAGGTAGTGAGAGGCTTGCCAGCGAGAAGTCGCATCGTGAGGAAGGTTTTAGTTTTTGTGCGTGAAGGCTGAGATTATTGAAAATGCTCAATATTGCCAATACTACGAGGAAAATGGACGTATTCACTCTGTGTTTTTTGCTTAGATTGAATGCAGAACATAGTCGTAAATGTATGGTGTAATAAAAGATTCAATTAAGGCGGCAATGAGTATCAATCCCAGTAGAAGAATATTTTGGGTACTAAATAACATTGAAAAAAATCGTTTGTTTTCCATATCGGACTGCAAAAACTCAATGAAAGCAATGGATATGCGCATTCCTAAAAATGCAGCAAATAAAATTGCTGTCATTTCTACAACACCATGCGGCAAGACTAATGCTAAAGTGGGTAAAACACCAATTTGGTTGCATCCAAGTTTCAGGGTATAGCCAATCATGATGCCGTTGTAAGCAATTATCAAAATTGGTATTAAGCCAAAGGAAAAGAAACTTGTGAGTAACAGACCAGCGCATAATAGGTTGTTTACAGCTATTTTTTGAAATGTTACAAAAGTAGCTTGTTCAATAATATTAGCATCCCTACTTGCCTGTAAAACTAAAGTGTTACTTACACTTGCTGAAGATTTTATGCCACAAAACAACCCTATCAATAATGCCCCTAACAAACAGAGTAAAAGGATATATGTTTGTTGTAGTTCTGATAGCTGCAAAAAGCGTCTAAAGATTTTCATTGCAAGAATAAATTTTGGGTCAAAAATTTTACAAGTTCACTGATGAAACCGACAAGTAGAGTTGGCACAAATGCTATAATTACGGCATATTTTGAAGATATTTTTTCATTGAGCATTAAGAAGCAGCAAATGATAAATAGCATAACAAATTCACCGAATTTACCAATCATATTTCGCTCATAAGAATTTATGGACATTTCAGCAAAATGCGAGATTGACATCATTGAGTCTAATGTAAGTAAACTCATCAGGAATGCAGTAAATATCGCAAGAAACATCCCTATCTGCCCTATACCGACGGCAGAGACATAAAAATTAAAATTGTGATGAATGTCAAGAGCTGTTGCCAATAAATACGATAATGCCGATAATAGCAGCCAATTTATAAGAATTCCTACCGATGAACCAATGATTGTAAAGGCGTATAATAGTTTTTCAACATGGGGATTATCCAAGTGGCTTGTGAATTGGATGTAAGATGAAATATAGGTTAAATGAATAACTGTGATTGCGATACAGGCAATGACAATAATGATTGCAAAATTTTTAGAAAGCAAGCTATCACCACGAGCTACACCATCATATAAGCCTTTCATATTGTTGAGAATACTTTGACAGGTTTTATGTGAAAAGATAAGTATTAGGCTGATGGCGCAGACGGCTTGAAAGATTCCTATAAGTTTGTTTGCAAAGGGAAATCCAACTTTCAAGGATGTAAAAGCGTATGCAGAAAAACAAGCAAAAAAAACTGCTAATGCTATTCCATGAAATAAGATATGAGTTTTATAGGTTCGTATCATGATGGATTGGCACTATTCAAAAGATGGATGTATAGAAATTATTTACCCTCCGTTTGCTTGAAATTTTGAATAGATTTTCCTTGAAAATCAAATCCAAATTTCAAGCAAACGTAGAGTGAAATAAGTTTGCGGCGATTATAAAAGACCGACAGCAACTGGCCATAAAGGGGTAAATCCAGCAACGACCGCACCTACCATCATCGGTGTGTAAATCTCTGGAGGTCCATTTAGGACAATACCGCCAACAAATACAATAAGTTTCAAAGCGGCTGAATTAGCAAGGACTGGTGTCATACCAGCTCCAAAGACTAACACAGCAAACATCATTGCCGCCAAACGTTGTTTTTGGGTTTTCATACAAAACTCCAGAAAATTTTTCCGCTCGTAAAAAATGTGTAGTTTTGCATCATGTCAAGAAAGTCCGCGAAAACTTTTCCTTGATGCAGCGAGGTTTTTCCTCACAAGCGGTTCACCGTCAAGCGGAAGAAAAGCGGTGAGCCGTTTGTTTTGTTATTCCTGAGAATGTTTATCATTTCAGCGTAACAAGTGCGAATCTACACGATTCCTTTTTTCTTCACAAGTGCCTTTTCCTGAAGTGTCCGCATTACTTCCTCAAGTGTCCACTTTCGCGTTTTTTACACAAGAAGAGGACACTTCGCGCAGGTATTATTCGCGGAAAGTGTCCTCCGTACAGTGATTTTCTGCAAAGAATTTTGAAATTTCAAACCAGCGTTTACTTCTTTATTCCCAAATTGTTAGGGCTTATTTTTACGCGGCTCTTTCGTCTGCCCCCCCCCCACGACCATACACCTGCAGGATAGGGAAACGTGCCGCACACAGGGCGCGGAGCTTCTCCACGTGGTTGCGCGAGACTTTTATTTCTTTGCCGTCGCTCATGGTCAGCAGAAAGCCCTTGCCCGTGTCCCAACGCTCAACAACGCGCACGTGCTTGCTGTTGATGAGGCAGGATTTATTCACCTTCACAAAAAGGGTGCTGGGCAGCATTGCTTCCCAGTCTTTCAGGGGCTTGTTGTGGAGGGATTTCTGTACCGTTTTGCCGAGAGGTGGGACGTGGTAGTACAACTCGCTAAAATGCTCGCTGACGAGGCAGTAAAGAATGTCGTCGTAGGGCAGCAACATACTCTCGCCGCTCTCAGCACACAGCGAAACAGCGTTCTGCGAGGGCTGAAAGACCGCTTGAAGAAGAACGGGTTCATGTTGTTGCAAGAGCCAGTCTGCGAACAAACGCATTTGTTCGGCATGGCGCAGAGCGGAATCAATATCCGCCAAAGCAGTAGCAGTAAGCATACGGCAGAATCAGGGAAAATGTTGAACATCGAACACCAATACTACCCACATTTATTCATAGCGTAAGATAACAAAAAGATGGAATTATCTCTATGAACAATATGCAGTTGTACAATGTAGCTGCATTCAACAATTCACTGACCCTGAAAATAAAATAACTTCAAAGCAAGGTGTCATCAGGCTTGCAGGGAAAAGCACTTAAAAGTGCAGAAATCAAAAAAGAGGCTTGTAGGCTTGATAAAATCTTGTGTTGAGGCACATTCAAAAGGACGTATCATGCCTTTCTTTCAGTCCCATCCCAAAGGATTCTTCTTCTCCCGAATAAAAATAGAAACCTGCGCTTTCACACAAACGCCACCCACATTATTCGCCACATTCTGCGCCGCGCGAAGATTCCAACTATGATTGTACGAGGCTTGAATGCCGACGAGAAGCGGTGTCTGGGGGACAAACCAGTCCACACCTGCGCCGCCTTCCACAGAAGCAACACTCAGGCGAACACCATTATCGACGTAGTAAATGCTTGAGGAAAAACCAAGAAAAGGATAGGCTTTCAGCCCTTTCTGCGTCATTTCCTGCTCAAAAACGTAGTAGCCAAACTGAACAGCAAAACGAATATTTTCCAAGATACGCGGCGAAGGATAAGCGTTCAGGATTTTCTCAATGCCGTAAGAGGTGCGGAGTTTGTTGGTTTTGAAGAGCAAATCTCCTAGCCACACGCCATGCAAGCCAAAACTCACAAGCGGCGCATCTCCGAACTGTGCAGCAAACTCTGGCGGGATGCCGAGTGTGCGATGTCCCGTTGTGAGCATGGCACTTGCGCCTATGTATTGGTACATTCGTACTTGATTGGAATCAGTTTTGGTGCTGTCGGTGCCTTCGCCAAAAGCGGCGTAGGTACTTGCTGGTAGCACGATTGCTATCGCGAAGAACAAGAGAAACAAACGCATATTGTATCGAAAAAGAATTGAGTAAACACGGGATTTCAGGAATGACACATGAGCGAGGAATTTCTTTCAGGGGGATGAGAATTATTTTTGTTGTGATTGCTTTTCCCCATACTCCGCCGCAAACTGCGGCGACAGCACCCACCACAGCAACCCCGCCACCACAAGCGCACACGCTCCTTGCAGGAAATAACTCGCCCAACTCATCCATGGTCCGTGATTCATAAAGTAGTATTGCAAGGGAAACGTTGCATGGATGCCGCCTGTGATGTTTGCCGCTTGCTCCGCCATTCCTGTAAAATTGAACGGGAGCCAGACTTTCGCTGCCATCACGCCGACAAGCGCGAACAGCACCAGCGCGATGCGTGGAAGCCTGACAGAATCAAGGCTGTACGCCACACCCAACACCAAAAACGGCAAGAAATTGATAAGCTGCCGCGTTTCCGACATAATTGCTCCCATGAGCAGCAATGCCGTTATCACAAGCATATAGCCCAAACCCAGATTCCATGCGGCTTTGAGAAATTCTCGAAAGCGAAGAATCATCACCAAAATAATTGGACCAAAATACACCGCGCCCGCCAGCACAGGCAACAAGGGCTTTCCAAGCGCACTGGCAAAACTTCCACCAAAAAATAGGCTTGTATTCATCGGCGCGGCAAGCGTGGGGTCTTCAATTTGCTTTTTCCAATACAGCAATCCCGCCCAAAGAACAAGCAAAATCAAGGCTCGCAGGGCGTATCCAGCAAGATGTTTGCGCTCCGTGAAATGGCGCATTATCGCTTGCACGGGAAACTGTGCTGCAAGCCTTGAAACCGTGAAGAATACTTGCCCGCAGAGCAAGGGCAGCGTGAGAATGAGCAACAACGGCTGAAGCGGCTCAACCTCCACAAAACGCACTTCTGCAATCAGCACAAAATACACGCTTGCCAGCAATACCACCACCACCGCACCAATGCTTACATTTCGTACAAAGACCGTCATTGCTGGTGTTTCAGGTTGTGCTACTTCTCCTGGTGCTACTTCTCCTGGTGCTACTTCATTGTGCAAAACGATATTGCGCGGAAAGAGAAACAGCAACGCCGCAACATACATCGCCGTCGGGAAGGTAAAAAAGCCCAGCACTGCCGCCGGAAGCAGCAACCACGCGCTGTTGGCAATGTACGCATACAGCATCAGCATTGCCACAAACAGCGCGGTCGTGTCGGTGAGTGTGGGATAATACAAACTCATTTTCATCACGGCGACATTCGCAAAAAGCCCGCAAAAGCCCAGCCACCGCGCCGCTACACCAAGATTGAGCTTTCGCGCCGTCATTGCCCACAGCACTGCCGTTCCGAGCAGCATGAGCAAACTGTGAAAAACGAAATATCCCGCAACAAGGCTATCCAGCGTCAGTGCGACGCTTTGGGCATTTGCCGCTTGGTTTGAATTGATAGAATTATCAGCAAACCACCGAAAAAACCACGGCGGAAGCGGATATTGTTCGTAGCTCCATTCCAACCACGCCGGAACACGAGTAAACATCGGCGTTACGTGCTGATACAGCCACCGTGCGGCTTGCATCTCGCCATACACCGCCACGCTTGGTGCAATGCGCTGTACGCGGTAGGGGTCAATGCGCAAGCGGCTTCGCTCGGCGTAATCGGGGCGGGCTTTGTTCCATTGCAAGCTCCAGACAACGTTTTTGTAGGTTACGCCGTCCCAACCACAACCTTTATTCAGCGCAATAATTTCACCGTTTTCAAAATATATCCAACCCCAAAGCAGCGTGAGAAGCGGCATGAGGACAAGATACCATGAAAAGCGGGAAAGAAAGCGAGATGCGAATGGGGCGCGAGGCGCAGCCGATGTCGTTGCGGGAGCGGGTGAACGTTTTTTTGCCATCGTTTTTGGGTGATTATTTTCCAGGAAAAGTCTTGGACAGAGCGCATTCAAAGAGATTGGTCTCCAAGAATTTTACGATATTGAAAAATAAGAAAATCCTATCCACAAACCATACCGCCAGCATGAAAATCTTTTCCATTATTCTCATCGTTCTCTCAAATGTCGTGTATCAGCTTTCGCAGAAATCCGTGCCAGAAGGCGCACACCCGCTTGTGGCAACGATAGTTTCTTATTGCGCAGCCTTGCTTGTTTGTATTGCACTTTTTCTGATAATGCCATTGCCACAAAACAATCTCCAAACAAGTATTGGCGAGGTACTCAGCGCGGAAGTGCAGAAGTTGAATTGGTCGAGTTACGCGCTGGGAATTTCGATTGTCGGCGTGGAACTTGGGTTCTTGCTTGCCTACCGTGCTGGCTGGAACATCAGTATTGGTGCGCTCTTGGCGAATTCCCTTTTGATGGTGATTCTCGTTCCCGTCGGTGTGTTTCTATTTCGTGAGGATATTTCGTGGTCGAAGGTGTGCGGTATTCTCTTGTGTTTGGCGGGTGTTGTGCTGATTGCGAAGAAATAGCAAACTTCATTGCACAGAGCTTTGTGACTTTTTTCCTGCTCGTGTTTCTTCCTTCATAGATACACAATTTTCGCCTCTGAAAACTCAAATTATTCTCAATTTGTAACTGGTCGGATATTCTCTCGTCGGGCGGCTGAGGAGTGCAGATACGCTGCCGTCCGGCGAGTGAGTCGCTTGTGCAGCACTCGCCGGACGGCAACTGTACTTGTGATAACAGCCGCCCGACGAGAAGATACCTGAGCAGTTACCTCAATTTTTTACAAGGAAACCGTTATGAAAGCCCTGATTCTCCGTTGTGCGGTGATGCTGCTCGTCTGGGTAGCTGCCCTGCTTATTCCGCTCGTGCTTTTTGCGCAAAGTGCTTACCTGAACGTCGCCGACCCGCGTGGGAACTGGCGTATAGGCGGTCAGGGCAGCATCGAAGAAGCAACGCTCGTTGTGAAGCCACGCGGCATTTACACCGAAAACGACCTCTTTTTCACCTTTTCCTCGCGTGGCTCGAATGCGACTAGCGTGAAAGATACGCTTGAAATCACGTTTTCCTTTGCCTTGCCGCCTGACGCGCACGTGACCGATTCTTGGCTTTGGGTGGGCGATAGCATCGTGCAGGCAAAAATTTTCGACCGCGCAACTGCCTCCAACACCTACGAAAGCATTGTCCAACGCCGGCGCGACCCGTCGCTGCTCACCAAAGAATACTACGGCAGCTACACGCTGCGCATTTTCCCAATGCAAGGCAACGAAACACGCAAAGTAAAAATTTCTTACATTATGCCGACAACCTGGGCTGCAAGCGGCGTTCAGAGCTTTTTGCCCTTGGAAATGCTCCGCGCTTCGTGGGCAAATGTGCCGCTTCGTTTGATTGTTCATCCCTCATCCACTTGGAAAAACGCACGTCTTACCGTGACGGGAACAACCACCGGAACCGCATTAGCACTTGCTCCGCTTGAACGTCTCACCGAAACGATTGACCGCGCAACGAGCCAAATTGTGCTGGCTGGTACGCTGCAAGGCGCGACGCTGAGAAGGTCGGGTTCTGCATTTGTGGAATGGGACTCGCCCATGCGCAATGGCTTGTTTGTGCAGAGCTTCACGCAAGGCAGCGAGCGGTATTACCAAATGGCATTTTCGCCGATTCAGGTCTTGGGGCAAAGTATCACGCGGAAATCGCTGGTCTTGATTGATTACGACGCTGGGCGTAGCACCGCCGAACTTGCCGAAATCGTGAACACCGCGAAAAGACTCATGCGGCAGAACTTCACGCCGCGTGATTCGTTCAATATCATCATTTCCGATATTGTGAGCGGCTCTGGTGTGCGCCGCCTCAGCCCCACGTGGGTAGCGGCGGACTCTGCCACGATTGAACGTCAGTTTTCAAGCGTTCTCACGATGCCGACGTTTTTTAGCAATTTGCCGCGCCTTTTGGTTAGTGCGATGGGCGATATTAGAAACCTGCCAACAGGTACTGCGGGCGTATCGGTGCTACTCTTGTCGAATTCCGATGGCAATGGCAGCGAAGCCGCAACAAATCAGCTTGTGCAGTTTTTAGAGAATGTCGTAAAGCCGCTTCCGCCTATTCATATTGCCGATGTTGCGAACAAAAATTATTCATGGTACACGATTCGCTCGGTGAATTACGCTGCGAATGAATACCTCTACAACGCGCTTGCAGAGCGGTCGAAAGGCACATATTTCCACATCCGTTCCAGTGGTCGCTTGGAAACAGTGCTATCGGGCGCGATTGCTGCTGTGGGCGCGAACTTGCAACTGGCAGACCTCCAAACCAACGTGAAAGAAGGCTTCTGCTACAATCGTTTTCTCGTGGGAACAAACACCAATGGCGCACAAACACAGCCCTTGCTGACGATGCTGCCCGCAAACAATACGATTTTGCAAGTCGGGAAAATGGTCGGAAGTGGCGTATTTTCTGTGCAAGCAGGCGGTTTTTACAATGGGCAATCCTTTGTGCGCACGCTTGATATGCCGCAAAGCGAGATACAGCAAGGCGATTCCATCACCAAAAGCGCGTGGGTGGGGAATTACATCAACACCTTGGAAAGCAGTTTGGGCGGATATTTTTACTACTACGCCGTGCCTTCACGCGGCGTTACGGCGAATGTTCCGACTTCCACTGTTACCCGCGAAATTATTGCGCAAAGCGTTCAAAGCCGCGTCCTCTCGCGCTATACCGCCTTTCTCGCGCTCGAACCCAACGACACCACAAAAGTCTGCGCAACCTGCACCGCGCCTAGCACGGGCGGTGGCGGTACGGATGTAGCAATACGCTCTGGCGCACCGTCGGTGTTGCCATCCTTTGGCGGCGCAGCATTGACCAGCGTTTCTTCAACAGCAGATTTTGCGGCGGGAACACGTCTGACAGGCAGCAACAGCAATAATTCCGTAACGGCAATAGCGAATATCACACCGAATCCCTTCAGCGAAGAAACCGTTATTTCCGTCGCGCTCTCGGAAACATTCACGCCCGGCACCGTAACGATGGGCATTTACGATATGCTTGGACGCTTAATTTTGCCCATGCCCATCAGCGCAATTTCTGGTGGACGCTTGAACTACGCATGGCGCGGCTTGGCGCAAGACGGCTCGACCGTCGCGGCGGGAATGTATATGCTGATTATCCAAACACCACAGAATCGTTATACGGTGAAGCTCGTGAAGTTGTAAATTTTGCGAAAGTAATCGAATAAATTTGCTCCCCGCTTGAAGAGCTGCACGCCCAACAAATGCTGCTCTTTAAGCGGTTTTATGTTTTTCAATTTTGAAGCAATCATGAAATCTCTTCTCATACCATGCTTTCTTGCGCTATTTTGCCTTCCTTTTCACTTACAGAGCGCACAAAATCTTGATTCTTCGGCAATATTCTCAGCAAGTGTGCTTATTGGCTATCCTGCTTCGGCTTGGCAACCAACATCATGGGAGTATAATCTTATCAACAACATTACTCTTCCATTTTTCGAGGCAAAAGTTGCGTATCGCTTCGTCCCAGCGTGGAGTATTCATGCGGCATTGGGGGCAGGAAGCACTATCAATTCTTTTGAAGACACAGGTATTGTGCGTTGGCGATGCGGCAATGAATTTGATGGCTTGCCTTGGGAAGAAACATTATTTGCCTTGACGAGAAAACAACGATATACACAACAAACGATTGTTGTGCCTGTCTTTTGGGGAATTGAACATCATTTTGGTTTGTTTTCTTTGGGCATAGAAGCCTCTTCAGGACTAGCTTTTTCATCATCACGCTATGTTGAATACCAATCCTTACAAGAAGGAACAATAATATTTCGACCCCGTTTGCTGTATGGTGTAGCAGCAACGTTTGGCGCGAATATTCCTCTTACAGAAAAGCATTTTTTGAATGCGCAATTACGCGGCGTGATTTCCAATGCGTTTTTGGGCGGCATTTTGAGTTGCGGAATAGGACAGATATTTTAAAACGATTCCGCATCTTTGAAAAGAAAAAAATCCTGTATATCCTGCCAATCCTGTAATCTACGTTCCGTCGTCTGCGAGGGATACGACCAGTTGCAATCTTTTCTTCGCATTCTACGGAACGCTTGATTGATAGTGCGGTGTTTTGTGTAATATTGCACCACGCTCTTTTATCGTGAGCTTTCGCACACACCTTTCCCACAAATATCATGGGTAATTTCGACCCCAAAGTTCTCGCGTACGCTTGTTTTCTGGCGTTTATCTATTCGCTCTTGGCGTTTGGGGCAACGGCTTTTCGGCAGATGTTGGATGAATTTGCCGCAAAAGAAGTAAAGCTCGGCGAAGATCTCGACACCGCCTACGACCCGCTTATGATTGGGATTCTCTGCTTTATTTTTAGTCTTATTTTGCTATTCATTTACATCGCGCTTTCGTGGGACGAAGCCCGCATCGAGCTGTACGTGATGCCGCTTTCGCTTGGTATTAACTTCGTGCAATTTTTCTATCGGATGCACCAACAACGGCTTCAAATCAAGACGCTCGGCATGGTTGGGCGGAATATTTTCGAGGAAGGCTGGCGTTTGGTGCGCTACGATTTGATTCACCTCGTGGAAGTCGAAACCGACCCTGTGTGGGACACCGTTATTCTCTACTACACCGAAAAAGAAGAAGCCACAGGCAAAGAAGTAAAGGAATTTCGCCGCCGCATGACGCACAGCATGAGAAAAGAACTCGTGCGCACACTCGAAACCCGCACCACAGCGAAGATATTCCAAAAAGATGCCTCTAAACCGCATAAAAACGAGCGAGATAACGAGGGCGATAGCACACAAGCCGCATAAATACTCGTGCTAATGAACAGACAGGAGTGTCTGTTCTACCGAAGCCCGTTCTTGCTGGTAGCGCGTAACACTCCTGTCTGCGCCACAAGACGCGCAAATATGTGGGTCGGACTACAATTCTCAACGCTGCACTCATGGCACTTCTCCCAAACTTCCCCAGCTACACCGCTTTTGCCGAAGCACTTCAGCGCACAAACCGCATCAGCGACCCTTGGCTGGACGGAAAAGAGCGGTTTCGCCTTGCACCGATTATCCTGCCCGAAAGCACCTATCTACGCCTCTCCGAAGCTGCCGAGCGCATTGGCGCATTGTACGACGAACTCTGTACAATTACCCTCCAAACGCCGTCCTTGCTGGATTTCTTCTCCCTCACGCCCTACGAGCGGCTCATGTGGTTCGCCTCTGGCGGCGAATGGCACGGCATCGCACGTCTGGACTTGTTTCTTCTTCCCGACGGCTCAATTCGTACTTGCGAAATGAACTCCGACACGCCAAGCGGCGAAGCCGAAGCGGTTTTGCTAAATGAGATTCTTTTTGCCGCAATGCCTCACTACAACTCGCTTCTCAATCCTAACGTGCATTTTATCCACGACTTTTGCGCAATGGTGCAATCCTTCGCTGCACCACCAACGAACAAGGACAATTCGCCAAAACAGCGCATCGGTATTGTGTTTCCGACTGAGCAGCCCGAAGATTTGTCCATGATTTTATGCTACCAAGAATGGCTTATTGGTGCGGGCTTCGAGGTCGTTGTGGGTTCGCCGTACAATTTGCATTTGCTTGAAGACGGCTCTGCAGCTATGTTTGATGAGAAAATAGATATTCTTCTGCGGCACTACAAAACGGATTGGTGGGCGGAGCGCGAATCCGTCTGGCTAGACGGCGAAGATTTTCCCGACCCCGACCCCTTGCACCGCGAACTAGCAGTTGCCCTCGAAGCCTCATCAAATGGACGTTTGCGCGTGTTTAATCCTTTCGGTGCAGTGCTGACGCAAAACAAACTGACGATGGCATTTTTCCACCAATTTCCAGAGCTTTTTTCTGCCTTCGCTCAAGAAACAATACGCCGCTATATCCCGCCAACCCAGCGTTTATGCGACATTGACGAAGAAACTCTCCAAGAAAAACTTATCGCCGGACAGCACAACTACGTGCTAAAATCCGACTACGGCTGCGAAGGCGATGAAGTCATTGTTGGGCGAAATGTGGCACCAGACCTCTGGCAACGCTCCTTACAGCAAGCCATTCCCACGCGCTGGATTGTGCAGGAATTTTTCGATGCCGCACCGACGGACGATGGTTTTATTCCAAATTATGGAGTGTATCTTCTCGGCGGAAAGGCGCGTGGAATCTACACGCGGCTCGCGCCCACGCAGACGGATTATCGCTCGCTTTCGGTGGCAACCTTTTTGCAAACAACGTTTCCCAATGACCTTCATTCCTGAATTTTGTCACCGTTCTCATTTCACACCGCGAAAAGATTTTTGTAAATATCTGTAAATGTTGTAATTTTGTAATCTGTACCAGAAAAATGAATTGGTTCAGAAAGCAAAGGAGACGTGGCCGAGCGGTTAGGCAGAGGTCTGCAAAACCTTTTACAGCGGTTCAAGTCCGCTCGTCTCCTCAATTTTACAACATTTTTGTACAATATCTCGCACTATGGCAACAACAGCAGATTTGAGAAAAGGCGCAGTTTTAAAGCTCAACAACGAGCCATGCCTCATCTTGGAATCCACCCACCGCACTCCTGGAAACCTTCGCGCATTCTACCAAGTAAAAATGCGGAATCTTCGCAGTGGAAAGCTCCTCGAAGAACGCTTCCGTTCTGGCGAATCGCTTGAATTCTTGCGCGTTGAGAAAAAAGAATTTCAATATCTGTACAAAGATGGCGACAGCTTCGTATTCATGGACAAAGACAGCTATGAGCAAATCAACGTTTCTGAGAAAAACGTTGGTGATAACGCTGCCTTTTTGAAAGAAGCATCGGACGTATTTATCACGTTCAACGACACCGAAATTCTCTCGGTAGAGCTTCCGCAACACGTTGTCTTAAAAGTAGTTCAAACCGAACCCGGCGTAAAAGGCGATTCGGTAAACAACATTATGAAGCCCGCAACAATGGAAACTGGCGCAGTATTTCAAGTGCCGATTTTCGTAAACGAGGGCGATTCCGTGCGTATTGACACCGATACTGGTGGGTACATGGAACGTGTGAAAGTATAAAAAACAATAAACACGAAAGCGGCGTAGAATCACAATTCTACGCCGTCTGTGTTTTAGCATAGTTGGCTTTTGTGGTATTGTTTGGGAGAAGAAATTTCTTTTAGGCAATGCCATTTTTTTGCTCTTGTACTGTTGTTTTTTCTGGCTAAATTGCCGCGCTAAATTTCCCTCACCCAACCCTCTCCCAAAGGGAGAGGGCTTCAGAAAATAAGCCTTTGGAAAACCCTCGCCCTTTGGGAGAGGGTCGCTCGCAAGAGCGGGGTGAGGGAAACACTCCAATATCTATCGCAACCAAAAATTTTGTTTCATCTTTAAGCCTTCGACAAACATGGACTTACAATATCTACGCCGCTTACTCAGAATCTTTGACGAAAGCACCGCCGTTGATTTAGAAATTGAAGAAGAAGGGGTAAAACTGAAAATGTCGAAGGTGTCCGAGCATCAAGCAATGATGACTGCGCCGCAGCACATTATGATGCCCTCGCAAATGATGATGCAGCCACAACAAATGGCTGCTGCACCTCCAGCGCAAGCCGCTCCAAGCGCAGCAGCACAAGCCACTCCCGCAGCAAGCACAGGCGGAGAAAGCGCAGGTGGCAAAAAAACGCATCAAGTGTGTTCTCCCATCGTCGGTACGTTCTACCGCGCACCCGCGCCCGATGCTGACGCATTCATCCAAGTTGGCTCACGGGTTTCCGTTGGCGCGACCTTGTGTATTGTTGAGGCAATGAAATTGATGAATGAAATCGAAAGCGACGCAACGGGAACTGTCGTAAAAATCCTTGTTGAAAACGGACAGCCAGTTGAGTACAATCAGCCGCTTGTTCTTCTGGAAATTGACTAAAACGCAAAGGATGAAGTTTGAAGGCTGAAGGGTGAAGAGTGCGAAATTGTGCGCTTCAGCCCTCATCCCTCAGATTTCATCCTTTCTTCATCTGAAAGATACATTATGTTCAAGAAAGTTCTTATTGCTAATCGTGGTGAAATTGCGTTGCGCGTCATTCGTGCGTGCCGCGAACTCGGTATCAAAACAGTTGCCGTGTATTCCGAAGCCGACCGTAATTCCTTGCACGTGCGCTTTGCTGACGAGGCAATTTGCATCGGCAAAGCAGCCAGCAAACAAAGTTATTTGTATGTGCCTTCGATTATTGCGGCGGCGGAAATTAGCGAGGCGGAGGCGATTCATCCAGGCTACGGCTTTTTGTCGGAGAATGCTGATTTTGCCGAGATTTGCAACGATTGCGGCTTTGTGTTTATTGGTCCGAAGCCAGAATCCATCCAGAAAATGGGCAATAAATCCGTCGCCAAAGAAACCATGCGCGATGCGGGTGTTCCTGTGATTCCGGGCAGCAAAGGCGTTGTCACGACGCTGGAAGAAGCTCGCAAACTTGTGGAAGAAATCGGCGTTCCCGTGATGATGAAAGCATCGGCGGGCGGCGGCGGCAAGGGAATGCGCTTCGTAGCTTCGATGGATATGGTCGAGCAAGCCTTTGTAACAGCCCGCACCGAAGCCGAAGCTGCCTTTAGCAATCCCGACTTGTACATTGAAAAATTTGTGGAAGAACCGCGCCACATCGAAATTCAAGTGTTTGGTGATAAATACGGCAACGTCATTCACCTGAACGAGCGTGAATGCTCGATTCAACGCCGCCACCAGAAATTGATTGAAGAAGCACCATCGCCGATTTTGGATGAAGATTTGCGCCGTCAAATGGGCGAAGCAGCCATCAAAGCCGCACAGGCAGTGAACTACGAAGGCGCAGGAACGATTGAGTTTCTCGTGGACAAGCACCGCAAATTCTACTTTATGGAAATGAACACGCGGATTCAGGTGGAGCATACCGTTACCGAAGAAGCGTTGGGAATTGACCTTGTGAAAGAGCAAATCCGCGTTGCTGCTGGCGAAAAGCTGTCCATCAAAAACGATGTGCCGCGCCGCCATGCGATTGAATGCCGCATCAATGCTGAAGACCCGTACCACAACTATCGCCCCTCGCCAGGCGCAATTACCGCGCTACATTTTCCGGGCGGTCCTGGCATCCGCATTGACTCACACATTTATCAGGGCTACTCCATTCCGCCGTACTACGATTCCATGATTGCAAAACTGATTGCGATTGGCGAAAACCGCACCGAAGCTATTGCCCGCATGAAACGCGCCTTGCAGGAATTTGTGATTGAAGGCATCCAAACAACAATTCCTTTCCACCTGAAAATGATGGACAACAAAGATTTCATTAGCGGCGAATTTGATACGAAGTATTTGGATAATAATGATTGGCAGAAGTTTTAGTCATTTGCAAGAGTGAGGGTCTCGCTTCCTAGCGAGGCTCTCACGTTCTGCCTGCCGTTCAAAGCGACAAAGTGAGAACCTCACTCGGGAAGTGAGAACCTCACATCAATTTACGGTACAAAACACAATGAATCTCGAATGCCCCAAAACCGAAGGAATCAAGTACGCAGGCTCGAAACTACGCCTCTTGCCGCACATCCTTCAGATGGTGCAGCCCTTGGGTGTTCGCTCAATTTTAGATGGCTTTTCAGGAACGACGCGGGTTTCACAGGCATTTGCACAGCAGGGGTATGAAGTCATTGCTAATGATATTTCGGTATGGTCGAAAGTCTTTGGACAATGTTATTTGAAAAATGGGCGCGAAGCCTCATATTATAAGGGCTTGCTGGACTATTTGAACAATGTGCAAGGCAGGGATGGCTGGTTTAGCGAGCATTATGGCGGTCTGCCGGACACGAATACTGCCGCAAAAGCGAAAAAACCTTGGCAACTCCACAACACGCGCAAATTGGACGCAATCCGCGAAGAAATTGACCGCCTGAATGTGGGAGAAATTGAACGCTCTGTCCTTATCACAAGCCTGATTCTTGCTCTCGACCGCGTTGATAACACGCTTGGGCATTATGCCTCGTACTTGGGCGCGTGGTCGCCACGCTCCTACAAAGCACTCCATCTCACGCTTCCGCGCCTCCTTGCTCCTGAGAAAACTTCCCACACAGCGCATACAATCTACCACGACAACATTTTTGATACTGTCCAACACGTCCACGCCGACCTTGCCTACTTCGACCCGCCATATGGCTCGAACAATGAAAAAATGCCGCCCTCGCGGGTGCGCTATGCCGCCTACTATCACCTCTGGACAACGATTTGCCTGAACGACCGACCGCATATTTTTGGCAAAGCCGCACGGCGCAAGGATTCGCGGGACACGCAAGCAGCTTCCATCTTTGAGGAATTTCGGCAAACGGATAACGGAACATTCATCGCCGTTGAAGCCTTGCAACGCCTCCTTAGCCTCACCAATGCTCGTTACATCGTGCTGTCGTACAGTTCTGGCGGGCGTGCGACGGCAGAAGATTTGCACAACATTCTGTCAGAATCAGGGAAAATCCTTGATGTGCGGCGTGTGGATTATAAGCGCAATGTGATGGCGCAAATGCGCTGGACAAACGCATGGATCCGAGAAGCAGAAGGCACAAACCACGAGTTTCTTTTTCTGATAGCGAAGTAAATGTATAAAGAAAAAGCCCTTGAAGAGCTGATAGAATCAGTCATCAAGGGCTTTCGTTTTATCAGTGCCAATGTTGAAGATGTTTGAGGTATCTCAAGCAGAATAGCGAAAAATAAAAGCAACAACATTACTTCAACGACCAAGAATAATCATTCGACATCCGCGTACGATGGCAGCCCACGCACGCAGCAGCAGCACTATCGCTGCGGAAGCGTGTTGCAACCTGCCCGCTCGCGTTCAAGTTAATCCACTCCCAGCCTGTTGCGTTTGCCGCAGCAAAGTCGCCACCACGCTTAACCATCATCGAGCCGCCAATAACCGTGCTGTCTGTGCGACGACGAAAGAGTTTCACAAGCATCGTTCCGACGGGATAACGTCCACTGCTCGCGTCTTTGCTGATGCTGACAAAATTATTCCGCGAATACACGGTACGGGTAACTGTTGTATCGCCGACGCGGTGCGCTGCACCAAGAAACGAGCCATCTGGTCCAGCCGTGCCGATGTACGGTCCCGCAATGCGCGTCCACGACGAAGCAACATTAACGAGGTTAGAATCGCCAGCAATAAAGTCTGCGGGCGGTGTTGGTGGCGTGGGCGCACAAGCAAACATGAGGGCTGCAAGCGCAGCAGCACTGGCAAGATTGGTAAAAAATGTTTTCATACTGCAAATAGGGAAAAGTGAATAAAAAACCTGACTGATATGGATTCTGAACCTTTACGAAAGGAGTATTGCTCCTGCTTGTGGTGAATTATCCAAAAAATTGCGTACTTTGGGCATAAGTGGCAGCAATTCTGCATAATCATTACTAGCAATTCTGCATAATCATTACTAAAAGCATTCAAGACAATCACGACAATCGGATATTTTGAAAAATTTTGCTGGTGCTGCAAATTCTTGTCAAATGTCAGCAAAACATCAATACCGTCTTGCAACATGAGCGCGAGTAACTCACCATTTTTCTTGCCATTCCAACCTTTTTCACGAGCTGTCCAAATCTCATGCTGAGGAAATTCACGCTTGAGTTTTTTCGGTAAATTTTCATCCAACAAGATTCTCATCGTGCAATGCCGTCAAAGATTGGAGAAGCCGTGAACTTGATTCCAGCACAGATACTGCCTGTTCGCGGGAAACCGTTGGAAAATCATCCAAAAATTCATCTAAAGGAATACTTTTTGCCAAATGGTCAAAAAGGCTTTCAACGGGAACACGAGTACCGCGAAAAACGGGCGTTCCGCCAAGAATGTCGGGGTCGGAATGAATGATGGAAGCCATAATGCTGAACAAAAAAGTGAACAAAGTAATGCTTAAACGAAACTTCTCATAAACTACACAATTTCCCTCACACCGCAAGTTCTTTGCCCAATTCTACCAGTGTTTGTGCGGGTTGTGGGCGAGTGCGCTGCAAGTATTTGCGGTACTCGTGCGGGAAGACGAGCGCGAAGTCTTGCACCGCCGTATTCCACGACTCCAAAATACGCTTGCCAATCGCGCTCTCCGTCTGCTCAACGTGGCGTGAAATCAAGCTGTGCAGGCGTTCTTGCTGCTCGGCATCCAACACATTCACAACATCCACCATTTCGTGATTGCAGCGCAGAGGGAAGGCGCGATGCGGGTCATAGACGAATGCCACGCCGCCGCTCATGCCCGCCGCAAAGTTGTGTCCCGTTTTTCCAAGCACCACCACCGTTCCGCCTGTCATGTACTCGCAAGCGTGGTCGCCAACGCCCTCTACGACGACCGTCGCGCCAGAATTGCGCACCGCAAAGCGTTCGCCAACCTGCCCGCGAATGAACGCCGTTCCGCTCGTCGCGCCGTAGAGAATTGTATTGCCCGCAATGACGTTTTCCTCAGCATTGAAGCGGGCTGCGGGGTTTGGCACAACAATAATCGTTCCGCCCGACAAACCTTTGCCAACATAATCATTTCCTTCGCCCACAAGCCGCATCGTTACGCCCTTCGGGACGAATGCGCCGAAACTTTGCCCAGCCGTTCCCGTGAACGTGGCATTGATGGTGTTTTCTGGCAAGCCTTCTTCACCAAAGCGTCGTGAAATCTCGCTTCCAAGCAATGTACCGACCGTGCGGTGAACATTGCGAATACGAATATCAAACGACACCGACCGCTTGGATTCGAGCGCGGGACGAGAGAGCGCAATCAACTCGTGGTCTAGTGCGTCCTCCAAGCCATGCTCCTGTGCAGAAACGCAACGAAGCGGTGTCTGGGCGAGGTCGAGTTTGTTTGATTGTACGCCCGGGTTGTACAAAATTGCTGATAAATCCAGCGTTGCCGCCTTGCCGGCAAGGTCTAATGCGGGTTTGAGAGCATCTGAGCGACCAATCATTTCGTTCATGGTGCGGAAGCCGAGTTCCGACATCAATTCGCGTACTTCTTCGGCAATAAAACGGAAGAAATTGATGATGTGTTCTGCCTTGCCCGTATATTTTGCGCGGAGTTCAGGCTTTTGCGTGGCAATGCCGACAGGACACGTGTTCAAGTGGCATTTGCGCATCAAAATACAGCCCGAAACTACTAACGGCGCGGTCGAGAAGCCAAATTCCTCTGCGCCCAAAAGCGCGGCAACAACGACATCACGCCCCGTTTTTAACTGACCATCCACCTGCACACGCACACGCCCGCGAAGGTCGTTCAGCACAAGTGTTTGCTGGGTTTCTGCCAAGCCGATTTCCCACGGAATACCCGCGTGCCGCGTGGAACTTATCGGCGACGCGCCCGTGCCGCCGTCGTAGCCGGAAATCAAAATCATATCCGCATGAGCCTTCGCAACGCCCGCCGCTACTACGCCCACGCCTACTTCCGAGACGAGTTTCACGGAAATATCGGCTTTGCTGTTCGCATTTTTGAGGTCGTAGATAAGTTGCGCAAGGTCTTCAATCGAGTAAATGTCGTGGTGCGGCGGCGGCGAAATCAGCGTAACGCCCGGCACGGAATGGCGCACCCGCGCAATCGTCGCATCTACCTTGTGTCCGGGCAGTTGTCCGCCTTCACCTGGCTTCGCGCCTTGCGCCACCTTGATTTGCAATTCATCCGCATTCACCAAATAATGCGACGTAACCCCGAAACGCCCCGACGCTACTTGCTTGATAGCCGAGCGGCGATTTGTCCCGAAGCGTTCTGCGTCCTCGCCGCCTTCGCCCGTGTTGCTTTTGCCGCCAATCGCGTTCATTGCTTCCGCCAAGGTTTCATGCGCTTCTTTGCTGATAGAACCAAACGACATCGCGCCGGTTGCAAAGCGTTTCATAATTTCTTCAACAGGTTCCACCTCCGAAAGCGGGATAGAATCTGCCTTCTTGAACTCCAACAACCCACGCAGCATCGCGTTTTTCTTTTGCACCGTGTTCACGAGTGCAGAGTATTCCTTGAAGGCGGCGTAATCGTTTTGCGCGGTTGCTTGCTGAAGTTTGTGGATTGATGCGGGGTTGTAGGCATGAAACTCGCCATCGCGCTGCCATTGGTACAAGCCCGACCGACGCAGCGACGCGCCTGAACGCGCCTTCAGAACTGGCTTTGCGGGGAAAGCGTGTTTGTGGAAGGTTTCCACGTCGCGCACGATGTGGCGAAGGTCAATGCCCTCCAAGCGAGACGGGGTCCGGGGGAAGTAGTTGTCAATGAGTTGCGAACTGAGTCCAACTGCCTCGAAAATTTGCGCTCCTCGGTACGACATGAGCGTCGAAATCCCCATTTTGCTCATAATTTTCAGCAAACCTTTGCCAATGGCTTTGCGGTAATTTTCGGTCAAAGCCTTGATGCTGCCAAGCGCGGACAACTCCGCTCCATGCACCGTCGCCACTGCATTTGCGGCTGCGAAGGAATGCTTGATTGTTCCCAAAGCGAGATACGGATTGATTGCGCTCGCGCCATAGCCAATCAGCAGCGCGAAGTGCATGACTTCACGCGGCTCGCCCGATTCCACCACCAAGCCCACTTGCGTCCGCTTGCCCGTTTTGATGAGATGATGATGCACCGCCGAAACCGCCAAGAGCGCGGGAATGGGAGCCATGGTCTTGTTTACGCCTCTATCGCTGAGGATAAGCAGCGCGTGTCCTTCTTCAATCACCGCTTCCGCCTGCTCGCAAAGGCTGGTGAGAGCTTTTACCAAGCCTTCCGCGCCTTTTGCAATGGGAAACAAGGTGGAAAGCGTTGCGGAACTCATGTTGTGGGTGATTTCTCGCGCCTTTCCCTCACCCCGCTCTTCGAGCGACCCTCTCCCAGAGGGCGAGGGTGAAGATTCTGAAGCCCTCTCCCTGTGGGAGAGGGTTGGGGTGAGGGTCTGATTGAGGGGGGATTCGGCATTGCTGCCCAGAGCCTTGATTTTCGCTAATTCGTCGTCGGTCAAAATCGGTGAATCCAGCTCCAAATCACAGCGGAGCGGGTCAAATTCTTCATTCAAAAACTTGCCGCGCCGTCCTGTATAAATTTTCAACGACATCACCGACCGCTCACGAAGCGGGTCAATAGGCGGATTCGTTACTTGCGCGAAAAGTTGTTTGAAGTAATTTGAAAGGAGCTGCGGCTTCTCGGACAAGACCGCAAGCGGCGTGTCGGTTCCCATTGAGCCGACAGGTTCTTCGCCATTTTGCGACATTGGTTGCAAAATGACACGCAGGTCTTCGTCAGAATAACCGAATGCTTGTTGTTGCTCGACAAGCGTTTCTTTGTCAGCAAGATTTGGCAACGAAGCCAGTTCCGATGAGGCTTCTGGCAAATGCTCAAGGCGAATAACGTGCGATTTTACATACTCGGCGTATGGTTGCCGCGTTGCAATGGTGCGTTTGATTTCCTCATTTTCCAAAATGCGACCAGCCGTGAGGTCAGCAACCATCATGCTTCCGGGTTCGACGCGCCCTTTGCGGACAATCGTTTCGGGCGGGAAATCCAGCACGCCCGCTTCCGAAGCCAGTGCCACAATGCCATCCTCCGTAACGAGATACCGTGCGGGTCGGAGACCATTTCTGTCGAGCGCAGTGCCGATAATTGTGCCGTCGGTGAAGGACAGCGCGGCGGGACCGTCCCACGGCTCGGAAAGCGTCGAGTGATATTGGTAGAAGGCGCGTAATTCCTCGCTCATATCGGCTTTTGCTTCCCATGCTTCTGGCACGAGCATCATCAGCGCGTGGGGAACGGAGCGACCGCTCAGAACCAAGAGTTCAAGCGCGTTGTCGAGAATTGCCGAATCAGAACCGCTTTCAGTGATAATCGGTTTAATTTTTTTAATATCCGCACCAAATAAGGGCGATTCCAGCATTGCTTCTCGCGCCCGCATCCAGTTTACGTTGCCGCGCAGCGTGTTGATTTCGCCATTGTGCGCCAAATAGCGGAAGGGGTGCGCCAAACCCCACGTGGGGAAGGTATTGGTGCTAAAACGCTGATGCACAAGGGCGAGCGCGGAAATAAAATCGTTTGCTTTCAGGTCAATGAAGTAGGAATCCATCTGTTCGGGCTGCAGCAAGCCCTTGTAGCAAATGGTGCGCGTGGAAAAACTCGGCACGTAGAAATAATTTCCCTGCTCCAAACCCAAACGCACAATTTCTTTCGACATCATCTGCCGCGCCACGTAGAGCTTGATTTCAAGCTGTTCCTGCGTCAAGTGCGGCGCAGAAACAAACACTTGGCGAATAGCAGGCTGCGAGGCACGCGCCACATCGCCCGCAACTTGGTCGTTCACGGGAGGATTCCGCCAACCAAGCACGGTCAAACCTTCCGCCTTCAAGCGAGAGGTGATGAGGCTTACGCAGCGTTTTCGCTCTTCAACGATGCTCGGCAAAAACATCATTCCAACGCCGTATTTTCCGTTCTCTGGAAGCTCGAAGCCGCCATCAATCAGGTTTTGCGGCTCTCGGCAAACGCGGACGAAGAATTCATGCGGTATCTGGATGAGAATGCCCGCACCGTCGCCTGTATGCGGGTCGCAGCCCGTCGCGCCGCGATGCTTCAGGTTTTTCAGGATTTGTAAGCCTTTGGTAACAATATCCCGCGACGGAGTGCCGTTCATATTTGCCACAAAGCCCACACCGCAGGCATCGCGCTCGAATGCGGGGTCGTACAAGCCTTGTTTTGGCGGCATTCCGGCGATGCTTGGGATTTGCTCGGAAGGAGAGTATTCGGAAGAATTCATAACGATTCCTCAAATGTGGTGCGTTATTCTGAAAATATTCTTACAATTTTATTTCGCTCGGAGCGAAATAATGTACTTTTTTAAGTTTTGGCGAAATTTCGCTTATTTCTTTAAGAGTAACAAAGGTAAGGGAAAAAGAGGAAGAAGTCAATAGCAGAAAACGGGTTGCAGGGGAATGGAAGGTGTTTTTGGCGTGAAGGCAGGATAAATACTGGGCTTGGAGCAGGAAAGTAGTTTAAAAGAAAGTGAGGCTTTTCCTTCGTTTGCATTATTGAAGGAAAAGCCTCGCATTTTTTACGCTCAAAGCGTGTATGTATCAGGCTTTTGAGCTTTATAGTTGGTCGCTGGTCTTTCTCGTCGGGCGGCTGTTATCACTCGCACAGTAGCCGTCCGGCGAGTGCTGTACAAACGGAATCACCCGCCGGACGGCACCGTACCTGCACTCCTCAGCCGCTTGGGCGGGAAGATTTGACATTTAGAAATGTGTTTCCAAGTAATACGGCAACATCGCTCGCCATGTGGGCCAGTCGTGGCGCATATCGTAGCCCCAAACGTCCAGTTCATTCGGAATAGATTTGCTATTCAGCACACCAGAGAATGCGCGAGACGCATCGGGAGCCTCGTACGCGCCTTGCCCGCTCATAATCGTAATGCTACCGCGACGCATTTGCTCAAGTTGATAGTGGTCGGTGTGATTCGGCATATAGTGCATCGGCGAATTGAAGTAGCAATCTTCGTTCCAGAAGCCGTCACTGTATTGGCTGAGGTCGTACACGCCGCTCATACCGCAGGTTCCCGCAAAGAGGTCGGGACGGCGGAAAAAGACGTTTACGGCGTGGAACGCGCCGAGCGAAACACCTGTTGTGATAATCGGCACGCGGGTTTGGCAATGCGCATGGATAAACGGCACAACTTCATCAAAAATGTAGTAATTGTACGACTGGTGGCGAATTGCCTTGTGATGCGGAGCCATTTTGCGATTGAGCCAGCTTTCAGAATTGATGCTGTTAATCGAAAAAACTTTTACTTTGCCCGCCTCGATGTACGGCGCAATGGAATCAATCATGTAAAAACGCTCGTACTCGAGATAATCTGCCGCCGCACTAGGAAACATCAGCAATGCTGGTCCGTAGTGTCCGTACACAGCGATTTCCATTTGCTTGTCCAAACGAGGACTCCACCAGGAGTGAATTTCTCTATTCATGTTCTTCATCCTTTAGATAATTGTGAAAAATAATTGTGAAAAGACACACAATACTGAATACTTGATTTTATCGTTGTTGTAGAGCTTTTTGTCGCACATTTTTTTTGCAAACACTCTGAATAAATGCACTCCTGAACTGCGGCGAAGATATTGCATCGTGGGAGATTATGCAACAAATTATGTGATGAGAATAATTATTTACAAAGAATTTGCGTAACTGGTCAGGTACTCCCCCCGTCGGGCGGCTGTTATTACAGATACAGTAGCCGTCCGGCGGGTGTACACAGGACGCTTTTATTGAGTACGCGCCGAAGAACCCGCCGTAAGGCGACTGCGCTTGTGATAACAGCCGCCCGACGGGGAGACCTGACCAGTTACGAATTTGCAAGAATGCACGGTAATCACTGGGCTACGAGGATATTTTGTATATTTGACGCGGCTAACAGATTCATTCTTCCTCAATCTCACAAACACACGCTCGGGTGAATACGACCAATCACACTCTTCAACGCATCATTGCTCGCGGCGCGAGATTCAGCTTTGCTCTCAGCATACAAAGTTTTGTGTTGCAATGCCTCACGGGAATACTGCTGATGACGCAGTATGAGCCTTCGGCGCGTCCCGCCGAAAGCGCGTCGGGACAGAGTATGGTGATGCTAGAAATAACAAAAACGCTCCGCCACGCACCAACAAAAACCACATACACCGCATCGGAACTGCTTTTTGTGGAATACGACACTGCTGCACGTGCGCCAATACTTCCACTCGACACACTTCGCTCGGCAAGCCGCATCGTTACTCATCTGAGCAGCAAACAAGTATTACTGCCGAATGCAGCGTATTTCTCGGTAGAGCAAGGAATCATGCGCGGTGCAGAGTATGGCTGGCTTGTACGCGGCATTCACCAAGCGGCGGCGAATATCCTTGTTGCATCGGTGTTGCTGGCGGCGTTGTGCGCGTGTACAATGCGTTTCCTCGCCTCGAAGCCAATACAAAGAGGTAGCGCAGACACTCTTGTCTGCGCCACAGAAACGACCGCGCTCACTGTCCTCGGCGCAGCGTGCGTGCTGGGAAGCGGCATCACAGGCTATATTCTGCCCTTCGATACGCGCTCGTTCGCAGCATTGGAAATTGCGCTTTCCACGCTGCAATCCGCACCACTACTGGGCAATGCTCTTTCAGGAATACTGCGCGGCGGAAGCGCACTCGGCACTTCAACGCTTCTCAAAATGACGACGCTGCATTTTATTGTACTCCCAAGCCTGACCGTTGCTTGCGTCTGGGCAATACGAGCGCGAAAAAACAATCAATACGTTACGTTCAAAAGTCTTGAACACACCATCATTGCTTGTATTCTTGTGTGCGTGTGTGTGTGCTGGGCGGGCTACGCAACAAGCCTCGCGCCAACTCTTCCCGCCGACCTCACGCAAGCACCCTTGCACACGCCCGCCGACAGACCTGCGTGGTACGCCTATCCAGCATATGTAGCACTCACCATTCTTCCTGCGAGTGTTGTGCTGGGAGCAAGTATTGGTACGGTGTTGCTGTGTTTTGCCGTACTGATTATTTCAGCCAGATTTTCCATTTCTCATGTTTTGCAACGCAGTATTGATGAGCTTTTGCTGGCGTTTATTGCTGTATGGTCGGTGCTTTCGTTGTGGGGAATCGCACAACATCTTGCGTTGTGGCAATATTCTCCTTTTTCCATCCGTGAAGAAGCGCAGGAAGTGATGATTGTTGCAAGTATTCTTACGCTTGTCAGTGCCGCAGTATTGCTTGCGTTGAAAAAAAAATCTCCGTAAAAAATTTCCGTAAAAAATATCATTTCTCAAACCTTGAAACCCACCATGCAACAACAAATACACAATGATTCCAATTCTCCTACCGAAACCCAGTATCCACGCTCTTCGGCGGCATGGTACGCCGTCGGGATTCTCGTTCTCGCCTACACGTCGTCCATGATTGACCGCGTGATTATCAGCTATTTGGTGGGACCAATCAAAGCAACCTTTCGCATCAACGATTCGCAAATGAGTTTGCTTATGGGCATCGCTTTTACGCTGTTTTACTCGGTGCTGGGCGTTCCTGCGGGTAGGCTGGCAGATAGGCTGAATCGCAGGAGTTTTGCGGCTGTTGGCATTACGCTGTGGTCGCTGGCGACGGCGTATTGCGGCTTGGCGGCATCCTACGTGCAGCTTTTTATCGGGCGCGTGGCGGTGGGCTTTGGCGAGGCGACGCTGAGTCCGGCGGCGTATTCGCTCATTGCCGATTACTTCCCACCCAAAAAGCGCACAACCGCAATGAGCGTCTATTCGATGGGCATTTCGATTGGCAATGGAACGGCGGTCATGCTGGCAGGAAGCATAGCAGGATTTGCCGCCGGAGCAGGAATGATGAACCTTCCCGTGCTAGGCGACATCCACGCTTGGCAGCTTATTTTCTTCATGGTCGGCTTGCCCGGACTTGCCGTTGCCGCGCTCATGCTCACCGTGCGAGAACCCAAGCGGCTTGGCGTGGATTCGCACAATTCCGCCACAACACTTTCCGATTTTTTTCAGCACGTCAAGCGGCATAAAATGGCGGTTTTCTGCCATGTTGTTGGCTTTGGAATGTTTTCAATTTTCAATCAAGGTGTGGGCTTTTGGTTTCCCGAATTTTTTGTGCGCACCTTTGCCTGGAAGAAAGCAGACATCGGCGTTTGGCAAGGTAGCACGAGTATCATCATGGGAACGCTGGGTTTGTGGGTGGGCAGCCGCTTGGCAAAATACTTTTTCGAGCGCGGCAAAAGCGATGCAAATATGCGCGTGATGCTCATTGCCGCCGCAGGTTTGCTGCCCTTTGCCGTGATTATGCCCTTTATGCCGTCGGGAAATCTTGCTGCGCCATTTTTCATTGCCACAGGCTTTTTCGGTTTTATGCCCTACGGAGCGGCTCCAGCCGCCATTCAGCAGCTTTTTCCGAATCAAATGCGCGGTCAGGCGGGGGCATTGTATCTGCTTACCATCAACATTCTGGGTGGAAGCCTCGGACCCAACATTGTTGCGGCTTTGACGGATTATGTGTATGGAAATCCGCTTCTTCTCAAGTATTCGATTGCGACAGTCGCGCTGGGAAGTTTGTCGCTTGCGGTGTGCTTGTATTCGTTTGGATTGAAGCACTTCCGCGCAAGTGTTGAAGCGACGTAGAGAATTTTATGACAAGACTGGACAATCATTATGACTATCAATCGCAAAAAAGCCTACCCGATTGTGATTACCGCGAACCTCATTGGTGCGTCGGTGCGGGCGTATGTGTTTCCTGAATTGGGCATAAACCTGCATATTTTCTCATTTTGCGCAGCGTTTGTGTTCGGACCAGCATTGTTGGAAGGTTTTGTGTGGTTGCACAATACATTGAATGAACTTCTCCCCTACGATATTCGCCTCTTTTCATCGGATATGCGTGTGGTACGCCGAATTGCCGCGCAGGTACTCATTGGGTGGGTCTTTTTTGCCTGTATTGCTGTTGTTTCCTGGTGGTTTTATGGCGAATATATTCCGCTCGTTTTGCGCCTTCCCATGCTCACCAAACCCTTCATGGTTGCGGCAACGCTCACAGGTTTTTTATTGACTTTTTCTATCAATCTCTCGCTCTTTGGAAAAGATTTTTTTGATAAATGGAAAGCTGAACTTCTGCGCAATGAACGCCTCCAAAAAGAACGCGCCGAAGTGCAGTTCGACAACCTCAAAAACCAGTTCAATCCTCACTTTCTGTTCAATAGTCTCACTTCGCTGAACAGCCTTATTTTTGAGAATCCGCAGCTTGCCAGTGATTTTTTACAACAGCTTTCCAAAGTCTATCGCTACGTGCTGCAAGCCAATAATGAACTTGTTTCGCTTGAAACAGAACTCACCTTCGTCAAGCGATATGTGCATTTGCTGGAGACTAGGTTTCAAGAGGGTTTGAAGGTAGATTTTGAAGTAAACGAGGAGATATTGACAAAAAAAATTGCGCCTGTTACGCTGCAAATTCTTATTGAAAATGCGGTAAAACACAATATCGCCTCAGCGCAGAAATCGCTTCATATCAGGATTTTCGACGGAAATGGCTATTTATCGGTAGCAAATAATGTGCAGCGAAAAACAATGGTCGAGGAGTCGAATCGGCAGGGATTGCAGCGCGTGGTGCAGTTGTACAGCTATTTGGACGAGCGTCCTGTGGTGATTGCGGAGGTGAATGAAGTATTTTGCGTGAAAGTGCCGTTGTTGTGATTCGCGAGGAAAACCCGCCGGACGGCTACTGTGCTTGTGATAACAGCCGCCCGACGGGTACAAATAATCTATTGCCCAACCAAAGCCTTGTACGCCACAACATCCATGAGCGCGTCCACTTCGGCGGGATTGGACATTTCAATTTTCACAAGCCAGCCTTCCGTGTACGGGTCGCTATTCACCGATTCTGGCGCGTCATTCACCGCACTGTGAACCTCAGTAATGGTGCCGCTCACAGGCGAGAACAAGTCTGCAACGGTCTTTACTGCTTCAATTGTGCCAAAGGTATCGCCTTGTTTCAGCGTTGCTGCGGCATCGGGAATATCCACATACACGATGTCGCCAAGTTCGCCTTGTGCGTGGTCGGTAATGCCGACAATCGCGGTTGTGCCTTCAACGCGAACCCATTCGTGTTCTTTGGTGTATTTGAGGGTATCGGGAAAATTCATACTGTTTCTGAAAAAATTGCTCCGAAAAGCGGGTGGAAAGAAGAACGTTTTAAGTATTGAGTTTTGAGCGATAAGTGTAAATTTTATTAAGGTTTACAGCTTGCATTCCATGTAGTACATGTCCTCGAAAGGAGCGTTGTTGTAGGGCGGAATTTCGTAAAATCCAAGCGATTCATAGAGGCGAATAGCGGTTTGCATCATGCTGCCGCGCGTATCAAGGCGCATTGCCTTATAGCCCTGTTTCCGTGCGGTGTCCATCAATTCTTTGCATAAAATTCTGCCAATGTGAAAACGCCGATAATCCGTGCGCACATACAATCGCTTCATTTCGCAATAGCCATCGCCCAAAGGACGCATGGCAACACAGCCCGCCGCTAATCCATTCACAAACGCCAGCACGAGTGCGCCTTCGGGAGCGGCATACTCGCCAGGCAAATTCGCCAATTCCTCGTTCACGCCTTGAAAGCTCAGGTCGAAGCCGTAGCCATCAATAAGCTCGCTGGCGAGAGAGCGGAAAAAGCGCACCAACTCAGGCGTTACAGCATGAGTGATGGTAATGGAGGGCGTTTCAGGCGAGGGCGATGTTCCAGATTCTGACGATGTTGAGAGAGCCATAGATTTGTTCGATAATATTCTTCACGTCGTGAAGGTGCGGTGATTGTGTGTATTCTGCGCACCTCAAAATAACTGCCTTCGCGCTTTCTTGCAAGTGCTATCGCAAATGCTTTGGCGGATGTGTGTAGAATTATAGTTTATGAACAGACAAGAGTGTCTGTTCTACCGAAGCCAGTATTCATCAGTAGCGCGGACACTCCTGTCTGCGCCGCACGACGCTACGGTATTAACTACGGTACTGCATCCATAACCGTATCACACACGTTCAGTAAACTGTCCCGCCTGTAAACGCAAGCATTTATCGGCTCCGGCGGCAAGTTCTGCGCTGTGAGTGACGAGAACAAACGTTGTGCCGCGTTCTGTGCGAAAACGTTTCATCAAATCCAGCAATAATGCGCTGTTGGTGGCATCAAGATTCCCCGTTGGCTCGTCTGCCAGCACCAATATCGGATTATTCACCATTGCCCGCGCAAACGCCACGCGCTGCTGCTCGCCGCCAGAGAGCGCGTCGGGCTTGTGTTGCACACGCTCCTGCAAGCCGACCTGCTCCAAAAGCTCTTGCGCCCTCACCTTTGCTTGATTCTGCGGCACTCCTGCAATCAAAAGCGGCATCATCACATTTTCCAATGCCGTAAATTCGGGCAAGAGATGGTGAAATTGAAAGATAAATCCCAACAACGAGTTGCGCAAAGCCGAAAGCTCGGTGTCGTTCAACGAGGCGTACAAGCGAGGCGTGGTGCTGCCTTCAGTGGCGGAATGCAGCTCAATCGTTCCTTCATCAGCTTCGTCCAACGCGCCCAAAAGATGGAGCAAGGTGCTTTTTCCTGCGCCCGACGCGCCGACAATCGCAATAATTTCGCCTTGCTCAATATTCAGCGAAACACCGCGCAACACTGGTGTTGAAGCCGCTCCTGTGGCTGTGGTGTAGGATTTATGAAGATTTTCAGCGCGAAGCAGTAGTGGCATGGTGGTGTGGATTGAAAAAGGAAATTTTTCGAGCAAATGAGTTCAGATACCGCCCCGCCCAAGCGGCTGTTATCACAAGTGCAGTAGCCGTCCGGCGGGTTTTGTACAAGCCGCCAACCCGCCGGACGGCATCGTATCTGCACTCCTCAGCCGCCCGACGGGAAGACCTTGAGTAAAACAATTATTCATGCGCTTTGCGAGTACACTTGCTGCAAAATTGCCTCCGCAATATCCCGCGCCGCCTGTGGCTTGGCAAACCGCGTGAGCGCGTCGGTCATTGCGGCTTGTGCGCGAGTATTTTGCAGAATGCCGTGTGCCGACTCGAAGAGTCGTGCGCGAACATCAGCATCGCGGAGAAGAATTGCCGCGCCTTGTTCTTGAAGGGCGCGTGCATTGGCGGTTTGATGGTCGTTGGCAGCTTGCGGAAATGGCACCAAAATAGCGGGTTTGCGGACAATGGCAAGTTCAGCAAGCGTGGTCGCTCCAGCGCGGCAAACAACGAGGTCGGCGGCAGCGTAGGCATGTGCCATGTTATCAATGAAGGTCAGCACCTCAGCAACGCCGCCCGTGTTGGTCATGGGCGAATAGTTTTTGCCTGTTTGCCACAGCACTTGAATTCCTGCGGCACGAAATTTATCCATTGCATCATTCACCGCCGCATTGATAGAACGCGCTCCCAAGCTGCCTCCGAAGATAAAGATAGTCGGTTTGTCGATTGCGAGGTTTAATGCGATTCGAGCCGTGCGTTGGTCGGGAAGAGTAGATAAATTCGAGCGGACAGGATTTCCTTTTACCTCAATTTTCGATTGAATATTTGCCGAAAAATGCTGGCGCGATTCCTCAAACGTCGCATAAATCCTTGTTGCGCGGGAAGCAAGCTGCAAAATTGTTTTTCCAGGAATCGCATTCGACTCCATCAAAAACAAGGGAATACCAAGCTGCGAAGCAGCAATACCAACGGGATAGCTCAAATACGCGCCCGCGCAAATGACGCAATGCGGCTTCATTGCTTGCAACACAGAACGCGCTTTTTGAATGGATTGCAGAATTTGAAACGGCAATTTTAGCGTATTGAAGGAAAAGAGTTTTTGCAAGCCCGCTATCGGCAAGGTATGAAACGGATAGCCATGTTTTGGCACGATTGTTGCCTCAATTCGGTCGGCGGTGCCGATGAATTCTATCGCGCAATTTCCGCCCACCATCGCCGCGCATTCTTCAGCAACCGCAATAGCAGGAAACAAATGTCCACCCGTCCCGCCAGCAGCAATCAAGGCTTTGAAGGGAGTTTGAGGCAAAATGGATTCATGCGGTGTTTGTTCCATGAGGTACTCTGGGGCGTTGTAGTGGTCGAATTAAACTTCAAGGTCAAAAGAAAGCACAAAAATATGTAATTTGCAGTGAAATCATTCTGAAATCGTTCTAAAATTGTTCTGAAATCGTTCTAAAATTGTTCTGAAATAATCGTAAAACCTTTGTGAATTTGTTCCCCCTCGTCTATGATGTCTTTTTTTGTTCATTCTCTTCGCCGCCGAATGGCTTCATTGCTGGTGTGTGCGTGTTGGTGTAGCGTACAGATGCAAGCGCAAACGCAGACAACAAGCGGCGCACAAGGCACGGATAATCTTGTGCGGGCGAAACTCCGCCAAGTTGCGCTGGGAAATGCTGCTGCGGTGCGAGCGGAATTGCCAGACTTGGTAAAATCGTATCCCAACGACGCAGGTGTGCAGTTTTTGAATGCAACTTTGCTCACCGACGGCAATAAAGCATTGCCGCTGTTTGTGCGCATTGTGCGGGAAAGCCCACAAAGTATTTGGGCGGATGATGCGCAGTGGCGCGTGGTGCAGATTTACGCATTGCGCAAAGACACGATGAATGCTCGCTCGGAGCTACAAACCTTTCGCAAAAAATATCCCGCGTCGGAGTTTTTGCTGTTTTCGGCGGAGATTGTCAAATCAGCCGTTGGCTTGCCACCGTCGTTTGGCGCAGCGCGTCCGAGTATTGTTGTTGCATCCTCCAATACTCCGCCAGAACGCCCATTGGTAGTGCGCTCTGAGCCTTCTTCGCCAAAAGCGGAGACAAAACTAGAGCCAGTAAAAAGCGAACCCGCAAAACCAAAATCAGCCCCAGAAGCCGTACCCAATATGGCTTTGGAAAAGACTCCTCCTGCGACAACTCCCGCAGCAACGGATGCCGAAGAAGCAACGCGCTTCACACTACAAGTAGGCTTATATGCCACCAAAGCCAGTGCTGATGAGGAAGTTGAGCGATTTCGCAAAGCGCGAATGAAAGCGAATATTATTGAAAAAAATTTGGAAGGGGCAGCAAAATATGCCGTTACTGTTGGCGTGTACTCTAGCCGAGAAGCTGCCGATAAAGCCAAGCCGACAGTGCAGAAAATTTGTAATTGTGTGCCATTTGTGATGGCGCGGCAGTAGGCGGAAAATGAGTGATAGTGCGACACAACAAAAAGATTATATAGTGGCACAGACATTCTTGTCTGTGAGTGTTGGTGCGAGGTTCAGGTGTACCACACAGACAAGAATGTCTGTGCCACTGAAGCCTGATTTTTCGTGCTGTTCAGAAGTTTTATCTGAATCTGAACGAGCAAATACTATACCTGCGCCGCCTATAACTCCAAAAATGGCTTCATTGCTTCAAATTTTTTCTTGCCAATTCCCTTGACCCGCATCACGTCTTCAATACGCGTAAAACGGCGCGTGGTGCGCTCGGCGAGAATCTTCTCTGCCGTTGCTTCGCCCACGCCCGGAAGCCGCATTAAATCTCGCACTGTGGCAGTATTGAGTTTGATTGTTCCTGTGCTAATTTTTTCACTTCCCGCTTTTCTTCCCCGTGTTTGATTTCCCCCAAAACCAGTCCCCATGCCTTGTTTCAGCAACGTATCTCCTTTGGCAAGCTCTGGCACTGGCTCGGCGTTGGGCGTAACGCCTGTATAGGTGCTGGCTTCCACGATGGCGAGGCTGTCCATCACGTGCTGAAGTTCGCTATTGGTCATAGAAACTTCTTCGGGGTGATACCGTGAAACCTTTGTAAATACGAGTCCCGCAAGCAGTCCACTTAAAAGAAACGTTACAAAAAGAAGTTCGCTGCGTGTTGTCTGTGTCCAGTTTTGCAGCTTCGCAAAGACAGCAGCGAGGGCTTTGGAGCGTTTTGCCATAAACTCATATCAACAACATTGAGAAGTATATTCTTGAAATAACAACACCTACAAAAATATCTGCAATGGACAGAAACACTGATAAACACTAGCTTTACAACTTCACACCTGTAAGCATTTCCCGCAAAAACCGCCCCGTGTGCGATTCCTTCACCTTTGCAACGTCTTCTGGCGTTCCCGCCGCAACGAGCGTCCCGCCTTTCGCGCCGGCATCTGGTCCCATGTCCAGAATCCAATCCGCACATTTCATCACGTCGGGATTATGCTCGACGATGAGCAAGGAATGACCGCGCTTGACGAGTTCTTGGAAGGCTTTGATGAGTTTCGCAATGTCGTCGAAATGCAGACCTGTGGTGGGTTCATCGAAAATAAACATGGTCGCCTCGCTTGATTTTTCCAGCAAATGCGTTGCCAATTTCACGCGCTGTGCCTCGCCGCCCGAGAGTGTCGTGCCGGGCTGCCCCAAGCGCATATAGCCCAAACCAACATCCTGCAAGGGCTTCAAGCGAGCAACAATGCGGTTTTCACCCTGAAAAAATTCCACCGCTTCATCTACCGTCATATCCAAAACATCAATGATAGATTTGTTTTTGAAGAGAATACTGCGAGCTTCCTTTTTGTAGCGCGAACCGCCACAGTCCTCGCATTGCAGGTACAAATCTGCCAAAAACTGCATTTCAATTTTCACCATGCCATCGCCCTGACAGGTTTCGCAGCGTCCGCCCGGAACGTTGAAGGAGAAATAACCAGCCTTCCAGCCCAGTTGCTTTGCGGCTTGCGTGTCGGAGAAGGTATCGCGGATGTAGTCGAATGCTTTCGTGTACGTGGCGGGCGTGGAGCGCGGCGATTTGCCAATCGGCGACTGGTCCACCATTTCGATATGCGCTATATTTTGTGCGCCTTCCAAGCCTTCGTGCTTGCCGACGTTGTTCACGGGTTGCTGCAACGCCCGCAGCATCGCGCCGTAGAACACATCATGCACAAAGGTAGATTTGCCAGAGCCGCTCACGCCCGTAACGACGACCATTTTGCCAAGCGGAATTTCAACATCAATGTTCTTCAAATTATTTTCATGCGCACCCTTCACGACGATACTTTTGCCATTGCCCGCATTGCGCGTTTTGGGAATAGAAATCTCCAGCTTGCCCGATAAATACTTGCCTGTAAGCGATTTTTCATCCTTCAAAATTTCCGCGTGTGTGCCTTGAAAAATAATCTCGCCGCCCAACTCACCCGCCTTTGGTCCCATGTCTATCAGCATATCGGCGCGGCGCATGATGTCTTCGTCGTGTTCGACGACAATCACGGTATTTCCTAAGTTGCGAAGGCGTTCCATGACCGAAATCATGCGCTCGGTATCGCGCGGATGCAGACCAATACTGGGTTCGTCCAACACGTACAACGCGCCGACGAGCGATGAGCCAATCGAGGTTGCAAGGTTAATGCGTTGCACCTCGCCGCCAGAGAGCGTATGCGCCAAGCGGTCGAGCGTGAGGTAGCCCAGTCCCATTGCGTTCAAGAGGCTGAGGCGTGTGGTGATTTCCTTCAAAATGCGCTCGGCGATGGTCGCTTGGAACTCGCTTAGTTTCAGGCTGTTGAAAAATTCTCCTGCTTCTTCAAGCGTCATGTTTACAACTTCACTCATACTCTTCGCGCCAATAAAGACGCGCCGAGCGGACAATTTCAGGCGCGAACCGCCGCAGTCGTAGCAGCGCGTGTAGCCCCGATAGCGGCTCATCAGCACACGGTAGTGCATTTTTTGGTAATTGTCCTCGACCATTTTGAAAAAGCCCGTTACGCCGTCGTACTTGCCCGCGCCTTCCCAAACGAAACGAAATTCTTCTTTGGTAAAAGCGGCAATGGGCTTGCGGAGGTCTATTTTACGCGCTTCGGCTTCTTTCAATAAATCTGTTTGATACTTTGTATGGGCGGGCGTTTGGAAGGGATGCACTGCGCCGTCCATGATGGATTTTTGCTTGTTCGGAATCACCAAATCCTCATCAATGCCCATCGTGCGCCCAAAGCCTTCGCAGGTCGGACACGCACCAAGCGGATTATTGAACGAAAACAAGCGTGGCTGCGGCTCGTCATAGATTTTCCCACACGTACATTGATTGCACTGATACGCCGTCGAAAAGGCAAACTCCGCACCCGTGCTGATGTTGCGGACGGTACATTTGCCGTTGCTTGTGGCGAAGGCGAGTTCCAGCGAATCGTTCAAGCGGGTTTGTGCGTCGGCATCATTTTCCCGAATCACAACCCTGTCCACCAGCACCAATACGTCGCTTTTGGGTGTTTTTTTGGGCAGAGAATCGGTATTGAGGTCAATGATGTCGTTGTTGTTTGAATCTCCACTTTTCCGCATCACCACGCGGAAAAAGCCTTGTTGCTTGATGTTGTCCAATTCCTTTTCGAGCGAGTGTTGGTCGTGGTCGGCGAGCGGAAAGGTGATGTAGAGCCGTTCATCGGGCTTGGTCGTGGCAAGAATGTCGTTCAGCGCAGATTCGGGCGTGTCTTTGCGGACGTGGGCATTACGCTCCTCGCACAAGGTCTCGCCGATGCGCCCGTAGAGAAGGCGCAGGTAATCATACACTTCGGTCGTCGTGCCAACGGTCGAGCGGGGATTGCGGGAAATGGTCTTTTGTTGAATGGCAATCGCAGGTGGAATGCCCGTAATCACGTCCACATCGGGCTTGTTCATGCGCTCCAAGAACTGCCGCGCGTAGGCGGAGAGCGACTCCACAAAGCGGCGTTGCCCTTCGGCGTAAATCGTATCGAAGGCAAGCGAGGACTTGCCCGAACCGCTCACGCCTGTAATGACGATAAGTTTGTTGCGCGGAATGTCGAGCGAAACGTTTTTCAAATTATGCTGACGCGCTCCGCGCACGGCGATAATGCGTCGTTGCGAGGGGGTTTGAGTGGCGGTTTCTTCTTGCTTGGAATCGCTTTTGGTGGTGGTCTTTTTGCTCACAAACATTCTGTAAGTATTGGTAAAATGTCCTTGTTGCGGCGTTTGTACAAACGTTTGTACAAAAAACTGCAAGCCACCAAGATACGGAAAATCTCTGGTTTGTGGAAATTTTTGCGGGTGTGTTTTGCCTCAACACAAAGCTATTCGCATTACCGCACAACATTCACACGCCCCATCATGGTCTCATTAGGCGCAATCAACACCACGCGGTACGTTCCTGCCACAAGACCGCGTACATTCACCGTTTCCTTTTGCACCTCACCCGTTGTGCGTTGCCCAAGTTCCACGCGCTGAATGGTGCGTCCTGCCATATCGGTAATAAGCAGCACAAGCGGCACGGTTTCTTGCGTCTCTGCTTGTGTTGAGCGCGAAAGTGTATAACTAATTTCTACCTCGCCCGCACTCGGATTGGGCGCAACTCCCGCCGTTACTGTGTTTGCCAGTATTGCGGTCTGCGGTGGGGCAAAAACGGTGAGAAACTCTATCCGTGCCGTGTCCAGTGTCCAACGAAGTCCTGCTGCGCTTTCCAGCCAAAGCGTTGGTTGTGCAATGCGGAAGGTATTCGTCGTTGCTACGCCGAGCGTTGCCAAAAGCTGCACTTCGGCAAGAAGCAACTCTCGTGTGGTACTAGTATCTACGCGCTCGACCACAAGGCTTGTAAAGGGCGTAGTGCGGGGCGTTTGGGGCATTGTTTCAAGACGCGCTTTTGTGGCGGGTGTGGTGCGCAGACCCAGCACGGTGAGGTTGTTCGTGTCGAGTTTGAAGGTTGTGCGAAGAGTTTTCAGAAAACGCCCAATGATGCGGGAATGCAGACGTGGTGGCGCAGTGAGGCGCGTGTCTTTGAGCCAAATCTGCACCCGTGCCGTATCGCGGACAAGCAAGGGTTGGCGCGGGGTGAGAAGGCGCAGTTCGAGTGTGGTTTCTGCATCGGCGGGCAGAGTGAGAGGAACAATACTGCCGCTCACCAGCACCGTTGCTTGTGTGGAGAAGGTTGCCGTACCGCTCAGGTGCGTTATTGCTACATTGCTGAAGGTGCGCACAAGCAAGGAATCCATGCGCACGAATATACGCTGCATCACGCTTCCCGTGCCGCTTGTAGCCAGAGTAAAGCTGCGAACCCACGCATTCGTCGCTGGATTCAGCACCAAAAATCCCTCCGGCGCAGTAACGACGACGTTGGCGGGAAGATTAGTTCCCGTGAGAACGTATTCCCGCGTACCGACGGAATCTCCTTGTACAATGCTTGGAAAGCTGAGATTTTCTGGTAAGGCTTGCAAGCGAGGCATGGGTAAAACATCTCCCGTGAGACGCACCGATGCTTGCGCTGGTCCGCTTTCGTGGCGTACAAGCGAGGAAATTGCCCCAAGCCGCGTAGAATCTATGCGCACGGTGAGCGTGGTGCGGAGACTGCCAGAAAATGGCGCGAGCGTGATAGGAAAGCGAATCGTGCTTTGCCAAGAATTGCTCACGGTATCAAAGATTTGTGCGCCGACGGGGGCAGTAATGATGAGCGTATCGGTAAGGTTTGTGCCGACAAGCGTGTATCTGCGCTCGCTTGGTAAGGTAAAGGGCGCAGCATTGCCCACGCGCAGCGTTCCAAAGAAGAGCGAATCTGGCGTAGCGACAAGCTGCGGAGCCTCGCGGACAAGCCCGCTCACCTGCACTCGCGCCGACAAGGTATCGCTCGCAACATTGATAAATGCTGGCGTTCCTGTCATTCCAATTCTGCCTAAGAGACCCAAGCGTGATGAATCCAAGCGTACGGAGAGTATCTGCTGTACACTGCCTGTGGTGCTGAGTGCGAGTGAGAGCGATTGCGTCCATGTCCCCGTCGTAGGATTGAGTAATAACACGCCATTCGGGGCGGTAATGCTGACGGGCGCACCAAGTCCGATGCCTGTTACGGTGAATGTAGTCGTTGATGTTCTGCTGTTCAGAATGATATTACCAAGCGAGATTTGCTGCGGGTTTGTGCTGAGGCTGAGGGGGCGTGGCAGCACTTCTCCGCTTACTTGTACCTGCGCTGATAAGGTATCGCTCACAACGCTGATAAATGCTAGTGTTCCTGTCGTTCCAATTCTACCGACCAAGCCAACACGAGAAGAATCTAAACGCACCGCCACACTTTGTTCCGTGCTTCCCGCAGCATTTATCGGAAGGGTGAGAGATCGCCCCCATGTTCTTGTTGCGGGATTCAACAACAAAACTCCCAAAGGAGCGGCAATACTGACGGGTGCGGATAAATTCGCGCCTATTACCGTGAATGTCGCGCCTGTAGTCGTTCCATTGAAGAGAGTGCTTCCGAGCGAGAGCTGTTCGGGGTTGGCTATAAGTTCGGGTATGATTGATGGGATTGTTGCACGAAAAACACCACTTCCATAAGTTCCCGCAAAAAGTGTATTCCCGACCGCCGCTAAAGAACGAACATCCAAATTTGTCAAGCCTGTATTAAGAGCCGTCCACGTCCTGCCGTTATTCACGGTACGAAAGACACCGCCTTCTGTACCAGCAAAGAGTGTATTGCCAATCATAGCAAAATCATTCACAGTTCTGGAAAAGTTATTCGTCAAGCCAGTATTAACGGCAGTCCATGATGTACCGTTGTCAGTAGAGCGAAAAATACCGCCTTTACCCGTCCCTGCAAAAATTGTGTTCCCATTCACATAGAAAGACAGCACGTCATTTCCCATTAAGCCGTTATTGACGGCAGTCCATGATGCGCCGTTATTGGCGGAGCGGTAAATACCCCTGGCTTCTCTTGCTACAAAAATTGTGTCGCCCTTTACGGCAAAAGCTCGGTGCACAGGGAGCGAAAAACCATTATCAATGGGAAGACCGTTACTAGCTTCAGTCCATGTTGTGCCGTTGTCGATAGAACGAAAGAGGGTACCAGCTGTGCCTACAAAAACGGCATTGCCGCTTACAAGAAAAGAGCGTATGTCTCTTAATACATCTCTGCCAGACACATCTCTGCCGATCCTCATCCATGATGCGCCGTTATCCGTAGAGCGAAATGCCCCACCACTCCATGTTCCAACAAAAATTGTCCTGCCGTTCGGTACAATAGTGGTAACGCCCGCCGAAGCATCACTGCTTTGTGCCTTCAGGACGTTTGTCCATATACTACCGTTATCCGTTGATTGAAAGACACCAGATCCCCAAAAAGTACCAGCAAAGAGTGCATTGCCGTTTTTAGCCAGAGTCGTAATATGGGTGCCTTTCAGCCCTATATCGGCAGCCGACCATGAGTTGCCGTTATCCGTAGAACGTAAGACCCCACCTAATCTTCCCAAGAAGATAGTGCTGCCGTTTACAAGAAGAGTATTTTCCAGATTATGTATAGAACCTGTATTGACGAGGAGCCATGACGCACCATTATTCGTAGAGCGGAACAGCCCGTAATTTCCGCTTGCAAAGACAGTATTGCCACTTACTGCGACGGAATTGATGTCGATAGTAAACCCTAGCCCTGTATTCATTACAACCCACGATTTACCATTGTCGTCGGAACGAAATACTCCACCGTTTGTACCAGCAAAAAGCATATTGCTGCTTGCTGCAAAAGACCGCACAGTAGCTGGAATAAAGGAATTGAGCCTCGCAGCAGTCCACGAGACACCATCGTCAGCAGAGTATATGACAATACCATTTGCTCCGGCAAAAATAGTACCGCCTAGCACTGCCAAGGAGGTAAAGCGTGTAGGCAGAAGCCCTGTATTTACGGCACTCCAGGAATTTCCATTGTCTGTAGAACGCAACAAACCTGTATTTGTTCCTGCATAGAGAGTACCGTTATTTGCAGCCAGAGCATTAATAGCAATAGTTTTTACTTCCTCACCCACTAGAGTCCACGATGCTCCGTTGTTGGTAGAGCGAAAAATGCCGCTTGAAGTTGCTGCAAATACATTGCCACCACTTGCCAGCAGAGCATTAACTACAAGACGAGTATCAATCCCTAGTGGCAGCCCAGTATTCACAGGACTCCATGACGCGCCGTTGTCCGTAGAACGGAAGACACCACCATTATAATTTGTCCCCGCAAAAATGCTGGTGACTGATGCAGCAAAACAACGGACGTATCCGCCGTCGGGTCCATTCGTCTGCTCCCATGCTATATTAGACTGCGGTTGCGCATAACTCTTCACAGAAACGCAGCACCACAGCCAAAGCACCGCACAGACAGCGCACAAAGTATGAAAAACAAGGCGCGAGAAGGAACATAATGAACGCATAGTATTGAAGGGAAAAAGTGAAGGTTTTTCTAGTTATTATACGATGAGCATTATTCTTGGTGGAACCTAATAAAGACTTAATGTTTTTCGTCATCCTTGACAAAAGTGCGTTATTCCTCACTCCGCTTATTCACAAGCGGCAAGCGCATATCCACGCGCACATAGCGGTTGTAAAAGCGTCCTTCGGGAAGTGCGTTGTTGTGCAGCATAGAGATACCTTTTCCTGCGACATCCATAGATTCCGCACCAATAAGCTGCGCGATGGCTTCTGCACGTTGGGTAGAAAGTTTTCTGTTGAGTTCCGCATTGCCGCGTGTGTCGGTGTAGCCCGTTACGCTGAGGAACGAATGCGGCACTATCTGACGGCGAATATCGCCCACAATACGCTGCACACGGCTATCCACGGCAATCAGCGTCGAAGAAAGATTAAAACAGAACACCCAATACGAACCAATACGCACGTCGGGTAAATTCAATGCCCGTTTTTTCTCAATCGTCAGCACTTCCACATTCACGCTTGCGCTTGTGCTACTGCTTTGGAGCGCGTCGTTGGCTGTAAGCGTGATGTTGAGCGGGATTTCGGCGAGGGTGAGTTTTGTTGGTGTCCCGCGAGCAAGGGCAGTCAGGCTTTTGTTCTCGGTTTCTGCATTATCATTACGATTACCATTTCCATTGCCATCACTTTTTGCCAAATCCCAATCCAGCGTTGTTGTAGAAGAAGGGATGCCCGTTCCCTTGAACGTCGCATAAATACTTGTATCTTGACGAATACTCGCATTCCATGACAGCACAGGGCGCGGTGCTTGCACTTCGGGTTGAATGGCGAGAATAGGCGGCTGCACGGTGCGTAAAATGTACTCGTAGCGGAGTTCGGCAAAAATTTCGGGGTCGTTGGATTGAATTTCCACAGCGCGATTTTCCTCCGCGTCAATCGTTTCGGTAAGCCCTTTTGCGCCGCCAGACTTTGTTGCCATGCGGCTTGCAGCGATATTCCACACCGTTTGCAAATAGGCTTTTACCGTCTCGGCGCGTTGGAGCGGCAAGGATTTATCGGCGCGTTCACCCGCAACGTCTGTCGTACCAATGAGTGTAAGCCGCGCCGCAGGATTTTTCTGCATCCGATAGCCCACGATATTCAGCAAATGATAGTACGCATCCAGTTCGTGGTCTTTGGCAAAGCTCGATGCAATTAAACCTCGTGGGGTGAAGGCGGCTTGCTCCTCTGGTGTGAGGCGTTTGTACCGCCCGATGAGCGCGGAAGAATGTTCATCGAAAAAGATGTACGGCAACAAAAACCGCGACGACGAGGCGAGAAATTCTTCAATCTTCACCGTTGGCGTGTTTACGTGCTTCCCGTTTGGTTCACCACCTTCAATGGAAGCAATTTTTACGCGAAGCGGCTCAATGTTGGGTTTGTTGCTGGAAGATTTATCAGTGGATTGGGCAATAACGGGCGCGTCAGGCATTTTTGCGGGCGGAACTTGCGAAGGCGGCACAAATTCAGGAATAAGCGGCGCAAGTCCGGGCTTTTCGGGAGCAAACTTGAGCGCGACACCAGCACGGACGGTATGTACACGCCAAAAAGCAGATTGATTCGCGCCGGGCGAGTTCGTTGCTGCACGAAGGTTATCAGTAACATTATTCAACGAATAGGAATAAAATACCTCCGGCGCGAGGATGAATGCGCCATTGGGAGTTATTGGAAACTCCCACGATGCACCGAAGGTCAGCGCAGTAAGAATGCGGCTTCCGAATCTTGTTCCACCTAGATTATCATCTTGTACACTCCCGCCAGCATTCTGCAAAGCCGCATCAATAGGCATTCCGTCTAGTGCGCGAAGAGAACGGCGTTGCGTCAGGTTTCCGCTCAGATACGTTGAAAACGAAGCACCGCCCATTAGCGTAAGGTTGAATCCTGCGCACCGCCAATCTACGCACCGCCATTCCAGAAGCGGCTCTGCACCAAGAAAAACGGAGTTTGTTTCAAGGGAAAAATCAATCGCGCCGTTGTTCGTTGTCGCGCCCGGCAAAGGATAGCTCACCGACGAAGCATATCGCGCCGCAAATGACCGTGCATCCAGCCGCGCTGCCAGCCCCAGCCATGTTCCTTCTTGCTCGTACAAGGGGATTTCGCCCAGCACACCGAACTTCCACGTAAGCGGATTTTCAACAAGATTCATCGTTGTGAGTTCCTCCAGATAGGGCGATTGCACGTAGGCAGCATTCGCCAAGCCCAGAAATTGCGCCTCTTGCAGCGAATATCCCACGTGCGCGTACACACCCAAACGCGTATTGCTGCGCTCGGTAGGTGCTTTGCGATAAAATGAAGATGGAGCGGAAAAAGGAGACACTACCTGTGTTTGCTCTTGAGCAAAAAGGCATTCAGAAAAAGAGAAAGAATACCAAAAAGATATTACAATGAGGAGTGCAATAGGAAGATTGCGGTGATTCCATACGGAAATCACCTTCACCAGGGTACGCATAAAAAGACCTCAAAAAATATAACAAAGATTCAGGGACAAACGAAAAATATAAAAATGCAGCACAGGAATCAAAATACAAAAAATCACTTCTTTTACAAATTTCTTCACTCTTTTTCTTCAAAAAGTTTCGGACTCATTTCCATAACCACACTCCGCAACGCCTCATCAATACTTGCTCCTGCGAGCGTGCGTGTGGAAGCAAGCTGCTCGGCGGTGAGGTTGTGTGCGCCCATAAGTTTCGCACTGGAAAGGTCTGCGCCGTGCAGATTGGTATTCAGGAAATTCGCGCCTTCGAGGTCGGTATTGGCAAGGTCGGTACCAGAGAAGTTTGCATCCGTGAGGTCGGCTTCTGCCATGATTGCATTGGAAAACACTGCGCCCGAGCAATCAGCATTTTTGAGGTCGGTTCCGAAGAGAATAGCATTATGAAAATTCGAGTTCCAGAGCGTTGCATTTTCTAGGTTCGCGCCCGACAGATTGGCATTGTCCATCGTGGTTCCGGGCAGGTTCGCGCTATGGAAATTCACGCCTTCGAGCGTTGCTTCGGTGAGAATGGCAGAGGAAAAATCGGCTTGTTCAGCATTCGCACTGCTGAGATTTGCATTGGACAAATCCGAGCTTTCAAAATTTGCTTTGAAGAGATTCGCTTCCCACAAATCCACGCGGTGCAGCTTCGCGCCCGACACATTTGCCTCGCCCAAATTCGCGCACATGAGCTTTGCTTTAGTGAAATTTATGCCCGGCATCATCGTTGCGCTGAGGTCTGCGCCCTGCATTTTCGCGCCCGAAAGGTCGGCATCCCACAAATTTGAGCCTGAGAGATTTGCCTCCGCTAAACTTGCTTCTGCCAAATAACAATTGCGCAAGTCCATTTTGCTTACGCCGTGCTTGTTCAAACGCCGAATATTCCCGATAATACGCTGCTTTGCCTCAACGCTTTCCAGCTTGCGAAAGTCGTCAATTTCCTCGTGATATTTTTTCTGCTCCGACCGCTTCTCGCCAAGGCGATTCAGCCACAACATGAGAATACCCAAAATCAAAATATCAAACAAGACTCCATGCGCCTCGCTGATGAGATTGATTTGAAAATTGCGGTCGGAATAGACATTTTGAAAAAGCGACAGGGAAATCACCAGCACCGCAATCACCAAGAAAATAAACGATGCCGTGCGAATCGGGCTGGATAAAATCACGCTTTGCCACCATGCACCTTTTTTCATTGAGCGAATGAGTTTCGGCGCGACGGTAATGCCCTGTTTTGTGCGCCGCGTTGCTTCGGCAGTATAGGCACGAATTCTTCTAATCATGCGGGGTTGGAGGGATAAAAAATGAGAAATAGGACTTTCGCAACATGCTTATTTGATGGAACAGACAAGAGTGTCTGTTCTACCGAAGCCGCATAGAATCTAGTCTGTATGGTAGCGCGAACACTCTTGTCTGCGCCTTTGATGGAACAGACAAGAGTGTCTGTTCTACCGAAGCCGTATAGAATCTAGTCTGTATGGTAGCGCGAACACTCTTGTCTGCGCCATTTGCAAAAGTCCTAAGAAAAATAATGGGGAAAAGAATATGGCATCCTGTCTGGTATTGCGCACGTCTGAAGCATCTGAAAAATATTTACCCTGAAGATTTCTGCGCAAAAATTCGTTTCTGAATCGTACTAAAATTTAGCAAATTGTTGGTTGTCCGTCAATGATTCTGTTCAGAATTCACGAGATTTTTTTGAAATTTCTCCGTGTTGGCAATTTCCAATTAAGGAATACTTCGTTTTTCGTTGGGAACTATCGTTATCTTTCATTTTTCTGCCTTTCAGTACAATTCTTACGAAACTCATCTTATGAAACCCATCTTATGAAACTCAAATTTTCTATTTTCTCCAAACTCCTCCTCAGCTTTGCATTAGTATTGCTGCTCACGGCGTGTATTGCGGGTTTGGGCGTGTATGATTTGTCATTGCTTACCAATATCACCAACGACATTGTGCATGGTCCAGAAGAAGTGAAATACCTCGCACGCCACGCAGAATCACAACTTCGCGATGCAACGGCGAAAGAGAAAGAGTTTCTCGCGCTGCAAAACCAATCCTTAGCCCAAGAGTTTGTCAATTCTGCAAAGGAAGCACGCGGCTTGGCGGAGAAAATCACCACTATTTCCAGCGATGCACGTATTCAAGCCGATGCGAAGGAATTATGCAAACACTTGGACATGTACACGAAAGGTTTTAACGACCTTTTGAGTGAAATCTATGTAAAGTCTTCTGGCGATGAACCATTTACCACTGTCCTCGCCCGCGAAGCCAGTGTACAAGCTATCTACAAGCAATACACGGGCGAAGCAAAAGCTGCCGCCATACTCTCCAACACCATTGTTTCTCAAGCCGAAAGCCAAGCTGGTGCTGCTCTCACCATGCTTGCGGAGAAAAGCACTTCTACGCGCTTTATCCTGACGGTTATTACGGCTCTTGCGCTTATTGCTGGCGTGGTGCTGGCATTTTTCCTTGCTCGTGCGCTTTCTCGTCCTATTTTGATATTGAACAAAGCCGCACAGCGCGTGGCTTCTGGCGAACACGGTGTAAAAATTGATATTCGTACCAACGACGAGGTACAAGAACTTGGCAACGCCTTCAACCGCATGGTTACAAGCATTGATAGCATGGTAGAAAATTTGAACAAGTCGAACACCGATATTTCCCGTATTCTTGGCGAAGTAAATGTGCAAAAAGAATCTTCTGAGACGGGGCGGCACCAGTTGGAAGATGAAGTAAGTTCGCTTGCAAAGCTGATAGATGCTCTTGCGCAGGGTTTTTTCTTTATTGATATTTTTACCGAAAGCGAGATTCCCGAAGTTGTCACCTTGCGCGAACGCTTGAAAAGCATGGTCGAAACGCTGCGCTTCTTGATTATGCAGGTGCAAGAGGCTGTTGCAACGGTATCGCAAGCCTCGCAACAAATGGGCGTTACCGCAGATGAATTTGCTGAAGGAATGCGCAACCAAGCCCGCCAAACCGAGATGGTTTCTGTGGCAATGGACACCATGACCGACACAATTAGCGCGAACTCTCGCACTGCTTCCGAGACCGCCAGCGTAGCGGTGAAGAATGGCGATATTGCGAAGCGCAGCAGCGAAATTGTGCTACAAACCGTCGAGAAAATGAGTGAAATTGCGGAGGTGGTTCAAAATTCCGCTGTGACAATTGAAAAGCTCGGTGAGTCTAGTGCGCAGATTGGCGAAATTGTGTCGGTGATTACTGAAATTGCCGACCAGACGAATCTTCTTGCCTTGAATGCTGCTATCGAAGCTGCCCGCGCAGGCGAGCAGGGACGCGGCTTTGCGGTTGTTGCCGATGAAGTACGCAAACTCGCCGAGCGCACGCAGCAAGCCACCAAGCAGATTACAAGCATGATTTCCACGATTCAAAAAGAATCCAACGGCGCAGTAAAGGCAATGAAAAAAGGCAGCGAAAAAGTACGCGAAGGGATTGATTTGGCTCAGAAGGCAGGTAGTTCCTTGCACGACGTGGTACAAAGTTCTGAAAGCGTCCAGCATATGGTCGAAACCATTGCTTCGGCAAGCCGCGACCAGACAAGCACGAGTGAAAAAATTGCTGCCAATGTCGAGCAAATCGCTCTTGTTTCCTCGCAATCGGCGGAAGGCGTTGCAAACATTGCGCAAAACGTGGAGCAAATTGAGCAGCTCACCGAACAGCTTCAAGAACGTATTTCTAAGTTCAAAGTCCACGAAGACGGCTCCCTACCTCGCCGCGCACTGGATGTGATTACTCGTTTCCATGATGCGAAAACAGAAACCAAAAAACTTACGTCATAGTTTCGTCATAGCTCTTGAATGCACGCTTGTATGAGAGTTCTCCAAAAGGTTATTCTTCACATTGAGCAGTGGTACACGCTTGCCCCAACATGGCTTCGTTGGCTGCTTGTGGTGTGTTGGTACGGGCTAATTACCTACATTTCACATATTCCAAGCTCCGCTAGCGCAGCCACCAAAGGCATGGTTGGCGGCGATGATATGCTCAACGCAGTGTTTCGTTTTTGTGCGCATCTCGGCGTATTCGGTGTTTTGGGAATGCTGCTGTATGCTGCCCTGCACGGCAATTTTGCTTTCTCTCGCCGCATTTTTGTGCAAATGCTGGTGGGAGTGTGTTGCGCGGGAATCCTCGACGAAGTGCATCAATTCTACATTCCTGGACGTTTTGCCCGCGTGCGCGATGTTGTTACCGACGGCACTGGCGCGGTTCTTGCTGTTGGTGCACTCACGCAGATTCGTAGATATTCCCCTACACACAAGATGTGATGAGCTTTTCGAGCTTTTTCTCATTGCTTTACATTTCTTTCCCAAACACCTCAACACAAGATGCAATCTGGCTTTGATGATTGTTTTTTGATTTTTGCACTTTGAGGTAGTTTTCTTTGAACACAAGGTATAATCTTTGTTGCAGATGAATTTTCCTTGCGGGTCAGTGAGTTTTCAATCAAATTCTACACAAACATGCGATTACTTATACAGCGCGTCAAGCGAGCATCGGTGCGGGTTGATGGGCAAATTACGGGCGAGATTGAGCAAGGAATTTTGGCACTCGTCGGCATTGCAGCTACCGACACCATGCGCGAAATCGAATGGATGAGCAACAAACTCACCAAACTTCGCATATTTGCTGACGCGGATGGCAAAATGAACTGCTCTCTTGCCGACGTGCAAGGTGGAATTCTACTCGTCTCGCAATTCACATTGTACGCCGATGCCGAAAAAGGCTTGCGCCCAAGCTACATCGGGGCTGCGCCGCCGCAGATTGCCGAACCTTTGTATGAGCAGATGCTCGCGCATCTCCGCGCAACAAGCGGCTTACGTGTGGAGGCAGGAATTTTTGGCGCAATGATGGATGTAGAGCTTATCAACGACGGACCAGTGACCATTTGGCTGGAACGCGAGGCGTAACAACAAAACAGAAGCGAAAGCTCAATCTGAAGCTCAATCTGAAGCTCAACCTATGACACTCCGCGCACTTTTCATTGCATACTTACTTGCCGTACACGTGATTGCTGGCGGCGCGGCAGCATATTTGCTGCGCTCGGATAGAATCAATTTTTTCTACATTGAGGCAGTGCTTTTCGTTTCGCTGAGTGTTGGTTTTCTCCTTTTACAACGCTTTTTCGCACCCTTAAAACTGCTTGTTTCTGGTGCGGAATTTCTACGAGAAAGCGACTTCTCAAGCCGTTTGCAGCGCACCGGACAGCGCGAAATGGATACGCTCATTGATGTCTTCAACGCAATGCTCGCGGGCTTGCACGATGAACGCTTAACCGCGATTGAGCAACGGCATTTGCTGAGTTCAATTATGAAGGAATTGCCGACGGGGATTATTATTTGCGATTTTGGCGAAACCGTCAGTGCCGCAAACCCCAGTGCAGAAGCTCTTTTGGGGCGAAATCTTGTTGGACAAACCTTAGAGCAACTTCCCGCACCGTACAGCAACATTTTTACCATATTGTATGCTGAAAAGCAGCATCATTCCTCGCGTGTTATCAGCATTGGTGCGCGACGTGTGCGGTGTACGCGCGTGGAATTTTACGACCGAGGTTTTGTGCGCTCTGCCTTCATTGTGGATGAATTAACGGAGGAATTACGCCGCTCGGAGAAAGCCGCCTACGAAAAACTTATCCGCGTCTTTGCGCATGAAATCAATAATTCGATGGGCGCGGTACGGTCTATTTTGCAATCGCTTCGCACCTACACCGCGCAACTTCACGCCGAAGACCGCACCGATGCTGAAACCGTGATAGATATTGCCAGCGAGCGCACCAATTCTCTGGCTGCCTTTGTTCAATCTTTTGCCGAAATTGTCCGCCTACCCGCACCCACACTTGCTTTGTGTGATATTGCTCTTGTTGTGCGAAATGCCAGTATTCTGCTGCAATCCTTCGCAAACGAGAAACAATGCGTATTTCATTGGAAGAGCTTGGAAAGCTCACCAATACTCATTTTTGCGGATAAAACACAATTAGAACAAGTAATGCTGAATGTGCTAAAAAATGCGCTGGAAGCCAGTCTCAGCAACGCTTCTATCGAAATCATACTTGAATCAACACCACAAGAAGTGTTGGTAGCCATTCACAACATCGGAGAAGCAATTCCCGACGACATCCAGACGCAACTTTTCACACCTTTTTTCACAACCAAGCCCTACGGACAAGGAATTGGGCTGATGCTCGTTCGAGAAATTTTAACCGCGCACAATGCTCGCTTTTCTCTGGAAAACTCCAGCACTGGTGCGCTTTTTACGATGATATTTGCTCGAAAAATTGCTTAATTTTTTTATTGAATTGAAATATTATTTTGAGCATTTTCTAAAAAAAAACTTGCGTAGAGATACAAAAACCCATATATTGCAAATCTGTTTTTGATACAAAAAAAATATCAAAAAACGGGCGGTTAGCTCAGCTGGTTCAGAGCGCCTGCCTTACAAGCAGGATGTCGGGGGTTCAAATCCCTCACCGCCCACAACAAAGACCCTTGTAGTTCGCATGACTACAAGGGTCTTTTGTTTTCTCTTCTTTTCCAAGTTTGTCGAGATTTTGCCTAATGCGTGTTTTTTGTAAGTTTTTACTCCGATTTCGCTCGCATTACAGTCGCATTTTACTCAAGCTCTTCTCTAAAACCCCACCGCCGCATCGTCGCCACGCGGGTCGGCAGCACCTTCTAAGCGACCGTCTTTCAAGCGCATGATGGCATCTACTTTGCCCATCGTTCCTGCGTTGCGGAAACTATGTCCTTTGCGCTCCAGCCCAGATTTTACCTCATCGCTGAACACATTCGTTTCTATGCGCACTGCGTCTGGCAAATACTGATGGTGAAAACGCCGCGCATTCACGGCAGCTTGAAGACTCATTTTGTGGTCAATCACGTTCAACATTGTTTGCAAAACACTTGTCGTAATTGTCGTGCCACCAGGAGTGCCAACCACCATGAAGAGTGCTTTGTTACTGCGTTTCATGCCTTTTTTCATTTTTGCGTCCACAATAGTTTCCTCAAGAATTGTCGGAGTCATCGAACTCAGCATCCGCTTGTACGGATGAATAGCATTCGCCTCGCTGCCGATTGCGCCGAACATATTCGGCACGCCAGGTTTGACGCTGAAGTCGTCCATTTCGTTATTGAGCAAAAATCCTGCGCCGCCGACCATTACTTTCGAGCCATATGCGCCATTCAGCGTTGTTGTAATAGCAAGCGCGTTTCCTTGGGCATCCACAATCGAGAAGTGTGTTGTTTCCTCGCTTGTGGGGAAGGAGCGGACGTTTTTGCCAAAACTCATTTCCGCCGATGGCGTTGCTTTGTCTTCTTGAAAATTCGCCATGCGCGACGCGTTGTAGCGCGGACTGAGCAAGCCTTTCAAGGGAACATCGTAAAAATCAGGGTCCCCCAAATACTCGCCTCTGTCAGCATAGACGCGGCGTTCAGCTTCTATCATGCAGTGTGCGGTTTTTTCCGTATTGTGTCCCCATTCAGCAAGCGGATATTTTTCCAGCATTTGCAAGAGTTGGAGCAAGCCTACACCGCCCGCCGACGGCGGAGCCATCGTCGTTACGGTGTAGCCGCGATAGCTGCTCGTAAGCGGAGTGCGCCATTTTGCGCGGTATTTGGCAAGGTCGTCTTTGGAAATAATACCGCCGCCCGCCTTCATTTCCGCAACGAGTAATTCTGCGGTTTTTCCCTCGTAAAATCCAGCGCGTCCTTTCTCGCCAATGCGCTCCAGCGTTTGTGCTAAATCCTCTTGACGCAAGGTATCGCCTTCGTTCCACGCCACGCCACCTTGTTTTGCAAAGTATGTTTTTCCCGGATTATACTTCGGCATAAATTCATTCATATAATTCAAGCCAATCGCCTCGCGCTTTGTCAGCACAACGCCCTTCCGCGCAAGCTCTACGGCGGGCTGCACGAGACTTTTCCATGATAATTTCCCAAAGCGTTTGTGCGCCTGCACCATACCGTCCACGCTGCCCGGAACGCCTGAAGCCTTGTGTCCGTGCGTGCTGGAGAGTTCAATCACGTTTTTAGCGGAATCCAAAAACATATCGCGTGAGGCAAGTTTGGGTGCGGCTTCGCGGAAATCTAATCCGTAAAATTGCCCCTTGGCAAGGCGCAGCACCATAAAGCCGCCACCGCCGATATTGCCCGCCACTGGAAAGACCACCGCCAGCGCAAACTGCACGCCCACAGCTGCATCCACCGCATTGCCGCCACGTTTCAAGATTTCCGCGCCTACACGCGAGGCTTCGGGATGTGCGCTGACGACCATTGCTTTTTCGCCAAATACGGCTTGTTTTGGCGTAAATTCATCCAGCGAATTTTGAGCAAAAGGATTACGTTCTACTTGCGCTGTCAGGTGCGGTGCGGCTACCATGAATGCAAGAAATAACGCGGCTTTGAAGGGAAATGAGCTTTTCGATTTCATACGAATTTTATGAGTGGTGAGGGATAATACTGTGAGGCTTTCGCTTCTTGACGCAAAGCCGTCAGCGAGGGTCTCACTTCGGTAGTGACAAGTGATAGATGGCTTAGTGAGAGCCTCGCTGAAGAAGCGAGACCCTCACACGGGCGAAGCAATCACACCAACATCGTACCAGCATCTTCCAAACGCTTGATTTCATCGCGCAATTCCGCAGCCCTCTCAAAATCAAGGTCGCGGGCTGCTGTTTTCATTTCGTCTTTGAGCTGCTGCACGAGTTCTGTGCGCTGTTCGGTGGTCATTTGCTTGAGGATTGGTGCGGTTTTCCTGCGAATTTCTGACATTTCCGCCTCGCGGCGTTTTTCGGTGCGCTTGGCGTTGATGTCCGCAATCGAAGTGCCTTGCAGAATTTCCTCCAGCGATTTATACACCGTCTTTGGATTGATGCCGTGTTCAACATTGTACGCCATCTGCAAGGTGCGCCGCCGATTGGTTTCATCAATCAATTTTTGCATGGATTTCGTGATTTTATCTGCATACAAAATCACCAAACCCTCGGCGTTCCGCGCCGTTCTGCCCGCCGTTTGCAAGAGCGACCGCTCCGAGCGCAAAAAGCCTTCTTTGTCGGCATCCAAAATCGCTACCAGCGAGACTTCAGGCATATCCAAGCCTTCGCGGAGAAGGTTTACGCCGACCAACACTTCGTGTTTTCCCAAGCGCAAGTCGCGCAAAATCTCGACGCGCTCAAGCGCATCTACGTCGGAGTGAATATACGCCACTTCCACGTTCAAATTGCGCAAGTAGTCCGACAAATCCTCTGCCATGCGCTTGGTGAGCGTTGTCACCAGCACCCGCTCTTGCTTCTTCTGCCGAATGCGAATTTCCTTCAGCAAATCATCTATCTGCGTTTTGATGGGACGCACACTAATTTCTGGGTCGAGCAGTCCCGTTGGGCGAATAACCTGCTCCACAACCACACCGCCCGATTGCTCCAATTCGTAATCGCCCGGAGTCGCGCTCACGTACACGAGTTGCCCAGCGATTTGGTTAAATTCATCGAACTGCTGCGGACGATTTTCCATTGCCGACGGCAGACGGAATCCGTGTTCGACGAGCGTTCCCTTGCGCACACGGTCGCCGGTGTACATGGCGCGTATTTGCGGGATAGTGACGTGGCTTTCGTCAATGATGAGCAAATAATCATCGGGGAAATAATCCAGCAAACACGTCGGACGCTCGCCAAAGGTGCGTCCCGAAAGGTGCATGGAATAATTCTCAATGCCCGAACAGTAGCCTACTTCCCGCATCATTTCGAGGTCGAACATCGTGCGTTGCTCCAAACGCTGCGCTTCCAAGAGCTTTCCCATCTCGTACAATTCTTTTAAGCGGTCGCGGAGTTCGTTTTGAATGAGAATCACGGCTTGTTCCAATTCGCGCTCAGTAGTGGCGAAAAGCCGCGCAGGATAGAGCGTTGTGGCTTCGAGCGTATCAATAACTTTGCCGTCAATCGGTGTGATGAGGCTGAGGCGGTCAATTTCATCGCCGAAAAGCTCCACGCGAATTGCAGAACTATCCTCGAAAGCGGGCATAATATCAACAACGTCGCCGCGAACACGAAATGTTCCGCGCGTGAACTCGAAGTCGTTGCGGGAATAATACAAGTCCGCGAGGCGGCGAATTAGCATTTGGCGGTCAATGCGCATTCCCTTGCGAAGCGGCATCAGCATTTGCTTGAAGGACTCCTTGCGTCCCAAACCGTAAATACACGACACCGACGACACGACAATCGCATCGCGCCTGTCCTCCACGAGTGCGCTGGTGGCACGAAGGCGCAAACGGTCTATTTCGTCATTGATGGCGAAATCTTTTTCGATGTACGTGTCGGTTGTCGGCACGTATGCCTCTGGCTGATAATAATCGTAGTAGCTGATGAAAAACTCAACCGCATTTTCTGGAAAAAACTGCTTGAACTCCGCATATAACTGGGCGGCAAGCGTTTTGTTGTGTGAAATAATCAGCGTTGGTTTTTGCACTTTTTCAATTACATTCGCCATCGTAAAAGTCTTGCCAGAGCCAGTCACTCCCAGCAAAACTTGGGTGCGGTCGCCGCGCTCAATGCCTTCGGCAAGCTGTCGTATGGCTTCGGGCTGGTCGCCCATGGGTTTGTAGTTTGAGACGAGTTTGAAACGTTCCATAGCGATTTGGTGTTTTGGGGAGAGAGAATACGTTCAGTGCTTGTGTGAACTGCTCTAGTCTTCCCGTCGGACGGCTGTTATCACAAGTGCAGTAGCCGTCCGGCGGGTGCGGTGCAAGCGACTTACCCGCCGGACGGCAGCGTATGTTCACTCCTCAGCCGCCCGACGGGAAAAACGAGAGCTTCACCATAAAAAATTACAGACTATGAAAATGCGCAAAAAATCTGACTTCCCCACAAAAATTTGTGCAACATGCGGACGACCTTTCGCTTGGCGCAAGAAATGGGAAAAAGTGTGGGATGAGGTGAAGTATTGTAGCGATGCGTGTCGGAGTGGGAAAATCGCGCATAGCACAAAAGGTCGGTAAACGAAAAGAGACGTTGCCTTTTTGAAGCAACGTCTCTTTTTGTAAGCAGTATTTATCCCGTCGGGCGGCTGTTATCACAAGCGCAGTAGCCGTCCGGCGGGTGCGGTGCAAGCGACTCACCCGCCGGACGGTGAAGAAACCGCCCGACGGGAAGATTTAACCAAACTTACTTCACAAACAACATTTCCTGATACGTCGGCAAGTGCCATACATCATCCGGAATCACTTTTTCCAATTCGTCCGAGAACTCGCGTACTTTCGACATCGCTGGAATGACTTTGCCGTACATATGTTTGCACTTGCTGTGGAGGTCTTTGCCGCCTTCGTCAGCATTGACGGCAACGAGTTTATCCAACGCGCTGCGCAAGCTATCAACAAGCTCGTTCACGTCTTTGGTGGTTTTTTCCACGCCCGACGATTTGATACCCGCAACCTTCGATGATTCCGCCGTTGCGGTCAATTCGCGCAAGTAGCGAATAGCAGCTGGAAGCACGACGCGCTGCGCCAAAGACGCAGTTGTTTCGCCTTCGATGTTGATAGTTTTGAAGTATTGGTCGAGCATGATTTCTTCACGTGCCATCCACTCGCGCTCGTTGAACACCTCGTATTTGCTGAAGAGTGCAACGTTTTTCTTGTCGTGGAATGCGCCGTACGCTTCGAGCGAGGTATTTTTCATGTACAAACCGCGTTTTTTCGCTTCTGCTTTCCACGCATCGCTGTAGCCGTCGCCGCCGAAAATGATGCGTTTGTGTTCTTTGACTACGTTCTGAAGCACGGTTTGGAGAGCTTCCTCGAAGGTTTTCTTTTGCTTCAAGAGTTTTTCGATTTCGGTCGAAAGTTCGTCAATCGCTTGTGCCGCAATCGTGTTCAACACAACAAGCGGGAAGGAAATGGATTGGCTCGAACCAACGGCGCGGAACTCGAATTTATTCCCCGTGAAGGCAAAGGGCGAAGTACGGTTGCGGTCACCAGCGTGAAGCGGCAAGGGCGGCAATACTGGCGTTCCCAAGCCCAAAAGGTCTTTGGTTTCGCCTTTTTTCGGTTTACCTTTTTCAAGTTGTACGAAAATTTTCTCCAACTGGTCGCCCAAGAAAATGGAGATAATCGCTGGAGGAGCTTCGTTCGCGCCCAAACGGTGGTCGTTTGCGGCAGTAGCGATGCTGAGACGGAGCAAATCTTGGTGTTTATCCACGGCGCGAATAACGGCAGCACAGAAAAAGAGGAACTGCATATTGTCGTGCGGCGTGTCGCCTGGTTCAAGCAAGTTTATGCCTGTATTCGACGACATTGACCAATTCACGTGCTTGCCGCTTCCGTTCACGCCCGCAAAGGGTTTTTCATGCAAAATGCAGAAAAGACCGTATTTACGCGCTGTTGTGCGGAGAACTTGCATGGTTAATTGCTGGTGGTCGGCGGCAATGTTGGTGTTTTCAAAAATCGGCGCGATTTCGTATTGCGCTGGAGCAACCTCATTGTGGCGAGTTTTGATGGGAACACCCAAGCGATAGAGCTGCTCCTCAACGTCGGTCATGTACGCAAGCACGCGGTCGGGGATTGAACCAAAATAGTGGTCTTCCAATTCCTGTCCACGCGGTGGCTTCGCGCCAATGAGTGTGCGTCCTGCCAAAAGCAAATCAGGGCGGTTGTAGGCAAATTCTTCATCAATGAGGAAATATTCTTGTTCCGCGCCAACCGTCGAATACACCTTGCTCACGTTCTTCACGCCGAAAAGCTCAAGTGCGCGAAGAGCCTGCTTGTTGAGGGATTCCATTGAGCGCAAAAGCGGTGTTTTGTGGTCCAAAGCCTCGCCCGTCCACGATGCAAACGCGGTCGGGATGCACAAGGTCGCGCCACGTGGGTTTTTCATGATGAAAGCTGGTGAGGTTACGTCCCACGCGGTATAGCCACGCGCCTCGAAGGTAGCACGGATGCCGCCTGAGGGGAAGGACGACGCATCGGGTTCGCCTTGAATGAGTTCTTTGCCAGAGAAACGAGCAATCGCGCCACCGCCAGAGTTTGGCGTAATGAAGCTATCATGCTTTTCTGCGGTCGAGCCAGTGAGCGGCTGGAACCAGTGCGTGAAGTGCGTCGCGCCTTTTTCGACTGCCCAATCTTTCATTGCCACTGCAACGATGTCGGCAATTTTCGGGTCAATCGCTTTGCCGAGTTCAATCGTCGCCATGACTGCATTGAAGACATCTTTGGGTAATTTCTGACGCATTACGTCAATGCTGAATGTATCTTCGCCAAAGATTTCATCGGATGCAGGAGCTTTGTAGCCGTTGCTATATCCGTTAGAATAACCATTCGAGCCGTTTACGACTCCTTTTTTTGCTGCCGCAACAACGCTGTAACGGCGGGATGCTGTTTGTGCCATTGGTAAAACTAAATGTGAATGTTTGAAAAAAATGGAAATTGTTTTGCTTGGTTTTCCCTCACCCCAACCCCTCTCCCACGCGAAGCGCAGGGTAGAGGGGCAAGAATCTTCGCACCCTCGCCCTCTGGGAGAGGGTCGCTCGCAAGAGCGGGGTGAGGGTTTTCATTTACGCCACTACTTTTTTACCATTCCCGTTTTTGTGATGCGCGTCTTTTGGTGCGATGTCGCCTCCAGCGGGCATGGTCGCGCCTGTGTCAATCGTGAGCGATTCGTAGTGCGTGGAAAGGATGATATTGGTCAATGTTTTCTTTACGCCGCTCCATTCCTGAATCCGCGAGAGAAGGCGTTCCAGCGAGGCGGGGCTTGTGGTGCGAACTTTCACGAGGTGCGACGAATCGCCCGTAATGGCGTGGCAGTCCATGATTTCGGGTTCGTTTGTGCAATTATCCAGAAATTTTTTGTAATTATGACTTCCTTCAACCGTTACCCAAATAAACGCCGCAATGTTCAGTCCAAAGGCTTCGGGATGTAGCTTCGCGGTGTAGCCCCGAATGATGCCCTTTTCTTCGAGCTTGCGCACACGCTCCGATACCGCCGGCACGGATAAATGCACGACTTCGGCAAGTTCATTGAAGTGCGCACGTCCATTGCGCTGGAGGATGTCGCAAATTTTTCTATCAACGTCATTCAGAATTGGTACAGCCATGGTGAACACAAAAAGAAAAAATAATAAAAAGCAGAAAAACTAAAAAAAGACTAAACTTGTTAAGTAAAACCTAATACAAACATAAAACTTTTAAGTTTCGTTTCCAAATTTTTTGAAAAATACACCCAATTTTTACCCATGCTCACCTTCGACCCTATTTGCGCCATCGCCACGCCCCCAGGTGCTGCCGGACTAGCAATCATCAGGCTTTCCGGCGATTCGTGCTTTGCCATTGCTGACACCTGCTTTCGCGGAAAAACCAGTATTGAAGCCTCTCGCAGCCATACAATTCTCTACGGCACATTTTGGAGCGGAGGACAGGCAATTGACCAAGTAACAGCATTTGTCTATCGTGCGCCGCATTCCTACACGGGCGAGGACGTTGTTGAATTTGGCTGTCATGGCGGGACGATTGTGGCGCATGAAGTCGTGCAAGCCCTGATTGAGGCGGGTGCGCGGCACGCCGAGCCTGGGGAATTCACCAAGCGAGCCTTCCTCAATCGCAAGCTCGACCTTACGCAAGCAGAAGCCGTCGGCGATATAATCCATGCGGTTTCCACGCACGGCAGCCACACGGCGGCGCGGCAGCTCATGGGAGGTTTTACGCGGCGTTTGGCGGAATTGCGCGAGAAGCTCTTGGAATTATGCGGCTTGCTGGAATTAGAACTGGATTTTAGCCAAGAAGACATCGAACTTATTGACAAAACTGTGCTGGCGCATCGCATCCACGAAGCGCGTGAATACTGCTTGGAACTGGCTTCGGCGCATCGCTCGTCGGAGATTTTGCGCTCTGGTTTTAGTGTGGGAATTGTGGGTTATCCAAACGCAGGTAAATCCTCGCTTTTGAACGCGCTTTTGGGCAAGAACCGCGCTATTGTGAGTGAAATTGCAGGAACGACGAGGGATTACATCGAAGAAACTTTGCAAATTGGTTCAATGGCAGTGCGCATCATTGATACGGCGGGCTTTCGCGCAAGCAGCGATGTGATTGAAGTAGCGGGCATCCAGCTTGCCGAAACGCTCTTGGAAGAATGCCACTTGATACTTGTGCTGAACGATAGTTCGGAAGGTGCAGAGCATTCCGAGCCGCTTGTACGCAGCCTTCGCGAGAAGTTTTCGGAGGCGCGAGTAGAGTGTGTGCAGACGAAGATTGATTTACTAAAAGCAAGCGATACCCTCATCCCAACCCTTCTCCCAGAGGGAGAAGGGCAAGATTTTATGACGCTCCAAAAGCCCTCTCCCTCTGGGAGAGGGTTGGGTGAGGGCTTATACCTTTCCGTCAAAGAAGAACGCGGCATGAAAGAACTCAAGCACTTCATTGAACGCGAGGCACAAAGTGCAGTGCAGACCGTCAGCGACGCGCTCATCAATGCACGGCAAGCCTCATTGCTCACGCAAGCCGCATCATCACTAGCGAAGGCGAGAGAAGCAGTGCAGATGGGCGCGTCGAATGAATTTGCCGCAATAGACCTCCGCGAAGCATTAAAGCGCATTGGCGAGATAACGGGCGAAGTGTGGAACGAGGAAATTTTGAACAGCGTTTTTGCGAAGTTTTGTATTGGAAAGTAAAGGCTCAAGTTTTCTGAAAAATTTTTCATTTTTTTCCTGCAATACATCAGGTTTCTACCAACATTTTTATATCTTTGCGCCTGTGTTCAGAACGTGTGCTAAAAAATTCTTCAAGCGTCATCAACATTCTGTTCGGAATTATCCGACAATTTTTCGTAAAAATCTCTGCAAACCTCTTCCCTTCTAGTGTTTGTGAGATAATGAGGACATAAAAACAGGTCATTCAAATCACAGTTCTTTGTTCATTTTTTTACGCAAAGGTTTTCTTATGAAAGTCATTGGTTTGCTCTTTGGGATGGAACAATCTTTCCCGCCCGCGCTTGTAGAGCGCATCAACAGTACCGCTCCAGACGGTATTCGTGCTGAGTTTGTAAAAATTGGTGGTGTGAAAATGGCAGATTTGATGAAATACGATGTCATTCTCGACCGCATTTCGCAAGATATTCCCTTCTACCGCTCCATGCTGAAAAATGCGATGTTGAACGGTACGCGCGTTGTGAATAACCCCTTCTGGTGGAGCGCGGACGATAAATTTTTCAACTACGCAATGGCTTCGCAAATCGGCGTACCGATTCCCAACACTGTACTTTTGCCCACGAAAGACCATCCGCCGACCACCACCAGCGAATCAATGCGGAATCTTATGTTCCCGCTTAACTGGGAAGAAATTTTCGAGTATGTTGGTTTTCCAGCATTCTTGAAACCGCATGACGGCGGCGGTTGGAAGCACGTGTACAAAGTGAATAATGCGCAAGAATTCTTCGAGGCATATCACAAAACCGCCGATATTTGTATGACCTTGCAAGCAGGCGTGGACTTTACTGAATACTACCGTTGCTACGCGATTGGCAAAAAGTATTTCCACATCATGCCCTACGAACCCCGCAACCCGCACCACTTGCGCTATGTAGCGGATTTCACGCTCACGCCAGCCCGCAAAAAACAACTCGAAGAACTTTGCGCGAAAATCGTAAACTCGCTCGGCTACGACTTCGATACGATTGAATTTGCCGTACAAGATGATATTCCCTACGCGATTGACTTCTTGAACCCCGCACCAGACGCAGAAGCATCATCGGTTCAGCCAGAAAATTTCGAGTGGGTACTGGAACACGCTGCGAAATATTTGATTGAATTGGCGCAAGAAGGTCGCAAAATGCCGCAAGATTACACCTGGTCGGAATTCCTTTCTGGCAATAAAGGTGGCGCGGCTCCGGCAGCAAAAAAAGCAGCTCCAGCGAAGAAAAAATAAGCGGATAAACGACAGAAGCAAAATGCTCAGAAAACAAGGGATATTGCGGGTTTTAGCCGTGCAGTATCCCTTATTTGTTTTTCTTTTTCAAATACTACAATTTTGCTATCTTTACTTATCTATGCTTGCTCTCGGCAATCTTTTTTGCTTTTCATCTCTGCCGAGACAATCCAATCACACAATCCAATCACACAATCCAATCACACAAGTAGTGGCACAGACATTCTTGTCTGTATTTTTCACTTGAACACCGCACCAATACTCACAGACAAGAATGTCTGTGCCACTAAAAACAATGTTTTTTGTGCTGAGTTCTTGATTATCTCCAAAGCTATGGAAAGCGCATCATTCCTTAATTCCTTAGATACCGTCATTTTGGAACGCAAAATGCTGGAGCATCCCTTTTACCAAATGTGGAACGAAGGCACACTCACGATGGAAATGCTCCGCGAATACGCCAAGCAATACTATTGGCAAGTCTATTATTTTCCAACGTTTGTGAGCGCGACCCATGCGAACTGCGAGGACATGGACGTGCGGCAAATGCTCTTGGAAAATCTCATCGAAGAAGAACACGGACCGAATAATCATCCTGAATTGTGGTTGCGTTTTGCTGAATCGCTGGGCGTTTCGCGCGAGGAAGTAAAAACGGCGAAATACCTGCCCACAACAAAAGAATCCGTGCGCATCTTACGCGAACTTTCGGGACGCAAAAACCCTGCAGAGGGCTTGGCGGCGTTATATGCGTATGAAATGCAAATCCCCGACGTTGCAAAAACGAAAATTCACGGCTTACAAACCCGCTACGGTCTCACCTCAGACAATGCGCTCATTTTCTTCCGCGTTCACGAAGAAGCAGACGTGATTCACAGCCGCGTAACCCGCGAAGCACTCGTGCGGATGTGTCCGACCGAAAAGGAACAAAACGTCGCGCTGGAAGCCGCACGGGAAGCCGCCGACGCTATCAACCTGCTGTTGGATGGTATTTACGAAACCTACTGCGTTGCTGCGTAAGGAATACGTAAGGAATACGTAAGGAATGCGTAAGAATTACTCCAAAAATACCTCTGCAAAGCCTCTATCAAATCTACAAACCCACAAGCGTAGTAGTAACGGACGACCGCATTATTCGGCGGTTACAGAAGAATACCAGCAGTTCTGAAAAAAATCCTAAAAAAATGGTAAAAAAATTTGCACAAATAAAATGAAACCGTTAAGTTTGTAATCTCTTTCGCTTCTCGACAAGGGAGAAGCATTCTGAAAGTTCTTTTCAGACTGGGGTGTCGCCAAGTGGCAAGGCAGCGGTTTTTGGTTCCGCCATTCGTTGGTTCGAATCCAGCCTCCCCAGCACAACTTTTTAGCTTCTAAGTTTTTAGCTTCCAAGCTCTCTTCAAGCGCTTCACGCGGCTCACTCTGCGAAAGCGCTTGAATTGTTTATAGTCTGTTTGGTCTGTCGTTCATACGAGCTTTGAATGCTGTAAAGCATGTAATAATCACATTTACAGCACGTTTTCCTCACGTGAAGTATCATAGTGAAGTAGTGAATAATATCATGGCGAAAAAGCAAAAACTCAAAATCAAATCGAATTTCCGCCTTGCTGCGGGGCGGTCGAACACAGACCTCGCACAAAAAATTGCCAAATCGCTTGAGAAAAAAACGGGCGAAAATAAAGCGGAAATCAACTTTGCTGAACAGTTGGATAAAACGATTATCCGCAATTTCAGTGATGGTGAGATTTGGGTAAAATACGAAGATAGCATCCGTGGTGGCGATTTGTTTATCATCCAATCCACCCACGCGCCAGGCGATAATCTGGTGGAATTGCTCATGCTTATTGATGCCGCGCGTCGTGCATCGGCAGCCCGCATCACTGCTGTTATTCCGTACTTTGGTTATGCCCGCCAAGACCGCAAAGACCAACCACGCGTGTCCATTACCGCGAAATTGATGGCAAACCTTATTGCCAATGCCGGAGCCGACCACGTTATCACCATGGACTTACACGTCCCGCAAATTCAGGGATTTTTCGACCTGCCGCTCGACCATCTCTACGCCTCTACTGTTCTTGTTAAAAAACTTCGCTCGCTCGACCTTCCAAATCTTGTTGTTGCTTCGCCCGATGTGGGCGGCGCGAAAACAGCTCGTGCGTATGCGAAACGCTTAAATGCTGGCTTGATTTTGATTGACAAACGCCGTCCAGCGCACAACGTCAGCGAAGTGTTCAACATCATCGGCGACCCCAAAGGTAAAAACATCATCATTATTGACGACCTCATTGATACAGGCGGAACCTTTGTTGCATGCGCTCGCGCTCTGAAAGATGCTGGCGCGGAACAGATTTTCGGTGCGTGTACGCACCCCGTTTTTTCGGGTCAGGCACTGGAAAAAATTGAGAGTAGCGTTGTTTCTAAGCTCTTCGTTACCGACTCCATTCACCAGAAACATCCGCTTTTTGTCAATAGCAGCAAAATTGTTGTGCAGTCTGTCGCAGATATTTTTGCTGAAGCAATTTTGCGCACCCACAACAACGAATCTATCACGTCCCTCTTTGAAACCGACTTGATTCCGACGTAAAGGATGTGATTCCGACGTAAAGGATGAAAGCTGAGGGATGAAGAATGAAATACAAAAACCATTGAAAAAACAACATCTTACACATTTTTAACTGGAGAACAACATGAGTGCGCTCACCATTGACGCAAAAAAACGTGAACTCGGCAAAAAAGCCTCGAAAGCAGTTCGCAATGCCGGAATGATTCCGGGTGTATTTTATGCAAAAGGCAAAGACCCGATTGCAATTGCAACCACCTTCAAACAACTTCGTCCGGCTGTCTATACCGCCGATACACACATTATTACCTTGAACGTTGAAGGTTCGGGCAAAATGGATTGTGTGATTAAAGACGTAGATTTCGACCCCATCACCGATGAAATCGTACACTTCGATGTGTTAGGTATTATCGAAGGTCAAACCTTGCACGTGGAAGTACCGATTACCTTGAAAGGTCAAGCAAAAGGCGTAGTGCTTGCTGGCGGACTTCTCGAACACACCTTACACAAAGTACAAATTGAGTGCTTGCCCGCAGCATTGCCAGAACACATCGAAATTGATGTAACTCCGCTTGAAGTTGGCAAATCTGTTCACGTTGGCGACCTCAAAGTACCGGGCGTAAAATTTATGACCAATCCTAGCACAAGCATTGTTGCGGTTCACGCGAAAAAAGTTCGCGCTGAAGATGCTGCGGCTCCAGCTGCTGTGAAAGCGTAAATGCTGTAAAGCACGAGCATCAGGAAAATATCACAAAGCGCATAAGCACGTGTTTATGCGCTTTCTGTTTTTTTGGATATTCCTTTGGAAGAATCTATCTTTGTGGGAGCAAGAATTGTTCTGCTTGTCTGATTTGCAGATTCTCTTTCGTTTGTTTTTCTTTCCAATACTGTGAGCAATACCTTCAAAAATTATCTTTTGTGCTACGGCAGGCTTGCACTGTTCTGGTGCATTGTTTCTTTGTCTTTACTCGTAGGACAGAGCGCATTTGCCCAGTCCAAAGGCTTCTTCCCGCCAGCACCAAGCGCACAAAATCAGGGTTCGGGAAATAAAGCTGTTCCCACAAAAGGAATACAAGCACAAACCGTATCAGGAATATCAGGAGTAGGCACAAATACACAAGTGCAACCAAGCAAAACCATTGTTCGCCCAACCTTCGACTTGGGTCCGGGTGGCAAACTCACCATTAAAGATTCTGCCTTCAAAAACGGAAGTGCAGCCATTGAACCCGCGATTATTCCTTGGTTTGAGGCACTAGGTGAATATCTGAAAGCGCGTCCTGAACTTGAGGTGGAAATACGCGGACACGCTTCTTCCGAAGGCGACCCCGCCACCAATCAACGCCTTTCCGAAGAACGTGCCGCAACAGCGCGTAAATACTTGGTAGATTTCTATGGCATTGCTGAGAGCCGCATCAGAATACGCGGTTTTGGCGATAAAGCTCCACTCCTTTCCAACGATAATGAACGCGGACGAGCGCAAAATCGGCGCGTGGAGATTGTCGGTTTATCCTCAGCAACCCAGAAGAGTTTGACCACAGAATCTGGTACCGCAGCAAGCGGCGACGGACGTGTTACCTCCATGCTGGGACGTGTGCAGATTCGCGCTCCGTGGGAATTGGACTTCCACAACACACACGTTGGCGAGCGTATTTTCGAGTATCACCGCATCGTAACGGGCGAAAATTCTCGCGCAGAAATTACCTTTTTCGACAGCAGCAAAATTCAGGTCTATGAAAATACCTCGATGATTATTTACAGCCCCAGTAGCGGGCGTTCTGGCGATAAACCACGCGAAAACGTGAAACTCATCGAAGGAAATTTGTTTGTAAAATTGAATGGTAATGATTCCGCAGGAACCTCACCATTCCTTGTTCAAACAACGCAGTCTTCTATTTCACTGGACACCAGTTCGGCGCGTATTGGCATTGATAGCGGCGGGCGTTCTACGGTTTCGGTCTTCGGTGGAACGGCAAAAGTACGCTTGAACGATACAACGCAGGGCAATTCCGAGCTTGAAGTCGGAGAAGGCTTCGGTGTGGCATTGCAGCAAGGCGGCGGCTCATCGAAACGCCGCATTCCATCTCAACCAGAGCTGTTATCGCCCGACCTCAGCATGTCGGAAACACTTGTATTGCCGACACCTGTGATTTTTCAGTGGTCGCGCCGCGCACCGCTTACGCGCTTGGAAATTGCCGCCGATGCTGGATTTGCACAGGTTCTCACGCGCCAAGTCTTTTCAAAAAATGATTCGCTTGCCGTAAAATTAGACTCCGGCACTTACTATTTTCGCCTGACCAGTATTGATGAGTTCAACATTGAAAGTAAGCCAATCGAAGGTAGTTTCATGGTTGGTGGGGCTGGAGCGCGACCGCTTTTCCGCATTGCAGGTTTTATCTTGTTCTTGATAGCAGCAGCACTTGTCTGGGCAAGTGTTCTCGCCAATACGCCCTTTCAAGTACGCACCATTCGTGCGTGGGCGGTGGAGAATCAAACCTTGCAATTTTCCATGCAGCAGAACTCCTCGTATTTGCTCTATCGCTTTTTGAATTGGACACTCGACCACCGCTCACTCTTGCTCATTATGCGTTCTTTGGCAGCACTCAGTTTCTTGCTGGGAATGTATATTGTTTGGCAGTAAGACTGCTCCGAACGTTCTTCCTCCAATCTTCGCAAAAATTATGTTTTCACGGTACCGCTCTCCCATTTCGTTCCTTGCTTGGAACATTCTTTATTGCTCTCTTTCTTTGCTCACGTTTGCTTCTGCACGGCTTTCCGCGCAGGAAATGACAGCGATTGTGCAACCCAATCCCATTACTGCTGGAGAACGCTTTCAAGTGAGTTTTACAAGCAGCGATGCAATGACCAATTTCCGCGCTCCTTCCTTCGATGGCTTTACGCTACTGAATGGTCCCATGCAGTCGCAAAGCATGCAAATTATCAATGGCGTAACAACGCGGAGTATTTCCTACACGTACATTTTACAAGCGAAAAGCGAAGGAAAATTCACTATTCAAGCCGCGATGGCGGATGTTGGCGGAAAGCGCGTGCAATCGGCACCCGTAACCGTGCAAGTGCTGAAAATGAGCCAAGTACAAGCACAACAAAAGCAGGAAGAACGTGCGGCGGAATCAGTGTTGATGAGGGAATTGCAAAAAGGCGTGTATTTGAAAGCCTCTGTAAATAAAACGTCCGTGCTGCGCGGCGAGCAGATTGTGGCAACGTACAAACTCTACACGCGTCTCACACTGACGAACTACACACCCAAGAAAATGCCAGCTCTGACGGGCTTTTGGAATCAGGATATTGACAGCCCACAGCAGCTTCTTTTTAATGATGAAGTCATTGGCGGGCAAGTCTATCGCGTGGCGGCGGTGAAAAAGCTCGTTCTTTTTCCGCAGCAAAGTGGCGCGTTGGAACTCGACCCAATGGAAGCGGAAGTTCTTGCCAGAGTGCAAGTTCCAGCGCGGCGGAGTGGTGGCGGGAATGGTCAATCCAATGACCCTTTTGATGCTTTCTTTCGGCACGGCGACCCCTTCAGCGACCCCTTTGGCAATGTACAAGAAGTTCGCGTACCGCTTCGGAGCTTGCCTGTGAAGATAAACGTCCGCGCTTTGCCGCAAAACGACGTTCCAGCAGAATTTACGGGCGCAGTGGGTTCATTTAGCTTGGAAACAAGCATGACTCCGCGCACAACAAAAACAAACGAGCCAGTGAAACTCGTGGTAAAAATTACTGGCAAGGGAAATTTGAAATTGATTGACCCTATCAAACTCCAGCTTCCGCCAGACATTGAGACCTACGAGCCAACCACAAAAGACAACATAGATGTGAGCGAAGACGGTGCTTCTGGCACGCGGATTTTCGAGTATTTGCTCATTCCACGCTTTGCGGGTGATTTCAAAATTCCGCCCGTCAGTTTTGCGTATTTCGACCTTGAGAAAAAACGCTACACCACGCTTCAATCCGAAGAATACACGCTTGCTGTCGAAAAAGGCAAGGACGAAGCGGCAGTGGTGGGCGGGAAATACACACAAGAAAGCGTAAATGCGTTCAACAGCGATATTCGCTTTATCAAGATGGGCAAGAGCGGAGAACGCTTGCCGCGTAGGGGCGAAGGTTTCTACGGAAGCCCGCAAATGCTGGGTTTGCTGGCATTGCCATTTGTTCTTTTCGCAGGTTTTATTTTTTATCGTCGGCGAGATGAACAGCTCCGCAGTGATATTGCGCTGATGAAAAATCGCTCTGCAACCCGCATTGCAACAAAGCGTCTGGGCGAAGCAAAGAAGGCTCTGGCAAGCGGCGAAGCAGGAAAATTTCATGATGAAATCTCGAAAGCTCTCTGGGGTTACATGAGCGATAAACTCACCATTCCACCTGCCAATCTCTCGCGAGAGACTGTTGATGCGGCATTGAAGGAACGCGGTGTGAACGAAGAATTGCGTTTGAATTTCACCAAAACCCAAGACACCTGCGAATTTGCTCGCTTCGCGCCCGCCCATGCGGCTGGAGAAATGCAACAGCTCTACACCAATGCAGAAAACCTTATTTCCTCGTTGGAACAGGCGTTGAAAAAGAAATAGGAAGGCTCAAAAAATAAGTGGATAAAACTTCAATAATATTTAGTGGCACAGACATTCTTGTCTGTGAGTGCTAGTGTTAGCTTCAGGCGACAAACACAGACAAGAATGTCTGTGCCACTACTGACTTGGACTACTTATTTTTTTACCATTCCATAGCTCTCCAGATTATACTCACTTTATGCTGAACGCACCTGCTCTTCAAGGATTTACTCTTCAAGGATTTACTCTTCAAGAATTTGCCCTCACGTTGCTGGGGCATCCACTGTCCGCGCTTCTACTCGTGGGGATTGCTGTTGCGGCTTCGGCACTCATTCTTCGCCTTGTTGCGCCTGTGCGCACTATCCTTGCAGACAAGGAAACATCACGCTTTCAGGCGTTGGATGGACTGCGCGGTCTGCTGGCATTGGGCGTAATGGCAAGCCATGTACCTATGACGTGGGCGTACATCACACGTGGGAAGTGGTTTTTTTTGAATGACTCCAATGTGTATGCGCTCTTGGGGGAAGTCAGCGTTGCATTATTCTTCATGGCGACGGGTTTTCTTTTTTGGCAAAAACTCCTCAGAAGCGCAGGAAAACTCGACATCCCAGCCTTTGTGATTGGACGGATTTTTCGGATTTACCCATTATACCTCGCCGTTCTTGTGGTGGTGCTGTTCTTGAGTTTTGCCTTGCAGGACTGGCAGCACCGCGAGACAATCGCCCAAACCCTGCGTGAATGCGTGCGTTGGTGTACGTTCTACGCTTCCGATTTGAACCGCCTTCCCGATACAAGTATTCTGATTGCCCGCGTGGAGTGGTCGCTGCGCTATGAGTGGTTTTTTTATGGGATTTTTCCCATTGCGGCATCGGTATTTGCTGCGACAAAACGGCATTACTGGGGGCTTTTGGTGGGAATATTGCTCATGGGAGGCATTGCTATTTTCGACCCTGCACACCGCTTTGTTCCTCGTCAATGTGCCGCTTTTTTGGGTGGACTTGCCGCAGCGTATCTTTGCGCCAGCAAACATTCCTTTGCCATACAAGCTCGAACATGGCTTCAGCACTGGAGCGTGGGCATTACTTCGCTGGGTGCGGTGCTTGGTGTGCTGTGCTTTGCACCATCGGCGTATTCAGTGGTATCGTTGTGTTTACTTGGTTGTGTTTTCGCTGCGGTAGCATCGGGAAATACATTGCTTGGTCTCTTAAAACCCGCTTCGGTTCTATGGTTGGGCGAAATTAGCTATGGCGTGTATTTGCTGCACGGATTAGTGCTATGGTTCGGCTGCCAAGTCTGTGTGCGCTTTTGGGCGAATTCTACCGAGCAACCCAATCCGATACTTTTTTGTCTTTGTGCTTGCGGAGTAAGTATTGGTGCAGTGTGTGTGGCAAGTCTTGCACATATTTGTATTGAGAAAACTGGCATCGAAGCAGGAAAACGCTGTGCTGAATGGTTGAGGGCGAAGAAAACAGCAAAGTAACGTACAAAAAGATTCACCGACCCTGAACACTAAAAGCCCTAAACAGAAGGCTGTATCTAACTTGCAGAGGATGAGGTACAAAAGTGCAAAAATGAAAAAACAGGCTTCTCACCTTGATATCATCTTATGCAGAAGGCTTTCAAAGAGAAATTTGTAACTAGTCAGGTATATCCCCCCGTCGGGCGGCTGAAGAGTGCGTAAACGCTTCCTTACGGCGGATGCGTCGCTTGCACACCACTCGCCGGACGGCTACTGCACTTGTAATAACAGCCGCCCGACGAGATAGTACCTGACCAGTTACAGAAATTTTTTACTTCTTCTCTATGCTTTTTCTCTATGCTTTTTCAATATTTTTCACGGTCTGAAAGAAGCGAATCGTGTACAATACAAACGAGACTGCCATCATTACCAAGGCAGCAATCATGCTGGCTTGAATAGAAACTGGGGGTAAATATGCTACAATGCAGACCATCATCACGATAATACAAAAGACAGCAATTTTTCCCGGCACATTTGAAGGCAGCACAAATCCTGTACGCTTGGCGATGTAGCTTCCTGCGAGCATAATGATAAAATCACGCGACAGTACAATCAACACAAACCACAGCGGCAAGCGGTCTTGAATCACCAAAATAGACGTAATCACGGCAACATAGATTTTATCGGCAAGTGGGTCGATAATTTTACCAGCTTCGGTTACTTCGTCAAGTTTTCGTGCGAGCCATCCATCCAAAATATCCGTGATATACGCAAGCACACCCACGCCAAGAGCGATGTAGTTATGCCCTTGCCAGAGCAGAATTGCAGAGGGAATCGTGAGCAAGGCACGAAGGAAGCTGAGTCCGTTGGAGTAGTTCCAAATTGATTTTGTTGGTGTTGGCATGATGGGTGTAGCTATTGGAGAGAAAGAAAAAGTCGCGTACAGCCTGCTGCAAAGCTCTTGCAGACGTGCCTACGCGACTGATACAATATTATTCTAAATTCTGCTGAGGAATGCTCAAAAACAAGCGGATAAACGTAATACTTCGTGGCACAGACATTCCTGTCTGTGAGTATTGGTGAGGCTCTCAGGCGATAAACACAGACAAGAATGTCTGTGCCACCATTGAATTTTGATACTTGATTTCCACTATTTTCTTACTTCATATTCTCGCGAAACCAATCCACCGTATGCGACAAACCTTGCTCGAAGGTAACGCTTGGATTCCAGCCCAGCAAGTTTCTGATTTTCGACGGTGTACACAGGCTGCGGCGTTGCTCGCCAGCTTTTGCGGGGGCGTGTTGGCGTTTGACCACTTTGCCAACTTTCAATTGCAAGAGCTGATGAAGCGTATTCACGCTATATTCTGTTCCCGTGCAGCAGTTGTAGATGCCGCGAGCATTCTCTCCCAATGCCAAAACATTTGCCCGCGCAACGTCCAGACCATAGACGTAATCACGTGTTTGCGTGCCGTCGCCGTTGATAATTGGCACTTCGCCCTTGAGCATTTTTTGTGCAAAAATACCAATCACACCCGCTTCACCATGCGGGTTTTGGCGCGGACCATACACGTTGGTATAGCGGAAAATTACGTTTTCAATACCGTGAACGCTTTTGTAATAGCCAAGATACTTTTCATTCGCGAGCTTGGTTACGCCATACGGCGATAAGGGGCGTTTGGAGTGTTTTTCATCGGCGGGATAGTAATCTTGTTCGCCGTAAATCGCGCCGCCACTGGAGGCGAAGATAATCCGACGTACTTTTGCGATGCGTGCTGCTTCGTAGAGATTGAGCGTATCAACGATATTCACTTGCGCATCTTCTTTCGGCTTTTCGACTGAAATGCGCACACTGATTTGCGCCGCATGATTACTTAAAATTTCAATTTTTTCATCCGCTAAAAGCTGGTGCATTTTCGCATCGCCAATTCCCATTTTGTGGAATTTTGCTGCTGGATTGATATTCTTTTTTTCACCCGAACTCATGTCGTCAATAATGATAACATTATGTCCTTCAGCGATATACGCATCAACGATGTGTGAGCCAATAAAGCCCGCTCCGCCTGCAACTGCAATATTCATATAGCGTGGTAAATTTTGCGTGGTAAATTAAGGATGCCCGTTTGATGAGGTGTGATAGTTAGGACAGTTATTACATAGAAACGCAAATTACGGAGATGTGAGCAATTTCTCAAATTGAAATTTATTTCCCTCAAAAGCGCATGATTCCTTGTGTCGCCAAAGAAGTAACTTTCTTGTACTTTTCGCCTTCTTCTTAGGAAGACTTCTTATGGAGAACACGCATGCAAGGCGGCAGCCCACAAGCATAAGCACACAAGCATACAGAACGAGGACGTTCGCAAATGGCGCAGACAGGAGTGTTTGCGCTACCACTTGATACAGATTGTACGCGTCTTCGGTAGCACAGACACTCTTGTCTGTGCCGCAAAATGAGCATTGTGCGAAAGTCCTAAGAATAAACCTTTTCGCCCGCACAGCAATCAAAATTTGAGAACCACGTCTGTTTTAGGATTGATATTCTTTCTTCACAATTTCATCAATAAGAGAGGTAATGCCATGAAACCCGCATCCAATCACGCATCTGTAACGCACATCTGCCGCCGCCTCGCGCTTTGTTTCAGCTTTGTTGTGCTGGCAAGCGTGGTTTTAAGCGGCTGCGTCGTGTATGAATCGTCGTTGCGGACGCGTTCACAAAATCAGTTTCCGCAAAATGGTTCTCCACAAAACGGTTTTCCGCAAAATGGCTCTCCACAGGGCAATTTCCCGCAAGGTGGATACTCGCAGAATGGCTACGCGCCGCCACAGCAGTTCGACCCGAACCAAGCTCCGCCGCCGCAAAATGGCTATAATCCGAATGTGAATCCGAACATGAATCCGAATGTCAATCCCAATGTCAATCCGAATTACAACCCGAATTTCAATCAAGGAATGAACGGGAACATAGCCGATATGGACTGGCAACGCGGTATTAGTCGCGTTACAAATTTTCAAACTTTTTACGATGAACTCTACCCGCACGGCGAGTGGCTGAACGTGCCAGAATACGGCTTCGTCTGGCGACCCTACAACGTTGATGCGAACTGGCAACCGTATCTCACCAATGGTCGCTGGGTGAATACGCGCTACGGCTGGACGTGGGTTTCTAACTACTCCTGGGGCTGGGCGCCCTTCCACTACGGACGCTGGAAGCTCGACCCCTACTACGGCTGGTACTGGGTTCCGGGCAATGTCTGGGGTCCGGCATGGGTGGAATGGCGGCAATTCGACGGCAATTACTGGTGGGTGCCGCTTGCGCCAGAAGCAGGATTTGGTGCGGGTTTTCGCGCAAATGTCGTGTATTTGCCGCGTGCATGGAATGTCGTTCCAGCACGTTATTTTACCAACCCCTTTTGCCAACGCTACGCGCTTCCCTACTCGCAGTTCGGGCGTTTTGTGAATAATACAACCATCATCAACAATGTGTATGTGAATAATATCAACGTAAGCAATCCCGTAACCTATCCCGCCGGACCAAGCGTTGATGATGTTTCGCGCTACACCGGTGGAAAAGTTATGCCCTACGGACTGCGCAATTTGAACCAAGCTGGAGCAAGCGTTGTCAATGAACAAGGTGGTAACGTGAGTATTTTCGCGCCGTCCTTTCAAACGCCTACACAGACCGAGAACGCAGCAGATATGCGCCCTGTGAACTTCACGCCCGCCGCTCGCGCAACAAAAGGCAAAGCAGGCTTGTCGGTTGATGGCAATGAACCTGTTTCGCCGCAAGACAACCCCAATTCGCCAGTGGAAATTCGCCCTGTCCCCAACCCCGCACCAAATAATGGTTCGTCGGTCGGCACAGATGGCAAGTCGCGTCCTGTGGCAATGCCTACACCCGCCGATACAGAAATGCCGCGTGGCGGTGCTGGCAATGGCTCAGGCTCTGGAAGTGGCGCAGACACTGACCCGCGTGGCACAGGTGGCAAAAAATCTGTGAATCCGCAAGACATGTCCAATACTCCCATAACACCCGATAATACTGGTGTACGGCGATTTGGAAAGTCGTCAAATATCAGTGTTCCTGCCACCACCGAGCCACAAATCCCAACAACGCAACAGGAATCGCCGCGCATAGAAACGCTTCCCGCACCAAGCACCGAGCGGAAAGCTAATCCATTCGAGCAACCACGTCAGGAACAACCACGTCAGGAACAACCGCGTCAGGAGCAACCGCGCTACGAAGCTCCGCAGCCGTCTGGCGGCAAGTCCAACCCATTCGGGCAACCACGCCAAGAAGCTCCGCAACGTCAAGAGCAACCCCGCAATGAAGCTCCGCAGCCGTCTTCTGGCAAGTCGAATCCATTCGGACAACCACGCCAAGAAGCTCCGCAACGTCAAGAGCAACCGCGTCAGGAACAACCCCGCAATGAAGCTCCAAAATACGAAGCTCCAAAATACGAAGCTCCGCAGCCATCTGGCGGCAAATCGAATCCATTCGGACAGCCGCGCCAAGAAGCACCCGCTTCTACTGCTCCTCAGCCCACAGGCGGCAAAAAAGGCGGCGGAGACTAAAAGAAAGGATGAAATCTGAGGGAGGAAGTTTGAAAAACAACAGCGTAGAACACACAGGATGAACAGCTCATCATTCCTTGTGTTCTGCGCTTTTTTTTGTTCTATGAACGTATATCAATGAAATAGTTTGAAAGTTGCACTTCTCTCTTGTAAATTTGCGCTTCTGTGGCAAAATTTCTTTTTCGACTTCGGTAGCGTGGACACTCTTGTCTGCGCCATTGAAAAACTACGCAGACAAGAGTGTTTGCGCTACTATTGGAAATATTTCGCATCAATTTTTTCAACCATAAACCCATCGTACTGCTATGAATATCCATGAGTACCAAGCCAAATCGCTGTTACGGAAACACGGTGTTCCCGTGCCGAATGGTCATGCGGTGTTTTCGCCGGAGCAAGCCGGAGAAATTGCGTATAAAGAATTTGCCTCGAAAGGCACGAAAGTGATTGTGTTGAAATCGCAGATTCATGCTGGCGGGCGCGGAAAGGGCGTTGTGCATGATATTCACACCGACAAGCCATTGCAAGTAGATGACAAAGACGTGCGTGGTGTATCAGTCTTGACAAGCGGCAATCTCGCCGACCGCGCATACAAACTTGCGAAAGCAACGATTGGCAATAAACTCGTTACCATACAAACCGGCAAAGAAGGTAAAGTTGTGCGCCGAATGTTCATCGAAGAAGGCGTAAACATTGCCAAAGAATACTATTTGAGCATCTTGCTCGACCGCAACACTTCGCAAAACCTCATCATGGCTTCCACCGAAGGCGGTATGGAAATTGAAGAAGTGGCAGAGCATCATCCTGAAAAAATCATCCGTGAGCATATTGACCCCGTTATCGGTTTTCGTGGCTTCCAAGCTCGCCGCTTAGGTATGGGGCTGGGCTTGACGGGCGATGCACTCAAAAATTTCGTTCCCTTCATCCAAACGCTCTATCGCGCTTACGAGGACATGGATTGCGCAATGCTCGAAGTGAACCCACTTGTGCGCACGAATGACGACAAATGGATTGCACTCGACGCAAAAGTAACATTCGACGATAACGCACTCTACCGCCACCCAGAATATGCGGAACTCCGCGACACGAGCGAAGAAGAACCGCTTGAAATCGAGGCTTCCAAGTACGATTTGAATTACATCAAGCTCGATGGAAACGTTGGTTGTATGGTGAATGGCGCAGGCTTGGCAATGGCAACAATGGACGTTATCCAGCTTGCTGGCGGCAAACCCGCGAACTTCCTGGACGTTGGGGGTGGAGCAAATGTAAACCGCATCGCAAACGCCTTCCGTATCATGCTTTCCGACCCGAATGTAAAAGCAGTATTCATCAACATTTTCGGCGGTATTGTGCGTTGCGACCGTGTTGCAAATGGCATTATTCAAGCCTCGAAAGAAGTGCAGCTTACCGTTCCGTGTATCATTCGCTTGGATGGCACAAATGCTCCTGAAGCGCGTGAAATCTTGGAAAAATCGGGCTTGACGTTCTCTGTCGGCACGACGCTCGAAGAAGCCGCAGCGAAAGTAAAACAAACAGTGGATAAATTGTAAAGAACGCTCGAGAAATGACGCCCTCAAATTCTTTGGGCTTCGGTAGCACAGACTTGAGGGTTTCCCTCAACTTGTCTGCGCCTCTTCAATACCGCATGAAGACTCGCAGACAAGAGTGTTTGCGCTACCAACAACTGACGAATACTACCTCAAGCCCGTATTTGAAAAAATATGGGCTTTCTTTTTGGAAACCGCATGAATACTCATTCCGAAGACGCTGCAACAATCAAAGAATTCGCCTTCGATGTACAATCGTTTCAGATGTACACCTACTTTCGTTTGCTCTTGCCGTGTACACTGGAGCATTCAGAGGAATACGAGCGCGGGCAAGGAGAATTGTTCCAAGCATTACAGCAGAAACAGCACAAACGCTTGATTCTGGATGCAACAGGCATGGTAGAATATGATTCGTTTCTTGTAGTCTGGGTGGCAGGAATCAAGCGTTTCTGCGCTGATGAAGGCATTGCGCTGAATGTGCAAGGAATGACGCAGCAAATGGAAGCATTTATCACCTTGCTTGAAAAGCCCTTGCTACGCCACATTGAGCCAGAACCAGAGCCAACATCGTGGTACCGATACGTGGAAAGTATTGGGCTTGCAGCACGAGAATTTGCAAAGGATTCCCGCACCTTAATTGAGTTTATTGGAGAATTTTCGTCGAGTTTGCTGCAAACGATTCTTCACCCCAGAACGATGCGGTGGCGCGACTTTCCAGCGCATATCACCAAAGCGGGCGTAGGCGCAGTCCCGATTGTTGCGCTGATTGGCTTTCTCATGGGCGTTATCATTGGCTATCAAGGCGCGATGCAGCTTGCGCAGTTTGGCGCGGAAGTGTATTTGGCAGATATGGTCGCTATTTCGATGGCACGCGAACTTGCACCCTTGATGACGGCAATTATCGTGGCGGGTCGCTCTGGTGCTGCCTTTGCCGCCGAGCTAGGAACAATGCAGGTTTCCGAAGAAATTGATGCCTTAAAAACAATGGGTTTCAGCGTCATGCGCTTTCTCATTATGCCGCGTGTTCTCGCCGTTACGCTTGTGATGCCGCTTCTGGTGCTGTTTTCCGACCTTGCGGGAATTTTAGGCGGCTTGCTGATTGGCACAACTGTCCTCAAACTCAGCGTGAGCGGCTACATGAACGAAACGAAAATGGCTCTCACGTATGCGCACTTACTCACAGGGCTGATAAAAGGTGGTGTTTTGGGTATGATTATCTCGCTCGTGGGCTGTATGCGCGGCTTGCAGGTGCGCGGCGGCGCGGAAAGTGTTGGTCATTTCACTACAGCCGCCGTCGTAACAGGTATTTTTCTGATTATTCTTGCCGATGCTGTTTTTACCATGATTTTTCAGGCATTGGGAATTTGAGAAAGTTTCAGATTTGAGAAAGTTTCAGATTTGAGAAAGTTTCAGATTTGAGAAAGTTTCAGATTTGAGAAAGTTTCAGATTTGAGAAAGTTTCAGATTTGAGAAAGTTTCAGAAATGAGGAAGCGAGAAATGGTAGAAAAAGTGGTCAAATTCACCAGTGACACAGAGTTTTTTAGGCACGTTGGTTTTCCTGTCTCACGTCCGCACCAGAATTTCCGTTGCTCCAAAATGTTCAATAATAGCGCGGTCGAGTTCGTGCAGTTCTGCGGCGGAAGGCTTTTTAGGCGGCGGCGGAGCTTGTTCCTTCATTTGAAAGGCTTTTCCGCTAAACAGACCGTCGTTGCTGGTGTTCGCGCTAGATTGGATTGTCGTTGGCGAAGAAGATATTTGCTCTTGTTCCTGTACAGCAAGCTCTGGTACGCTTTCTAGGGTTTTGCTTTCTTCGCCAGAATTCTCCACAAAAGCCTGAAAGAGAGATGCCGCGCCGCCTGCCGCCGAACCACCCACCACGCGAATACGCACCTCGCCCCCCAACGCCGCGCTCAACATCTCGCTGAGTTGTTGTTTGCATTCCACAAATTTATCAGCAACAAAATCCATATCTGCCGAAAAAACGAGTTCTGCATCACCGCACTGAACCCTCACCATTGCTGGTGTTTGCAAGTAGGTTTTGATTGCAGCATCTAATTTTTCGTGTCCTTCCAATGCCTCGCGCCATTCTGCTTGCAAGATTGCGGCTGTGATAAAGCGCGGTGCGGCTTTTGGTGCTGACTGCGCGGGAATTTCTGCTTGTGATTCTGCTAGATTTTCATCAAGATTTTCTGATGAAATGTGTTCCACAGAAAGCTCTTCTGGCACATCATTCGGCGCAACATCAACAGGCGAAGAATCAAGCACTGACAAGTCTTCCAAGTCATCATCTTCTTCTTCAACCTTTACCCCTTTGCCCTTCTCCTTTATCCCTTCCCCAAGTTCAGGGAGTTTTTTTTTTAGCTCGGCAAGTTCAGCGAGAAGTTCTGAGAGAAGCACGGCGGAATCAAGTTTTGCCATTTGCACAAGCGCGAACTCGAAGCGCAGACGCGGCTGTGGGGCGTAGCGAAGCTGCTGCTCGGTATTCATGATGATGGTCATGTATTGCAGCACGTCGGCTTGGGTGAAGTGCGTGGATTCGCTCATGTACTGCTCGCGGTGCAGCTTGGAAGCCTCAATCAAGCTCGCGCTCCCTGTTGCCAGCACGGTGAGCAGATTGCGAAAATGCTCGGCAAGCCCATGCAGACACTCTTGCAGGTCGTAGCCACGCATGAAGACTTCGCGGGCAATCTCCAAAATTTTCGCCACATCATGCTCACGAATAGCCCGCCCCAGCGTGAAGTAAAATTCCGTATCAATGAGGTTTAATGCCTCATTCACGCGAGCGTATTCTACATTTTTCCCGCAAAATGCCAGCACTTGGTCGAAAATACTTTGCGAGTCGCGCATGGAACCATCGCCTTTTTTGCCGATAATTGCAAGCGTTTCATCGTCAATCGAAATACCTTCTTGCTCAGAGATGTAACGCAGTTGCGCGGCAATTTCATCTATCTGCATTCGGCGGAAATCAAATCGCTGACAACGGCTTAAAATCGTGGCGGGGATTTTATGCGGCTCGGTCGTGGCAAAGACGAACAATAAGTGGCGAGGCGGCTCTTCAAGCGTTTTCAAGAGCGCGTTGAACGCCGAACTCGACAACATATGGATTTCATCAATGATGTACATTTTGTACTGCCCCTTGACGGGCGGATACTTCGCATTTTCGCGGAGTTTGCGGATGTCGTCCACGCTGTTGTTGGACGCGCCGTCAATTTCAATCACATCCATTGAGCGTCCCGTGTTGATGTCTGTGCAGGATGCGCACACGTTGCACGGCTCACATTCCGCACTTGGATTTTCGCAATTCACCGCTTTTGCCAGAATCCGCGCCGTTGTGGTCTTGCCCACACCACGCGGACCGTTGAAAATATACGCATGGTGAATCCGCTTCGATTCCACCGCATTGCGCAACGTCCGCGAAACGTGTTCCTGTCCGACCACATCAGCAAAACGCTGTGGTCGCCATTTGCGGGCGGTAACGATATATTGCTCAGAGTCCGTATTTGTGAGATGTTCAGCCATAGTTGTGGATGGGTGTTGAGCGAGAATGGACTGGGATTTTGTTGGATTAGTGGGATTGCTGGGATTTTTTGCGTCATGTTTGTTGTCATTGCTTCGGCTTTGTTCTTCCCGTCCTACCGTTTCTTCACGGTAGAGCGGGTTTCACGATACGATTTTTCTGGGCGATATAAGTATTACCGCGAAACCCGTTCTACGCTTGGGAAAACGTAGGACGGGAATACCTAAGCAATTACCAAAAAATCCCAGTAATCCCACGAATCCCAAAAAATCCCAGTCCAGTTATCAATAATTCCCAGTAAAAAATGCGCCGCAAAATACAGAATTTTCCGCGCAGAACATGGAAAAAAGGGCGAGAATGCTGAGTGCAAATGCTATATTGCAGATGGTACTTGTGCAAGCACTCGCCCGCACAGCACCGCAATTCCCTTTCCTCACCAGTATTTTCGCGCTCTCCATGAATGTTCGTCGTTGTTTTTTATTGTTTGTTGTGTTGTATTGCACTGTTTTCAATACCGCATCATTGCTCGCTTTGGTGAATAAACCTGAGCCACTTTTGTATGAAATCAATCTGAACGACCGCTCGGATGATACCTTCAAAGTGCGCCTTACCGTGCGGGATTTGAAAGCGGAAAACGCTGTGTATCAGTTCGCGGCGACGGCTCCCGGCACGTATCAAGTCATGGATATTGGACGATTTGTACGGAAATTTCAAGCTCTTGACCAAAGCGGAAAAGAAATTCCCACCAAGCAAATTTCCACCAACCAATGGCGTATTTCCAAGCCAGAGAAGGTTGCGGAAATTCGCTATGCCATTGCAGAAACCTTCGATACGCCCGTCACGCGGGATGAAATCTATCGTATGTGCGGCTCGTCGCTTGAAAACGACCACGCGCTTTTTAATCCGCACACTGCTATCGGTTTTCCGACGGGAATGCAGTCCAGACCGCTTCGGCTCTTGTTTCAGCATCCGAAAGAATGGAGCATTGGTACGCCGCTTGAGCAAGATAGCGCGGGTGCATTTTTTGCAAAGAACTACGATTTCGCCGTAGATTCGCCCATTTTGCTGGGAAATATCACCAAAGCTGCAACGACGGTGCGTGGTGCGCAAATTGAAATTTACACGTACTCGGTGTCGGGCGCAATCAAGTCCGAGCAGTTGTTGGGCGCGATGAGCAAAATGCTGACCGCAGCAGGAGAATTTCTCGTGGAATTGCCCGTGAAACGCTATGCGTTTTTATTTCACTTGGAAGATGTGAGTGCGGGCGCGTGGGAGCATTCATACAGTTCGGGCTATGTCTTGGAGGAGCGTCCGTATTCGGAGGAATATGGGCAATACATCACGGATATTGCCGCGCACGAGTTTTTTCACATCGTTACGCCGCTTAACATTCACAGCGAACTCATTGAAAAATTTAACTTCGTCAAACCAACCGCATCCGAGCATCTCTGGCTCTACGAAGGCACGACGGAATGGGCTTCCCACGCCATGCAACTGCGCGGCGGACTCAAATCCTTGCCCCAATATTGCGCCGACCTTTCCAATAAAGTTCTGGTGGACAATTCCTATTTCGACAAAGAATATAGCCTCAGCAAGCTCAGTTTGACCTGCTTTTCCGACTCAGGACAAAAGCAGTATTCCAACATTTACTATCGCGGCGCACTCGTGGCGGGTTTGCTGGATATTCGCCTCTTGGAATTGTCCGACGGCAAGCGCGGCTTGCGCGAGCTTGTACGACAGCTTGCAACGCTCTACGGTCCGAATAAATCCTTTTCTGAAAAAGAGTTTTTCCAAACAGTGGTGAAACTCACCTATCCCGAAATTGCTGATTTTATCGAACTCTACATCAAAAAAGCAACGCCTTTGCCACTCAAAGATTACTACGCGAAAATTGGCATCAATTACCACGAAAAGCGGCTCTCCGACACGCTTTCAGCGGATATTGGCATACGAACACGTGCGGAGAATGCGGGATTAGTTGTCTATGATTTCCGTGAAAACCTCGCCAACACTGGTTTGCGCTTTGGTGATGTTATTTTGGCAGTAAACAGACAACGCCTCACAAGCAAAGAATCACGAGCTTTTCTGGCAATGGTCAGCAAAATGGCGGCGGGCAGCACTTACACGCTTACGGTCTTCCGCGACGGCAACGAAGTAGAACTTTCGGTGCCAATTCTCTCGCAGCAAAAAGAGCAGCAATATGTTTTCGAGGTGAGTCCGAATGCGTATCGCAGACAAGTGATGCTGCGCGAAGCGTGGTTAAAAAATTTGTAATTCATCTTACGCATCGCACGTATTTCCCTCACCCCGCTCTGCGAGCGACCCTCTCCCAGAGGGCGAGGGTGAAGAAACTGGCTCTACATCTTGCCCCTCTACCTCTGGGAGAGGGGTTGGGGTGAGGGGCTGATGCACAAGGTGAGTTTGTACTCTTCATTTCTCAAAAATTATGGAAGCAAAAAATAAAATGATTTTACGCAACGTTGCTATTTTACTCTTCGACGACGTAGAAGTGCTGGACTTCGCTGGACCCTTTGAAGTCTTCTCCGTTGCCTCCGAACTCAATGAATACAAGCCGTTTCGCGTGATGACGGTCGCGCCAGAAAAGCGCGTGGTGGTGGCAAAAAATGGCTTGTCGCTGAATCCCGAACACGCCTTGAATAGTAATCCAACGGCAGAAATTGTCGTGATTCCAGGCGGAATTGGCTCGAAACAAGCCATGCAGGACGAGCGCGTCATTCAGTGGGTGCAGAAAATGGCAGTGGAAGCCGAGTACGTGCTGTCGGTCTGCACAGGCGCACGGATTCTCGCCAAAGCGGGTTTGCTGAACGGTTTGCCCGCAACCACGCACCACGAGGCACTGGAGAACGTCCGCGAACTCGCGCCGCAGGTAGAATGGCGTGCCGACGGCGATTGGCGGGAAACACGCTTTGTGGATACAGGAAAAATTATCACGGCGGGTGGTATTTCGGCAGGAATTGATATGTCGCTCTACCTTGTCGGCAAGCTCTTAGGGCGCGATAAAGCTCGTGCGACGGCGGAGTATATGGAGTACGACGCAAAGAGCTTGTAAACCTCTTTGTCTTTGTGAGGCTCTCGCTTCTCAAGCGAGGGTCTCACTTTCCACGCGCAGTTAGGGGCTTGTCTTTTCGCGTAGCAAAGCTCTTGTTTTCCCGTGCAAAGTGAGACCCTCACTACGAAGTGAGAGCCTCACATCATTATGAACACTTATTCTTCCTCACTTTTTTGAAACTGACTATGCGCTGCATTTTGTTCTTCTGTTTGATTGCTGCAGGTTTTGTAAGCAGCAACAATATTGCTCTTGCCCAGCAATCAAGCGTCATGGAGCGTATTTTCTACATGATTGACTCCGAAGATTCCTACCGAAGTTTCGAGCGCAATGCCGATAATATCGACATGATTGGACCGCAATGTTTGAAGGTGGATGAAAACGGTATCGTCTGGGGCGCAGTAGATAAGCGGGTGTTGGTGCTTGCGGCAAAGAAAAAAATTAAGGTAATTGCGCTTATTGTCAATCCCGGATTTAATCAGGAAACCTTGCACAAACTGTTGCTCTCGCAATCAGCGCAAGACCGCGCCGTTGCTGGTATGCTGGACGTATGCCGCGTGAACGCTCTGCACGGCATTCAGTTCGATTTTGAAAACATCCACATCGCCGACCGCGACTTGTTTACAGGCTTTTTCAAGAAAGCGGCGGACAGCTTACGGAAATACGGCTACGGCATCAGCATTGCCGTTGTGCCGCGTTCCAGCGAATTTTCTGGTGCGGGCGATTACCAAAAGTATATGTACGAGTATTGGCGCGGCGGCTACGACTACAAAGCTCTTGGGCAAATTGCGGATTTTGTCTCCTTTATGAGCTACGACCAGCACACACGCCGCACCACGCCTGGTCCAACGGCAGGGTTTACGTGGGTGGAAGCGTGTTTGAAATACATTTTGCAGCAGGTTCCGCGTGAGAAAATCTCGCTTGGCTTGGCGTTATACTCGTATTATTGGCAGCAAACTTTTCAAAACCCGCAGCAAATCTCGTCGGCGGGGCGTTCCCTCACTTATCCCGACGCGCTTGCTATCATGGAAGCAAACGGCGGCACACTGCAATGGTACGAGCGCGACAAGGTGCATTTCACGATGTTCGAGCGCGATACGCTCTACGAATATATGTTTTTTGAAAATGCAAAATCTTTCCAAGCTCGATTGGAACTGGCAAAGAAGTACAATCTGCGCGGCATCTGCGCATGGCGTTTGGGACAAGAAGACCCTGAAATTTTTAAGTTGATTGCGGGAGCGAGAAAGTAGGTGTGGGAATGCAGGTTGTCATGGTGGAAAGCGCAAATGTTGAAAACGGTACTTGTCAAATATTGAGCTTTGTTTGGTTTTTGTAAAGCGTTGTCAATAAATACTTTTTTGTATGATTTTGTAAAATGTTGCAAATTATCTATGTAGTTCTTCTCCATGTTTTATGGACACGTTTTGCATCCATATTTTACATGAATTTCTTATGGAATTCTTTGGTGTCCTTTTTAAGTTTTTCAGGTTATGGCATTTACTCACCATGATTTACGTTTGATTGAACCATCGTTCAATTCTTCCTTGACCGATTTAATCATTGAGCTTGATTATCTGCGAAAAAAAACATTGAGCGGCACAACGCATCCACTTGTTTTTTTTCAGCTCAAGAAGATATTTCATACACTTGAAAGTATTGGTTCTGCACGAATTGAGGGGAATAACACGACGATTGCGGAGTACATCGAAACAAAGATGACGCGCACCAATCCTGAAGCCGTGAGCGGAGACTTGCCGCAAAACATCCGCGAGATTGTGAATATCGAACAAGCAATGACTTTTATTGAAGAAAACATTGCCGAACAGCCGATAAATAGGGCATTTGTCAGCGAAATGCACAAAATGATTGTTGAACATTTATTGCCTCCGCCAGACGGCGAAGGAGACCGCTCGCCTGGAATCTATCGCGCCGTAAATTTAGCTATTCACAAAGCCGACCACACACCACCAGAATGGACGCAGGTTGAGCCATACATGACAATGCTTTTCGATTTTGTGAATCGCACGGAAAGTCCTAAATACGACCTTTTGAAAGCCGCCATCGCACATCATCGCTTTGTATGGATACATCCTTTTGGTAACGGTAATGGGCGCACGGTACGGCTTTTCACCTACGCAATGCTGATAAAAACAGGCTTCAACGTCAATATTGGGCGCATTATCAATCCCACTGCCATTTTTTGCAGCAATCGTTCTGACTACTACACCTATCTTTCACAGGCAGATACAGGCACGGACAAGGGCATTCTTCTCTGGTGTGAGTACGTTCTTTCAGGCTTAAAGAATGAGATTGAAAAAATTGATAAGCTGATGAGTTACGATTATCTTCGGAAAGAAGTGCTTTTGCCCGCCGTGCATTATTCCCTTGAGCGGCAATACATCACGGATGTAGAAGCAAAAATGCTCCGCCGCGCTGTAGAACGCCAAGTGATTCAAGCATCGGATGTACAGGATATTTTGCCCGATAAATCACCGTCGGAAATATCACGGCACATACGAAAACTGCTGGATAATCAAATGCTCCAACCAGAAAAAGAGAATGCTCGCAAATATGTGATTCGCTTCGACAATAACTTCCTCCTACGCGGCATCATCCACGCGTTGGACAAAAAGGGCTTCTTGCCCATTAAAGACTAGCCTTTGCCTAATTCCCATGCGAAATAATCTGACCATCCTGCATCTCAATTATTCGGTCGGTCAATGCCGCAAATTCTTGGTCGTGCGTAACGGTGATAATGGTTTGGTGAAATGTGCGGCTAAGGTCTTTCAAAATATCAAACACCACGCGAGTATTGGTGGAATCAAGGTTTCCCGTTGGTTCGTCACCCATGATAATCGTGGGGTCGTTGATAAGCGCACGGGCTATTGCCACGCGCTGTTGCTGTCCGCCAGAGAGTTTGGATGCTCGCTTTTCTGCTTGCTCCGCTACACCCAGAAGACGCAATTTTTCTACGGCGCGTTCCCTCACCTCTTCGCGGCTGTATTTGCCGAGCTTTAGTGCCGGAATCATCACATTTTCTATGCACGTAAATTCGGGCAAAAGATAGTGAAACTGAAACACAAAGCCGATGTGTTCACCGCGAAATTTTGCTAATTCGTCCTGCGTTTTTCCGTGAATAGGCGTTCCATTCAGGGTCAATGCGCCCTCGAAGTCGGTATCCATTGTCGAAAGCACGTACAACAACGTGGATTTACCACAGCCGGATTTGCCGACAATACTCACAAATTCGCCCTTCTGCACGTCAAAACTTACGTTCTTGAGAACGGCGAAGGTTTCAGGTTCGTGGAAATACTTGATGATTCCTTGGGTTTGGAGGACGGGGGTATTCATAATGATATGCTTCTCGGATAAATTTTTGATTGAAATCGACTTGTCATGCCGACACAGGTCGGCATCTATCGGAAACGTGTATGCGTCATTGATACCGACCTGCGTCGGTATAACAAGCGTCGGCTTTCGCACACGAGCCAGATTGCTGTCATGCCGACACAGGTCGGCATCTATCGGAAACGTGTATGCGTCACTGATACCGACCTGCGTCGGTATAACAAGTGTCGGCTTTCGCACACGAGCCAGATTGCTGTCATGCCGACGTAGGTCGGCATCTATCGGAAACGTATATGTGTCATCAATACTGACCTGCGTCGGTATGACAGGCTAATGTTTTGTGCGAATCGTTTCGTGGATATTTTTATGGAATCGGTAATGGCAGAATTTCTCCATTTTGATACAGATTTTGCCATTCTGGATTATGGTCATTGATAAGATTTATCTTCCAAGCCCGCTTCCACTCTTTCATTTGCCGCTCTCTCGTAACTATTGCACTTGCGTCGCTTGTAGATTCATACCAAACAAGGTCGTGGACAGAATATTTCTGCGTGAATCCCTCAAAAAGGGAATTGCTATGCTCATACATTCTTTTGGAAAGATTGCTTGTTGAGCCGATGTACAAGGTACCATACTTCGCACTGGCAAGGATATAGACGTAATACATTTTCATTGTGTAAACTATAGATGTATTCATTTTTAGGGGGCTTTCGTAACTGGCATCAGTCATACCGACGCAGGTCGGTATCCATACCGTGTACACGTTTCCGATAGATTCCGACATACGTCGGAATGACAGAAATTGAGCAGTTTGCGGAAGCTCAATTTGAAATAATACCTGTGCCTTCGTGTGATATGGTTGCCGACCTACGTCGGCATGACAGAAATGCGTGATTCTATCCACGTATAATCTGCACCGGGTCTATCTTCCCAGCCTTCCGCGACGGCAGAAAGCCCGCCAAACACGTCGAACCGATACCGAAGAGCAGACCAAACACATAGTGCATCGGGTCGAAGTTCACGGGGAAATGCGTCATGGAAGCAAATTCGCCAAAATCAAAGGGAATGGTCGAAACCCAGTACGCAAGCGCACCGCCGATGACCAAACCCAAACTCGCCCCACCAAAGCCCACAATCACGGCTTGCAGCATGAAGACCAGCACAATATCTCGCGCCGTGAAGCCCGTTGCTTTCATTATCGCAATGTCCTTCATTTTGTCGTTGATGGTCATGCTCATAATGTTGTAAATGCCGAAGCCTGCCACGACAAGCAACGTTATTACGACCACGTAGGTCATGATGTTACGAATCACAAAACTTTGCAAAATGACCGCGTTTGCTGTTTCCCAATCCTCAGATTCTACGCCATATTTGGCGTGCAATTCGGGAGCGAGGAGCTTCGCATCGTTCATGTTTTTGAGGTTCACGCTGATTGTCGTGATATAGCCTGGGTCGCGTTGCAAAATCTTCTGCACCGTGCTGAGACTGGCGTAGCTTTTGATATTATCTACCATGCCATTTCCCGTGGCAAACGTTGCCACAATCTTCAGTGTTAATGAGCCTCCGAGCGGTGTGGTAATCATCACGCGGTCGCCCACTTTTGCGTTCAATTTTTTCGCCAAACCCGCCCCCATTATCAAGCCATTACCCGCCGACAAGAGGCTTTCCATGCGCCCGTCCTTGATTTTTCCTGCTACATCGAAGAGTCTATCTTCGTCCGTGATGTTCACGCCCGCAATCTGCCCGTTCAACTGCACCGGACCATAATTGTAAAACACCTGCGAACTCACTTGTGGCGAGACTCCCAGCACATTCGGATTGTTTTTCAAATCGCTCACAATCTGCATTCCGTTGTGGATACTGAGCTTGATGTTTTTCGGCTTCTGATGCTGAATTGTCCCGATTTCGTGCGGGCTGGAGAGCGTTTCCTCGACAATAGATTTGCGATTGGACGACGCTAAATCATTGAACATCCGCACGTGCGCGGTGGATTCGAGCATGGACTCGGTCAGATACCCGTTCACGCCCGTAATTACGCCAATCATCAGGATAAACATCCCGATACCGAAGGTAACGCCGAGCATGGCGGTAATCGTTTGCTTCTTCTTCGAGAGAAGATGCGTCGTTGCGATGGAAAAATGGAGATTCATGGTGATTGCTTGGGTCTTGGTTGCTTGGGGCTTGGTTACTTGGGGCTTGGTTACTTGGTTTGTCCTTGCAGAAGGGCGATTTTTTTTGCAATTTTCAGAATACACGCACAATGCTGTTTCACCAATTCTGCTTTTATTATGAATATCCAAATCGTACTGGAACGCGGCGATGACGGTTTCTTCGTTGCCCACGCACCTGCACTGAAAAGTTGCTGGTCGCAAGGAAAAACGCGGGAAGAGGCATTGCAAAACATCTGCGAGGCGATTGAATCATACCTTGAGCCGGATGAGGCAATCGCTGTTTCTGCTTAGAAAGTGTCTGAGAATGCACTTACAACCCCTCACCCTGCCCTCTCCCAGAGGGAGAGGGTTCCAGAGATGGCTCTGTGTCTTGCCCTTCTCCCTCTGGGAGAAGGGTTGGGATGAGGGCGGCATAATTTTCAGACACTCTCTCAGTAATCCTCTTTATCCTGTCAATCCTCCAAATCCGCGTTCCTGCATCAATCACACATCACAGCGAAATCAAGCGTTGTTGCGCTTTCGGTAAGGCTCGTGTTGTGTCGGCATCAATGCGGAAGCGGCTTACGAGCGCATCCACCTCATTTGCCTGATGCAGCAAAGCCTCAACGCGCTCCACGTTGCTTGCATTGCCCGCGCTGGCTTCCGTGATAAGGTCTGCCAGAACCCGCATAGAATCTGCGATTTGCGTACTCGTTGCGGACTGTTCCTCGCTGGCGGTTGCCACTTGCGACATCACGTCCGAAACGCTAGCGGTTTTGCGCACAATCGTTTGAAACGTCGTGGAAGTCGCATTGATAAGCGAACCGCTTTCATCAACAAGCTCTTTACCCCGCGCCATTGCTTTCACGGCATCGCCCATTTCATGCTGAATTTTGGCAATCATGGTGGAAATTTCCTTCGTGGCTTTTTGTGTACGCTCGGCGAGTTTGCGCACTTCATCAGCAACAACCGCAAAGCCGCGTCCCGCCTCGCCTGCACGGGCAGCTTCAATCGCAGCGTTCAGCGCAAGAAGGTTTGTTTGGTCGGCTATTTCGTCAATCGTGGAAACAATATCGCCAATCTGCTCGCTGCGCTGCCCCAGCGCACCCACTGTTTGTGCGGATTCCACGACCACTGCGCCGATATTCCGCACGTTCTGAATCATGTTCGTCATGGCAGTTCCGCCCTGTTCGGCTTCGCTGTGTGCTTCGGCGGCTTCAAAGGCTGCAAGCGAGGTTTGGCGCGTGTTTTCGCTGATAGTGCTTGTCATTTGCTGCATCGCGCTTGCTACCTGCTGCACCTGTGCCGCGCCTGACTGTGTGCCGCTTGCCATCTGGTGCGAAGTGGAACTAATCATCGTTGCAGCTTCCACCGTGTCATCCACCGAAGCCTGTATTTGCGCCAGCATTTGGCTAATCGTGCGAATGCTGCCTGTGAACCCGTGAAACATTTTTGCAATTTCGTCATTGCGTTCTCCCTGAAGAGCAACGGTAAGGTCTCCTTCCGAAAGCCGCTCGGTTGCTTCCAACATCGCATGAACACTGCGTTCTAGGTATTCCCGTTGTGCGTGGATAGTTGCCAAATTTTCTGCCGCTACGCGCTCATTTTCGGCTTTCATTGCGGAAAGTTTCTCGTAGTCGGCGGCGGCTTGCTGTGCGGCATTCAGGCGCATCTGCTCCATCATTGCGAAGGATTCTTGTTGCGTTTTTTCCAGAATCGCGCCCGTGCCAACCATTATCACAATCATCCCACCAGCAACGACCATGCTTACAAGCCCTACGCCTTCTTGGGGAATAATCTGCGGAAACACGATACCTGCTTGCTTCACGCCCGCCAGTACAAACACAATTCCCACACAAACCAAGAGCGAAAGCCATGTCCCGCGCAATCCGTGAAGATTGATTGCCAAAAGCGGAATAAAACTGAGCATTGCAAGAAATACACTGTTCGGACCGCCCGTAAATACTGCTAAAAGTGTGATGCTGAGAGCAAGTACCGACAGCAGTATCTCCCGCACAAGCACGATAGAACCTGACTTGCGGAGAATAAACGGAATTGCCGCCAAGATAATCGAAGCAACAAGCGGAATCGGCGCAACAACTGTCCAATCGCCCACACCCTGCACATTCAGGAGCTTTGTGGCGATTGCGCGAATCACTTGCAAGGCAAAAAATACCGCCATGAACATTGATGTTGCAATGATAATTAGTGCGCGGCGTTTCGATTGAATATCTTCTTGCAAATGCGCGGGGATGGCGCGGAGAAAGAAATTGAGCATAGTTGGTGTAGTATTGAGTTTGAACTTGAGAGGAAGTGAGACCCTCACGAAGACGTGAGAGCCTCACCAATACTTGCTTGAGTGAGGGTCTCACGTCCGAGTGAAGCTCTCACTTCTACACGTTCATTGGTTACAATTATTTTTTGGTGATAAGTTCTGATTGCGCTTCCAAACCGCCCAAAACCTCGACCACATCAAAGTTCTCTGCTCCTTTGCGGATTTTTACTTTCTGTTCGCCGTTTGCCGTTTTCACTAGCACGCTGTCGCCCTTCAAAACCAGTGTTTTCGGGATAACCAGAGCTTTTTCTTTCTGCGAAACAATGATATTTGCCTCGACCGTAACGCCTGCAAACGTAGCAGGAAGCGCGTCCACGAAGGAAGCATCTACACGGAAGGACTGGTCTTGCTTGGTGAGCATCGGGTAAATTTTCTCCACGCGAGCTTTGAAGGGCTGTTCGCCGTACATATCAATTTTTACCAATACTTCCTGCCCTACTTGCACTTTGCGAATATCCAATTCATCCACCGAAAGCCGCACAAATACTTCTTTTGCATCGCCTAAGAGCGCGAGTTGGTCGTTGCGGCGCACTGCTTCGCCGTCTTGCTTGTAAATTTCATAGACCATACCATTGATGCGGCTTTTCACGAGCGCGTTCGATTCCTGCTTGGCGTTCACTTTGTACTGACTTTCGGCATTCTGCAAATCAACAAACAAGCGGCGTTTGGAGCTTTCGTAGCGGTCGCGGGCGGCAGTCATGTCGTTTTTGGAAACCGTAAAAGCTAACTGCGACTTGTCAAACTCCGCTTGCGCAATGGCTTTGGATTCGTACAAATCCTTCATGCGGGCAAATTGCAACGAATCATTACGAAACTTCGAGACGGAAGAGCGCATCATTGCTTCGCTTTCGGCAAGTGCTGGCGACGAGCCGCCGTAATTGGACTGCGCCGTGCGAAAGACATCGCGGGCAGCATTGGTGCGGGCTGCCTGCTCGTCGTTGTCAATGCGGAAGAGAATATCACCCGCATTCACGCTCGTTCCCTCGCTGACGAGCTTTGCCGTAACAACGCCGTCCGCCATTGCGAAGACCTTGTATTCCTTGCGCGGAACGATATTGCCCGACGCATAGACGGCTTCAGTGAGGGCGCGGTATTCGGGTTTGGCGAGGTTGTCACTTTTTTTACATGAGTGCATGAATGCAGCCGTCATTCCCCCAATGCCGCATAAAATCAATACACTCAGAAGTTTTTGTTGTTTGGTTTTCATAGCATCACATGAAGTAAAATGGAAATATCGTTTGCGTTGTTCATCAACATTGTTGTTCAGTGTTAATCCTGTAACAAACATCGGAAAAGTGTGCGAGGCAGGGAAAAAATATGCAGCGAAGCGGAGGAAATTGCAGGTGAAGCGTTTGGAATATGGGGCGAGGCGTGGGGAATTTCGTTCATTGCTCTACAACTTTTGAGGTAATCCGCAAGCGTATTGAGCCGTAAACGAGACTTCCAACTGCAAGAGCCGTCAGAATTGGGTGAGTACAGGAGTTTTCAAACCAGTACGAGGACTGGAGTGTGTACAAAAAATGTGCAAGAAATTTTCTGTTCAAAACTGGAGTGGAAAGGCGCACTATCATTACTGCTTGCGTTATTACTCCTCGCGCTATTACTGCTCGTTTTGCCGCGCCATTAGCAAATAGGTTTTCATTTTCCCCTTGCCTTTGAGTTCAATTTCCCCGCGCCCTTCAAAAAGAAAAGATGTTGGCAGACCAGCTATGACGGGCTTTGCGTCCTGAGCGTTGGTAAATTCTTTCTCCGAGCGCGGGTAGGCAATAATGCGCCGTGCGTGATTGTGGAGGTCGCGTTCCCAGATGGTTGTGTCGAATTGCTGTACGAATGCCTCCGAAACCTGTATTTGTCCCGCAATTCCGTGTGATTCCAAGCGGTTTGCAATATTTACTGTGTCGCCCCAAAGGTCGTATGCAAACTTGCTCGTACCAATAACACCCGCAACAACCTCACCTGTGTGAATGCCGATACGCACCTGTACACGAAGATTCATTCGGCGCAAAATATCGGTTTTTAAGTTGATTTCTTCCTGCATCGCCAGTGCCGCCAATGCTAGTTTTTCTGCGCCTCCTGTGAGTTTTTCAGGAATTCCCGCCACGAGCATATACGCATCGCCAATGGTCTTGATTTTTTCCAGCTGAAATCGTGCTGCAATGCCATCAAATGCCGTAAAAATTTCATCCAATAATGCAACCAACACAACAGGTTCTAAGCGGCTTGCAAGCTCGGTGAAGCCAACAATATCCGCAAATAAAATGCTTACATTCTCGAAGCGTTCGGCAATTTTTGTTTCTCCTGCTTTCAAACGCTCGGCAATTTGCGCGGGCAAGGTGTTTCTGAGAAGCAATTCCGAGCGTTCATGCGCTTCTTGAAGGGCAGTATTGGCAATTTCAATTTCTTGTGCTTGGTCTTCGAGCATTTTTTGCTGTTGCTGAAGTTGTGCATTTGCTCGTTTTTTCTGCGCATTTATTCGCACAAAAAAGATGAGAAATGCAGTACCAATCAGTCCTGCAAGACTTATCGCAATCAAAACACGTTGCTGTGCGGCATTATCTGTGCGCAAGCGGTCGTTTTCGCGTTGTTGTATTTCCAGTTTGTACGTGGTTTCCAGCCTATTCAAGTCGCGGTCGCGGTCGAGTGTAAAAAGGGAATCGCGGTAACGAGCGGCAATCTCGGTAAAATCAAGCGCACGCTGGAATGCACCAAGAGCTTTGTAACCTGCCGCAAGGTTTTCTGCGGCTTGCTGGATATGCGGCTTGGAATCAATGCTCCGCGCCGTGTCGAATGTTTGCTGCGCAAGGCGCACGGATTCTTGAACGCGTCCCAAATTGCGCAAAGCAGACGCAAGACTATTTTGCGTAAAAAGTTGGCTGCGCATGTCGCCAATGCTTATTTTCAAATTCAACGCCTCGTACAATAAAGGCAATGCCGAATCTGGCTTGCCGCGAAGGTCGTACAGCACACCCAAATTATTCAGCGAAAGAGCAATCCCACTTTTGCGAGCAAGCGAGCGTTCAATCTCCAAAGAACGGCGTAAATACTGATTTGCAGAATCATACTGCTTTTCTGCTTGAAAAATTAGCCCGATGTTATTCATCGAAGATGCGATGCCGGAGCGATTATTTTCTTCTTCATCAATTGCCAGCGATTTACGGTAATAGCGCAGAGCTTCTGTATTATTGCGCTGTTGCTTGTAGAGAATGCCAATGCCATTCAGGGTTGTAGAAATGCCGCGTCGGTCGCGGCTTGCCTCGCGGAGGCGGAGTGCGGTGAGGTAGTTGCTTAATGCTAATTCATACTGAGCTTGGTCGAGGGCAACATTGCCGAGCGCGTGCCACGAAGCACTCATCGTGAGGGTGTCGTTCATTTCTTCGGCGAGTTGCCGCGCTTTTTCAATGTATTCTCGTGCTTCCATAGAATGCCCACGCGTAGCATATCCACGCCCAATTTGCAACAGCGCACCTGCAATACCGCGCTCAAAGCCAATTCGCTCCGACAGACGTAATGCCTCATGCGCAATGGTGTCCATTTCAGACGGGTTCACGGCATAGAGCCTTCGAGCTAAGGTGAGCAAGGTTTGTACGCGGGCGGTATCTGGCAAAGGCTTGCGCAATGCGGCTTTCAGGGAATCAATATCAACGGTCTGGGCAATACTTGGGCGAGCGCACCACACAAAAAATAGCGTACACCATACCAGCACAATGCCCGCACGCTGCAAAAGAAGCAGCGTGCTGAAAGCAAGGTAATATCTACGTTTGAGCATAGTATGGTGTGAATTAACAATGATATTTTTCTTCTTTTGTACCTAGTCAGGTCTTGATTTATGAACGCGGATGTGATGATTCAGAGGATGTTGAGGATGGAAAAAAGTCCTTACAATCCTGAAAGTCTGGGCTTCATCAGCGTTCCCGTAGTCGTTGTATAATTCAAGAATCACGTATCAAGCATTTATGCGGTTTTCATAATAGACATTATACAGATTAGCTGTTTTTGCTCTTCAAATAGTGGCTTGAGACTTCTTGTCTGTGAGCATTGGTGCGGGGTTCAGGCGACAAACACAGACAAGAAGTCTCAAGCCACTGAAGCCAGTATTTACGCTATTCCCAGCCCTTCAGAGCTTAATCTGTATAATGTCTATTTCATATTTCCGACTTCATCCTGTCTTCACCGCTCTTCCTGTACACCGTTCACAACCCAGTATTGAAGCCATGTTCCACCGCTTGCAGCAGAATCTGACCACGTTGCAAGATTAAACGCGCCATTGCCAGCACGCGAGCCATTGATGAGATAGCCACGAACTGCCTGTTTATCACGGTTCCAGGTCAGTGGTTGTCCAGCACGGCAGACCTCTGGTGTGGATTGAGCAGAATGTCCGCGAAGGAAAAAGGCGCGTCCGCTTCCGAACACTGTTGCGCGTCCTTCCGCATTTACCGCAACTGCCGTGCGCTCTTCCACGCCAATCCCGCGCATTTGCTGGGGTGCAACGCTGGAATCTTGAATCATGCGTGCCATAAAGGTAATATGCCGCCCAACGCGAATCGGATTGTCGTAATGCGTATCGGTAATCGTATTTTCCAAAAATGGCATTGTGAGAAAATCATTGCGACCCAAGACGACAAGCGCGTCGTAGGGATTTTGCAATGCCGTTTCCGAGCGAATTGTCCCCTGCAATGCCGTAAAATAGGTACTACCAAGAACTGCGCAGCCCGCGCTCGTGCCGCCAATGGGTATTTTTTTTACTTTTGCGAGCCAGTTCAGGGCTTCCTGCACCCGGGTTCCGCGCCAGAAATTCACATAGTTTGCTTGGTCGCCACCAGCAATGAAGACCATTTCAGCATTGCGGAGTCGCCGCTCCAGTGCAGGGTCGTTGGCATTGGCGCGAGAATTGATGCGTATTGTTTCAACGGAGTTCACTTTCGCGCCAAGTGTAAAGAGATAATCATTGTAGCCCGTGCTACCCGTTGCTCGGAGGATGACGACATCGCCACCACCAGCTCGCTCAAGCATCCAGCGCATTGCTTCGTCCACGTCGGTGCTACCGCCCATGAGAACAAGCCCCGCCTGTGTTCCCGCGCCTTGTGCTTGCACGTCGCTGGTGTCGCCAGACGCACCTAAAAACCATTCTGGCGGCTGAATGCTTGTTGTGGGGCGAGTTGTATCGCTTGGTGTGGTTGTACCAGTATTTCGTTCACAAGAAACAGACGTAGAAACGAGGAATGACGCGCCTGTGAGTGCGAAAGCAGCAAGAAGTTTTCTTGAAAAAGAAGGTGAAAAGAAGCGCATAGCGGAAGATTATGTGATGATGAAGAATGTTCGGTAAATTTTACCTCATTGTTCAGAAGAAGATGCTCATTTTGACACCACGAACATATCACAGAAAGAGCGAAGAACAAAGCGCGAAGGGTACAAAGCGCACATTTTTTTTCATTCCACGCAGTAAAGAGAAAAAACGCCTTGAAATAATCATATTTTTCCCGTAACATTCGGCAGACGTATTTGTGGCACGGTACATATTGCCAAGCATTTGTTGAACACTCTGCGGAGGTTTTCTATGTCAATCATCCCTTACAACTCGCACCAGAACTCGCCACACGCGCTTTCCTTGGAAACGTTTGTTGCGGCGGTTCAGGATGTGGAGCGGACACAATTTCAGGTTTTAAGCGGCTTAAAGAAGATTCGCCAGAATTTTCATCACAATAAAATCTATCCCGATTTATCGCACTTGATAGACTTGCATCATTCCCTGCAAGCCATCGTGGAGAATGCCGACGCGCTCCAACAAAAGCAACCACGCACGCTCAGAGAAATAAACCTTGATGAGCGCAAACTCATCTATTCTGATGTTCCCTTAGCCGATGACCATTTCGACCAGATTCGAGACCTCATCAACTGGGCAATGCCATACATCCTTACCGCGATTGATGAAGGCTCAACGATTTTTGAATTTGTTGAGGAAAATTTGCAGTTGGAAGTGGTCGGTATTTTGCCGTCGTATTTGGAAGAAGGCTACGTGTTTATCCCCGACAATGCGCATCAGAGCTTGCATTTGATGAAGTATGAAATTTCTATTTTCACAGGCGCGGAGGAGAAATATCGTAGCTTGAAAACGCATATTGTCAAATCCGTTCAGCAATCCATTATTCAGCAGCCCGCGCAAACACTGAAGTTGGAGCTTGTCCAAGAATTTCCCGAATTGCCGAATCCAGCCACGTATTCCATTGCTACCGAGCTTGAGTTTCCCTTTCAAGAGACCATTTTGCCAGTGGCGAAGCGGTGTTTACTGCGGCATATCTTTTCGTGAGGCTATCTTCGCAATGTATTCAATACTTATTTTTTTCTTTTTCTTCAAGACCATGATTCTACGTTTGTGTGTGTGGTGTGTACAAATAGTATTCCTCCAAGCAGTGATACTTCCTGCGCTTTTGCCAAGCACTGTGTTTGCACAATCCTCCAAAGCAGAGAAAAAAGCTGCTGCGGGTAAATCCACCGGAAGCAGTACCGATGCGGCATTGGTGCAAGCCAATCTGCCAGTCTCGCAGGGATTTACCAAACTCGCTCCTGCGCTCAGTGTTGCCACAACGCAAGCAACGATGCGCTCTACAACTGGTGGCGTAAAACTTGTCGTCGTGATGTCGTTCGACCAAATGCGTGGCGATTACCCAAATCGTTGGGGACATTTGTGGACGCAGCAAGGTTTTAACCGCGTTATACGGCAGGGTGCATATTTTCCGCAATGCTATTTCAATCATGCGTCAAATATCACTGCGCCTGGGCATTCGGTACATCTGACGGGCGTATATCCAGCAAAATCGGGTATTGTCTCGAATGATTACAACGACCGCACGGCGGGGCGCAAACTCTACTGCGTGCAAGATACCGTGAATAAAACATTCGGCATGTCGAAGCCCGATGAATGGTGTTCGCCGATAAACTTGAAAGTGCCGACGCTGGGCGATTATCTCAAGAAAATCTCGCCGAAAAGCCGTGTAGTGGGCATTTCGCAAAAAGATCGCGCCGCGATTTTAATGTCTGGACATACCGCCGATGCTGCGTATTGGTTCGAGTACGAAGCAGGTGGTTACACGAGTTCGGAGTATTATTTCAAGGAACTTCCAGCGTGGCTGAAAAAATGGAATCAAAAAAATAACTTTCGTGATTATTCAGGCAAAGTCTGGGATAAACAAATCAGTGATGATGCGGGCTTGAAAGATACCATTCGCTGGGAAGCGGGCGGCAAGCAGCGCAACGTGTTCCCCTACACCATTCCGAACATGAATACGACGGGAACAATTGATGTGTATAGCTCCAGCACGTTTACGGTTACGCCGTATTCAGTAGAGCATTTTTTCAAATTTGCAAAATCGGTGCTGAAAGAAGAAAAGCTGGGCGCAGATACCATTCCCGATGTGCTGTGCCTCAGCGTTTCGGCGACGGATTATGCAGGACACACCTTCGGTCCAGACAGCCGCGAATTGCAAGAACTCTACCTCAACGTGGATAAATACGTGGCAGAGTGGATTGATTATTTAGATACCGAAGTTGGGCGGAAAAATTACACGCTCGTCATTACCTCCGACCACGGCGTAGCCCCTATGCCAGAGTATTGGAAATATACCAATCCAGGCGCGGATGCTGGACGCTTGCGCTCGCTGGATGTAATTGAGGATGTAGAAAATTACTTACGGCAAACATTCATCGCGGGCTCTGCCTCGAAGTGGATTGATGACCACGAACAACCCTCGTTTTTCTTCAATCAGCAGACGTTGGAAATGGTAACGACTACCACGATTCCAAGCTATACCACGCCAACACGCCAAATGGTGCTGGATTCAGCGCAAGCCTTTTTGCAACGTTATCGGGGAATGGGGATTGTCCTGACCGAAACACAGTTGCAATCGGGCATCTGTCCACAATGGCTTTCGTCGTGGCAATACAATCTTATTCGCAATGATTATTTCCCACAGCGCACTGGTGAAATCGTCTGCTACCCTGATAAATACTGGGTTTGGGGAACGGTAACTGCCACACACGGCACACCGCACGACTACGACCGCCATTCGCCGCTTATTCTCATGGGCGCAGGTGTGAAGCCTGGTTATTACAAGGATGCGAAGGTTGCGCCTTCTGATATTGCCCCCACGCTTGCGCAAATACTTGGTATAACGATGCAAAATCTTGATGGTACGCCGCTTCCGTGTCGGTAAGCCTTAACTGTCTCTGTCCATAAAAAAAGAGCGATTGCTGAAAGGCAACCGCTCTTGTGTGGTGATATTTTGGCGTGATACGGGCAGGAGCCGCATCACACCTCGCTGCTAGACATTCGATGTTCCTGTTGTTCTTGAGCATTGCGCTCCTCATTTCATCCCTCCAATTTCAGATTTCATCCTTTCTTTACGGCTCATACACTGCGCCCGCAAACAGAATCGTTCCTGTTGTGCGGTCTCGGATGACGAAGGCAAATGGTTTGTCGAAGCGCACAACGGCGGGCGTTTCAATCGCTGTGGTGCGAATAATGCCAACGGCTGTTGCGGCGGCGGCTTCTGTTCCGCGCTCATCTACTTGCAAAAACGTTTGGTGAATCACGAAACTAATGGCTGCGGTAAGCGGCGGACGGTACATTTTGCTGAAATCCGCACGGTCTGTGAAGGCAAGTCCCATTCCCATTTTGTGCAATTCGCGTGGTGCATTAGAACGCTCTTCGTAGCGGGTTTTCATGGTGAATTTCGGCATCACAATCGCTGTTGCTGATGAACTCAGTTGTTGAACGGCAGCATTCCACGAAGTGAGGGTTAATCCGCCAATCACGTCGCCGAGTTTTGTGCCGTGATTGGGCAGAAGTGCCGTCATGACAAAGCGGTCGTTGCCGTAGGGAAGCTCCACCATTTTTGCATTCCCCAGATTTGCTTGACGAATGCTTTGCGCCGTGCCAGTAGCCATCAGCTTTGCAAGGCGCGTTGAGCCGTTTTCGCGAGTAAACATTCCGTCGCCCGTGAGGGTGGCATTGAAAGGAAATTTCCACGCGCCGTTGAAATATACAGCGTTCACAAGGCACATCAAATCTTCGCGGGTAAATTCTTTTTGAATCAAATCTTTGATACGATTGTTCGTTTTGTTTTCTACCCATTTGTTAATGTCATCCTTCACGGCATCAGTTCCAAAGACCTTTCCACGCACTTCCGCGCCAAAGGCATTCTGCACCGTACTGACGAAATTCGGCTCTGGCGTAAAGCGGGAATTATACCAAATACCATTGGCAGTGCGGAATTCTACGTTGGTGTCGAGCGTGCGGAAGGTATCGCTCAGGCTCTTCAAACCTGCGTTTGCGTCCTGTTCACTGATTCCCTGCAAACGGAGTGTTTTGGTCATGGAATCCCGCGTTGCAGCATTCGCGCCATTCCACGTCATGGTGAGTGCTTGCATGTAAGAAAACGGTGAGCAGAAAACATTGCTATTGCTCTCGGTCGCCGCGATTTCTTTGAAGAGCGTCAGCGCGAAATCGTTGTTCGTGGCAGCAAGACGCTCGCTTGGTGTGCCAGTATTTGAGCCATTTGTCGGCACAATTGGCGAAGGATTGCACGATGCAAGCGCAAGGCACAATCCCGCGCAAGCAAGGCAGAGAGCGGCAAGCGTGTAGCTGGCGCGGTGTGCAGAAATGGTTGTATTCATGGTGATTGATGAAAAAATTGTGTTTTCAGTGATTTACTTTAGATACATACCACCAACTCAATAGTGGCACAGACATTCTTGTCTGTGAGTGTTGGTGCGAGGTTCAGATGGAGAACACAGACAGGAATGTCTGTGCCACTATTCAAGGTTTTAATTTTAGACTTGTGGCTTGTACAGTGTTCCAGCAAATAAAATCACGCCCGTACTTTTTTCGCGAATGATAAACGCAAAAGGGCGGTCGAGACGAAGTTTTTGCGGTGGCGGCGGTGCGCTTGTAAGTTCGATTCCGACTGCTGTTGCGGCGGCAGCTTCTGTGCCGCGTTCATCTACTTGCAAAAAGGTTTGGTGAATCACGAAGCTGATATTTGCTCGCAAGGGCGGCTTTACCATGCTGGAGAAATCTGCTTGCGGCGTGAAGGCTGCTCCCATGCCCAATCCGTGAAGTTCGCGTGGCGTACTGCGTGTTTCTTTGTAACGGGTTTCCATTTTGAATTTTGGCATTTCGACAAGCAATGTACGTGGCTGTAAGGCATTCACGGCTTGTTTCCACACGCTTGGTGTGAGTGCGGCAATCACGGAAGCGAGTTTTCGTGCGCTGTCTGGCACAATCACCGTCATGCTGAATTGTCCGTTGCTGTACGGAATCTCAGCAATATAGCTGTTTCCAGCGTTGGGAAGCATCGCAAAGCGGAGGTCGGCGGCTTTGGTGAGCTTCATCATTTTCACGGTTTGCTGCGAGCCGTCTTCGTTCTTGAAAGGTTCATCTTTCGTGGAAGCCGCATCAAACTTGGCTTTCCACTCGGCATTGAAATAGACCGCGTTCACGAGACACATCACATCATTTGCACTGAAATTCTCTTTGATGAGGTCTTTGATACGATTATTCGTTTTGCCTTCCACCCAGCGATTGATGTCGGTTTTTACGTCCTCGCGCTCGAAGTCCATGCCGCGCACTTCCGCACCAAAATCATCGCGGACGGTCGTAAGAAAAGGCTGTTCAATGCTGATTTGCTTATTGTACCAAATACCATTTGCGGCGCGGAGTTCGATTTTACGGTCGAGACCAAGCACGTACTCGGTGAGGCTCTTCATGCCGCTATTTATCTCGCTTTGCGGCACGCCAGCGAGTTGCAGAGCGCGGTTCATGGAGTCGCGGGTTGCGTTTGCCGCACCGTTGCTCGTCATGGCGAGTGCTTGCATGTACGAAAATGGTGACAAAAAGGAATTGGTATTTGGTTCAAAACGCGCGTTTTGCTTCAGCATTTCGATAGCAAAAGTAGTGTTCGCCTCCGCCACCCGCGCCTCTGTGCTGGTGAGGGCGCGTGGTGGGGTGTCGGGAGGCGTAATCACGTTGCAAGAAATGAGCAGGAAGGATACGAGCGTCGAAGCAAGGCTGTACTTGCGAATAGCTTGAATACTGGTTTTCATGGTTGTATGGTGAATGGTGAAAAACAGGGGTTCTGGTCTTGATTTTTTGGACGCAGATTTCCATGATTTCCATGATGAAGATGATTTCAGAATGGATTCTTGATTTTTTTAGGATTTAAAATTTTACGGCTATACCCAGCGTCATTCCTAGTCGCGGGGCAAATTCCCACGTAGCACCAGCAGCATTTTCCGATAAAATACTTTGCCGCGCAATACCTGTGCCTTCGCCTGCAAGTAGCACCGATACTTGGCTCTGCGGTAAAAAGCGTACACCGATAATGCCGCGCGAAACCAACCCGATTTCGCCGCCACCCACACTCACACGAGCAAGCGGCTGGACACCACCAAGCACAGGAATAATACTAAAGCTATACTGATACGATGCCCCAAACCACGCACGGTTTCTGGTTTCGGCGAAGATGGTGCGCTGCGCAGTGTTGGTGGGTGGTGGAACGGGGTCTATGGTTCCACCGATGGGCATTCCGCCACCACCATTGCCCTGTCCAGGCTGTGTTGTTGATGGCGTTACGACACTTGTAATTCCTGCACGAGGCTGATTGCCGTCGGTTGGTTGTTGTACGTTGATAGATTCTATGCGGTTTGGGTCGCCTTGTTGAGCAAGCGAGAAGTTTCTTGTAGAGGGAATTGCGCTCAAGAACGGCTCTGTACCGCCTTCCAGACCGATACTGTGATGTTCATCCAGCGCAAATTGTACGCCCAATGCGATATTTTGTAGTGGTGATGCGCTCTCTGAAGCAAATTGCTGCTGCGATTTCGCATCCAGTATTGAGCGAGCTGAGGTAAATTGTGCATCTGTTCTGATTGGTGTAAGAGCTGACGCAGTACCGTTTCCTGCGCCTGTGCTGGCAAGGTCGGTGCGGCTTGCCACACGCGCTTCCACGCTGAGGCGTTGCCAGAAAGACGCTTCCGTACTTGTGTTTGCGGGATTGTCCGTTGGTTGTGCTTTCAATTCATTTTCATTGACATCATTTTTGAATGCAAGCGATTTTTCTGAGAGCGATTTTTCTGATGCTACGCGTTCCTGAAAACGGCGTGTTTCCTCAGCGAGCGATGAATAGGTGCTTGTGCCAGATGCGCTTGCACTCGGCTCTGTTGCTGTGTTTACGGGCTGTGTGCTAGATTCATTGTCCGACGTATTGCTTACCGCATTGTTTGAAACAAATGCGCTGTATGCAGCATGATTGCTTGCTGTACGATTCGTCGTGCGGCTTGTCGTGCGACTTATCGTTGTATTGCTTTTCGCGCTTGTATTTTCCATCTGCAATGCCGCCGTTGCTTGATTGGAAGCATGTTCTGGAAGGAGGTTGCGTAGGGGGTTGATGTCGCCAACATGCACATCGTGTGTGAGCGCGGGAAAGAGCATCAGAACAAGCGCGGCAAGCGACACACCACGCACAAGGCGCGTCGAGAGAGGGCTAAAAATAGCAGCATTGCTCGCATTATTCGCAGCGTCCAGAAAACTCTGTGTAGAGGTTTGAATGGATTTCCACGCCGCATTCGGAAAGGCAAATGCTCGCGCGGAAAACCATGCAAAGCCGCTTCGTTTCTGGCTTTTGGCTTCTAAGCGGGCAATCTGCTCGGCGGTGTCGGAAAAGGAAACCACAGGCGATTCCTCGCGGGCGACGCGGAGAAGCTCTTCAAGGGTGTGGTTTTTCTTCTTCATGGTGAAACCTTTGAAAAAAGAGTAGTGTTTGCAAGGGAGATGTAATGTTGTGTTTTTTACCAACTCGTTATCACGAGCGTCGTAGAGAGCTGATTCTTGCTTGGGTTGCGCCGCTTGGTGGTGAATCCTGCGGATTGGTCAAATGATGGATTTTCGCTTTCGTTGGCTCGTCGGAAGTGCCTGTAATGCCCTTCGCTTCAAGCATGGTGCGGAGTGTTTCTCGCGCTCGCACGAGGCGCATTTTCACGGCAGAAAGCGAATCGCCTTGTTGTTCTTGGATTTCCTGCAAAGAAAAGCCTGAAATTTCAAAGAGAACAAATGCCTCGCGTTGCTTGTGCGGCAAGTGTTCAAGAGCTTCGTAGAGGATTTGCGTATCAACGTAGTTTTCGGGTGAAAGCGTAGTGTGTGCGTCGGAAATCTCGGTATCATCGCGTGCTTCAAAGCGGTCGAAAATGCTCATGCGCCAACGTCGGCGGTTCTGAATGCGGCGTGCAATGGTGAAAAGCCAACTCAAAAATGCTTCTTCGGTCTGTAATTTATCGAAGTGTTTGTATGCTTGCTCAATCGTGTCGGCAACAAGGTCTTGTGCGTCCTCGCGGGTTTTCGTCATGGCACGAGCAAACCGCGCCAACCGGTCATGGTTTGGCTCAAGCAAGGCGCAAAAACGCTGTTGTTTATCGGTCTGTTCGGATTTCATTGGCTATCGGACAATAAATTGTGCTGCATCTATGAGGGAAGAAACATACGCAGGAAAAAAGTCACATGGTGAAGATATTTTTTTTCGTTTGTTGGAAAAGTGTGTGGAACGTGAGTGCGTGGAACGTGAGTGTGTACAGTGAGACCCTCACTTGAAAGTGAGAGCCTCACGCTTTGGTACATTGTTGCCACAGAGCGTAGTTTTTATGCGGTTCTTTGGAGCAAGGAACGGAGGAATTGAAGGCGTTCTTTAGAGAGAATGCCCAGTGCGAAGCATGCTGCCACGAATGCCACACAGATACTTGTTCCCAGCAAGAGTATTTGGAATGGTGAGGGCAGAGAAAGCAGAAATGAAGCGCGTTCTGAGAAATATTGCATGAATACAGAGATAAAAATCATCACAAAGAAAATGACACAAAGGCGTATTATTGCTTGCCAAACAGCCTTTTCACCAATAAAATGATGGACAACACGAACACCGAAAACAGCACCCGCGCCATTGGCGAGAATTTTGCACATAAGCGCACCAGATGTCCCCCAATGTGGCGTGATGACAAGGTTACAGAAAAGAGAGGTAATGCACAATGCCCAAAACATTCCAAATAATGTACGCTGCTTGCCAAGCGCAATAAACAGTGCGAGCGTGTAGGAAACAATCATGCTAAAGGGCAATGACCACACAGCGAGTGTGAATTCAAGAGGGTTTTGGGTATATTTTGCACCAGCCGTGATGAAAATAATGAACTTCACCAGCACCGTAATTCCGCTTGCAATCAGCATCGCAACAAGGACGGTGAGCGATAAACCTTCCAGCACATATCGTTTACACTTTTCAAGATTCGAGGTTTGAAGCGCACTCGCAACAGGTGCAATCACGGTGGGGAGAATCATCAGGAGCGTGATACCTTGCGCTACAACGCGCACTGCCGCGCCGTACACGCCGACGGCTTCCTTGCCATGAAAGAAATCTAACACAAACGTATCGGCTTTATCTTGGATTTGCAGCAAAATGGCGGTCGAGAAAATTGGTAATGCTTCGCGCAGAAGTTCTTGCGCAATCGTCCATTCAAACGGTATTTTCCAGAGCATTTGCCATTGCTTGCGGGCAAGAAGCATCACGAAAAAGCCTGGAAGCGACGAGCATAACAACCAAAACATCACGCGGAGCGGCGTAAGCGACGCACTATCAATAGCAACAAACATTGCAAAAAGGAGTGCGTCTAAAATGGTCGTAAGGGCTGGTAAAAGCTGGAAATTCTGCGACCTGTGCTGCAATTCCAACACCGAACGCAGCATCAGAGAACGCGCTGAGAGCAAGGAAAAAAGCGCGTAGATAGCCATTTGCGGCACTGCCATTGGCACAAAAAAAGCGGTGTAGCCGAGCAGCAGCACGGTGGCTGCACAAAACAGCAGAAAGCGCAATTTGAAAAAACTCGTGATAATGCGTTCGCGGCGTTCTGGCTCCTGCACGACCATACGCGTAGCAACGGCGTTCATACCCATTTCTACGAAAATAAAGTACACGAACATACTTACTTGTTGCACCCAGAAAAACTCACCATTGGCGGATTTTGAGAGCGCGTCCTGCACGGTGCGAAGCGAGAAAAGCTGCAATGCTGCGCCCAGTATTTGTGCGACAAGGAGAATGCCTGTTGCGCCAGCTAACTGCTTGATGCGATGTGGGGAAGAAGAAGATTGTTCTGTGGTCATGATTATCTGAAAAGAGCGTATTTCCTTGCGTTGAAGGGAAGAGAGCAACGAGTACATAAATGCGCGTGTGCTGCCACGTTACCCTAAAAGTATCTCGCGCCGCACGGGATAGTGCTTGCGAAGCTCATCAAAAGAGGCTTCTGGCGTTTTTATTGCGCTATCAAGTGTTGCTACAAGCCGCATCGTATCTTGCTCAAGAGCGCGTGATTGCTGCAATGCAGCGTACAGTATTGCATGATTACTAAAACCGACGAGTGGTACATCGGGACGCGCAAAGGCACGTTCAAAAACGCTCCAGTCTGCATCAATACTGGCTCCAAGAGTATTTTGTAAAAATTGCACGCATGCACGCGCAATCATCATCGAACCACGCACTTTTCCTTCGTAGGAATAGCCCGCAATATGTGGCGTGGCGAGCAACGAGTGGCGTACTAAAGCAGCATGAATACTTGGTTCATTCTCCCATACATCTAGCACCGTAGCGATGTTTCGCTCTTGTACGATTTCCCATAATGCTCTTTCCTCAACAATGCCGCCCCGCGAAGCATGAATAAACAAACCATTCGGCAGAAGCCGCTCCAATACTGGTCTGTCGAATAAGCCAGATGTTGGATACGCGCCGCTCTGTACGAAAGGAACATGGTTTGTGATAATATCAGAACTGCTGCAAAGCTCATTAAAGCTCAGTTCGTGGCAATATGGCGCAATGTGTCCGCCTGCTTCTCGCAGCACGGGGTCGCATACGACTACCCGCAAGCCCAGTTTATACGCCAATTCTGCAACACGCCGCCCGATATTGCCATATCCCACAATACCAATCGTTTTGCCCTGAAGCTGTGTGGCATATTGTTTCTCCCAATGCAAGAGCGCGAACACAACGTATTCTGCAACAGAATGAGCATTGGAGCCGCCTGCGTGGTGAAATTCTCGTCCAGAATTGTGTACATATTCAATGTCAATATGCTCGGTACCACTTGTTGCTGTGCCGACAAAGCGCACGGGTGTACTATCAAGCAAGTCAGCATTGACGCGGGTTGTAGAGCGAACACATAACGCTACACAATGCGCATCGTGTAGGTCATTGCGGCGTAGATTTCGCCCATGAAAGCGATGAATACGAAGGTTTGAGGGAAGAAAAGGCGCAAGAGCTTCAGCAATGAGAGGGATATTTTCGTCAATGAAAATGGAGAGTGTGTGTGGAATCGTCATTGCGAAAACTCCGTACAAAAAAGAGAAGGAAAGGCGTAAAAACCGCTCTACAACAGGATTTTCAAGAAAATATCATCGTGCCAAGATTTCTCACAATACTTATGCAGCTAAGGCTTTATCCGTGTTGCGTGGGAGAACGACGACAAAGGTTGTGCCTTTGCCAACTTCGCTTTCAGCCCAGATTTTTCCGTTATGCAAATCCACCACGCGCTTTGTAATTGCCAAGCCCACACCGTGCGAGGATTCGCCACCGGTTGGTTTGGCAGAAAGGCGTTGGAAAAAGCCGAAAAGTTTTTGTTTATCCTCTTCGGTCAAGCCTGGACCTTCGTCCTGCACTTCAAAGCGAATAGTTTCTGGCGAAGCAAGTACCCGTGCGGTGATGGTGGTTTCTGGTGGGGAATATTTGAGCGCATTGGAAACGAAATTTTCCAATACTTGGTGCATAAGTCCGTTGTCGGCGTAGAGATTAAAATGCTCGCCGACGTGCTGTACAAGCAGTTTTTGCCCTTTACCTTCGGCTTTGAGATTATTACTATCCACCACGCGCTCCATTAGCTCTTTTGCATTGCCGTCGGCTTTATTTACCTGAATGCGCCCCATTTCGAGCGCGGAGCTTGCCAAAAGACTTTCGATAAGGTCAATCATTCGCTCGCAAGATTGACGAATCATTGCGCCCATTTCGGGAAATTCTTCGGCAGTAATATCGCCTAATTCAACGAGCTTCAATGCCGCAAGCACCGATGCAAGCGGGCTTTTGAGGTCGTGCGAAACAATACTGAGAAGCTCGGTTTTGCGCGAGTTTGCATCTTCTGCCTTTTTCAATGAACTTTGCACTTCCTCCAGTGCTTTGCGAATATTGCCTACCATGTGGTTGAACGCATTACCCAGCACCTCAATTTCATCATTGGTGTTTACTCTCACGCTAGCTTCCAAATTACCCGCCGATACTTGCCCCGCAGCCCGCGCCAACACGCGAATCGGGTTCACCAAGCGGCTGCTCAGAAAGAGCATAATTACGCCCCCCAGCACGATAATTCCCGCACCAACACCAAGTGCAATAAAAATACTTTCCTTCGCATCGTTTTCAAGCTCGGTTCGGCTGATTCCCGCCACGACTTTGCCGTAGGTTGTTCCTTGAAAAATAACGGGTTCAGCGTATAGGGCAATGTCGCCAACGCTTGTGATATTCAGGTTTGCAGGGCGTTGTGCTGCTGCTAATACGGCTTTTGTATTGGGTAATAAATTCTTGTATGCAACCGAATCAAGCCGATAAAACGCCACTTCTTCGCCCGTCGGTTTTACGACGCTCACAAACTTCACTCCCGAAAGCGAGGGCAATATTGCAAGTGTTTGCTGAACAGCTTGTGCATCGTCGAACGCCATCCCCGTTGATGCGTTGAAAGCAATCATCTGGGTTGTTACGAGGATTTTTTCGTTCATGTATTTGTTCATTTGTGCAGTCTGGCGTTGCGGGAAAAAGAACGCAATAAACACCGCGATAATGACCAAAAGCACCAACACAATCGAAACAAATTTCTGCTGAATACCGATGCGACGTTTCATAATATCAATAATTTAACAAGGTAAGTATGCTTGAAGGGGCAAGATTCCACAAGAACGTTGAAGAAGTGTTATTGTTCAAAAATCTTGCAGAATGTCGTCGTGCTGATACACTGCTGCCGATACAGTGTGTGTGTCCCTCTAAAGAAGATGAAGATACGCATAAAGAATCACAATAATCCTGTTTCTTTGGGAGAATTACAAGAGATTTTTTTATCTTTTTTCATTTTGTGAATTTCTTTTTCAATGGCGCACAAAATACCAAATAAAAAAGGCTTAAAGAGCGCACTACTCCTCAAGCCTTGTCCTTCTTGCGTTTGGATTTTTGCAAATGGCGCGTAACAAGAGTGTCTGCGTTACCATTGGCGTTAGATTTTGCGCGGCTTCGCTTGCATAGACACTTTTGTCTGTACCGCACAATTAAGATTACTTGAATTCAAGTTATTATTCCGCGCCTTCGCCTTCTTCTTTGCCAATGTTGGCAGCATCTGCATTGGCGCGTTCCAGCATATAGTTGTCAAGCATAAACATTCCGCTTGGGTTGTCGGCAACCATTTTTGCTTTTTGGAAAATGCGGTCTGCTTGTGTCTCTTCCTCAATCTGCTCCATCACAAACCAATGCAAAAATGCTTCGGTAGAATGGTCTTTGTGCTGACGGCACGTTTCGACGATACTGTGAATGGAAGCAGAAACCTTGCATTCATGCTTGAATGCGTCTTCTGCTGCCGCAACGGGGCTTTTCCACGATTTTGCGGGAAGGTCAATCGCCGTCATGCTGCGCTTACCGCGTCGGTCGCCGATGTAATCATAAATTTTCATTGCATGGAACATCTCTTCGTGCGCTTTTACTTTGAACCATGCTGAAAAGCCCTCCAAATCTATCTCCTCGAAGTAGGACGACATTGCCAAATAAACATACGCCGATGAAAATTCCATGTTGAGTTGCTTGTTTAAGCCCTCTAATACTTGCTTATGCATAGTGGTCTTTCAAAAGGGTTGTACAATCGTGATTGTATGAAAATTGTATGAAATTGGTTTGGTGAATTTTCTTGCCTGCAAATATAGCATTGTTACGGGTTTTTTGCGAATATGCGTGCGCGGCTTAGGAATATCTGCATCGTTACTTTGGGGGACAGAAGCATAAAACAGTAAATTTCTTGGGCTTCATTGGCACAGACCTCTGTGCTACGAATGAAATCAAAAAAACTAACCCGCAAAAAGTTTATTCTCCAGCAAACTTTCCTACGCTTTCCCCCCGATACCCGCGCAAATACTCATGTACATCCATCACGCGCTTGCCTTCGGCTTGAATGCTGGTTAATTGTAGCACACCAGCATTACCACAGCCAACAAACCATTCTCCTTGCTGAATGCGGAACGCGCCTTGCTCCAGAGGTGGTGTAAAACCGTGCTTCTCTGCGGGGATGATTGCACAACGCAGAATTTTCATTGTTTTTCCATCAGGCATCCGCGTCCACGCGCCTGGATGCGGCGACATTCCGTGAATGAAGTTCCGAAGCGGTGTTGCGGCTTTTGACCAATCAATGCGGCAGGTTTCGCGGAAAATCTTTGGAGCTTTTGTGGCTTCGGTATCATTTTGCAGAAGCGGCGTAATTGTCCCAGAAGCAAGCATTGAGCAGGTTTCTACGGCAAGCTCTGCGCCGAGTGGCATGAGCGCGTCGTGGAGTTCGCCAGCCGTCATGCCATCGGGAATGGCAATGGTGCGTGTTCCAAGCATCGCACCTGTATCTACGCTTTCTGCCAGCAAGAACGAAGTAACGCCAGAGACCGCATCACCACTCACGATTGCCCAGTTTATTGGTGCAGCACCGCGATATTTCGGCAGCAAACTTCCGTGAATGTTGAACGCGCCAAGCCGCGCCAGTGTATAGACTTCGCGGGGTAAAATCCGAAACGCGACAACCGCAATAATATCAGGTGCGATGTCGCTCAAAGCCTTGATAAAATCTGGGTCACGGAGAGATTCTGGCTGTAAAATGGTAGCGATTCCGAGTTCCAAGGCTGCTTGTTTCATGGCAGAGGGCTGCACCTCCAAGCCACGCCCTTTGGGCTTGTCGGGGACAGTTACGACCGCCGCGACGGGGAATTGCGCATAAATGGCGCGGAGCGAGGCGACAGCAAAATCGGGTGTTCCCATAAAAACGATGTTCATATTCAAAAAGCAAAAGATGAGACAAAATATTCAGTACCATACAAAGCTCTCATAAGCCCCATAAAACAGGCTTTAGTGGCATAGGCATTCTTGCCTGTGTTTCTCGCTTGAAACCCGCACCAACACTCACAGACAAGAATGTCTGTGCCACTACTGAAGATTTTTACACAGTGCTGTAAAAAACAGCAAAAGCATTTACCACGAAAGCGAGATTGGACGCGCTCTTCACGATAAATGCTTTTGCAAGTTACCAATAATCTTGAAATTCTGCTTACTTCAATTCTGCTTACTTCTTCTTCCGCGCTGCTTTTACTTCGGCAACGCTCACCACACCGCCTGGATTGCCCCAGCTATTCAGCACGTAGGTAATTGCTGCTGCGGCATCTTCATCGGTGTAATTCTTTGGAAGTGCGACCATTACGCCATTAAATTTTTTGCCATTCACGGTGATTTCACCATTCAAGCCATTGACCACGCTGCTGATAATTTCTTTTTTGGGTTTGCTTTTGATATAATCCGAAGCAGCAAGCGGCGGATATACCGTTGATAAACCCTGACCATTCGCCTGATGACAGGTTTGACAATAGCTTTTGTACACGGTTTCGCCTTTTTTCATAAGCGCGGCTTTGTCTTGCGCCATTACGGGCATGGTGGCGAATATCATCGTAACAGCAAACAATGCTGTACACAAGCTCCGAAGAGGATTTACGGTCGTTTTCATAGTGAGTTTTTATGATGATGGTGTTGATGAAAAATGAGCAAAATTTTTGTGGTGTATTTGCTCTTTAGAGCATAGACGAGCGAAAAAGATTTTTCGTTGAAGACTGCGCCACCAGCATTATTTCTTCCGCGCTAGCAAAAAATACGTCTGCATGAGTCCCTTACCTTTGATGTCTATTTTCTCGCGCTCTTCAAAAACAAATGTGTCTTTCAACAGCTCATACACTTCTTCGGTACAATGAATCTTATTCGCCTCACCGTGAGACTCCATGCGGCTTGCGGTGTTTACTGTATCGCCCCAGAGGTCGTAGGAAAATTTCTTTTGCCCAATAATTCCTGCCACAACGGGACCAGTATTCATACCAATTCGCACCCGCACGTTTGCTTTCATTGTGTAGCGCAGAATTTCAAGCGTCTCCAGCATTTCCAGAGCCATATCCGCAGTGGCTTCAGCGTGATGCGGGTGCGGGTTCGGAACGCCACCGACAATCATGTACGCATCGCCAATAGTTTTGATTTTTTCCAATTTATAGCGTTCCGAGAAAATATCAAACGCGGAAAAAATCGTATTCAAAATATCAACAACTTCCTCTGGAGACCGCTCTGCTGCTAGCTCGGTAAAGCCGACAATATCGGCAAATAAAACGCTGACGTTATCAAACCGCTCGGCAATTGTGCTTTCGCCCGCTTTCAAGCGTTCTGCAATCTTTGGGGGAAGCACGTTCAAGAGCAACGCATCTGCTTTTTTGCGCTCTTCCTCAATTTCCAGATTTTTTTCCTGCAAGGTCGAGTTCGCAAGCTCGGTTTCGCGGCTTTGTTCGTCCAATAATTCCACCTGTCGCTGAATTTCCTCATTCGCAGACTGCAACTGCTCGTAACTTTCGCGCAGCTCTACGGTGCGCTTATTTACTTGCTCTTCGAGCGTTTGGGTACGCAGTTCCAAGAATCGTACTCGCGCTCTATATCCAGCAACAACGAGCAACGCACCAAGAATTCCCGCACTTAAACGAAACCACCACCGCTCCCAAAAAGGTGGCATCACGATAACGCGCAGGGCGCGTCCTTCCGTGTTCCACACGCCGTCGTTGTTGCTCGCTTTTACGCGAAAAACGTAGTCGCCGCCTTGCAAATTTGTATAGCGTACTTCGTGGCGTGCGCCCGCTTGCACCCATTTCGCATCGAAGCCTTCCAGCATATATTTGAAGCGGTTTTTATCGTCCTGCACGAAACTGAGCGCGGAAAATTCGAGCGAAAAAAAGTTGTCTTTGTAAGAAATGCAAAGCGTATCGAGCAAGGAAATATCACGCTCCAAGCGCACTTCTTCGCCAAATCGCTTGAAGGATGTTATCACAACGGGCGGAACAAAGCTATTTTCCTTGATGCTATCGGGATAAAATTCATTCACGCCCTGAATACCGCCAAAATACACGCGTCCGCCCGCGCCACGTGTGTACGCGCCCGCATTGAATTCGTTGTTTTGCAAGCCGTCGCGCCAATCGTAGTTTTTAAACTTCGTGAATGCCGTACTGTTCGGCGTAAAGCGCGACAAACCTTGATGTGTACTCATCCACAGCGCACCACGCTCGTCCTCGACGATGCCATAGACCACATTATTTGCCAAACCTTGTTCTTCTTTCCATGTATGGAATTCGATAGAATCCGCTTTATTGCTTGTGTTTGCGTCAATAATGCGTGTGTCTATTTTGCACAAACCACCGCCTTGCGTGCCAATCCATAGAGCTTGATTGCGGTCGCAATGCAAACTAAAAATCGCATCGTAACTGAGTGTTTTTGGGCGTTCATCATCATGTCGAAAAACCCGCCACGCCTTTTCATTGCTGGGTTCTGAGGGATTGAATCTACACAAGCCGCCACCGCGTGTGCCGAGCCAAAGATTGCCCGCCGCGTCCTCAGCGACTGCCCGCACGATATTGTGCGACAAGCCAGAAGTATGCGTGGTAAATTGCCCAGTAAATACGCCCTTTTGCGGGTTGAATTGCCGCAGTCCGCCGCCGAGCGTCCCAAGCCAAAGGTCGCCACGTGCGCTTTCGTGAATCGCAAAAATACGGTTTTCATTCGCACGAATACTTGCTGGGAGAAGTGTGGGCGCGGTTTCGCTTTGAGCACTAGCATAGCTTGTAAAGCGCATCGTTGCTGGGTCGAGCTTAAACAATCCCTTTCCCGTCCCAATCCACAGCATTCCGTCGCGGGTTTGGCGAATGGCATAGACGAAGAAATTATCTTTGTTTGTCGCGCTTGCCGCTTGCCCAAGTCGTGGGAAGCGTTCTACCGAGCCGCTTGCGCGATTCATACGAACAAGACCATTTTCTGTGCCAATCCACAAAATACCGTGCTTGTCTTCGCAAAGAGCATACACGCCATTTGCGGTGATATTGCTGGGGTTCAGCGCGTCGCAGAGATACGTGCGAAAGGCGCGAGAGGCATCGGAACACACATTCAAGCCATTTCCAAAGGTGCCAACCCAAAACGCGCCCGAACGGTCTTGGAAAAATGCAAACACAATATTCCCGCTCAAGCTGCGTGGATTCGAGCCTTCGTAGCGATAGGAACGAAATTTTCCCGTAGCTTTATCAACAACAAGCGCACCATTTCCCTGCGTTCCCACCCACACATTGCCCATGCCATCTGTCGCAACGACGCGCAGATTGTTATCCACCATGCCATGCTCGCGCGAGCGTTGTTCCTCAAAGCGTTCCATGACGCGGGATTGCGGACGCAAACGGTTCAGTCCGTGCGCACTGGTGGCAATCCACAAGGTGCGGTCGGCTTCTTGGCAAAGAGAAATAATATCGTTGCCGCTCAAGGTCGAGGAATCAAGCGGGTTGTAGCGAAATGTTTGTACAATACTTGCCGTACGCGGATTCCACAGCAACAAGCCTTTATCCGTGCCAATCCAGAGCAAGCCGTTTACATCGTTGGTCAGCGCAGTAACATTGGTGCCAGGCAGAAAGCGCGTACACACGCCTGTTTGCGCATTCAGCACATTCAGACCGTCCTCTGTGCCAACCCAGAGCCTTCCTTCGGCATCCTCCGCAAATGAAGTAACGAAATTATGACTCAAACTCTGCGCGTCGTTTGCACGATGTTTGAAGTGCGTGAAGGTACTTTGTATTGGATTGTAGCGATTCAAGCCGCCATCGCGTGTGCCAATCCAGAGTGTGCCTTTGCTATCGGAAAATAATTTGACAACAAAGTTATCGGATAAGGACGTTTTATCGCCCGCAACACGGCGAAAAACCTTGAAGGTAGAGCCATCGTAGCGGCTCAGTCCGTCGGCGGTTGCCACCCAAATAAAGCCAGTGCGGTCTTGCGCAATCGAATACACATTCGGCTGCGAAAGTCCCTGCTCGACGGAAATATGCTGGAAGGATAAATCCCCGCCAAGCCTTGTCATTGCTTGTGTTTGGCGAGAGGAAGTGAGCTGTGCGAAAAGAAGTGTATGAAGGAAAAAAAATGCAATGATGCACAAAGTGATGTTTGGCGCACAGATGTTTGGCGCAGACAAGAGTGTCTGCGCTACGGATGAATACTGGCTTCGGTAGAACAGACTCTTTTGTCTGCTCATTGCCAAACTCTTTTGCTGAAGTATGATTTCTGCTTTATGCACCATGAGAAGCCCCAAGTCAAGCAACAGGAAGGCGAAAGAAGGAGAGATTGTGAGAAAATTGTTACGGCAAACATTGCATCATCATAACTACGGAACAAGGCGTAAATACAGGCTTACCACGCTGCCAATCACGGTATTGAGAACGCGGCTGAGCGGCGTGAAATTCAGCAAAATCAGCAAAAGAAAAATACCGTACATACTGAAGGAGCGATACTTTTCCGCAAGGTCGTTCGGAAGGGCGTTTGCAAGCACGTGCGAGCCGTCCAGAGGCGGAATAGGAATCATATTGAACATGGCAAGCGCGACGTTGATAATCAAGCCGTAGCGCGAAAAGCGGTACAAAAGCTCGCCAGCCGTGCCGGGAGCGGTATCAATCACGCCAGAGCCAACGACGGCTAATCCTGCCACAAAGACAAACGCCAAGATAAGGTTTGATATTGGTCCCGCAACGGCAATCAAGGTGTCATCGCGTTTGATATTGCGCAAGTTTCGCCAATCAATCGGGACGGGTTTTGCCCAGCCAATCATCGCAAAACCGCCCATGAGCGAGGAAATAATCGGCATGAGAATCGTGCCAATGGGGTCAATATGCGGCACGGGATTGATGGTAACGCGCCCCAAATCCCGCGCCGTTGGGTCGCCGAGATAGTACGCCGTTGCTGCGTGTGCAGCTTCGTGAACCGAGAGCGAGAGAAGGAAAATCGGCATCGTTACGAGCAGATTTTGGAAAATTGCTTGAAAATCCATGATGTTTTTTCCGTAAAGTTATTTCGTCAAAATAAAACTACCTATCACAAGCGCGTCTAAACCCGTCGAGAAGTAGCACCGAAGCGCGTCTTGGGGCGTACAAACCGTTGGTTCGCCTTGCACATTGAAGGATGTGTTTATCAAAATGCCGTAGCTTGTGAGTTTTTCAAATTCGTCCAACACGCTCCAGAACAAGGGATGTGCTTCCTTCGTAACGCGCTGTGTGCGAGCGGTTCCATCAACATGGACGCACGACGGCACGTTTGATTTTTCTTTCTCGGAGAATGGCAGCGCAACCACCATAAATGCTGAATCTACGCCGCTTGGAATAAATCGCTCGTAGCTTTCTGCTTTGATAGACGGGCAAAAGGGTCGCCAAGTTTCACGGTGTTTTACTTCGAGATTGAGCTTGTCTTTCATATCGGGAAATATCGGCGAAGCAAGGATTGACCGCGCTCCTAAGGCACGTGCGCCAACTTCCATTGCGCCTTGCATCCATGCCACAATTTTCCCAGCAGCAAGCATCTGTGCGGTCTCTGCGGCAAGATTCGTACTTTTGCGATACTGCACTTTTGCATTCTTCAAAGCGCGTTCGATTTCTTCATCGGAATAGCTCGAACCCCAGTTGGTATGCGCCATCTGGAAGCGGACGTTTTCTCCTGCTTCATTTGCCGAAAGCAGTGCTGCGCCGAGCGAAACGCCGTTATCAGTCGCGGCGGGCTGCACGAAAAGTTTCTGCACAATGTCCATTTGCGCCACTTTACCGTTCATTGCGCAGTTCATGGCTACGCCGCCTGCCAAACAGAAATTTTTCGAGTCTGTTTTGTGGTGCATTCGCTTTGCAAGCCCCATCACAACTTGCTCCAAACGCCATTGCACCGCAAAGGCGAGGTCAGGATAGGGAGCTTCAAGGGCTGATATTTGCTTGCTTCGCGGCTTACCGAAAAGGTCAATAAATTCATCGGTAAACCGCCGTCCGTAGCTGTGTTTGCCGATAAAGCGCATGTATGGATTCACAGCGTAATGCCCTGTTTCTGCATCGAAGGACAAGACTTTATCGAGCTTGTCTTGCAATTCTTGGTCATATTTGCCGTAGGCAGCGAGACCTGTTACCTTACCTTCGTCCATGTAAGGCTTAAACCCTAGAAACTCGGTGAAGGTCGCATACACGCCGCCCAGCGAATGCGGGAGTTTGTAGGTGTCGAGTGTTTCGATATTCGTGCCTTTGCCATACGCCAAAAGCGTGGTAATTTCTTCGCCGGAGCCATCAATGCTGATGATATTTGCTTCCTCAAACCCCGATGCAAAAAACGCCGAAGCCGCATGGGATAAGTGATGCGAGTAATATTTCACTGGTGGAACGCTGTTCGTCGGTGACAAGGCGCGTAAGCCCAAACGCAAGGTTTGTTCAATGCGGTCGGGGTGATACAAGTTCAGGCGGTATGACTGTTGGAGCTTGTTGTAGGCGTGCGTGTCGGGGTATTTGGTGTGCTGCTCCTCGTAGAAAATGGGTGCTTGCAAGGCATAGCGCGTACAATCCCAACCGTAGGCGATATGGTCAATTTGGTCCAAATGCAAGCCTGCTTTTTCCAAACAGAATTTTGCCGCTTGAAAGGGGAAATTGTCGGGTGACGTTTTGATGCGATTAAAGCGTTCTTCTTCTGCCCACGCAACGAGTTTTCCGTCCACGAGCAACGCCGCGCTGGGATTGGGTCCAGGGGCAAACATTCCGAGAATATTCATACAGCTTGTGAAATGTTAAGTTTTGAGTGCTACATTTTGAGTATTGTATTTTTTGCTCAACCTATTCGCCCAGCAATGAAAACATCATAGCCAAAGCGCAAAATGAGGAGCGCGATAATTGCTAAGAAGACGCGGCGAACAAAGCTGCTTCCGCGCAAAAGAGCCATACGACTACCGATAAACGAACCCGCCATATTGCAGACCATCATCGGAAGTGCGATTTCGTAGCGAATAAAATTGCCCGTGATAAAAAATACCAACGAGGCAACATCCGCCACAACATTCACAACTTTGCTGATTGCTGAAGCATTGAGAAAGCTATATCCGACAATGCTGACAAAGCTAAAGACCAGTAAACTTCCCGTTCCCGGACCAATAAAACCGTTGTAAAAGCCCGTGCAACAGCCAATGACAAATCCGACGGCGAGAAGCAGATAGTTTGTAAAGCGCACATTGTCGGTTTCGCCGAGTGTCTTTTGACGAAAAGTGTAGAGCGCGATTGCAGCCATCAGCACAACAATAATCGGCTTTAGAACGTGCGCCGGCATGAGGCTTGAAATTTTTGCTCCAACAAACGACATCGCCCCCGCACCAACACCCGTCGTGATTGCCACGCGCCAAGGAATACGCACCTTGCGGGCATACTGCACCGCAGCAACACTTGTTCCCATGACCGAAGCAAAACGATTTGTTCCAATAACGGACGATACGGGCAATCCAGGAAAAAGAACAAACAGTGCTGGAACCTGCACCAATCCTCCTCCACCGACGATGGAATCAACAAACCCTGCGCAAAAAGCGGCAAGTGCGGCGAGGAGTATTTCTGGTGGAAAGAGCATTCGGATTCTGTCCTCTAATCTTTATCCTACAATCTTTGATGCGAGCAGTCTTTCATTCGAGATGCTCTGGGTGGATGCCGAGTTCGCGAAGTTTTTGGGCGAGTGCTTCAGCGCGGTCGCGCTCTTTGTTTGCGCGGTCGCGTTCAGCATTGGCGCGGTCGCGCTCTTGAGCGGCAACCATCTCCGCAATTTCACGGAGCTTTTGTGTTTCTTCAAGCGCGGTGTCTAGTTCCTCTGCGCTTGGAAGCATCAAGCCATCGGTTGTGAACCAGCGAATCCACTCGTCTTCAAAGCCTTCAAATGTGCCGCGCCAGAGGCGGAGTTCCAAACCTAATCGTTTGAACTGTGCTTCTGGCAACGGCAAGTATTCACCGCTCACCAGCGCAAATGCTCGCAGCGTGGGCATTCCGTACTCTTGAAAAGGGTCGAAGACGACGTAGAAATCAATGCCAATATCCGCATAGAGCAAGAGTTTGTCGTCGAGTTCGCCGCCTTTGAGATTGGAAACAATTTCCACAACAAGGTCGGGCGGTTTGCCATATTCCCAGACGAAGTACGAGCGATTGCGCTTCTCGGAGAGATTCAAGTCCGCAATACCTTTGTTTGGCTCAACGCCAAGACTGAGCAGCATATCTGGCACCAAAGGCGGCTTGCGCAATCCATAAAACAAACCAACATTCGCCAGTGCAACAAAGGGCTGTGGCGACTTCCACGAGGAATGAAGCGTTTGCGCGAGCAAACGTTGTTGGCGTTCAGAAAAGATGTTGTCCACAGGTTCGTTGTCCTCTGTTACGATATTGCTAATATCTGGCTCAAACTCAGGCGGAATGCGGTATTCAGCCTCTACGCCCGTAGCCACAAGACTCGTTTCCATAATGACCGCCTTTCGGAATGAAACGTGATTATTGCTCTCTGCTTATTCCTAAATGTATGCTTGGATTTATCCCTGCTTCATGCTTTCGCGCCAGCGACGAAGCTGGTATTCCGCCTCTTCACGCGGCATTGCGCCGTCGCGCGACCACGCATTGAAATCCGCAAGCGTTTTGCCGTCGGTGATTTTCGCTGGGTCGTGTTTGTAGGGCGAAACTTGGTGCTGCATGGCAATTTCCAAAAACTCTGCTTCGGTCAAGCCAACAAATTCCAAGAATAAATCAAGGCTCGGCGGGCGTTTGCCTTCGTATTCGTCAATCACATCCAGCGCGTGGTAGCGTTCCATGCGGCTGTTGCGAATGTCAATCGAAGCGAGGTGTGTGGGGCGTGTGTAGCCGCGCTTGATGTACTTGATGTAATCGCGTACACCCTGCATATAACATTCAATTTTTTCATAATTGTAGTCTGGCGGCACGTTTTCTACTTCATCGCCTTGCCAGCCGAGTTCGTCATGAATAATTTTCGATTGACGTTTCACATCCCAAGGAATGTACGAACCCAAGCAGACAGAACGATACTGCAACTGACGTAATTGCTTGAGCGGTGGATACGAAAACGGCATCAAATCACGTTTATCTACTTTGCCTTCCAAGCGCACAAACATATCATCGGCATTGATACCGAGGTTCACGAAGCGATTGAAGCGTTTTTCATCAACTTCTTCGGGCTGGTCGTAACTGTAATAGTTGGTGTATTCGGCAGATGGCTCGCCCCAGAAAATAAGCGGGACGTTGTAGCGAAGGGCAACCCACATCGGATAGGAAAAAATACCCGTATGGCAATGCCAGCAGAAATCACCTTTTTCTAAGAAGGTTTGTAACATGAGCTTTTGGACAACTTTCCAATTTGGCGTGAATTGGTGAACATCTACGCCCAATTTCCGCTGCACACGTTTTGCATTTTCGTTGATATTCGGACGATAAAAACCATGGTCGAAGCGCACCACGAGCGGCTTCAAACCATATTCTTTTACCAAATAGTGAAGCGTCCACGTGCTGTCTTTGCCAAAACTGCATGGCACAATACAGTCGTAGTCGTATTTACCACGATATTGCTCAATGAGTTCGGTAAGATCTTGTTTTCGTGCCGACCAATCAATTTGCTGCTGTTTAATTTCCTGCCCGCGACAAATGTTGCATACGCCTTCATCGTCGAAGGTAATCGTTTCGTGGGTTTCGGGTGTAACGCAGCGCGTACAGCGTCGGAGATTTGTATCTATCATGGTTTTATCCAATGAGAAAGGGAAAAATTAAGCGATTGAACGAATAAGCATAAATGCCTCCGAATAATCTGCACCAATGGTCACAGCATGGCGGCGAGCAAGCGTTTCTAAGGCTTCGGGCGAGCGTGGATGCGGGAAAGCACGGCGTTCAAATTCATAGCTTTCCATTGCTTTGATTTTTGCGTCAATACCTTCACGCGACACACCAAAAAAGACATTTGGCTGAAAATAATTCGGATAGTTAAAGGCTTGCCACTCGGTAGAAGATGGCGTTTCAAAAGCAAAAATTGTACGCACACATTCTCCGCGCATAGGGCGTGTTGCCGTGATAACGGCTTCAAAAGTGCGTCGGTGGTCAATGTTGGTATCGCCGCCGTGATGAGTAAATATGACGCTTGGCTCGAAATCCTGCTTTTCTTTTTCAATTACTTTCACAATATCCAAAAGCGCGACCGAATCAAAGCGGTTATCTGGGAAATCGTAGATTCCGACGCTTTCATAGCCGATAGCTTGCGCTGCATTATGAATATTTGCGCGATGAATTTCCAACTCTTTTGCCCATTTTTCGCGGTCTCTGGCATCGGAGCGTGAGGTAATGCCTTCGCCGAGAATAACAGTACGAATGGTGCATCCGTACTTGTGAATGAGGTCGTGCATCGTTGCGCCCAAGCCCAGAATTTCATCGTCAGGATGGGCTACAACGGTGAGAATACGTTTATTTGCGAGTAATTCGTACATCGGCAATGATTTCTGTTGATTGTAAGGATGCCCGCGAAAATTTAAATCGCAGGTGCTTCGTTTCAAGAAATGCTGAGGGATAACCTTCGGCATCCAGCATACGAATATAATCAAAAACCTGTTCTAAATTTTCAAGTTCCTCAATATTACTATCCTCAGGCTTTCGCCGTGCAAATGTTGTAATATCGCCTATCTGTACTTGTGGCGTAGGTTCATTATTTACCATTTCTGCAATCATCAATTCAATCTGCCGACCAGCACGAACATAGATTTCATGTGCTGTTCCGTAGAGAGAAAGTGGACGTTTTAGATAGACTGGTCCAGCGTCTAACTCTTTTTCACAGCGCAGCGCAGAAATTTTTGTTTCGTAAATACCGCGTGAAATCAAGTTCTGAAGCGGGCTTCCACCTCGTCCAAAAGGAACATCCGTCATATGAAAAATAACGCATTCAAATTGCTCAAAAATAGATGCAGGGATGATGTACGACCAGTGAGGAAAGAAAACGTAGCGCGGATTGAGGGTTTTCAGATAATCAAGCGTGAGTTCTGATTTCGATTCAATAAATGCAAATTCTTTGCCTGTTAAAGAAGATAAGCTCGAACCAAATTCAGGATATGCACGTCGGCTAAGTGCAATAACATATTGTGGATTCATACGTGACAAAGTAGTAAGTGAAAATGCCGTAGTGATGATTGCTTCGCATAGATATAATTTAATGAGACTTAAGAGGCACCTACGCTTGTACCTTCTGCATAAACAGCAATTTTATACCGATGCCCGTCTATTTCAAAATATGCTGGGTACCGCTCATTATCTGCGACACGGAGCAAATTAAACTGTTCTCGGATGCTTTTATCAATATCAAGACGACTATCTTCGGGACGACGGCGGGGATAAAATGTCGCTTCACCCTCTTGCTGCCGTGCTTGCGCAAGGATATGAGGATATTGGTTCACAAAAGTACGACACATTTCCAGAGAGATGTGTGCTTGCTGTTTTCGTAAATCATCCACCAATTCAAATCCTGTAAATTCCATCATTTGTTGCAAGTATATTTGCCCACTATCAACTGCTTCGACTGCCTCGAACATAGTGGCAGGTATGCGATTTTGCCCTTCCAATATTTGCCACGTCAGCGGTGACCAGCCTTTGCCTTTGGGTAAGTCGCTTTCATGTATCACAACATTATGCTTGTTTCGTTGTAAAATTTCCACAGGAACAAGTTGCCCACAACTTAGGTAAAAAACAATATCACCATCGGTAATTTCCTTTACTTTATGAATATGAATTACCTCATGCCCGATAGCCTGCAACTCAGCAACAAACGGCGGAATAAACGGATTAAACCAACTCGAAGCATCTGATACAATCGTTATTTTCATGATATACTCAAGTGAAATTTTTATGTTTAATTTTCTTCTGTTACTCTTTGAATCCAATATCGTCATCCAGCGCGATACCTGCTGCTCGGAGCTTTGCTGCAAGTGCTTCGGCACGAGATTCGGCAGCCTTTGCACGATTTTCAGCGGCTTCCGCTCGCTCTTTTTCCGCCTCCGCTCGCTCGCGCCCTGTTGGAATAACATTCCCATCGGTATCACACCAGCGAAGCCAAGTATCCATGCGCCCTTCAAACATACCTTCCCACAACATCAGCCCCAGACCAACGTGTGCGAAAATGTTGGTCGTCATAGGTGCGTAATCCCAACCATTATGCTTAAAAAGGCGTAACGGCGGCTCGCCGTAATTTTGCGCGGGGGTCGTACACGACGTAGTACGGAACGTATGCTGTCGCATACTTTTCCATTGTCGTTCCTAATTCTTCACCTCTGAAATTGGAAACAATCTCAATCACTACCTCTGGCGGCTTCCCAAATTCCCACGTGAAGTAGGAGCGATTCTCTTTTGGGAACCAATCCTCTGCCGCCTCCACATCCAAACTCAGCATCACATCTGGCACAAGAGCTGGTTTGCGACGTGCGTAAAATAAGCCCACATCAGCCATTGCGAGAAATGGCTGTTCGCGGTGCCACGAGGCATAGAGCGTTTCGGTGAGCAAACGCATCTGTTTTTCTGAAAAAATATTATCCACCAGCGCGTCATCCTCCGTTTCGATGTGGGAAATATCAGGGCGTATGTCTTCGTCAGTCCATGTCTCATGGGGCGCGTGGAAGACTATTTCTTCGCTTGATTTCATGATTATTTCCTTTCTTGATTTCACGAGGTTTTCACCAGTAATTCCGTAACGCGCTGTGCGCCAAAGCCATCGACAACCGTTTGTACCCGCGAACTCATTGCGTGAATGCTCATTGCGTGAATGTTGTCCGATGCAATGATATGGCGCAGTTCCTCGGCAATCGTTTCCGCCGTTATGCTGTGATACCAACCCAAATTCCACTGCAAACCGTGTCGTGCTGCGGTTTCGGTCATTTCTGCTTGATTTTCTGCGATAATCACCGCCAGCGTCGGCAAGCCCAATGCGCAACGTTCCCACGTCGTAGAGCCACCTGCACCCAGCGCGAGGTCTGCGTTGCACATAAAATCTGCCATATTCGGCACTTGGCAATGAAAGTGCAGATTGGGCGAAAGAGCGCATAATTGCTCAACTTCCGCGCGGTGCGGATTCGCAATACCAACGATAATATCTGCCTGAATATCCTGCGCAATTTGTTCAGAGCCAAGCATTTGCAATGCCTTCACAGCTTTTGCCGTTTCATTCGACGGGTCGGAGCCGCCAAAAAAGACCATGATGCGCTCTACACTGCCAGTGCGAATTAGCCGTGAACCCAAGCGTTCACGCGCCTCGCGGAACTCTGGACGCAAAAGCGCGTATTCGGGACCAAGCAGCAAACGGCAATTACTCGGAACGCGACTCGAAACGCAAGATTTGTAGCGGTCTTGCGGGTTGTCATACAAGTTTTGGTCAAGCAAAATATCGCAATCATGCCGCCGATTAGCAATATCGTCTATCACCATGATTCGGTGTACCTTTTGGCGGATAATCCCATGCCAAGCAGCATCAATGCCATAATGGTCGGTAATGCACCAATCTACGCGCTTCTCAGGGATATATTCTGCGATTGCCGCAAGCGTTTCTGCGGCGTCCTGCGCTTTGCGTACACCAAGCCACGCCGCATATTCGTTGTTCGGCTCGGAATAGGCTTTGCTAGGGCGATTCAGCAAAATACAATTATATCCTTTTGCCAAAATATGCTTTTGCAAATGTCCTTCCCAATCGCGGCAGATAAACGTTATTTCTGCGCCACGCCCGCGCAATTCATCGGCAAGCGTCAGGCAGCGCATAACGTGTCCGCTTCCGATGTGGACGGCTGCATCGGCGCGTATGACAACGTTCATAGTTTTCCAGAAAACATTTTACAAGCGAATATGCGGCAAATACGGGCTATCGGGATTTACTTCCATCGTTTGGGAACGAGGATTCAAGACGACATCCAAATCACCTCTAGGAATTGAGCCTAAAAGCGTTTCTTGGGTCGGAGCGGAAATAGCAAAACAGACCGTTTGGCGGTTTTTGAAGCGCAACCAAACGGGACCAACCACAGGCAAAACATTCGTCGAACCGTCTGCCATTGTGCATTCGCGGCGTTCTACTTCCAAAAGGTCTAGCTGCGTTGTTACGTGGTCGGGAATGACCATCAAGTACGCGCCGCTATCTGCTAAAGCTCGTACGGTTACTTTCTTTACTTCATCTTTTTGAATTTTTCCTCGCCGAACACTCTCCATATCGTAAGCATTGGCAAGTTCGAGGTCAGCATAAATTTGTCCCATGATATTGCTCCAAAATAGTGGTGGCGTTTTGATATGAGCGCAAATTACGCAATTTACCCGACAAACTCCAGCACCTTGCCAATCACGTATTCTTGCTCTTCGTCCGTGAGCGCAGGAAACATCGGTAGGCTCAAGCAATGGTCGTAATATCGCTCTGCAACAGGCATATCGCCTCGCTTCCAGCCAAAACCGCAATAATACGGCTGCAAATGAACGGGAATGTAATGCACTTGGGCAAAAATCTTGTGTTCACGCAGGAAGTTATAGCATTCAAGCCGCTTCTCAATTTCAATCACAAACAAGTGATACGCATGGTGGAATCCTTCTGGCACAGAGCGCACCATTACGGGCGTTCCAGCGAATGCTTCTTCGTAGCGGCGAGCAATGGCGCGGCGACGCTGCAAACCCGTCTCAGCACGTTTTATCTGTTCAATGCCGAGAGCAGCTTGCACGTCGGTCAGGCGATAATTGTAACCAAGTTCGTGCATTTCGTAGTACCAGCCGCCGTGATTTTCCTGCAAGATAGCGGGGTCGCGGGTGATTCCATGCGTCCGCAAACGGCAGATTTTTTCGTAATACTCCTGCCGATTCGTCGTCACTGCGCCACCTTCGGCTGTTGCGATGTGCTTGACGGGATGAAACGAAAAAATAGCAAGGTCGGCAAGCGAACCATCACCTGCACGATGCTCTACGCCTTGTTTATCGAGAAAAGATGCGCCTGGTGAATGGCAAGAATCTTCCAAAATCCACAAGCCAAATTCATCTGCCAACTCGCGCCACGCCTGCATATCTACGGGCAAGCCAGCAAAATCAACAGGCACAACGCCTTTGTACGCGCTACGCTCGGCTTTGGGAGTATGTTCCAATAGCGCACGAACCTTGTGAATATCCAGTAAATACGTGGTTTCGTCAATATCAGAAAAGACGACTTCGCCGCCACAGTAGCGGACGCAATTTGCCGAAGCCGTAAAGGTAATTGGCGTAGTAATGACCTTATCGCCTTGCTTCACATCAAGCGCGAGAGCGCACAAATGCAAGGCTGCTGCGCCGCTCGACATTACTGAGGCATACTTCGAGCCAATGTATTCGGCGAAGGCAGTTTCAAATTCTTGGGGCTTCGGACCTTGTGTCAGATAATCCGATTGCAACGTCTCTACAACTGCGGCAATATCTGATTCCGTGATGGTTTGGCGACCGTAGGAAATGGGTTTTGTGGGGATGAAAGAAGGCATTGCGAGATACGTGGTAGTGAATAAACAGTGGAAAGAGCTGTAAAGCACATAGCCCGCAAGCCTGATATAATCTGGTTTGCGGGCTTTTGTTGTTGCGCAGTATTCTTGTCTTACTGTGCTTGAAAATTTGGGTCGATATGCTCACGAATAGAAGCGCGAATATCTTCAACGCTCATAAATTCTGGGTTTGTGCCGGAATTGTACTTGAAACCTTGTGCTACTTTTTTGCCATTGAACGTTTTGCAGTAGTCGTCATGCGCCCAGAGCGGCACCGACGGCGCAATAACGTAGTATTTATCCAGTTCCAAAGTATTAAAAGAATCCATTTCGGTAATCATTTCCTCGTGCAGTTTCTCGCCCGGGCGAATGCCGATAATCTCGTGTTTGCAGCTTGGCGCAATCGCTTCTGCCACATCCAAAATGCGATACGACGGAATTTTCGGAACAAAAATCTCACCGCCCCACGCATTATGAATGGCATACAGCACCAAATCTACACCTTCATCCAGCGAGATATTGAAGCGCGTCATTTCATCGTGCGTGATAGGAAGTACGCCATCTTTGCGCTTGTTCAGAAAGAACGGCATCACCGAACCGCGTGAGCCAATAACATTTCCATAACGCACGACGGAGAAGTTAATATCATGCCCGCCGCGAAAGTTATTTGCCGCAACAAAAAGTTTGTCCGAACACAGCTTTGATGCGCCGTAGAGGTTAATCGGCGCAGCAGCTTTATCGGTCGAAAGTGCGACAACGCGCTTCACACCTGCCTTGAGAGCGGCATTGATGATATTCTCTGCACCCAAAACATTGGTTTTGATGCACTCCATCGGGTTGTATTCTGCCGTCGGGACTTGCTTGAGCGCAGCCGCATGCACAACAACATCAATGCCTTCAAAGGCACTCACTAAGCGGGCTTCATCGCGCACATCGCCGATGAAGTAGCGGAGCTGGTCGAATTTTTCCATTGAAAATTCTTGTGCCATTTCAAATTGCTTGAGTTCATCACGTGAAAAGACGACGAGGCGTTTAATTTCTGGGAACTGAGAAAGAATGCGCTTGACAAAGGTTTTGCCAAACGAGCCAGTGCCGCCCGTAACGAGAATGGATTTGTATGGAAGCATGAGAATACTTTATATGCAAGATGGGGTGAAATGAATTTATTTACTGAGAGTTCTTCGCAAGGTCGAGGCAACGTGCTTTCTGTTCACTGCGTCTTGTATGCTCTGCGGAACAACACGCTTATACGCTGTAAAGAGCCGAAAAAACCATTTATTGGGAAACAAGCTCTTATTTTTATATGTGCCTGCAAAGAAGTTTTTTGCCTGATAATTTTTTAAGGGAATACCAAAAGAATTATAGAAATATCCGTATTGCAAAGCCCCTTGTGAAGGAAGAGGCGATAGAGTTTCATTGAGAAGCAATGCCATAAGCTCCGCATGAGAACGTGGCGCATACGTTGATTCTAAGTTTTGGTACAGAGCTTTACCTCCTAAAATAGAGGGTTTGCCCCAATACGCCGCTTCAATTCCCACCGTTGAACCAAAGGTAATTACTTTACTTGCGTGCTGCATAAGCGCGTAACTACTAATGGTATCATTTGGCAAAATTGTTGTCAAATTCTCGCTGTGTATCTGCAGCAAAGGACGTAGCTCATTCTCTAGCCTTGCTAAATTAGGGTGAATGCGCAAATACACGTGATACTTCTCTTTTTGAGATAGAAGCGAAGCAATAATAGATGTAATCCCGTCCAACTGATTTTGATAAATATGGTGCTGGTACTCCTCACTCACCCAAACGAATTCAAAATCAGCAGAATTAAAAATCACAATATTTTGCTTATTAGGATTCCAATCACTAGGAAGCAAGCCACGTTGCTGGTTTTCAACAAACGAATAACCATTTACTTTTATGCCGTGTGCGCGATTCGTAAACCACTCTTCTGCTTTGCGCAAACGCTCATCGGGGGCATCAGGTGTTTGCTCCCAATGTCGTTGCATCATGTTCGTCATCAGACCGATACTATGCGGTAATGCGTTGTCATATAATGAGTAAGAGTCATCCGTTCCTGCTGCTTCGTGAATAGTAAAAGGAACGCTTTCGCTTTGGCAAGCACGCATAATTGCTCGCACAATTGCCATCCTACCATTGAAAAAGTAGAATTTATCAACTTTTGTTGTGCGCAAAAAATTCTGCACCGACCGATACGCCATAAAACCAGAGACAATATAGTGCCGAATCAGGGATGCGTGCGCTTTCACATCTAAATCTGCATTCATCACATAACTGACAATAGAGGACAAAACCGCCATGCCAATATCGTAGTTATCGACGGTGTACGCTTGAAGGTCGGCAGCACTAGTGAATGTTGTTCGCAGAGTGGCGATGTCTGCTTTATCTTTTTCGGTAAGATGCAAGTAAGGTTGTTGATTGACGTTGCCATCCAGAAGGGATAAGCCAATAGTGCGAGTTTTCTGGCAAAGATAGCACTGAGCAGGTTCGTGATAAGTATTTATATCGCAGGCAAGAAGTGAAGCATTGCAGTACAGTACCGTTACATCGTCTCCAGCATCTCTGTGATTCTGGATAAGTTCTAAATCAGTCGCAAAGTGGCGTTGAAAAAGAGGATGCGTTGTAAAAAATACAACGTGCTGTTTGGCATTCGTCATAGCTAAATGGTGTTAGTTACTCACGGCATTTTTCCACTAAACGAGCATCTACATATTGCCCTTGGCAAAAAAAGTGCGCTTTGTAGCATCCTGCATCTTGATAACCAGCTTTGATGAAGGCTTTGTAGGAACCCATATTTTGCTCGTACATTCCAGCGATGAGCTTATGTAGATTCAGCTCCTCAAAGCCATACTTTGTAACAAGGGAAATTGCCTCCGACGCAATACCTTTGCCCCATGAAGCCTTATCCCCAATAATCAAACCAACATCGCCGTAGCGATGAACACTGCTGATATTTCCAATTTTGATATTGCCAATATGCTGATTCGTCGTGTTGAGGAACATTCCAAAGAGAAAATCTTTCGGGCTGTCGCACATTGCCTGTACAAAGGTGCGCACAGTTTCAAACGTCTGCGGCGACCAACGGCTTTCCAAATACTGTGTGATTTCAGTATCATTCATCCATGCAACGTACTCGTTACTCACATCGTTCGGAGTGAGCTGACGCAAGTAAATATGTTGCCCGTGCAGCTTCATTAGAAATATCCACCTTTGTAAACGGCAGGATTTTTCTCAATTTTCGCCAAAAACTCTGGAGAAAATTTCTCGTTCAACGTAACTTTCTTTGGAGGGTCGTAGCCAAAATGCGTTATGCCAAAGGTGAGTTGAAAGAGCAAACGCTCACCCTTTGTAAGAGGTTTACCTTTATGTAAGCCGATAGTATCTGCTGCTAAAATTGTCCCTGCTGCGCCTGTTATTTCTTTGACATCTTCTTTAGGGAAATATATTTCTATTTCTTCATCTTCGATACGACCCTCGCGGTATACCGCTTTCGGTGCGTTGCGGTGCGATTTTGCGATATAGCAATGAGGACCATTTTCAGGACCAACATCCGTGAGGTAAAAGAAAATCTTTACCCATTTGATGGTGTCCATATCAACATGATAAAGCTGTGCTGCGGTATTCTTTGAAACATTATGAAAATCCGCATTGCTCCACCACATGGCAACATTATGCAATCGCACACTTGGTCCTAAAAGCTGGCGTGCAAACGCCAAAAGAGACTCATCGGTAATTAAACGCTGAATGATAGGATTTTCCAATAATTCCTGTGCAGCAAAATCGTATAAATTTGCCTTCAGATTATTTCTATCATAGGGAATTTTTTCTGTTTGCCCAACAATGCGAGGTTTGCTCGGAGTGGTTCTCGCGTATTCTACTAAATCTGCACAATCTTGAGCGGAAAGTTTTGATTCAAAAATATGATAGCCCAATTCCTGAACATTTCCAACCGATTGCCCAAGCACCCCAGAATTACTCATATCGCCCAAAACACCTTGCTTTTGGGTAAGTTCAATAGTATTGTTTCGATTCAGAAAAGTTTGAACCGAAGCAAACAATTTATGCGACAACTGATTGGTAGAAAAGAATAAGTGCCGTGCGCTATGAACACCTTCAAGCGGTGTTTCGCCCGTCGAGTTGTAAATGCGAATAGCGTTGGTAAAGCGTGCGACATCTACAAGAGAGCGAAAAAAACTACTACGCTTTAGAACATTGGCAATTGCTGACATAGTGATGTAGGTAAAATCAGGTAGTGAACAAGGTTAAGAATTTATTGTATGGATGGATGCTGTAAATCAGGGTCTTAGCGTGGTTGCCAAACGATAATATTCGTTGGATTAAACGGGCTAATCCCCCACACTCTTTTCCGCACATCTTTGATGACAAGTGCATTTTCCTGCTCCAAACGCTCAAGAGTTGTAAATAAATCCATGTTATATTTATTTAACTCCGCATATCGCTGGCAAAATTTATCCATCATATTCACAGATACGCCCGAATTTTCATTCACCGTCCACGCAATAGGCTCAAAGTGGACAACCGCTTTGGGAGGATTTGGCAGCGAACAAATGTTTTCAATAATCTTGCTTTCCTCAACTTGTATCTGCTCTATCGAATGCACGGTAATCAGAATATAGTTGTCCAACCCATCTGTCATCTGGCGCAATGATTCCTTGGATTCGTAGTCAAATATACTAAACGTAGCTGGAATACTATGTTTCTGAGCCATACGATTGCCCAGTTCCACAGCATTCGAGCAAATATCGCCGCCACGTAACACTGCGGGCGCACTATGATGATAAATACTGAGAACGTTAATACCAATACCACATCCTAGTTCGACAACACTAGAAACATTGTGAGCGCGAAGAACATCATCAACGGTGCGCGTAACGATATTGCGAAACATCATTGTTCCCAAATTGAGGTCGCAGGTATAGAACTCATCACCGATGCTAAAAAGATAATTTTCCGTGCTAGAGCGGTAAATATGCTTCCGCTCTTCTATCATCTTTGAGTGATAGCGGTCGTATTCATTAAAAAAGAGCTGCAAGGGAGCATTGGGAGATTTTGCAACAAATCCTTCCCAAAGATTGAGCAAATCTTTGTAATGGCCATCGTTATATTCTTGCAGAATAACGTTTTTATCACGGACTGTTTTTTCAAATTTTTCCAAACCCACAATGCGCTCAATCCACGGCGAAACGCTGTTAATTGCGTGCAATGGAATTGGTTGTAGAGCTGGCTGCGCAGCAATATCGGCTCGTAAAACTTTGTTGGACATAGAAAAAAGCTGAAATTCTGTAAAGGATGAAAAAGATTGTAAAATTACGAGAATTTTATGGAATAACCATGATTTTTTACAACTCTGTCTTGCGTCAGTTTATTGCATTATTTCTTATTACTATTTGCGCCTCTCCATCTGCTAATTGGGTGTATTTTTTTAACTCCAACACAGCGTCCACTTTTTCTTGCAAAGCAACATCGTGCGAAACAAAAATGACAATCTTTTCTTTATAGGCAGAATGAATATTCTGGAAAACATTATCTTTTGTTGTTGGGTCGAGTGCGCTCAAACTTTCATCCAAAATCAAGATTTCAGGCGTTCTCGCCAAAGCCCGTGCAAGACCAATACGCTGACGCTGACCGCCAGAAAGATTCGTCCCGCGATATTGCAATATCTCGTCGTATTGCTGCGGTAAATTCTGAATGATTTCATCCGCACACGCGAGCTTACACGCGGCGTGCAGCTCTGCCTCGGAGATATCTGCTCCATAACCAATATTGCTCCGCACAGTATCATTGAAAATAATGGTTTCCTGCGAAAGAAGGGTGATTTTTGAACGAAGCAACGATGAAGAGATGTTTGCAATGGGTACACCATTCATCTCAACGCTGCCGCTTGTTGGCGTTTGAAAGCCAAGCAAAATATCCAACAATGTAGATTTTCCCGCACCCGATTCGCCGACCAAAACATAGCAACGCCCTTGCTCTAACTCAAGCGAGACGTTGGAAAGGATAATATCAGTTCCCGTGTAGGAAAAAGACACATTCTTGATGGAAAGGGTACGGATTGTCTCTAATGTTTGTCCCGCATATTTATTGCTTGCATCACCGACGGATGTTACCCGAGCTGCTGCACTATGCTGAGACGGGTGAACAATTTCCGTAATGTCCTGAGCAGATTTTGCATCGGAAATAATTTTGAGAAAAACATTCATCGCATCGCCAACTGCCAGAAAAAATCGCATCAGGAAAATGAGCAACGTTACGGCAAAGGGATAATTGAAGGATGTTTTGCTTATCTGCGTGCTAATGAGAATAAACAAGCCAAAAGCTATTGTTAAAACCAGCGTTGGCAGAAGTTTACCCAACAAGCTAAAAAACTCAATTTGAAAAACGCGCTTTTTATGTGGCACAATTTCTTGAGTGAATTTAGCTAGCACGTACTCTTCTGCACGAAACGCCCGAATAGAGCGCACACCATTCAAGGCATCAACAAGAATGGAAATAGCACTCCGCGAGCTTGCAGCAGTCAATACTCCTAAGCGGTGAACTTTTTTGAAAATCCCGTACGAGGCACTGCCGCTCAGTGCGATAAACACAAGAATTCCCACCCCAGTTGATGGCGAATACTGTGAAATCATCACGTAATACAAGGCAATCAAAAGAGCATTGCTGACGAATCGAATAACCGTCGCTACAAGTCCGCATGCTCTATGTACTTCTTCTCCAGCAAGCATAACGTAATGTCCAGACGTTTGCTTTTCAATGTCCGCAATTTTGGCATCAAACAAAATATTCTCCAATGCCAAAGACATAAACTGCGACGGCATTGCGCTTGTTGTTGTACTGGAAAGGAGCTTTTCCGAGAGGATTTGCGTGAGGAAACGCATCGAAAACAACACGATGTATGCAAGGAAAATATACTTCGACGAGGTGGAATTGAGTTGCAAAACCGCAAGCAAACGGACAATCACATTGCCATTGGAAATCTCCCGCCCGCTTGCTATCTCCGATAACGGAATGAAGGCATTCATTGCCAAGACTTCAAACATTACCGAGACAATGTACAATCCCATAGCTCCCCATAAAATGGGGTAGGAGCGGAAAGCAAAAGTAAACAAACGACGCAGGTATCCAAACTGCAAATTGCGGATAACATTCAACACTTTTTGTGGCGAGGCAAATTCCATAATTTTTTCGAGAGCAGTAGTGATGCTGAGAAGCAGTGTAAAAAGCGATTCGCATCGTTGCGAAGAAGGTCTTTATGACTCTACCCATGCTTGTTGAATCTGAACACAGGGGTCTTCTATGGCGAGAGTGGAAGTATGCGAGATAACTTCAAACGAGAAAAATGGTGTTGGTATTTGTGCAACGTCAAAACAATATGGCTGAATTTCATTCATAAGAGAATGTGTCGTATTCCCGCACCGCACGCTTATATGCTCTTTCAAAGACCTCATTTTTACCCAGATTTTCCTTTGGGGCGAGGCAGTCTGCAACGCCAATACAAAAGACTTATAGGCAAGAATACCTTCTGTCTCGGTACCATAAGTTTCTTGCTGATGTTGTTCGACTTTGCATCCTTGATAAAAATAGGGCAAATCTGTTTCGCGTGCAGCATCAATCACGGGCGGAGGGACAAAATCAAGACGATGCTTTATCACTTTAGCTGGAGAGCCTACCGCAATAGAGTATGGGGGAATATCTTTTGTTACAACGGAATTTGCGCCAATAACCGAGCCTTTGCCAATGGTTACACCACCCATAATCACACTACTTACGCCAATCCAGCAATCTTCTTCAATCACAACCCGTGTTTTTTCTTTGACCATAAGATTATTTTGGACAGCATAATTGTCTTGGTCGCGTATCAGCCAATGAGGAAAAATACTAAAGTGATGCCCCTGTGTTGCCTGTATAAACACGCCCGGAGCAAGTAAACTATACCGACCAATCGTGATATTGCCAAGCAAAATACCTCGCTCTTGGACAGTTGCTTGTTCTTGAATTTCAATACTATGCTCTGAACTGGGGCTAACAAGAGTATTACGGGCAATGAACGTATTTGCTCCCATGCGAAGATGCCCATTGTGCGGTATTTCTATTAAAACGCCTGATTGAATATCTGCGCCAGCAGCATAGTCAAAAACTCCCTCGTTTTTAATTTCCGCCCATTCCGAAATACTGAGTCCTGGATACTGTTTACGGTGATACATGCGGCGCAACATCGGACTTTCGCGACGAAGTGTTTTTAGTATTTTCTGCCAAAAGCTCATAGATGTTTCGGTGTAAGACGCACGGCGGAGGTTTCGTCAAGCTAGCCGAGATGTAATTTCAGCGATAATTTTGTAGCCCGCAAAAATACAAAACTTTTCTGAATCAATAGGAGCTTTGTTCATGTGCAATTCTGCTGCCCCAAAATGCATCAAATTCCTTCCGCCCACGCGCCGTCAAATATGGATACAATAAAGCACTCGCCAAATGCGCATAAAATCTGCATTTCTCCGCCTCTTCTCCTGTGTACAAAATCTCCGACTCCGACATCCAAAAATCACCCATGAGGTAATTATGCAGCGAGATTCGCTCACGTTCAATTTCCGACATTCCTTTGATACTCCCTTTGTGCTGAAGTAGCATCAGTACAAAGCCGAACTGCTGTTTGCGGACTTCAAAAAGAGAGCGAAAATGCTCCCGTATTTCGGGAATACGACGCATGATATTCACAAATTCCACCATTAAAAACTTATGATGATACTGAAGCTCATAGCTTTTGAGCAGTGCCTCCAGTATCATTGATAGATTTAAATGTTCAGGATTCCAAGCAGCAACCTGAGCATTCATGCCCTCGACAACAGCATGATAGTGCCGCAAAATAATATCTTCTTTGCGCGGGAAATGATAACACAAATTTCCATGACTAATACCAACAGCATCGGCTATATGCCTCACCGTTACTGCTTCTACGCCATGTTCGTTGAAAAGAACACGGGATGTCTCTACAATACGTTCTTTGGTACCTAGTTTTACTTCTGGAATTACCTCGAAAGGCTCTTTACTGCTGGTTTTGACGTTCTTTTTGGTAGTTAGCATCGGTTGGATTTTACGCATTGTAAAAATATTTTTTAGAACATTTGTTCTAAAAATAACCTTTTTTGTATATTGCATAAAAATAGAACAAACGTTCTATTTTTCAAACATACTTCTTGGCTACTTCCAAAAGCCGCATCAATACTTATTTGGAGAGATTTACCATGCCAACAAAAACCATCTTTCTCGCAGGCGCAGGCGGACACACTGGCGCACACATCATTCCACTTTTGCATGAGCAAGGCTATACTTTTCGGTTGCTCACCCGCAACACCGTACAATTACTTGCACGGCAGCCACGCCTGCGCTCTATGAGCAATCTGCACATCATCGAAGGCGATGCCACAAACCCAAACAGCCTAAAGAATGCGTGCGATGGCGCAGACGCGGTGATTTCAACGCTTGGCGCATCGTTGGATTTGTACAATTTTTCCGACCGACGCTCTTTCCATGACATTGATTTTACCGCAAACTGCAATCTCCTCCACGAAGCACAACGAAGCGCGGTTCAAAAATTCGTGTATTTATCAGCCTTTGGAGCGGAAAAAGTAAAAACGCCGTACATGAACGAACACGAGGCATTTGCACAAAAACTTGCCACAAGCGGTCGTGATTACTCAATTATCCAACCAACAGGCTTTTTCTATGTGAATGCGGAATTTGTCGCAATGGCAAAGCGTGGGCGGGCAATGATTATCGGCGATGGCTCGGCACGGACAAATCCCATTCACGAAGCAGATGTCGCCAAAGTCTGTGTAGATGCGCTCTCTAGCAGCGAGAAACGCATAAATATCGGTGGAGCAGAAACCTTCACACGAAAAGAAATTACGGAACTAGCATTTGCGGCACTCGGCAAAAAAGCACGTATTTCTGCGGTGCCGTATGGTATGATGAAGTTTGGCAGCCAGATGACACGCCCCTTTAATCAGCGCTTGGGGGAATTGGTCGAGTTTGGTGCAATCGTCGCAACACAAGATTGCATCGCACCTGCTGTTTCGACAGAACACCGCTTGGCAGCGTACTTCCGTGAGTTTGCTACATCTTTGAAAGCGTGATATTTCTTACTGACCTTTGCAAGAAAAAACCGCGTTACTTACGTGTTACTGCTTGCGTGCAGGTGCAGTATAACCAGGCGGCAAAGGCGGATACACAACTGGTTCAACCTTCGGTTCAGGACGCGCTGCAAAACCAATCGCAATCCCAGCACGTGCAAAGGCAAGCTGCCATGCGTCTTGGCGGGTTATTCGGGTAAGAGGATAGCCAATCTGCACTTCGGGAGAAATGAGCAACCACGCGCCTTGAAGCGGAATCGCTGCATCGTAGCGCAACGCACCTAAAGCGTGAACTTGTAGTTGCTGTGCGCTTTCCAGCGTTTCTTGTCGGAGATTGCGCACACGCTCGCCGCTTGGCGTAAAACCGCCAAAGGTTGGTTCTAATAATTCTTCGCGCTGCGTGATGCGCCGCTCTAAGAGCCACGCACCTCGCGCACCCGCACAAATGCTCAGTCCTGCGCTTTCAATCGGTCGCCACGCGAGCAGCGCGTCCAACCCCGCCGAAAGCAAGCGAATATCGTACACATAGCCAATACGCGCATCAATGCTTGTTCCTGCGAGTGTTCCGACGCGCGTTTGTTCAATGGTTGTCAGCACAACGTTGTGCGGCTGCGCACTTGCGGCAAGGCTGAGAGCGAGCGTGCTTGCAAGCGGCACATCTGCGCCGATGCCGCCCCACCAACCCAAAGCAACTGTTGTTTGGAAATTTGCTGGACCCGCATTAAAGCTATCGCGTGGGGTAAAAATTGGGTAGCCTGTGAGTTCTGGCGCGTTGATTTGATGCTGATTCGCAGCCACGCCGCCAAAGAGCTTGAAGCGTACTTGATTTGCCCACTCGCTGCTTGTTTGCTCAGTTTGCGCAGGAAGTATTGAAGCGGCAAGGCTACCAAGAAAAAGCGTGAGAAAGAGTATTTGTGCGGTTTTGAAAGTTTTATTCATAGCGGAAAATCCTATTTTGTTTATCAGCATTTTTCATATTTTCATTGCACAACACGCCTAAATTGCGTAATTATGCGGCGTTCAAAAGCCCAATTTTTGAAGAGCGTGTGTGATAGTATCTGCGTTTGGTTCACAGTAAAATTTCTAAAAGTAGTTAGCCAATTCCTCAGTGGCACAGACATTCTTGTCTGTGTTCCACCTCAAACACTCACAGACAAGAATGTCTGTGCCACTACTAAAGAAATTTTTTCGTGTCCTGAATCTTGTGGAATTTTTACCAACCCGCTCATAAAACGCGAAACGGAGCATACCGAGATGGAATATTTTGATGCTAACGAAGAACTCTACGAAAGCATTCAAGATTTTGCGAAAACGCATGGTGGGAAGCCGCCAGAGAAGCTCTATATCTCGCCAACACTCTTTCAATGGCTGAAGGAAATTCGCTTGGAAGAGGCGCAATTAAAGGGCTTGAATGCAAAAAAACTTGATTTGAACCGCTTCCCAACTGAGTTCGGAACACCAAATCTCGTCATTGACGAAATGCTTTCCGATTACGAAATCGTTGCCGAATAAGACTTGTTTATCGCTCTTGAATCTACGCTATCCCTCTCCGTTCATGCCTCAACCCAAGCAACCACGGGCTTCTGCGCCCGCTTCGCCGTCCAACAAAACTACTCTTCTTGCTCTCGAAACCTCTGGTACGGTCTGTGGAATCGCGCTTGCTGAAATCACTCCAAACCCTTCAACGGCTCATCAATGCTCACTTGTAGCCGAGTTGTCTTTTTTTGAACCATTTCAACATGACCGCATTCTCGCCGAAGGTGTGCGAACACTTTTACAGCTTACACAGCGCACTGCGTCGGATGTTCACGTGGTGGCAATTTCGGCTGGACCTGGCTCCTTTACTGGGCTGCGTATTGGTGCAGCATTTGCGAAAGCCTTTTGTTTTGAAGATGTGCTTGAAAATTCTTTAGAACATTCTTTGGAAAAAACATCGCGCCTTCTGCCCGTTCCAACAATGAATGCGATTGCCTTCGCTGCCCGAAAAAGCGCGAAAATGCTAGGCTTTCAGCACATCTGCGTTCTTATTCCTTCCCACAAAGACCTTGTGTATTGCCAAGTATTCAATAATGAAGCATTCAGCAATGATGCTATGTCTAACGATTCCCTGCGTCTCATTCCTACAAGCCAAATCCCTCACAGTGCCGATATTTTCTATGCTGGAAGCTATTTTGCCGCAGACAGTATTTTCTCTCAAAATGCTGCGGAAGCCCATCAATCCTCGTTTCCCAGACTGGAAGAGTATTCCCGCATCACGCCGCGCATGATTGCTGACTATGCGGCACATATTTTCTCTGAGCAAGCATTTGTCAGTTCTTCAGACTTTGTTCCTTTGTATGCGCAGGAATTTATTCCGAAGGTATAGAGTGTTCCCGTCGGGCGGCTGTTATCACAAGCGCAGTAGCCGTCCGGCGGGTGGTGTTCAAGCGAATCACCCGCCGGACGGCAGCGTTCATGAACTCCTCAGCCGCCCGACGGGGGAACAGTTACCGCCTAGCTTTTCTCCTGCAAGCGTGTTTTTAAGGTGGTTCGGCAGCCGGTTTCGATATTTTCAAATTCTGCCACATCGCACAAGGAGCGCATAAGAAAAACGCCGCGTCCGCCGTCGCGGAGCAGGTTTTCTGGTGCGAGCGGGTCGGGGAGCGTGTCGGGATTGAACCCGCCGCCGCTATCTTCAATCGTTACAATCAAGATTTCATCAGGTGTTTCGCCAATAACCTCGCCCGTGATGGTAACAGATTTTGCCTCATCGCGTTTATTGCCATGCACAATCGCATTGTTCACGCCTTCGGTAAGCGCAATGACAACATTGTGATAGCGCGTTTCGTCCATGTTTCGACCGCGAACAATTTCGGTCAAAAATGGCTCAACATAGCGCAAATTCTTGGTATTGCTTTGAAGAATGAGAGTTTTTACCATACAGCGAAAAAACAAGGCAAAAGGATAAGGGCATTTTGTGGCGCAGACAAGAGTGTCTGCGCTACCTACTGGCTTTGGTAGGGCGGACACTCTTGTCTGCCCAATTCAAACAGTCATGTTTACAGCCTCACAACTGCATTGCCACAGAAAAAAGGAAATTCGGGACAATGCGCAGAAGCGAGGTTCTATCGGATTGAAACTCCAACCAACCATTACAACGAAGCAGCGTACCAGAGCGGAACTCAATATCTATCAGAGCTTCGGGCGCGATTGATTGATTCAAAAATTCATTAACCCGCACAAAACCTAGTCCCGATGGCGATTGCGACAAAATGTATATCCGCCCACCCGCACCGTAGCGAGCCTTGCGAATGAGTGTTCCTGCGCTTTCGCCAGCAATGGATTCCGACGAAGCAATGCACAAAAGCCGCGCAAATGCTTCGATGTTGCGGTCGCGTGGGGTTTCAGCAAATTCGCGCCAGCGAAATTCGCCGCGCTCAAAATAGCGAAATATCATGCGAGATTCAAGCAGCGCGTTGGAATTGAGGTAAATCGTAATCGAATCGCGGTATGCAACCTGCCGTAAACTAAAACTTTGTGCCGTTCCAAGCAAATCTTCAAAGTCAAAACTTGTATAATTCGCCAGCACCTCGAACTGCGGACGCAGCACCACCGCACCAGTATTGACCAGCACCGACGGCACTAGACGAAACACGCGATTCCAATTATTTTGCGCACTGCGCTGTGCCTTGATAAAAACCAAATGCGCCAAGCGTACATCCGCAAGAATCGTGCCGAGAAGGAAATGCGAGAAAACGTGCGTGTATGCGGCACTGACGTTGGTGGCAAGTTCGTCGCGGTCGTCGTTGTTGAGCGTACTCGGTGTGTCGTAGCGCAAAAGCGAGGTGGAATAATCCACGCGGACGGAATCTCCAGAAGCGAGATTCCATGCGGTTTGCCACCAGAGCGTTGTGCGTAAGCCAACGTTGTCGCGCTGGCGTTCAGCGTTGCGCAAGGTTTGGAGTTCGGAATCGGCAAGCGGGAAACGCTCACGAATGGTATTGGTTTCTTCGCGGTTATCCACGATAATTCCCGCAGAATTATTCGTCTCAGCAACGCCCGCAAGCCGCACTGAAGCTCGCACCGTCGCATTCAGGGAAAAGCGTAATTGGTCCACATCGCGCTCGGCAGACGTGAGCGAAACGCGCTCAATGGGTTCGCGGTACTCGCGGCGCACTGCCCAATTTTCTATAAAGCCCGCTAAGTCAGCATCTATGCCGTTTCCAAGCGATGTGGCGAATCGTGTATTGATGCGCAAAAGCCGCTCCAAACGCCGCTCCAGCGCGAGCGTGTTCGTAAGACCTTGTGGAAGTTGCTGCTGGAAAGTGGTGTAGAAATCGCGTTGTAAGGTGGTGTATTGTGCCGAAAACTCTAGTTGTGATGGGCTTTGTGAGGCTTGCGCCGACGGAGCGTCAAATGTTTTCAGGAGACTCACTCGCGCGTTCCACTGTTGATTGGTGCGGGTGTTGGATAAATTAGTGAGAAATCCGCCGCCGTCCAAACTGAGCAAATAATCATCCAAACGTAGATTTTGTGCGCTTCCTGCGCCCATGAGCGTCCAGCCTCTATCGGCAACGCTCAGTTGCTCGTTGTATTCGCCGCCAAAGAGCGCGGAAAGGCGCACCGTTTCAAACATTTGGGCAAAGCCCGTGCGCGGTTTCCACTCCAGCCCAGCATTTGCGCCCACTTGCAGGAGGCGGTTTAGTCCGATAGAGCGCGAATCCTGCGAGAGCAAAACATTATTCAGCATGATGAAAGACAGCGTAGAATCTATCGGCGCGAGGTATCGCACGAGCGCGTCGGCATCGTCGCGGCTGGCATTGGTGTTGTTACGGGAGTTTGCCGCGCCGGAGCGAATTGTGCTGCCTCTGTACTGTGTGCGCAACAGCAAGGTTCCAAGCGGCACGGAGAAGATTCCAGCAAATTCACCACGAAACAAAAAAGTATTAGCAATTTTGTCCGACCCCAAGCGCAGAGCGGGTTGTGGGGAAATCTGCCCTGCAAGGGAATCGGTGAGAAGCGTGTAAGGCAGTGTTTGTGCGGTGTTTGGGCGAGGGAGAAGAATGGTAAAGAGGAAAAATAGCCACCACACAAAACACGGGAGAGCGCATTGTTGCTTTGTTTGCTGCGATTCAAAGAAAAATTGTAACAATCGAGATGTTGGCGCAATTTCACTCATTCGCCCCCTTGATAAAGGGGGAACGGGGGATTGAACACGCGCAAGACTAGCAATAGAGCGGTGTTGAACCGTCATAATCCCCCGTTCCCCCTTTATCAAGGGGGCGAATTCGACATTGCTCAGGATAGCTGACCAGGTGCGAAAAATGTGATATGTGCGAGAAAGTTTTGGCACAAGAGATTTTTTTACTACATTCTGTGAAGTATTGGGAAATAGTAGTGCGAAATTCAGACCGTAAAATACGGAACTAATTTATTTCGTGCAGCGTTATGTTTTGTATCTCTCGAATCAAATTCCACATCAAAATTTCATTTCACCTTTAGCAAAGGATGTCATCATGGCACGTCCAACTCTTGAATTGGTGCAAGCTCTACGCACAACGGCAAAGCGGCTTCGCACAGAGGTAGAATACTACTGGAGTCATCAGGGAAGCTGTAATTGCGGGCATTTAGCGCAAACAATTACGCAGTTTTCCAAAGTAGAAATTCATCGTTTTGCGATTGAACGCTACGGCGATTGGGAAGACCACGCAGAAGATTACTGCCCGACAAGCGGTCATCATATTGATAGCATCATTACCACCATGCTGGAAATGGGCATGACACGCGAGGATATTGGTCGCTTAGAGCGTTTGTCTGACAACGCAGTGTTGATGCGTCTTGCACCTGAACGCCGCGCTTTACAATATAATCGCCGCGACGACGTTGTTTTGTATATGGAAACATGGGCAGATTTACTTGAAGAGCAGCTTTTGAGCGACATTCAGCTTCCATCGGCTGAACAACTTTTTGGCGCACCGTCATCGCGCCCACAAGAGCAAACATTTGGACAAAACTTTTTTTCTACTGCTTCGGAACAACACGCAACACGGCTTGAACCAATACTGTAAAACTTTTTATTTTCCGACAGGTTATCTCATCATAGAAAATTGACGGCAACCATTTTCAGCATAGTTTTTCAGCCGACCACACACTTGCAGCAAAGTGTTGGTCGGCTTTTTATTATGGTGATGTTCACAAGGATTGTCACAGAGAAATTTAATGCAAAGTTTTCAACAAAAAACTTGCACAAAAAATGATTCCAATGTATTTTTGTAGGCTGTACTCGAAAAAATCCTTACCATGAATACACTTTAGTACGTTCACATTTATTTCAAGATAAAGACTATGATGAAGAAAGAATTGCAACTCATCGAAACGATGGCGATTGCAGAAGCTGCTGACTTTCGTAAGCAAAAAAATAATGGCGAAGAAGTTGTTGTTCCGTCCTTTAAGCCGGGCGACACCGTGAGCGTTGCTGTGCGCGTTATCGAGGGTGATAAAGAGCGTATCCAGAACTATCAAGGTATCGTGATTGCTCGTCGTGGCATTGGTACTGGCGCGACCTTCCGTGTTCGCAAAATCTCGAATGGTGTTGGTGTAGAGCGTATTTTTCCGCTTTTCTCGCCAATTATTCAAGGAATTACGATTGTTTCTGAAGGCTCAGTCCGCCGCTCGAAGTTGTATTATCTTCGTGGCATGACCGAACGCCAGATGCGCACCAAAACACGCAAAAAAGCGGTATTGGCAGTTGCTTCCAACAAAGCTAACTAAAATTACACCGAAAATGGCAACAGTATTCAATAAATACTCTTGCCATTTGTGTTTTTATGGGAATTGTTTGAAAAAGTTTTAAAAAGTTTTTGACGATAATTAAACCTTTTTCTTACGTCCCTCCTCTAACCCTTCGACATCGCTATATTCAATAAATTTTCAGTAGTGATGATTTTTTTATCCAACTATTTTTTGGAGTTTAATTATGCGTAAGTTCGCATTCGCATTGCTCGCAGCATTTACCTTTGCTGCTATCTCTCCTGTTTTCGCTCAAGAGAAAAAAGAAGAGAAGAAAATGGAAGAGAAAAAAGAGAAAAAAGGCAAAAAAGAGATGAAAGAGAAAAAAGAAGAAAAGAAAGAAGAGAAAAAAGAAGGTCACTAATTCCGACCTTTGCTTTTTTCTTCGGAGCGCATCCGCTCACAAGGCGCGTCACTCCAAGATTCTTGCTTCAAAAACATTTCAACAAAAAAGGCTATTCTTCGATTGGAGAACAGCCTTTTTTGTTTTTAGGTAATGTCATTACACCATATCCATTACACCATATCATTATACCAGTGTCGTTACGCTAAGGTCAGCACTTCCTCGTAATCAATAACAACCGTGTCCTGAAGCGGGTCGGGGAGGTTGCTTTCGCCCATGAGGTATTCATCCACCGTGCGAGCAACGGCGCGACCTTCCGCGATTGCCCAGACCACCAGCGACGCGCCCCGTGAACAATCACCTGCCGCAAATATCCCTGGCTGCGAGGTTTCGCCACGCTTCGAGACCTGCAATGTGCCGCGCTTTGTTGTTTCTACTTCCAACTGGCGCAACAACTGGTATTCAGGGTAGGCAAAGCCAACAGAAATCAGCACTAAATCCGCAGGGATAATTACCTTTTCCGACTTGATAAGATGCGGCGTAGCGCGTTCTTCCGAGCGCACAGGACGGTTTAGTCGTGCAGCTTCGATTGCGCACACATTTCCGTCGTCGTCGCCCATAAAACGCTGCGTAACCATCGTAAACATTCGCTTGCAGCCTTCTTCGTGCGAAGAAGAATCCATATACACCGTCGGAACAAGGGGCCATGCGGGATTGTGGGGGTCAGCCTCGGCAGGGCGCACGTGAATATCGAACTGCGTAACGGACTTCGCGCCCTGACGATTCGCTGTTCCAACGCAATCTGAGCCTGTATCACCGCCGCCAATCACCACCACGTGTTTGCCTTTCGCGTTGATAAAATCCTCTGGCGGCGCGTCGCCGCAATCTATGCGGTTTTGCTGCGTGAGATAGTCCATTGCGGGGTAAATCCCACCAAACTCGCGTCCTTCAATCGGCACATCTCGCTGCACTGTTGAGCCGACAGCAAGAATAACTGCATCGAACTCTCGTTTCAGCCGCCATGCAGGGAAGTTTGCGCCTACTTCAGTATTTGTCAAAAACTTCACACCTTCCGAACGAAGCTGGTCTAAACGCCGCTCCACTGCTTGCTTTTCGAGCTTAAAATTTGGAATACCGTAGGTGAGCAACCCGCCCAAACGGTCAGATTTTTCAAACACCGTCACCGAATGCCCCGCACGATTCAGTTGCTGTGCGGCTGCAAGCCCCGCCGGACCCGAACCAATGATAGCCACGCGCTTCCCCGTCCTGAATGCTGGCGGCTCAGGTTTTACCCAGCCTTCTTGAAATGCTCGCTCAATAATCGCATTTTCGATGGATTTTATCGTAACGGCGGGTTCGTTGATTGCCAAGACGCATGAGGACTCGCATGGCGCGGGACAGGTGCGCCCTGTAAATTCTGGAAAGTTGTTGGTAGCGTGGAGTTGGTCTATTGCCTCCAGCCAATCATTTTTATACACGAGGTCGTTCCACGTGGGAATGAGGTTCCCAAGCGGGCAGCCCGACATACAGAACGGCGTACCGCAGTCCATACAGCGTGCGCCTTGCTCCTGTGCCTGTACGACGGGCAGCGCGTACTCGAACTCGCCAAAATGCTTCACACGGTCGGTTTTGTCTTGCTTTGGCGGCGTTTGCCGCGTGTATTCGAGGAATCCTGTTGGTTTACCCATAGAAATGTTCAATTAACGTTGAATAGTTACTGCACAAGCGTCGGACGCTTTTTGTGAAAATCCGTCGCATCCTGAAATTTTTTCGCCACAGCCAGCACCGTGCCTTCATCAAAGAGTCGTCCGCAAAAGGTCAGGCTAATTGGTCGCCCGTCGGTTCGTGTACCGTTCGGCACAACGACGCACGGATGCCCCGTGAGATTGGTCAGAAGCGTGTTGTTGCCTTCGGTTGTAGGGCAAACGTACACATCAATTTTTTGCATCATCTTCGCCATTTCCTGCACCAACATTTGCCGAACACGTTGCGCTTGAATGTACTCAACAGCAGGAATGAAGCGGGCTGCACGGAATTGATTTCCCCACGCAAATTTGTGCTGCTGCACAAACAAACTATCCTTGCCGCTCCGCGTGAGTTCATCAAAAGCGGCGGCGGCTTCTGCGCCAATCAAGTAATCCAACGCCTGAAACGGGACATTTTGTGGAAGTTCTATCGGAATAAGCTCGATACCAAGCGAGCGCAATGTCTGGAGAGCCGCACTATCACTCGTCGTGTAGCCTTTGTCATTTTCAAATACACTTTTCACATAGCCAATGCGAAGTTTAGCAAGATTTACCTTCGGCGAATACGAAAACCCTGCCTTCACAACACTAGCATCTGCGCCATCTTCGCCATAGATTGCGTTGAAAACAATCGCACAATCCTCGACTGTGCGGCAAATTGGACCAACTTTATCAAACGTCCACGCCAGAGCCATAGCACCTGTGCGGCTTACACGCCCAAAGGTCGGACGCAAGCCAGTAACGCCGCAGCGTGTGGCGGGAGAAACAATTGAGCCATATGTTTCCGTGCCAATCGCAAACGCCACCAAACCCGCCGCCGTTGCTGATGCCGAGCCAGCCGACGAGCCGCTTGAGCCATCTTTCAGATTCCAAGGGCTGCGCGTCATGCCGCCATACCACACATCGCCCATGGCAAATTCACCCAGCGAGAGCTTTGCAAGCAGCACTGCACCTGCTTCGTCGAGCTTTCGCACAACGGCTGCATCTTCATCCAGCACTTGCTCTTTATAGAGTGCGCTTCCCCACGTAGTTTTGTAGGTTTTGGTAGAAAATAAATCCTTCAAACCGTAGGGAATACCGTGCAAGGTTCCTCGATACTTGCCTTTGGCAATTTCCGCATCCGCCCGCCGAGCCGCTTGCAGAGCGCGTTCTTCGGTGAGCGTAACGGTGCAAAGCAAGCTCGTATCGTACTTCTTCAGGCGTTGCAAATACAATTCCGTGAGTTCCAGCGAGGTAATTTTCCGTGCTTTGAGAAGCGCGGCAAGTTCGCCAATGCTGTAAAATGCAAGGTCTTCACGGTTTTTCGGCAGAACAGGAGCAATGGTGCTTGTCTGAAACGATGACGCTGAAGGCGGCGTAAAACCTTGCGGAATTGGGTTAAACATAAACGCAGGAGAAACACTATTCGGAAGTACGACTTTGCGCACTTCCGCATAACTTTCCAGATTTGCATTCACCTCATCCAACAAGGAATCACGCTGATTTTCACTGAAGCGAAGCCCGATAACGCGCTCTGCTTCAGCAATCATCGTGCTGGTGATACGCTGCTGCTTGTCCTGCGCAATGCTGCCCATGACAAAACCAACACCAACAAGTGCCGCAGAAAGCGCACCAATCGTTATGTTACGAAGCAAATGATTCATAGTGAAAGGTATTGCGATACGCGAAACCTCATTACCAACACGAGAAATGAGGAGTTATTCTGAGTGAGGTTTGAAGAGGTGTAGAGACGATATTACACGGCGGGAAATTCCACTAAAAAGGTTGCACCCTTACCTTGCACTGACTCGCACCAGACCTTGCCATTCATTGCTTCTACCAATTTTTTCACAATAAATAGCCCTAAACCGCTTGATTGCTCGCCGCCAGTGGGCTGTGCGGAAAGCTGGGCAAATTTTCCAAAGAGTTTTTCTTTATCTATATCGCTCAGTCCCTGACCCTCATCTTGAATAGCGCAGCGCACTATGCCGTTGTTCTTTGTGAGCGTAATACGCACTTCTGTATCATGGGGCGAGTATTTAAGCGCGTTTGAGAGCAAGTTATCTAAAATCTGGGTCATGCTATCCGTATTCGCGCTTACGTGGGCATTGCCACCCTCAACCGCAATAGTACAACGTATTTTTTTCTGTGTTGCCTGATAATCATACTGCTGTACGAGGTCGCGGATGATTTCTTCCATGTCCACTTGCGAGGGCGTAAAATGAAAATTCCCTGATTCTATCGCATTGACATCCAACAAATTCCGCACAATTGCAAACATTCGCTCGGATGATTTAATGATATTCTCCAAAATAGCTTTCACACTTTCGGGTGGAATATCGTTGTTTTGCCGCAAGAAGTCCGCCAAACCTTTGATTGTCGTCAGTGGATTTTTCAGGTCGTGCGCAGCAATATCCATAAAATCATTCTTCTCGTGATTGAGTCGCGATAAACCTGAACTCATCACCTCCAAATAGCGATTTTTCTCGGAAAGTAAGTCGCGCGATTTTTTCAATTCCAAATGCGTTTGCACCCGCGCAAGCAATTCCATTGTATTGAATGGTTTCGTGATGTAGTCCACCGCACCTGTTTTGAAGCCATCAACAATATCGTAGCTATCTGCCTTTGCAGTGAGAAAAATAACGGGAATGGCTGCAAAACGCGCATCTGCTTTCAAGATACGGCAGGCTTCAATACCATTCATTTCTGGCATTTGAATATCGAGCAAAATAAGGTCGGGAACACGCTTCTCAAGCTGCTCCAAAACAAGTTTGCCGTTTTTTGCTGTATCAACCTGATAGCCTTTGTAGCCAAGCACCGCTTTGACGATGTTGAGATTGTCTTGCAGGTCGTCAGCAATAAGAATCACTGTTTCCGATGGTGTAATAAGGGAGGAAGTAGCAGTGAAAGCCGAATCCATGGTAGTTACCCTTCTCAAGTAAAATGCAATGTCAGTGCGATGAAAAATAAGAATTGATGCGTAATACGTTCAATACTCGAAACTATTACAACAAAGATACACATTTTGCGAATTACTTCACAACCTATGGTGGGGTGAAAAGAGAGAATCTCTTCGCTTTGTATGCTGGTATCGTAAATTTTATCGTGTCATTTTTACCGTACAATTCTATCGTGCAATCATAACGGGAACAGTTGTTTGCCGCGCCGATGGAGAAACAAGCTGCAAGCGGCAATAATACACGCCCGAAGACAAATTCCCGCCATCAAATTTCACACGATATTCGCCCGCCGCATGAACGCCCTTGGCAAGCGTCCGCAGAACCTGCCCTGTGGAAGAAACAATTTGAAGTTCAAGGTTTGATGCTACTTCCAAGCGATAGCTAATTTCCGCTTCGTTACCACTTATCGGATTTGGCTGGACGCGGAGCGTGTTTTCTGCACTCGTGGTTGCGTTTTGAACACTCGTATTGAGTGTGGTAAATTCCCCCTGAGCCGCCACAGTGCTGGTGTCAGAGTTTTCTGCAACAAAACGATAGGCATAACGCACCGCAGGACGCAATCCGCTCAACGTCGCAGAAAGGCTTGTTTCTGGCGCAGTAGCCGCCAAACGCCGCACCGAGCGACGGTTTGTAAAACGTGTATTTGCGCTGCTTTCCGCCCATTCGATGAATACTTCGGTCTCTGAACCATTAGGCTGAACAATGCAGGAAACCTGTGCTTCGTCGCGCGAGGGCGCACCTTGCACGGCTTGGCTACGCACACTTGGCGGATTCATTAGCGCGAAGACGCGATTGCGCAACGTTGGGAGCAAAGGATACAAGCTGCCTCCAGGACATTCCGTGCTACAACCGTCGCGGTGTCCAGAGATATTGTCCAGCGTTAGCTGAGAATTTGCGTGTGGGCTCGTGCTGCGAACATTGATATTGCTTGTACTTGCGCGGTAGCCTAAAATCCGTACAAGGCTCTTCAATGCTGCATCGGTGGGGGTGATGGATGTAAAATCGCCCAGCATACACACGCCCATCGTGTTGCGGTTGAAGCCGCAGAAGTGCGCTCCCTGCGTGTTGTCGTCCTCCCCAACCCACGCACGACCCTGATAGATATTGCCTTGCGGGTCAATCAGCCAGTTGTAGCCAATATCCGACCAACCGTTTGACATCACGTGAAACGTCCAGACGCTGCGCACTGCTGCGGGCCAATCCGAAATGTTATTGCCAGGCGAAAAGGAATGATGCACAATCAAGTGCGTCGGCGGCGTGGACGTAAGCGTGTTTGGACCGCTTGTTTGTCCCCAAGGACAGCCCCAATCGGTGCGCGTAACAAAATTCGGTCGTGGAAGCGTGGAATTATGCGCCTCTGAAGCGATTTGCTTCAAAGAATTTCCCGTAGCAATATTTCCCGTAGCACCAGTATTTACGCCATCTTGAAAGCGTTGCAAGGTCTCTTTTTCTGTTGCTTTTGGATTGTGCGCAAATACTTCCATGCCGCGTAGTATTGGCTCAGAAAACTCCGTAGTCCGCACAAATTCTATGCGCAGATGAATAAAGCGTGTTTCTTTTGGGAGAAATGCAAGATTGGTGGTAAGCGTTGTCTCCGTCGCCGAGCGAGATTTCATCGGCAGTGTAGCTTGTTCGCTCTCGGACATATCTTCGCAGTGATGGTCGAATTGCACTGCCAAACGTTCCGAAAGTTCCATACCGTTTTCGTCCAGAGGGCGCACAAATACTTGCACATTGGCAGCATTCGCTTTTTCGCAAAAGAGTTTCACACTGAAACTCAAAAACGGCTCGACTTCGCGCAGTCCAACTGCTATGTGCGGAAACTCTAGCACACCGCCACGCCGCACCATTACTGCATTTTGTGAGGTAATTTGCCCAAATGCTTCATTGCTTGGATTTCCTCGTTGAGCGGCTTGATTTGACGGCGAGGGTGTAAAAAGCGTGAAATCCCTCAGCACCAATTCCCGTGTTTTGAGCGCAGACTGCACCTTGATAGATTCGCTCAAATCCAAGCGCAAACGCTGTATTTGCTGAGTTTCAAGGATTGGCGTAAATAAGGTATTGTGCTGCATTTCGGCAGAGAGCGGCGTTTGTGCGGCAAGACGCGAGGCAGGAGTGCAAGCAATAATGCTGAAGAATAGCATTGCCAGAATGCTTGATTGTATGCGGCGTGTAAGGGTATTTTTCATGGTCGTCTCCGAAAGCGAGAAAAGAAGAAAAGAGTCCGTTGTATTTCTTCAACATAGTTGTTTTTCGCGTTACATCCAAGATTCGTCATTGGTTAAATCTTCCCGTCCTACCGTTTCTGAACGGTAGAACGAGTTTCACGGTACTATCTTTCTGGACAACCCCTTACCATGAACCCCCTGACCATGAAACTCCTCACCGCGAAACCCGTTCTACACTCAAGAAAGCGTAGAACGGGAAGATAGTCAGGGAAATTCGCAGCGAACATTCTCCACCGTCCACCGCTTGCGCACTTGGATTTCCGTCGGGTGCTGATGCCTGCGCTCGGCTGGAGCGTAAGGAAAGACGGAGCCGTAATCGTACACGCCATTGCCGTTTGCATCGTAGAAGACGCTTAGGCTGTACGTTCCAGCAGGAATGTTCTCAAACGTCCATGCGAAGGAATCCTGCAATGATGCGCTTTCGCGGGCAGAAATCCGTACCTCGAAGCGTCGCTCGGTAAAGCGTGATGGTGCTTGGGAAGCATTGTTTTGTGCAGGTGGATTTTGCGCAGGTGCAGGTTGCTGACTGGAATTTTGTGGCGAAGAGTTCTGCCCAGAAGCATTTTGCCCAGAAGCAAGACCTGATGCGGCTTCCAGAACAAGAATGTACTGCCCATTTGTTGTTGGGCGAAAGGGTGAGCGGGGAAGAATATTCTTTGCAAGGCGTGTATTTGCTTGCGTGGAGAGATTTGTGGTCGTGGAGAGATTTGTGGTTGTGGAGCGGTTTGTGGTCGTAGAAAAGTTTGCGCCTGTCGAGCGCACCGTTGCTTGCGTGGAGCTTTGTGCTTTTGTGCTAAAAGCCGCATTGGTGCTTGCCTTCAGGCTTGTATCACGCAGCAAATCTTTGAGTGTGCCAGAGACCGCGCCAGCATCACGCGGGTCGTCGGTTTGGAAATGGAGAATGATGACAGAATCCTTCAAGGGCGCATTATTCCACGCTTTGATGCCTCGAAGCGGCACACCGAGCGAATACCACGAGTTTGGCTGCAAGGGAGCGCGAGGCTCTACAAGCAGCATATTTGCTTGCGTTGAAGGCAGAATACGCACAGGAACGGCTTGCTGTTTGGCATTTTCGAGAATGATATTTGCTTCTGCTTCGCGGAGTGCTTGTAGGATACTATCGTTCTCTTTTCCTGCCCCAGAAGCCGCTTCAATGCTTGCATTTGTGGCAGTCAAATTATGCAACAATGCTGATGAAAACACGAACTGCACGCACGGCAAAAGCGGCAGAGCAAGCGTACTATCCAGCAATGGCGGCGCATTCGGGGAATACCGCCGCGCATCGGGCGCATTCAGAAGAACCGTTTTGACAAGCGTGGGCGCGGCGGTATCGCCCTCGGAAGGACGCGGGTTCAGCGCAAATGCTTTTGTGCGGGCAGAATCTGGCACGGTGTTTCCTGCGGAATCCCTCACCATTGCTTGCACCGAAAGCAGGTAGCGTTTCGTGTCTGCTCCGTCATTATCCTTTTGCGGTGATGCTGTTTCCCATGCAGGATTGAAGGGCTTATCAAGATACAGCATCATTTGCGAGGCATTGTTTGGGTTTGCATGAAACGCCTGAATGCGCGGTAAATTCTCGCGTTTCAGCAGTTTTAAGGAATCATTTATGTGAAAAACATCTTGTAAAACTTTTTGCGTACCATTTTGCGTACCATTTTGCGTAAGCAGTTGCGTAAATGATTGTGGTTCGATTTTCTTATTCCACCGCACTATGAAACGAAGCGGCGAAATCTGGCGCACTTCCGCAAGCTGCGGAGCAAGGAAATCCCGTGCAGGTGAGATAAACACTGGCACTTCGACCGTTCCGCCTTCTGGTACAACAACGTCGCTCGTCGGCGTACCGAATGCGTCCGTTGCTGTGTCAATGCGCTCATTGCGAAACTCATCTTTCACCAAAAAGAGACGATACGCGCCTTCAGCGAGCGCGGGAAACTCGAATGTGCCTTTTGAGCCAAGCGGAATGATGTACTTTGGTTTGGTCGTGGCAGGGTTTAAGGTATCAGGTTTTATGCCGCGTAGCGGGTAGAGAAAGGCGGCAATGGTTTCTGCTTGGAGCTTGTTGCTCGCTGCATCCGCGTTTGTGCGTTCCAGCGTTCCCTTTATTGTGCCGCTATCAAGTTTGCTCCCTGTTGCAAAGACCAGTGTATATGCGGCTTCTGGCTTATTACCTTCCCAATTTGCATAGCCTGTGCCAATGGTGAGCGCGACGGTAATGTTGGAATCAAGCGGCTCTTTGAAGGTCATAAAAAATTGCTTGCCGAACCAAGAATAATCAGCCTTTACGGGCGGTGTGAGCGTGAGAGAGCGGTAAAATTCATCGCGGCGGTCAATGTAGGTATTGAACAGCAGCGAAATTCCCGTCGGGTGGACGTTGATGGAACGTTGAAATGGCTCGGAAGCGAGTATTTGCGGCGGGGTTTTGTCTGGCGGTCCGCCTGAGGGGGCTACTTGATTTGCACAGCTTTGGAGTAGGAAGATGCTGAGGAGAAGTATCGTGATAATTTCCCTCACCCCGCTCTTCGAGCGACCCTCTCCCAGAAGGAGAGGGTTGAGAAAAATTATATCTGAAGCCCTCTCCCTCTGGGAGAGGGTTGGGTGAGGGAATTGTATGTGCATTGAATCCAATGAGTTCCGTTGTTTAATTTTACCGCTCAATACGCACAAGAGCTGATTCACTATCACCCTGCGGCGTTATCACGCGAAGGAAATACGTTCCATTTGCAGCAATACCCTTGAGGTCGAGAGGCAAGGAAAGACGGGCTTCCGAAGGCGTTCTGTTGTTTGCGAGATTGTTTGCGAAATTCTGCTCATCGTGCATCCATGAGTAGCTTGCGACGCGCTGTCCGAGTGTGTTTACGATTTGCACAACGTATTCCCCTCCTGTTGTAGCGCGGAGTTCAAGGTTTATTTCATCGCGGGCGGGATTGGGCGTAATGCCTAAAAGCACGATTTGGCGCGGCATTTGACCAATCACGGGTCCGCTCACGAGGCGTGGTTGATTGCGCAAAAGCGGCACAAAGGTAGCAATGAAGCCATTTCTCAGACTATCTATCGAATAGACGCTGTCGCGCCGCGCCCATGCTGTTTCGGCGGGCAGCCATTCCACGTTTGCCCACGCGGTATCAGTGAGAATTGGTGTGCCTTGAATCTCTGCAATCACGCTTGGTGTCTCGTTTAATGCAACGTTTGGCACACTAACAATCACGGCGCGGTCGCGGTCGCGGACTTGCGAGACTTCAATACTTGCCGCACCAAACGCCGAGCGCACCGCTTTCGGGAAAAACATACTGCGGCGAATCAGCACTGCTGCGCGGAGATTATCAGTTCTGCCTTGCACGGCAGTTTCTACGCGCCCCCAGAGGCGAATCACCGTGTCGCGGCGCATATTTACATTGCTGAGAGTATCGAGCCAGAGCGTGGCTTGCATGGAAGCGGGACCCCGCGGAAGCAGCGTCACGACAAGCGGCGCGAGCGTGAAAGGACATTGTACGCCATCGCTCGGCGTGGCAGTAAAGCGCACAACACCGCGTACTAGCACGTTTTCTGGCAATGTTTCAGTGGGAAAGGCTTCAATGCGAATCTGCTGCGTCTCGCCCGGAAGCAAGGAAATACGCGGCGGCTGGGGTGCAATGATGCGGAATGGCGCAGGGAGCGCACTCGCGTCGAGCGTTACCGTCATCCCAACGTTGCCGTTATTCGCCAGAACAATCGTGCGCTGCTGCCGCGAAAAATAGCGCGTTGCACCAAAGGCAAGCGTATCGGGCGGAATAAGGCGCAGTGAAGGATTGAAGCTATTCAGCGTCAAACTCACAGGAATACGGTACGGATTCGATTGCCCAAACCGCGCATCGTTGGTTTCGAGAAGGACGGTATCGCGCACCGTTTGCGTGGCACGGGTTGTGGTCGGCGATTGATAGCGCAGCATGAAGGACTGGCTTCCGCCAATGGGAATCATGAAATTACCTATCGTCGGCGTAAATGCTGGTGTTATGCTGGGATTGGTACTCGAAATTGTACTCGAAATTGTACTCGAACTCATGCGAATACTCCGCACCTCAAGGGGGTCGTTGCCGCTATTGAAGAGAGTAATCGGCAATGCGCTTGCGGTCGTGGAAGGCGAACAAACAGTGAGTGTACCGAAGTCGAGCGAGCGCGTTGAGCGCGTTGTGTCGAGCTGGGGCTGTACGCCAGTGCCGCGTAAAATCACGGTGTAGGTGGCGGAAAAGGGGCAGTTTCCGTCGGTGTTGCGCAGTTGCACAAGGACGCGCTGCTCAGAAGCCGCACCAATCCTTGTTGGCAGGAATGTTACGGGAACGACAACCGAACCCCTTGGGCTAACAATATCGGTTACTTCCTCAAACTGAAATGGCGTAGAAGCAAGTGGTTGTGCGGCTCGCACGGTATAGCGCAGAGGAGTGATAATCGTTGGCGTTTGTCCTGTATTGAAAATTTGCACGCGTTCGGTTACGCCAAGCCCGCCCAAACCGACACGCCCGAAGTCTAGCACTGTATCTCGTTGCGGTACGCTTTGGAGCAGCCCTGGCGTATTGCTTGTGAGGCTCATGGTGTAGCGCACGGTGTTTACTGGGACGGTCAGCCGTATTGTCCAAAGTTTAGGACGCGCTGCACCGCCAATATCGGGAAAGGTGTCATTGTGCGCGATGAGCATATCTCCAGTGAAGAAATTGATATTTGCTGGAAGCGAGGCATTGCCCGTAAAGCTCACCGTTACTTGCCGCGACGCACCTTGCACAACCGCAAAGCTACTTGGCTCGGCACGCAGATACGGCGCAGCTTCGCCCCGAAAGGTGATGTTACTTACCTCCAAGGGTCCGCCGCGATTATTGCGTACTGTAATCGTAATGGTAGTGGAATTTACATCGTTTTGGCAGCGCGTGAATTGCGCAAACGAGGTATCACGATTGTGTCCGACCGAGACCGAAATAAGCGGCAAAGGCTGGACGCGGAGAATGTTTGCGGCTGCTTGGGTGAGAATCCAAGGTGGATTGATGGTGTAGGGTGGAGTATCTATCGAAATCTCGGGGCGTACTTCTTCCGCACCAACGATGAACAGCAAGGAATCTTGAGCTGTTCCAGGCATTTGGTTTGTGGGTGGAAACACTCCTTGATAAGCAAGCGGAATGAGTTGAGATACAATGATGATGGTAGTATCTTTTCGCTGCCACGTGCCTGTTGTAGTGCGAGTGAAGAAACGAAGAGATTTTGCAGAATATCCTGAAAAACCACGCACGAGAAAAGGTGAGGAATAGGGGCTGCGCACGGCTGCCATTGTGTCAAGAGTTATACTGGTATGATAAGCAGACGTGGGCGACATAGAGGGCAAAAAAGAAATTGAAGAGAAAGACTCTGGTATATCGAAACGCATTCTTCCTGAACCACTATTTTCATCACCACCACCACGAACGTCAGCAATGATATTATCTGCACGAGTTTTAGACTGCACTCCGACATGACCGCCTGAACCTTCACCACCATCAGGAATTAGTCCAATACCTCCTGTACCACGCTGCCGAGCTGCACCACGAGCAGATAAAGAAACATTGCGTACAGTAGCTCCTGCGATGCGGATGGCACCGCCGCCGCCGCCGCCGCCGCCGCCCCAAATATTAACACCCTGTGGATTACCACTTGCACCACCAGAACCTCCTGCTATCGGAATGACCATAGCATTCCCATGCGAGCCGCCGCCGCCAACGGCACCACCACCACTGCGCCCTTTTACAGTGGAAAAGCCGCCAACCCTATAGCCGCCAGCATCGCCATCCTCACCTTCTTGTCGTCCGTGTCCGCCGCCTGCGCTTACTTCTGGGTCGTCATTGCCGTACCAACCTACACCAGACCGTCCAAAAGGATGCCCTGTACCGCCGCCTGCCGATTGTGGATGGTCAGAAAAGTTATTACCTGAAAGCCCGCCATGTACGCCGTTTAAGCTCGCTCCACCGTCCATTTGGACAGGAGGTCGCGCGGGAAGGTCTCCAGTAGCTAAGAATGTAAAACTACCTGTACCGCCATTTGCCCAAAAGGATGTACCACTTCGTGAGTTATTCAAACCACCAGCTCCACCTCCCGTAAAGCCATCTCCACCTCTACTTCGTTGGGAATTTCCGCTTGAGCCGAACAGTGCTGGATCTTGAACGGGTCCACCGCCGCCGCCGCCGCCCGCACCACCATTTTTCCCAACTCCATTGACATCCACACTTGCACCATTACCATCGAACAAGCCGCGCACGAGCCATACAAAGGGCAAGTAGCCTTGATTTCCAGGTGTTCGTGGGTCGGTATCAACCGTTGAAACGCTGTACTTTTTTCCCGCTTGCAAACGTACACTTTCGGCGATAATCGCGCCGCGCCGTGAACGAAGGCTGCGTGTGGTGTCGGGAAGTGTTGTGCCAATGACGATAGAATCTGCCGTGATTGCGCGAGAATAGCTTTCCACGCGGGTAAAAGGGCGGACGATATAGACGGTATCAGTGAAGCGGATGGAATCTTGCCGACCGCGCACAACTACCTGAAGCGGTATGCGAAACTCAGGTCGCAGATTCGACCAAATACTATCATTCGGCTGTACATTCGGGAGGACGAAAATGTGCGTGGAAATCATGCGCCCGTTCCACGCAACGGTAAGCGGACCCACAATCACGCGGGCAGAATCTTCAGGATTAGCAAGCTCCACACGGACGGAATCGCCTGGGTTGTTGGCGTAAATGCTGTCTTTGCCGAAATTGCCGCGTAAATCGTGCTGCCCGATGATTTCAATGTACGTCGCCATACCAGGCGCACACACATCGGGGATGATGTAGGAACGTTGGAATTGCGCCTGTGCAGGAAGATTCACAAGCAACATTGCACAGAGACAGAGCGCGAAGGAAATGCCGCGAAAGGCAAGAGAAGAGGCGGCTGCGGGGCGGGACGTAATGAATGGTTTCATGCTGAGATTTTTTCGTTTCCGCGAAACCCGTTCTACCGCTCACGAAACGGCAGGACGGGAAGAGCGAACCTACGTGTTTACGATTATCAATCACTTTTCCAAAATTACAATTTCTGTGCGCCTGTTTAAGCGGCGACCAATATCCGTGTCATTCGTTGCAATGGGGCGCGATTTCCCAAAACCTAGCGTGTGGATGCGGTGTGCAGCCACCGTGCGCTGAATAAGGTAGGTCTTCACGGCTTCGGCGCGTTGCATGGAGAGGCGCAAGTTGTACTCCGCTCCGCCAATGCCGTCGGTATGACCTTCTACGCGAATCACGACCGTTTTACGATTCATCATAAACTCTGCAATGCGCTCTAATTGGGGCTGGAAGGTTGCTACGGGAATAGCCTTGTTCGTGGCAAAGAGCAAATCTTCAATGATGAGTTTGCGCCCAATCTGCAAGATAGGAATGGTACGGCGGACAAGTTCATAATTCTGCTCATTCACCACCGCAACGTTGATAGAATCAGGCAATGCAGGTTCTTCCGAGCGATAGGTGATAGCGTACATATTCGTGAGATTGCGCGAATACGTGTCCAGAATCGTTGCAAACGGCTTGGTAATATCGAAGGTTGTGCCGCGTGTGGCATTGGCAATTTTGTTGTATTGCTGAAATACCGTTTTGGTAATTGGCACCACTTTCATTTCGCGCTTTATGAGCGTATCAATGATGCTTTGCGTTGTGTAGGAGGTTGTTCCGTCGCCGTCCTCGCCTTTTTGGTGATAGGGCGCGTCGGTGATGAGCAATGCCATTTTGCTTGCCGAAGGACGGTATTTAATGCGATTGGAAGCGGCAGCGAGTGCTTCGAGCGAATTCTCTTTTTCGTCTTTGCCGCCCCGCGCTTGCACGTCGCGCAGCCACCAGAGAAACTCCTGCACATCGCTTGTTGGCTGCTTGACAACTTCAACGGAATCGGAATACATCACCAAACCCAAGCGAAAATCAATCCCTTTGGCAAGAAGATTTTTTGCAAAAGCGTCCACGTTTCCGCGTACAGCGTTGATGTGGTCTTGCATCGTGGCAGTAATATCCAGCACAAACACGAAGTCCATCGGAATACGCTTTTCTGCTGATATTTTCTTTACCGACACCACTTGGCGAGCTTTACCATTTTCCAAAACCGAAAGTTTTTGATTTTCTAATGTTTCAAAGGCAGAAGTGTCATTGCTCATTGCCTCGACAATTAAGCCCACTTCGGGAAAGCGCGTAATATCTACGTTTTGGATAAAGAGCTTCAAACGGTCGTCGGTGGCTTGAATACGTGCGCCTTGCTGTACGCCTTGCAAGATATTTGCTTTTTTTACCGAATCAGCAATTTCAATCTCACGGCGAAAAAGATTTGGCGGTAAGGCTGGCGGAGCAGCTTTTGGTGTTCCCACGCGCGGAGCTGGAGCTTTGCTTGTAGGCTGTGTACTTGGTTGATTTTTTGTCGGGGACGGCGTTTGCGCTAGCATGGTTTCTGCCAGCAGGGAAAGATTTATCATGCACAGCACCAACGCGGTACGAGAAAGATATTGCTGCCGTAACGATTGAGCAAATGAAAACACACATGTCATAGATTCAAGGAATAGTTCAGAAGGAAGATTGGCTGAAGCTGTGTTTTTGTGCGAGATTTCCGCATCTGCGGGAATGACCGCTTCTCTTCAATCCATCCACGAAAAATAAAAAAACCCGTACAAGAAATGATTGTACGGGCTTAAATTACAACAATTACAAAGAGTGGACAAGACGAAACAAGCGTGTGCGCTACCGAGCGAGATGCTACGCGAGTTTAGCGTGGAATCTGGATGCGGAAGACCGGCGAAAGCATTGCGTACACAGGCAGTTCGTATCCACGAGCAACATCGCCGCGCAAGGGGAATCCGACTTTTGCTTCCAAATAGAGCCAGTTTCCAGCAAGCGGCATATATGTTCCCGCCATTAAGATTTGATTCGAGTATTGTGCATAAAATCCAAACGGGAATGTTGTTTCGTTGCGATATTCAAAACGAGCATACACCCAGTCGCGAAAATCTGTTGGCAAATACGTTTGCAGACTTGGTCCACCAACAGTTGCGGGACGGATATTGCTAGAATTCAAAAAGACAAAACCCGTACTACGTTGGCGCACAAGTGCTACTTCCTGAACTTCCGTGATGTTTACACCTAAATCTATGCGGAAGATGTTATCCGGCGGGTTTTCGCCTTCGGTATCTAACCACCAAGTGTAGTAGAAGGTGAATTGACCATTACGGCGCAAAAGCGGACTAACAAGCTCATTTGCTGGCGAACCATCTGGGCGTGGCAATGTTGGCAAAAACTCTAAATCAGGATTACGGCTGATAAAATCTAAGTTCCGTCCACGCGGTAAAGCAACACGAGCGTAAGAATCTGGGTCGCTCACGGGAACAGCTTCGTTCAGACTACCAATGGGAATCTCAACATTGACAGCAGCACCGATAACACTTGTTTTATTATCCTCACCTAACGTCAAGCAACCTTCAAGACCACCTGCGATTTTTGGCTCTGCACCCATGCTGATACGGCGACGACCAAGCAAGCCCTCAGCAAAACGTGGGTTTGGATTCCCGACATTATCCGTCAAACGATACACAACACCTGCATGAAGTTTCAAAAGGTTTGGTACAACACGGCGTGTGTTATTATCGTAGTTGTCAATAAGCGGACGACGCGCTAAAATTTTTGCTTCGCCAGCGTGCAAGAACATATAACCTGCGGGGTCATTGCCGATGATGTTTTGAATCCACCAGTTTGTATTACCCACGCGAAGAAATTGTTCAAAGAGCGAAAGCGAAATATACTGACGGCCACCTGTCGGCATACGGAAGTTGTTTTCACCAACACCGACTTTTTTGTCGATTTCGGTGGAAACCTTACCACCTACTGCTGAAACAGAGGTGAAGTCGTGGCAGTATGACTCCTCACCTTCCACACCCACAGGCGCGGCAATGAGGTCTTTCACGCCTTGCAGCATGGTGTCATCAAGTTCTTTCTTGACCGCAATGGCACTTCCACACTGGATTTTGTACAATTCATATTTTCCATTTTTCTTGGGTTCACCCAAAATGGAAATCTTTGCCAAATCCGGTCCGGGTTCTTTCCCGATAGTTTTGAAGTATTGCTGAATCAGCTTTTGTACCTGCGCTTCGCACACCGTCCAACGGCTCAGGAAGGGAAGAGCGCGGTCATCAATTTGCGTAAATGCTTTCGGAATACCGCCGCCACCGCCGCCAGAAGAATCGGGAGCAGGTGACTGTGCTTGTACCGATAGCGTGGATGCGCCAAAAGCAAGCGCGACACACGAACCCAGAGCCAAAGAAAGTTTTTTCATAGGATTACGGTCTGAAATCATTGAATGAGAAAGATTTCTCAATAATCAAAATTCAAGTTCAAAAGGTTATTCTCAAAAATCTAGCTAAAATCTAGCACACACAGAGTGTGCCAATTCATGCGCATTGAAGCATAAATTACCAACGGAAAATAAAGCGCACCGAAGGAATAGCAATCACGTTATGCTCCCAAGGATATGCACTGCGTGTGATGGGTGCGAAAATACGACAATCCAAACGGATAGCAGTAAAGAATCCTGTATCGCTAATTGGTGCTTGCAACCAGCCTTGTCCTGTAATTGCACCATCAAAGAACTGCAAATACGAACCCCATGGCGCAGAAAGACCAGCCGCCATATACTCAATACGGAAAAGCGGACCAATTTTCAGGTTTGCGCCTCCAGTACGTTCCATTAATGGGTTTGCATCTTCCTCAAGACGGGGCCAGCGCACGCCACCTGGCGCAGAAGGGTCTTGAATTTGTTGCCAATCATTTGTGCGGCGGAATTCTTCCATAGAATATCCTGCCATACCAATTTTGAAGCGAATAAAATAGCCTTGATTTTCTTTGTCTGGGTCGTTAATACCGATAGAGAACGTGTACGTAGCAGCACCGTGCGCACGCATCAGGAATGTACGACGCAAGCGTGTATATTCGGGTCTGCCATTCGGCAAGAAGGCACCTTCATCTGCAAACAAACCGTCGTAGTTGTACTGAACAGCATTGCCAATCATGTACGAACCACCAAGATTAAACACACCGCTTTTGTCAATCAACTTGAAGGGGAAATCTACACCAAAGTTCACACCACCAATTTCACGCAAGGCTGATTGGCGGCGGGGTATTGTCATCAAATTTAGCAACTGAGGCGCCCAAAGTGCTGAAGGAAGAATTGCGCCAAGTTTTACGCCATCCCACAAGAAGTTGGCGGCTGCACGCTCTGTCCAGAACGATGGATAACCAATATCGTCATTGCCTAAACGAAGCTCTACGCCATATTTCGGCAAGTTTGTCGGCTCGCCTTGTACGTTTGCAGGGTCTTCGTAGTGCCGCCAGCTAATAAGGTCGGCTGCACCGATGGTAATTTCATCCAAAAAGGTTTTATCACTCGGAATAGCCTTGTGCGGCTCACCTTCAGTAATCATCACATAATCGCTGACTTTATCTTCAGCAATCATTTTTGTAACGATTTCCTTGTTAATCTTCATTGCCACTGTTTGGCTCGGGCGAATGAGGTTTGTTTTCTCGGATGGATTTTGCTTGATAATTGCTTTCAAGTAATCATACATATTTTCCGAACCCGTACTCTCAATCGAACCTTTTACTGGCTCCATTTGTCCAGTAGAATCGTTTTTTTCAAACTCTTTTGTTTTGAATTGTCGAAGGTCTGCGCCATCCATCAAACCTGTTGAAAGAGGAGCATTCAAGGAATTCTTCAAGAAATCGGGGTCAGCCGCAGCTACGGGAGTAGCGGGTGATTGAATGGGAATAACACCCAAGATATTCAATTCTTGTCCTTCTTGATAACGCTCGGTAACGATATAGACTTTACCAATTTGAACAAGTGCGGCAAGATTTGTGTAATACAGCTTGACCACTTCGCAATCCTGAGGGCTACCGCCTTCGTCAATAAGAGCTTGCGGTACAGGCTGCTTTTTGGTAATACGCTTACGGATATCATCGGTGTTGGTACATTCTTGCTCGGCAGCTTCAAGCGCAGCAGTACGCGGCAAACTTGGTGTAAAGGTTTCTTTGAAACGCTTCACAGCAGAACCATCCGCCTCAAATACAGAGATATTTGAGTATTTATACCAGTCCATTCTTCGCAAGAAGGCTTTTGTAAGCTCTTGAGCAGAAAGGTTTGCTGAGGACATCCACACTCCCGCAACCAGCAAACTTGTGAATATGCTACGATGTAGGCTACGCATAAACAGCATCCTTACAATCAGTAAAATGATGAATAGTAATAATTTCTAAAGGATTTATTGAAGTATTCCTTGCGAAATATCTTCAGAAATTTTCCGCAGAATTGCTCAAGGAATAATGACTATTTACCCAATGAGTATTTTCAATACGGATTATTGATACGGAATGTTAATCGGGATAATACATGGCGGAGCAGATGACTTCGCAGATGTACCAGCTTTACGATTTACAATTTTCGCGCCAACTTTCACCGCAATCGTTCCTCGCAAAATACGAGTTTCTCCCGGTGGCTTTGGCGGCAAATCTTTTACTTGAATCGTGATAGGGAACGAACCGCTTGCCGCATCAAACTCGCCACTAATAATACCAAAGGTTGTTGCGGTTGCACTCCAAGCTGCGGTTGGGTCTGGTTCATCACCATTATAGATATTGAGCTTCGTTTCCGATGCCGTAAAATCAATATCCGCTGGACCGTCCGATTCTACCTCACCTAAGGTGGCTTTGATACTTTTACTTGCATTCGGGTCTTTGTTATCAGCGTCAATCGGTACTTCGTAATCAACGGAAATACCTTTAATGACCACTTGGAAATTTGCTGGCTGAACTGGTTTTTTACCAGTTGCTTTTTTCTTTGGAGCTTCAGCACCGCTAGATTTCAATTCCGCAATCGCAGACTGGCAAGCGATATCTGGTGGAGTTTGGTCTGGCGTTACTTCTTTGGAAAGAAGCGGAACGCGCTCACCTGTGCCTGGGTTAATCCACACCACTTCCATTTTCACTTTCTTCGCCGAAGCTGGAATATTCGGACCAACATACGATTCCGAGAACGGATTATCCTGCATCTTCTTTTCGTTACCTAATTGATAATCAATCTTGAATTGCTGCAACGGCAATTCTGCATCAAGTGGCAATTTTGCACGGAAGGCAAGACGTTTTCCATAGTACAATTTCAGCGCAGCAATTGCTTTCATACTCTTGTTATCAAGCATACTTGGCAATACTTTGAGTTCACTTGTTGCGGTGTCCATTTTCCCGCCACCACGATAAGTTACTTTGAGATTATACGTACCCGCCGCAATTGGCTTATCAAATACCATGCGGTATTTACGTGGTTGGTTTGCTGCCGCGCCCGTCAGAGCAGGTGCGGTCTCGCCAGTAGCAACATCTGGCTCTATACGATATTGACCAACCAGAGAAGGCGTACCTTTAATTTCAATTTCGGGATTACCCGGCTTGAAGTACGAAGCGGGAGACAAAACGAACGTAATAATCGTTTTATTCAACTTATCGAAAGTAATGATTTTCGGGTCGAGGTCGCTCACGCGTGGTGCTGGCTGCTGTGCATCTGGCTTGCGCACTTGCACATCAATATCCATCGTACTACGGTTTTGCGAAAGGAACGCTGAAAATCCTGGTGTGGTGAGCTTTACAATGTATTCATACAACGTAAGTTTGCTCGACACTTCTTCGTTATCTTTATTCAATTCACGACCAAGTTTCAAGGCTGCGTCTAGCTCTTCAACGGCTTTCAGGCGCGTATTAAAATCGCCAGAGCCGTCGTACCATACGTCGCGCAATTCCATTTTACCATCAAGCTCTTTTTGCAATTCTCTCATTACCGAGCGCAATGCTTTTACTTTGAGCTTTACAACGCCAACGTTTACTTGGTCTTCATCGCTAATTTCTTTTGAGCCAGCTTCAAAATCCACACCAAGAATCTTATTGGTGCTAGAGAAGAAACGGAGTTTATACCAGCCGTCTTTGCGCTCTTCGCCTGGGTCGAAGTTTACGGTAAATGTCCGTGATGAAAGTTTGCCGTTATTGGCAAAATCTTTATCGGACTTGACGCTATCATAAAAGAAAATAGTGTCTTTTGCTTGCGCACCTCTATCTACCTGTGTTCCAGCAACAGCCAAACTATACAACGGCTTTTTCCAACCGCCTTCGGGCTTGGTGTATTCATACGTTGCTGGCACGTCGAGTTTCAATTGGCGAACATCCAACAAGTTCCAGTTTGTTGATTTTCCACCTTGTGTTGGGTCGGCATACGTAGCCACATCGCCTGGCTTAAATTCGCGCAGACGCTTTCCATTAAAGGTACTATCTGGCAAGCGAGGTGCAACGTCCTGCGACTCACCTTTCGGCGTTTCTGTATAGAAAACCTGATAGGTTAGCTCTTGAACGTTAGCGAGTTTGGTGAGTGTGTAATCTTTCTTTTCTTCGCCGCCACCGCCGCCTTCACCTTCTCCTTCACCAGGCTTGGCTTCGGATACGTCGGTAACGCTCACTTTTACACTATATGATTTTTGACGCTTGATTCTCTGCTCTTTCGGAAGAGCTTCCAACGTCGCTTTGTCCTGAATAATAATAAGGTCATTCGGACTAACATTCATATCATAGTTACCAGAGCCGCTTTGAAGCTGCGATAAGATATTTTGCACAATTTTCATCGACTCTTTTGTCTTTTTGTGCAAACCTTCTTCCGCTTCGTCGCGTTCTACAATGATGATAAGAAGTTCCAGAATTACGGCAAGGTACAATACAAAGTACACTTTACCAGCACTGCCCTTGGACATATGCTTCTTCCAAAAAGTTACGAAAACAGAGAGTTATCCAGTAGGAATGAGGGGTGTGATTCATAAATCACATTCCAATATGCAAAAATCATAATACAAAACAAAAAAATTGTCATTTTTCCCACAACCTGCAATTTTTTTTCGTTTTGTTCGTATCGCTGCCCTAGAATGCTCGTATTTGCTTGATTTCATTCCAACCGCCGTTCCGACAGTCTTTCCAACAGTCTTTCCGACAGTTTTCCGATAGTCTTTTCGACAAAAACGCCTTACTTACAGATGTGTCCTCTGTAAATAAGGCGTATTTCCTTTGTTCTTCAGCGTTCTACCGCTTTATATCTCGTTCAATTGATGGTGGTGGTTTGCGGAATTGTAGCTTTCGGAGCTTCATTGCTACATCCGCATCATCTTTAATTGGATTATCCACCATCTTCAGCTTTTTCAACTTTTCCCACCGTTCTACACTTGCAGGTATCGTAGAAAGCCGATTATTACTAATGTTGATGCGTTCAAGTTTGGTCAAATTCCCAATTTCTTCTGGCAATTCTTTCAGCAAATTGAAACCGATATCTAATTCTGTCATTGCCGAGCAGTCGCCGAGTTCTGGGGGTAATTTCAAAAGACTATTCAAACGAACATCCAGCATTTGTAAGCTCTTCATCTTGCCAATTTCCGTCGGAAGCGTTTTGAGCTGATTGTTGCTAATATCAAGTTGCTCCAAATTCTTCAATTTATTCATGCCGTCGGGTAGCTCCGTAAGCGCATTATCATTGATGTATAAATGCTTCAGGCTTTGAATTCTCAATACTCCAGCGGGAATTTCCTTCAAACGATTTCCGCCTAAACCCAGCGTCTCCAGCTTCGTCAAACTATCTACGGCAAGCCACAAGGCGCGTAGTTCCACACCCGCATCGTAATCTGGCGGTACTTCGCTATCTTCCATTTGATTGTAATGATTCAAATATAATTTTTGAAGATTTACCAGATTTTTCAATTCCGTTGGCAGACGTTTAATTTTGTTCTTATCCAGCACCAATACTTGCAGGTTGGTCAATTTTCCAATCTCTGCTGGCAAGGCTGTAAGCTGGTTAAAGTTGAGCGATAACTCTTGCAAATTCACTAAACGTCCAATCGTTGCGGGTATGGCAGTGAGGTTGTTTTCGTCCAAGCGTAGTTTATAGACTTTATCGGCACGGCGCAGGGCTTCATCCAACGAAATAAATGTTGGCTGAATAAGCAACTGTGCTGAATCCAACAATGCGCCTTGCTTTACTTCTGGTAAGGCAGGAGTTTTGGATTGAGGAGAGTTCGGCTGTTGTGATGCCGAAGCCGCTCCTGATGCGGTTTTCGCACCCTTCGCTTTTTTCTTACCTTGTGCAGAAAGCGGAACTCCCTGCGTGGCAATCACGACAAAACAACATATCACAGCAACAACGTAGCGGGACATGAAAACCACTCCTCGAACAAATCAAAGTGAATATGAACAACGAATTATACTGAATTATCTTTGTCGTCGTACTGCTGCTTACGCTGTACACTGAGGCTTGTGCATCAATGATTTTGCGGAGACAACATGCACACAAACAGGTGCGCCCTAAACTACACGATTTTCCTAGAAAAGCAAATCTAAATTTACTCTTTGCTCGTAAACCTTCGTTCTATCCTCTCTTCCATATTTCTTGGAAAGAAATTACTGAGGAAAAGTTTAATCACCTCGTCACCGTACAACACGCCAGACCTTACAATTCAAAACTCGACACCATCTCTTGAAAGGCTGATTCTAAGGGCGTTTGCTGCCATGCGATACGTGTGCAAAGTTTGGTAGAATCCAACGAAACATCGTACACGCGTGTTGTGTAATCGGGAACATCATTCATACTTTTTGCTACTATTTGCGAGGCTTCTACACCCAGCACAGCGCAGCATCGTTGTACAAATTGTACGCGGTCAATTCGCTCTCCGCCGCCGCAATGGAAAATTTCTTGTTTAACTTCTTGTTTAACCTCTTGTTCAATTCTTCTGTTTGTTTTTTCACCACTCTTTCCACCACGTTTTCCCGATATACCCGACATTTCCACAAAGTTTTCCACAAGATCTTGTATCGCCTGTGCAATATCCGCAACATAAGTAGGAGTGCGGTATTGGTCATAAAACAAGGTTGCTGGTTGCTGAGTTTTCAACAGGTCAATCGCAAACTGTGGAAAACCATTTGCCCATGCAACACGCCCACCAAACATGAGTGATGTTCGCAAAATTACCCACCGTGCGAAATTGCTTTCTTGAAAAATACGCTCGGCGGCAATTTTACTTTTACCATACACAATCTCGGCATCTGGCGGCATAGACTCTGTGTACGCGCCCTCGCGCTCGGTGTTTCGGTCGCCCTTAAACACTAAATCGGTCGAAAGAAAAACAAGCGGAATATCCAGTGCTTGTGCGGCATGAAGAACATTTTTTGTACCATCAACATTTACACGAAAGGTATGCTCAGGGTCTTTTTCACAGGCTAAGGGTGCAGAAAACGCTGCGGCATGAATGATATAATCTGGTGCAATTTTTTCGACACAATCAACTATTGATGAGGCATCCAAGACATTTGCTCGTACAAGCGGATGCTCGGCGAAATGCGCACCTTCGGAAGTGTACCGTGCATATTTTTCAGGATGCGACGAAGTACAAACCACGCGCATTCCCCGCGTTGAACGAAACCATTCGGCAGCGTTTGTACCAAAAAAACCGCTTCCGCCTGTGATAAGAACTGTTGGCGTGTATTGTGACATTTATGTGAACAGAAGGGTTTTTAGGAGACGTGAATTTACGAGATATGTTGGTTGAAATTCGACGATGAAAGTCAGCGATGTGCAGAAACGAAGCGGCTCTCCGCATCAAAAAAACGCAAGGGTAAATCGGCTGCTTTGGTAATGCCAATACGGGCTGAAATGCCGATTTTTACTGGCTTTGTGGCAGGCAAGCAATAACAGGATTCCTCCACAACGGAACGAAAATTATCCTGCAAAGTGAAGCCAAAAGCCTGTGCAAGTTTTCCCGGACCTCGGCAGAGATTGATAGATTTTCCCACAGACTTTTCCACCGATAATCCACGCCGCTCCGACATTATCTCCAAGCCCACAAGCGGCTCTATTGCTCGCAGAAGAACCGCAGAGCCTATTCCTTGCGGCTCGGTAACGATATTTGCGCAAAGATGTATTCCGTAAATCTGGTAAACATACAACGTTCCCGATTCCCCAAACATAGCTTCATTCCTCGCTGTTTTGCCACGAAAGGCATGGCTGGAGGCATCCTGACGGGCATCTTGCGAGGACAAGTATGCTTCTGTTTCCACGATGCGCCCCGCCAAAAGCCGCTCTCCTTCACGCTTTACGAGAATTGCTCCCACAAGCGAACGAGCCAAATCCTCTGGCGATTGCTGGAAAAATTCTTCGGGCAAATGCTTACCGAAGCTGAAAGCATCAGGCTTGGCGGTGATTGTACTTTCCACAATTTACCGCCCCGTTACATCATGGATTTTCTGTACCCGACCCGCATGGCGACCGCCTTCAAAGGGTGTTTCCAAAAACGTGCGCACAATCGCTTTTGCTGCATCCAAGGAAACAAGCCGCTCTCCGACCGTTACGACGTTTGCGTTATTGTGCTGCCGCGCAAGGCTCGCCATTTCTTCGGTGAGACAGTTTGCCGCTCGCACGCCACTTACTTTGTTTGCCGTAATTGAAACACCAATACCGCTTCCGCAGACTAACACGCCAAACTCCGCATCATTACTCGCTACTTCGCGGGCAACTGTTATTGCGAAATCGGGATAATCAACCGAATCCAGCGAGTGCGTACCGCAGTCGCGAACGTCGTGTCCTAATTCTGCTAGATATGGCTTCAGTTCTTGCTTATAGCGAAATCCTGCGTGGTCGGAGCCGAGAGAAATTTTCATGGTGAACTTGTTTTTGCTTGTTTGTGAATAATGGAAATCGTTCAAATGGTACTAAATGATTTCGGTTGGAAATCAAGCGCAGTATTGGGTTAAAAAGATAAAAAATAACAATAGTGGCACAGACATTCTTGTCTGTGTTATTCGCCTGAACCTCTCACCAACACTCACAGACAAGAATGTCTGTGCCACTAATGGGTCAAGGATTCTTTCCAACGAAAATCATTTAGTACCGTTCAAATCTTCCTGTGCAACGGCTGAGAAGTGCGATAGCTTTTCCGTGAAACCCGTTCTACCGCCCAAGAAACGGTAGGACGAGAAGAGCGAGATTTTCAGCCTTCATATTTCAGACCTCATCCTTTGCTTACGGCTTCGTCGCTTGCGAAGAGATATTCAGCAGCACACCAAGCGCGGCAGCCGAAAAGAGAATCGCTGTGCCACCGTAGGAAATAAAGGGAAGCGGCAAACCTGTTGTTGGTAAAAGCCCTGTCGTTACGCCCATACTGATAAGCGCGTAGAGCGCGAAAACTGTCGTGATACCGCCTGCAAGGAATCGTCCGAAATCATCCGGCGCAGTGCGAGCGGTGATGTAGCCACGCCATAAGATAATTGCAAAGGCGAAAATAATTGCCAGAACGCCGATAAAACCGTACTCTTCGCCAATAATGGAGAAAATAAAATCGCCGTAGGATTCAGGCAAAAACCAGTCCCGTTGCCGACTTTGCCCAGGTCCCAGACCAAACACGCCGCCATTTCCAAAGGCGAGAATTGCTTGATACAACTGGTAATTTTTGGGCGAAATAGATTCCACGTGGATAATCGAAGAAAGCTGCTCCCAGAATAATTCCAGACGCTTCATGCGATACGGTGCAGAAATCGCGTACGCGCCACCTCCGATGATACCTGCCGCGAACATGGAGAGCAGATACCCCACGTGCGCATTGCCGATAAACACGAGGATAATTCCCGAAAGAAAAACAACGGCGGCAGTAGAGAAATTCGGCTGCTTGGCGATAAGTGCCGCAACAATCAGAATCCAGAACATCATCGGCAGGAAAGCGCGTTGAAAGTCTTTGATGTAGGCGTTTTTCTCCGTCAGCATCCGCGACAAATGCAGCACGAGCGCGAACTTTGCTAATTCCGACGGCTGAAAACTGAGCGGTCCGTAGCCCAGCCACCGCTTCGCGCCTTTAATCGTCGTCCCCGCAACCAGCACAAACGCTAGACAGACGAGTGCGAAAATCATCAACGTTTTGCTGTGTTTTTGTAGCCAATGGTAATCAATTTTCGCAAAGACGATAATCACGCAAAAGGAAAGCAGAACATTGAGCAGATGCCGCGTGAAGAGGCGTTCGGGCGAACCAAATTTTATATCCGCAAAATACGCACTCGCGCTATAGACAAACGCCACACTGAAGAGCATCAGCGCAGAAACCGATAAAAACAAGAGCCAGTCTATGTGCGTCCGCTTCAAAGCAGTGTGCTTCAGCGTTGCGACGAATGTTTGTGCGGCAGAAGGCATATGGAAAGGATGAAATTTGAGGGATGAGGGCTGAATGGTTTGTGTGCCGCCTTTAGACACGTTTACAGGCGTTTAGCACTCAATTTGTGTGCGCAGCTTGATTTCCTCCAACACACTGCTTACTTTCAAACATTCAACAAAATCGCCGTCATAAACCATCGCCTTACCAGCGTTGTGGACTTCGAGCGTGAGCGTTTCTGCTTTGTCGTAGGCGCAGCCCGTCGCTTTGATAATTTGCTCAATGACTTCCTCAAACGTATGCCATTCGTCGTTGAAAAGAATCACGCGGCTGGTGAGTTGCGTCATTACGTCATCTTCAAGTTCGGGCGAATCGTACACGCCCGGCATGGCAACGGCACTTGTAAAGGTCGCGGGTGCGATTGCCTGAACATCGCACAGAAACAAGGGTTTGGGCAACATATTTTCGGGTAATATTGCGAGGTTTGACATAGTTCAATACTTCAAAAATTCGGTGAATGCGAGATGTGGGGAAGCGTGTCGGAAAACACTGAGACGCAAATTTACAAAATTACCGCCTAAAAACAGCACAGACAGAAGCGTCTCTCAGCGAGATACTTCTGTCTGTGGCTTGGATTGTTTTCAACTCTTTGGGAGCGCATGACAAAATCTTTTCATAGTGGCACAGACATTCTTGTCTGTGAGAGTTGGTGAAGGATGTAGGCAGGAAACACAGACAAGAATGTCTGTGCCACTGAAGCCTGATTAAACCTTCGTTAAAAAGATTTTATCGTCAATTCTACCATTACTTTTTCGCACTAGTTTTCTTCGCTGGTGCAGCTTTCGGCGCAGCCTTACTTGCCGCTTTTTTCGGTGCCTTCTCCGAAACCGACACAGAATCTTCGCTCACCGTTTTCGCGCTTGCGGCTTTAGCGGTGGCTTTTTTCTTGGGTTTCGCGCTGGGAACGTAGTCCACGTGCGGTGCAAGCGGGTCGTTCCACCATTCTAAGCGGAGTTCGGGGAAAATGCTGTTGCGTTCTTCTGCTTGCTCCAAGTATTCGTCGTCTTCTTTGGAGATTTTTTTCGTTGCGGCGTAGGTTTCCGCGAGTTCGCAGAACCGCTTGCAATCGCCGTAGTGGTAGGTAAAGCGCATTTCTGCGTAATCCCGTGCCGACCACGTTGTGATGAGGAATTGCCAATCCGATGACTGCAACAAGAGCAACTCACGCATGGCTTGGGTACAAATGCGGCGCATTGTCTCGTCCATTTCGTAGGGCGAATGCGCTGCCATGAGGCGGTCGAAGCGTTCTTCTGCCTCGTAGAGCATTACCCATGTCCATTTTGTGCCGTCGTTCATCCAGACGGTGTGATGACCGTTTTCACCCCATGAGCCTTCGGGCATAGATACCACCTCGTGCGGCTTAATGTGGTCGAGCTGCTCCGATGCCGTTACCGCGTTCACGTAGGGCGAGTGGTGCAAGCCTTTCAAGAGAGCCTTGATAAAGAGCGGTCCCTCGAACCACCAGTGTCCGAAAAGCTCGGTATCAAAGGGCAGACAGAGTGTGCCTTCTTTGCCCGTTTGATATTTGTAATGCCCCAGCGCACCCTCAATGCAGTAAACAAAGTGATGAACTTGATTGCCAATTTTCCCTAAAATCCAATCGGGATTGTAGGGTTGTTTGTATTGCATATCGGCTTTTGTATCGGTTACGCGCCAGTAGCGAAGCCCTGATGGCATTTTCTTTTTGTGGAAATCCATGTAATCGGGTTCGCCCGGATAGCCCGCTTCCGCGCTCCAGACCTGCATTGCAATGTTTTGATGACGCGGAAACGCCACTGCCGTTTTTTGATTGTGAATATCGCCGTGCGAACTCACATTGTAGAGACTAAGCGGGGTTTTATCGAAGTTCCAAGGGAAATGCGTATATTCGGCGGAATAGGCTGAAATCATGCGTTGCCCGTTATCCGTGTCAATCAAGACACCAAGCGGCTTCGCGCCTTTGTTCAAATGCTCGTCCACCACGAAGTAGTCAATGCCTTGCTCTTTCACATAATTTTCCACGCCATAGCGATAGGTCGGCGTTTGGTGAAGCGGCGTTTCCAAGTAGGTGCGCCAGTCGAAGCCCGGACGGTATGCACACTCTGGAAGCCACGTCCCACGCGGTGCGCGACCGAAATACTTGATATAGTTTTCTTTCGCAACTTTCATTTGCATACGAATACTTTTGTCCATGCCCAAAAGCGCGAAGTAGCCGTGCGTCGCGCCGCACGTCATTACTTCAATCATGCCAGCATCTTGCAATGCCTTGAAGCCGCTAATAACGGACTTGTTGTATTTGTGCAAATACTCCTCGCGGCGCGTTGCGTACCACGATTCCCAAAACTTCGCCATCGGAGCCATGTAGCCCTCATGCTCGCTGTGGATGAACTCATTGTAATCTGCCTGCGCACCCAAAATTTTATCTTCGCAGTATTTCACAAACACCGCTTCAAAATCGGGATGCTCCATTTGCTCGCACAAAACGGGCGAAATATCAAACGTAATTTTCGACGTTGAACCTTCCTCGCGCAATTCGTTCAGTACGTTCAAAAGCGGAATGTAGCACTCCGCAACCGCCTCGCAAAGCCAGTCTGAGCCGTGGGGCCACGCACCATGATGCAACACCCACGGCAAGTGTGTATGCAAGGTCAAAACAACATTTCCGTTATGCACAATGTATCTCCTGAAACAAAAAATAAAAACAAAAATTAAAGGCAAAGGATGAAATCTGAGGGATGAGGGATGAAGAAAGGATGAAGTACGAGGGCTGAAGGCTGCTATTGTGAGACTTTCAAGTCTTCGCATTTTCATCCCTCAGCCCTCATACTTCATCCTTGAATTTAGTGAAATTGCGCTCCAGAGTTGCCGCTCACGGGGAAACTACCTGCTTGCGGCATAAGTTGTCCGTCAATGTTGATTTCTCCATACTGCGCTTCGTAGCGGGTGATGTTGTCGTGCAGCGCGTGGAGGAGGAGCTTGGAGTGTTGCGGTGTCATCACGATACGCGCATGAACACGTGCTTTCGGGACTCCGGGCAAAAGGCGGGTAAAATCGACGACAAATTCTGCTGGAGAATGGGAAATAATTGCAAGATTAGAATAAATGCCCTCTGCTTCTTTTTCACCGAGTTCAATGTTAATGTTCATCGGCTGTTGAGCTTGGTTCAAGTCGTTCATTTGGTTTGGATAAAAATGGAGAAATGACGGAAAAATCGTGGGAGAATGTACAAAAATTTGGGAGGAATTTCGAGAAAATTCTACGAGGCGGAAAGTTAGTGTAGCAAAGCGGTTTGTGCAAATTTTTTTACAGAAGCGACGCTTTTTTCCCAGTTGGTCTGCATTTCGTGTCATAATTCCAAACTTTTGCGCTATATTTGGGGTTGGAGCAAAAAAACAGACTTTGGTGAAAAGCCCCTCACCCAACCCTCTCCCAAAGGGAGAGGGCTTTTAAGACTAGCTCCAACACACCCTCGCCCTCTGGGAGAGGGTCTCGCCCCGCTTCGGGCGAGGGGTGAGGGCAAACTTCCATCTTCATTCCACAACACTATTTGCCACAACGCTACTCATCCAACATATTTCCTGAATCCCCGTGAAAGCTCGTCATTGCTGAACGCTGTGGCGTTTTCCTTTGTTTCATTTGCTTTGTTGTTATGAAAAAACGTTTGTTGCAAAAAAAGATGGAAAAAGTCTTGAAAAGTCTGATTTTCTGCGCTCTCGCGCTTGTCCTTGTGGTTTCGTGCAAAACGGTGCCAAAGCCAGTAAAAAACTCGCTTGCTTACTTCAACACGTACTACAACGCCAATCGCCTCATGGTTGCGACGGAAGATGAGTTCTTTTACTTCGATGAAAAACAGCGTGTGAAGCCGCGAATTATCATCATCGAAGAGCGCACACTGCCTGATGATGCGCCCGATGCGAGCCAAGCACCGAAGTTTGTGCAATCGCTGGTGATTTCCAAAGAAAAGCTCGCGCCCGTGCTGCTCGGTGTGGATTCGATTTTGTACAAAGGCTCGAAAATACTCACGCGCCACGCCGAATCGGACTTCATTGATGCCACGCTCTTTCTCATGGCAAAAGCGTATTTTTACAAAAGCGACTGGTTTCAAGCGCAGGTAAAATGTCAGGAATTGATGGATAATTATCCGTACAGTGTGCTTTCACCCGATGCGCACTTGCTTCTGGCGAAGGCGTATTTGCTGCAAGCAAAATTCCCGCAAGCAGAAAACGCGCTGTTGAAAGCGATTGATATTTCGTGGGGACAGCACCGCTACGACGCGCTCTCGGAGGCGTTTCGCATACAAGCAGAAATTGCATTGCACTTTGGCAATACCGACGATGCCATAAAGCCCTATCGCCGCGCCATTACTCAGGCTGACGACATTCAGCAGCAATCGCGCTGGCAGTTGGAAATTGGCTTGTTGTATTATCGGCAGAAAAAATTTCAGGAAGCAATTACGGAATTGAACAAAGCCCTTTGGTTTTCACCCGATGCACTCACGCGCTACGAAGCCGAGCTGTACATCGCATCATCACAGGCGCGGACGGCGGGTATGGAAAAAGCGGCTCCGCTCTTTGAACGCCTTATTACAAATCGCAGCGTTACCGAATGGCGTGCATTCGCCTACGGCGAGCTTATTAACTCGAAGCGCATCACGGGTCGAGTTGAGGGAATTGACAGTTTGTACACGCTTGCCGATACTTTGAAAACGCCAGAGGCACTTGCCGCCGCACGGTATCAAGGCGGAGTACAGTTGCTTCAAGAGCGACAGTTTCAGGGCGCACTGAGCTTTTTTTCAAAAGCACAAATTGAGCAAATGCCCTCGTTTTTTTACGCACACAAGTATCTTCAGTTTTTGTCGGATTGGCAATTGCTTTCGCCCGATGCGAATAGCAAGTTTCATTTTTTCACGAAAATGCGTGAAGATACGGCAACGTTTTTTCATCCGAATATTCAGCAATCCAGAGTGGAAGCGGCTTCGCTCTTTTTTCGCACAGGGCGTGTGTTCGACCGTTTAGGCATTCCCGATTCCGCTCTGTTTTATTACCAAGCCGCCGTTTGGACAGCACCCGAAAAAGACACGAATCGCGCACGGTATCTCTTCGCCGAAGCCGCCACGCTTGGCATGGATAAGCGCGGTACTGCGCCGACCATTAACCAAAAACCGAGCGCGGGGCAAATCAAACAAAACATCCCAACAGCGCATATTGACTCGCTTTTGAACGTGATTGCCTTTCGCTATCCCACAACCGAACAAGGCAGAGAAGCCCGTACACGACTTGGCTTGACGCAAGCAGCTGTGCGCGATACAGCCTCTGAACTCATACAATCTGCCGAACAGCTACGCGGATTGAAAAAATACAACGACGCACTGAAGCAATACGCCAGCGTCGTGCAGATGTACCCGAACACGCGCCACGCACCACGCGCCTTGTACGCACAGGGCTGGCTCTACGAGCGAGATGTGAAGAATCTGGATAGTGCGCTGCGCTATTACGCTTTGCTCATCGAAAAATATCCCGAATCGCAATTTGCAAATGAAGTTCGTCCCAGCTATGATGCGGCATTGGAGTATCGGCGTTTGCAAGATTCCACCCGCGCAGCACGTTTGAATGCGACCACCGCAACAAGCTCACTCGCGCCCTCCAGCACGACGGCAACGCTGGTGCAATCAACTGGCGGGACGACGGCTCCAGCGCGACGAAGGAAATAAGACCAAATGCGACATTGACGCAATTTCCCTCACCCCAACCCTCTCCCAGAGGGAGAGGGCTTCAGAGCTACTTTTCGACACACCCTCGCCCTCTGGGAGAGGGTCTCGCGCAGCGAGGGGTGAGGGAAATGTGCAGATTACACAACAGAAAATTCAACCCTCACCCCTCAAATTTCATCCTTTTCAAGGAACGGCTTAGAAACGTGCATCTATGCTCAATACCGCATAGATGCTGTCTTGAACGGCAAACCCAACATTTATGGCAAAGCAAAAATATACCATTTTGATTGTTGATGACGACCCCGCAGTGCAGACCGCCTGCGCGACGCTCGTGGAACAGTATGAAAATGTTGTGTTCTTCCAAGAACCCGACTACGCAAAGGCTTTCGCCGATGTAGAACGCTTGCGCCCAGATTTGGTGCTGCTTGATGCGTATCTCGGCGATAAAATGTGCTTCGATGCGATTGATATGCTGCACGACCGAGGCTTGAAAATCCCGACGATTGTGATGACGGGTTCGTCGGATATGCGTATTGCTGTCCATGCGATAAAATCTGGCGCGGAAGACTTTATTGTCAAGCCGCTCGACCCGAATCAGGTGGAATCTGCCGTTGCGCGGGCATTGCGCAATTTCGACCTCCGCCGCCAAATGGATGTTCTGCAAGAACGCCTCCAAGAAGAGGAACAAAACGAGCTTTTAGGCGACTCCGAGAGCATGAAGCAGGTAAAACATCTCGCTGATATTTTTGCGCAAACCGACGACACAACAATTTTGATTTTAGGCGAATCTGGCACGGGCAAAGAACTGATGGCGCGGTATGTGCATCAACGCTCGCCACGTGCGTCGGGACCGTTTGTGTCGGTGAATTGCGGCGCAATCCCGCGTGAATTGGCGGAGAACGAGCTTTTTGGCTACGAAAAAGGCGCGTTTACGGGTGCGACCGAAAAAGTAAAACAAGGACGTTTTGAAATGGCGCATCGCGGCACGATTTTGCTGGATGAAGTCGGTGAACTAAGCTACGAAATGCAAGTAAAACTGCTGCGCGTCCTGCAAGAACGCACGTTTTATCGCTTGGGCGGAACGAAGGAAGTGTCCGTGAATGTGCGCGTGATTGCGGCAACAAATCGGAACTTGGAAAAGATGATTGAAGAAGGAAAATTCCGCGAAGATTTGTACTTCCGTTTGAACGTCGGCACAGTGTTTATGCCACCTCTACGCGAGCGTCCGGGTGATATTATCTTGCTCGCAACGGCATTTTTGAATGAATTCAATAAAAAATTTGGCAAGCGGATTCAAGGTTTTACGCAGGAAGCGATTGATATTTTGGAATCCTACGAATGGAAAGGAAACGTGCGGGAAATGCGCAACGCGATAGAGCGTATCACGCTTCTGGAGTCGGGCGATATGATTACCAAAGATTCGCTGCGCTTTTTGCGCGTTGGGTTTTCCGCAGGAGGAAATAGCGGCGCAAGTATTGGTGGGGTTGCTGGTTCGTCTTCGCAAAAGCATTCGCAAATGCCGCCAGGACAGCACCAACTCTCGCTTTCGCAGCAAGGCGCGAACTTGGAAAACGTCATGCGCGACCTTTTGCAACAAACCTTGCAGCTTGCGGGCGGCAACCAAACACAGGCAGCAAAAATGCTCGGCATCACCCGCGCAATGCTCAAAACCCGCTTAGAACAATACGGCATCGAACCACAAACAAACGACGACGAATAGCTTTGCTATTACAACAACATTGTTGTATATTCTGTGCCGTGAAGAAAACGGCGTGGAAATGTCGTTTGCGCAGACAGGAGTGTTACGCGCTGTGGAGTAGATACCTTATTGTTCTTTGACAGTGGAAGTTTTAGTAGTTTAGCAGAAAAGAGAATCACATCAATTTTTCATCTTTTCTTTGTCTTGTTATGGG
>JAAFIV010000029.1 GCA_013298775.1 Ignavibacteria bacterium | reverse complement strand
GCCGTTCTTTGACCGCAGCAACATTAGCTCTTGAAAAAAACAGCAGTGAAGCCAATGCTATTAACCCCGATATTGTGCCGATTACCGTGATAGCGGCGGGCGGCACGGCAACAACGAATACCACCGACGTACAGCAATTTTTCTACCGCAGCATCGCACCAACAATGGGCGGCGGTGGCACGGGCGGCAATGAAAATTTATTACGCCAAATCCGTGTTGATGCGGTTTTGGACAGAGTGGTCGCGCTTGGCGAGCGTGTGCGCGTAACGGGTGCGAACCTGGAGTTTGTCGTCGGTATTGAGCTTTCCACCGCGCTTGGCACGATGACCACTGCATCGTGGCAAGTAACATCGAGTGCGCAACTCAGCATCATTGTTCCCAGAACAGGCTTGCTAAATGGCACGAATGCAAGCGCGAGCAGCATTGCCACGACCGTGCGCTTTATTGGCGCGTACAATCAAATCACCGTGCCGAATGCGTTTATTGTGGCGGCTCGCCCAGTGGTGGTGCGGGTTCTGCCCACAAATGCCGAGCCAGGTGAAACCATTCGTTTGGAAGGCGAGAATTTACGCCTCGCCGAAGGTATCACCGTTGGCGACGTTCCCGTGCCATTTATCATCAATCCTGATGGCAGCATCACGCTCACCATTCCGCGTGTGCGCAGCACCGACGGTACGGTTACGCCCGCCGCAGGTGCATTGGTTGTGCGTGGCATTGGCGGCTCAAGCAGCCCTGGGCAAACCATTATCAATGCCTCGTATTTGTCGGGACAGCCCGTGATAACGAGCTTTAGCCCCAGCGCGGGTGCGGGTGGGAGCATTATCGTCGTTACGGGAGCGAACTTTACCGCCATTACGGGTGTGCTGGTAGGTGGTGTTCCGGTGCAAGATTTTATCGTCAATTCGGGAAATCGTCTCACGCTCATTCTCTCCACACAAGCATCGGCGAGGGCAGAAGGCAGTATTAGTTTGGTAACACCGCTCGGCGTGGTGGAATCGCGTCAGAATTTCCGCTTTACCCAATCGTTGGAGGGCGATATTGTGCGCCTCGCGCAAGCCTTGAACATCAGCGTTGATGCGGTGCGGGCGCGTGTTGTGGAAGAACGAAATCAGCTTGTGAGTGTGAATCTGTCGGGTGTGCGTCTTGCGGGCGGCATTGTGCCTGATGTTCTGCGTACTTTCCCGCGTTTGCGTGTTCTCAATCTATCGAATACGGGCTTGGCTGGCAGCATCACGCGTGCGCTTCCAGCATGGATACAGGGCTTGGCAGACATCGAAGACATTGATGTATCGTTCAATGAGTTGGAAGGTGGCATTGCGAGCGAACCATTCTGCGCTTACCCGAACCTGAAACGCCTGAACGCAAGCAATAATCGGCTTGCGGGGACAATCCCGCTCTGCCTCACAACACGCGAGAAATTGCAAGTCCTCCAACTCAGCAATAATCGCTTCGAGGGTAGTATTCCTGCGGGCTTGGGGACATTGCCGAACTTGCGCGTGTTGAATCTTGCCAATAACCGCTTGACGGGAAATCTGCCAAGCAGTTTTGGGCAAATTAGCCCCAACAAAGCCAGCAAAACCACCAGCAGCCGCGCCTACGACGCAGAAACACTCGAAGTGCTTGACCTCAGCATCAACGAACTGACGGGTAATATTCCCGCAGAGTGGAGCGCGATGGCGAGCTTGAAGACGCTGAACCTGAGCCGCAATCGTTTGAGCGGAGAACTTGCGCCGAGCCTTGCTTCGTGGGCGGCATTGGAGCATATCAATCTCAATGAAAATAGCTTCACAGGCGCATTCCCAGTTGGTTTTGGTAATGCTCGCAATTTGCGTGTGGTGCGCCTTGCGAAGAACGGTTTTACGAGCGTGCCAAACATGAGTACCGCACGGCGACTGGATAGTTTGGACGTGCAGAACAATCGTTTGGACTTTGGTAGTTTAGAGCAATACGCACAATTCCGTACCATTACTGGTGTACAAGCATTGCTCGCGCCGCAAGACAGCGTTGGTGTGGGAACGGCACAAGAAATCCGTGTAGGCGAGCGCGTGCGCTTCCTTGCAGGTGGAACGCAAGCACTCGGTGGCACAAAAAATCGCTACGAATGGCGCAGAAACGGCGTTCTACTTGATACAAACACGGACAAAAACCTTAGTCTTGTCAATGCTGGTGCTGAACTGCGCATTTTGGCAACGCGTAGCACAGACGCAGGCGTGTACACGTGCAGCATCACCAATGATGATTTGGCAGGAATTGAGCTATGGAGCCGCTCACAAAGCCTCGTGGTAACAAGTGCGAGCGTGAGTGCGGTACAAGTGATATTACAGCAACCAACGAATGAATCAGAAAATATCAGCGTCCGTCCGCGCATGCAATGGCGCGGTGTGCGGGGCATGGATGGCTATGAGGTGCAGGTTGCCGCCGATGCGACCTTCCGCACAGTGTTGGAGCGGCAAATCGTTCCGCATGTGGTGAATAATATGAATACCGCATCGGCGGTGCTATCGGATGAACCCATGCAGGAAACACGTATTCGTGCGGCTCTTGGTCGTGGCGAGCGTGTGTATTGGCGCGTGCGGGCTGTTTCAAGCGGTGTGCAAGGCGTGTGGTCGGCGGAGTGGAGCTTCCGCGTAGTGCCGCTTGGGGTGGATATTGCCGTAGGTACGCTGGATGCGGGCAAAGCGAGTATTGGTGACGCTTCCACAGCACAGAGCGTGGCGGTGAATGTGGGCAATGATGCGGTAGAAATTGAAGATATTCAGATGGTCTCGTCGGACACCACACGTTTTCGCCTCACAACCCGCTTGACAACAGGAAAAACGACGACGCTTTCGTCGGGTGGTGAATTGCCGATTGAGGTTGTCTTTACACCAAAAGAACAAGGATTTGCGCGGGGAACAGTGGAAATGCGCTACCGCGACGGACAAGGCACACAGCGCACCGTGCGTTTTCAGGCAATAGCGCGAGGAAGCGGCGCAGCCGTACTCGTGCCGACGGTGGCATTTGATACGATGCGCGTGGGCAACAGAACGGTGCGCAGTGCGGAGCTTATCAATCGAAGCACAGAGCGCGTGAAAATCGTGCAAACGCGGGTATTGGCGGGGAGTCTGCAAACGCTGGCGAGCAATCGCAGCACACCGACGCGGAGCCGCGTGTATGAGCTTCCAGATGCCATTGTTCCTTCAGAGCCAGTTCTGATGGCAGCAGGAGACACCTTACCCACGCGTGTACGAGCATTCCCGACGGAGGTCGGCACGCAGCGCGGGATATTGGAAGTGCTGGTGGCAAGCGCGGATGCGGTGATAGATGTGACGGCGCAAGGAGCAGTGAGTGTGCGTCCAAGCAGCGCACAAGCGGGTGCGTGGCTTGATACGGTGCGTGTGGAAGTACGTGGGGAAGCACGATTGCCGCAGAACACTGATGCAGTGCTGCGTGTGGGCATTCGTACACAACAGGATTCCGTCGCACCAGGCGGCACGACGCGCTTGGAAGTCTATGCCCTGGAAGGTAGCAACAAAGCGGCAATCCTGCGGGCAGGGCTGCCAGTGCTGCGCGGAACCGTCAGCTACGGACGACAGGTCTTGCGTTTGGGCGCAGCAAATCTGAACGGCGCACGAGCATTCCGCGAAACAACGGGAACAAGCCGTGTGGAGCGCGTCCAGATACCACGCACAAGCTGGGACGGTCGGAGTGAAGTGTTGTTCCAATGCGAGGTACAGGCAGTTGCGGGTGATACGGACAGAACGGCATTAGTCGTAGAAAACTTTGTCTGGGGCGACGGAAACCCCAGTACCCGTGCGGCATGGGAGGCGCAGGTGTTTGTCGAAGAGCCAGAGGCGGGAGTCTTCACGGCGCGGGCGTGTGTGGCTGGCGGTAAACGCTTGGTCACAAGCGCGAAAGCGACCGCGCTGGCGGTAGTACGTCCGAATCCCGTGAAGGATGTGGCAGAAATAGCAGTAACCTTGCGCGAAGACGGACCGATGCTCTTGGAGGTAGTTTCCTTGCGGGGCGAGGTCGTGGCGGTGCTGGCAGAAGGCGAGTACGCGGCGGGCGAGCAGAGTTTTGTGTTTGCGGCAAAGAACTTGCCGAGCGGTAGCTATCAGGTGCGGCTAACCACGCGCTATGAGCGCAAGAGCGTTCCCGTGATGGTGGTGAGGTAGAAGAGAGAGCTTTCCCAGCTCAACAATTTTTGCCACAGAGGTCGCCAAGAGCGCAGAGAGTATCAACATCTGCTTTTTTCTTGGTGTTTTCTGTGGCTTTTTTATTGTAGGGAAGCCACGCCAAGAAACGATGCTCTCAGCCGCAAGTGCTGTCTATATGCGACCTCTGGCGTTTTTGATGCCAATCAAAAAGAAGAATATTTGCTGTCTTAAAAATTGTATTGATGAATATAGGACTTTTCGTCCTATGCCCGTAGGACTTCACGCCTCTGTTCCTGCTCCCGCCGCTTTCGTAGTTTTGTATCATTCGCTCACCATGTTGAAATACAGCGTTGAAATACAGCATTTTCCCAACATTTCAAGGATGATACAATGAACAAAATACGTCTTCTTTTCGCTCTTGCGCTGCTCGTGGCAGCTTGCGTTGGCAGCCTGAGGGCGCAAGTAAACGCCTACACTTTTCGCTCGGCAGCAGATTTGACGGCACTGCAATACACACAAATTACCGACGGACGCACGATTGCTGCCACCGATTCCTGCGACGACCAGCTTTTGCGCAATATTCCTGTGGGTTTCGATTTCCCCTTTGCTGGACGCACCGTCAATGCTTTGGTTGTCAGCGCAAACGGCTTTGTGTGTGTTGAAGCGGAGGCAGTTGCGGGTCTAGCGGCGACAAGCCCAATTTCTACGGGTTTCTACCGTTTTGTGATTTCCCCCTTTGGTGCGGATTTGAAGGGTTCGCGCACGGGACGGATTGTTGTTCGTACCTCAGGAGACGCACCAAATCGTGTGTTCACGGTGCAATGGCAAAATTGGCTTACGTCGGATGTAATTGCCACGCTCACCAATCAACCGCCCGACACGCTCAATTTCCAAGTGCGTTTGGAAGAAAACGGCGGTATTTCCTTTGGCTACGGGCAGATGGGCTTGTCGCAGGATATAGGCGCGTTTGACATCGAAGTAGGCTTGCTCGGCGCGTCCAGTGCGGACTTCCACAATCGCGCCGTTGTGAGCGCGAACAGCGCAGTAAACGACCCTTGGAGCGCGTCTGCGCGTGGCACGAAACTTGACGCAAAAGCTCTCTACGGCGCACAACGCTTCGAGGCGCGGCTCCTCGGCGCACCGCGCAATGGCTTGGTCTATGCCTTTATGCCGCCTGGCAGCATGAGTTCAGGCATGATGGGTGGCGGAATGATGATGGGTGGAATGATGGGCGGAATGACCACCGCGCCACTGACCGCGCCTGTTGCAGCCTCGCCCGCAAACGAGGCAACACTGGGCATTCCGGGCGAAATTCGTTGGCAGCCCGTTCAGGGCGCGACGAGCTACCGTGTGAGTATTTCTGGTGCGCAAGACGGCTCGAACCCGCTTGTAAACACTCTTACAAGCAATACTTCGCTGAACATTTCCAGCAACGACATTGACGCAACTGCCGGACTAAACTATTTCTGGCGCGTCCAAGCGGTGCGCAATAACGGCTCGGAGCAGGAATTAAGCGGGCAGAGCGAGGTGCGCCGTTTCGTGTCGCGTCCGCTTCCGCGTATTCGCACGATGTCGGAGCGGATGTTTCAGCAAGGCGTGGAGCGGCGTGTACGGATTACCGCCGATAACATTATGTTTGGCAATGCTGCAAACGTCGTATTTGTGCGGGATTCAGGCAATGCCTCTGGCAATGCCCGTATTACGCCAACGCAAGTAAATGTCGAAAGCTCTACCTCGCTGCAAGTAACGGTGCGCTTTCCAAGCGATGCACAAGCAGGAAGCTACGGCGTGAGCATTATTGCGGGTAGCGACACCATTCGCCAAGCAAGCGTTTTGACCGTTTACCCAGAATCGGCGCGGAGTTTCACCAATTCGTTCGACCCGCTTCGTCATGGATTTAAGTTCGCCAATGCGGGTGAAAATATGTGGAATCGCAGCATTTGGGGTTCGATTGATTACTCCAGCGCGGCGTTTCCGCCAGAGATTCAGGAAATTGGCAAACAAGCGGATTTTCCTAGCTGGGACGACTTTGTGCCAGCGTATGAACGCCGCTACGGGCGCAGTGCCTTCACCGATGCCAACCGCAGAAATCCTCGCCGCGATGCCGTCAGCAACTGGCGAGCAAAGAAAACCAAATGGGGCGGCTCGTGCAATGGATTTGCCGTAACAGCAGCATCCGCCTGGGCTGGACGCTATGCGTTCGACCGCGAAGCGAATCAATACGACGTTACGCCGAATCTTCGTGCGCTCATCAATCGCAATCAGATTTTCCAAGACAACCCGAAAACGGGACGCGAAGACGACGGAACGCCAAACTCAGCCGTGCGGCAAATCCTCGAAAGCTGGAATCTGCCGCGCAATCAGCACTTTTTGATTGGCATTTACAACATTCGCCCAGACGGCTCCAGTGGCGGCGGACACGCACTGTTCCCCTTCCGCATCGGCACAGGAACGGCGGCAAATGGCGATATTATTGACAGTGTGTTTAGCTACGATATGAATTTTCCGAACATCAAAGATAGCGCAATCGTGGTCAATCGCACCCGCAACACGTGGTTTTGGTGGGGTTTGACCAACAGCGACGAGCGCAATGGCGACTCGCCTTGGCAAGGCAGCGAATCCACCAACAGCCTGAATGCCGACGGCACGGTCGCTACGGCATTTTCGGTGAATATTCCGAATGGTTCAATTTCTACGCAAGCCTCATCATTGCTTGCTTCCGGGAAAGGCAATACTGCACAAACGCACAGCGAAAACAGCACCGAAAATGACGACCTCATTCCCGTCTTTTTCAGCGACGACGATGAATCCACGACTGCATCCACGCCGCGTGTAACGCTCACCAACCGCATCAATCAAAGCATTGAGAGCATCGGTGTTTTGGCGCAACGTCCCGCAATTCCAACGGCAGAAGTGATTCGCCCCATTGCGACGGGCGCGGACGTAATTGTGCAAGGCTTTAATCTGCCTATTTTTAGCGCGGAGCAATATCGTTTGAATTACACGGCGACAAAGCGCACCGTTACGAATTTGATTACCTCAACCGTGCGTCAATACGGCTTTCTCACGGTCTTTGGCAATAATCCCGCAAACACGGGATTGATTCAGCCTTTCAGCCTTTCACCAAACACACCGCAAGATTTCGTGCGCATTTCCAGCCGCGAAGCCACGCGAAATGGCGTACTTGCTGTCTGGAAAAGCGACCCAAGCGATACCGTGTGGACAAATTACATCCAGCTTTCCAACGTGAATTTATCAGCAAATGATTCCGTTGATGTGCGCCTCACCAATGACGGTGCGGCTTTCACGGTAACGAACTACGGCACAGCAAAGACCGTCGCGCTCTACATGGAACGCTTCGATAGCACGAGTTTTCCCCGTGTGAACCTGCCAGCCCGCTCTGCAAGCACGTTCAGCATTACCAATCTGAACAATCTCAGAGCGTGTGATATTCTGGTGCGTTTGGATATTGGCTTGAATGGAAAAACGGATTCGGCGTACTATTTGCGGAGAAATGGTGTGGTATCAAGTGTCAAGGCACAAAGCGCGGATATTGCTTCCATGTTTCACGTGAACGTGTACCCGAATCCCGCATCAAATCTTGCTTCGGTTGATTACGTTATTTTGCCAGAAATGGGCGCACAGCGTGTTCGCGTGGAACTTTTAGATATGCTTGGTCGCCGCGTAGCGACTGGGTTTGACGGGATTGCAGGCGTTGGGCGGAATAGCGCGTCGTTTAATTTGGAATCATTGGCAAATGGTTTGTATATTTGCCGCGTTTCGATTGGGGACCGCACGGAAACTCGCTTGCTCAATGTTCGTCGGTAAATAGCCGCACAAGCGAAGTTATCTTTCCCAAACAGTTTTATTTTTTTTACTCAGATGAGAACACCACATTTTTTTGCAAAACCCGCATCAATACTAGCATTTGGGCTTGCAGTTTTTCTCCAAAGTTGCGCTTACAACATGGGGGATAAAGGCGGCGCGACGCTTACAGGCGGAAGCGGCGGCTTGCAGGGGCAGGCAATTCTGATGCGCGATGAGAAGCAAATTCCTGGAATGGTCTTTGTTGAACCCTTCACTGATGCTCGTCCGGCGGAAGAAATGAAGCGCGAAGAGCGCGCAAAGAAAAATCCGCGCAATCTCAATCTCGACTATTTCACCTACGGCGAACGCTATGCGCAATTCCAAAGTGATTTGGTGAGCTTGACGGCGGATTATTTGCAGCGTTCCTTCCTGTTTCGTGGCACTGGCACAGGTATCAAAATTGGTACGCCCGAATTTACCATGCGCGGAAAAGTGCTTCACTACTACGGCTATTACGAACCCGCCACAAGCGCAGTCGGCGATGCAATGCTCGGCGGACTTGGCTCGGCAATCGTCAATGGCACACAGGAAACGCCTTCTGGCGGCTTGATTGAGATTGAAGTAGAGCTTTTCAATAACAAAACCAACACGGTTGCATGGAAAGGCACGATGCGTTACGAAGGTCCAGCGAAAGACACGTTTGTGCCGTCCGACCGCAACTGGGCGCACTTTGAATACGCTGATTCCCGCTTGTATCAGCGAGCATTCAACAACTTCACCGAGCAGCTTGCGAAGGCAAATGTGAAGCCGTAATGACCCAATTTTTTGCAAAGTACGAGAGTCTGTCCCCACAAGGCAGGCTCTCGTTTTTTTATGCACGTTACCCTATCCGCTTTACCCAATATCATCAGGATTTACGCCAAGCGCACGGAGTTTTTCTGCGAAAGCGTCCGCTCTGTTTTTCTCCTGTTCTGCTTTCATGCGCTCCTGTTCTGCTTTTTTTTGCTCTGCTTCTGCACGACGCTTTTCACTATCTGCTTGTTTTTGCGCGGCTTTCCAAGCGCGTCGGATTTCCGCAATCGTCTCGAAGCGCGTCCCATCCTTGCGCGTAACAACGAGACCATAGTTTGGGCTATTTTTAGCGACTTCCAGCGTGAATGTTACGCCCAAAAGCGAACTGTACCATTCTTGCTGCGTGTAGAGATACTGCAAATGCGCATTCTGCCTGTGCCAGGCATTAAACTTCTGCTTTTGCGGGTCGAAGGTGTAATATTCCTCCACGCCGAATTGGTCATAAAATTCCAATTTATCCATCATTTCCGACGGCGTGTTGCCAGGCGAGATAATTTCTATCACCACTTGCGGCGCGATGTTTCCTTCCATCCATTGCATATACGACGAGCGGTCGCCAGGCGGTCTGCCGAAGGCGACCATCACATCAGGTGCGAGGCGGATTCCAGAGTTTCCTTCGACGGGATACCAGAATAAATCTGCTGCGCAAAACACATCGTCGCGCCCTGCGAACATAGCATCTATGCCACTTTTGAGCATTGTTATCAGATTGTACTGCGTCGTGTTTTCTGCCATTGGCTGTCCGTCGCTTTCGGGATAAATGACCTCGTCCGTTGCGGGGTCGCGGAAGAGTGTGGTTGTTGTCATAAAAAATGTTTTGAAAAAAGTAAGCATGAAAGGACAACGAATATACATGGAAAACGGGAAAAATGCAATCTCCCAAAGAATCACAAAAGCGGCTTTTTTGTGAACTTTTTTGTAGATTTGCTGGCGTAATCACTTCACGCTCATTAGTTCCATCATACAGATTTCATGCGCTTTTCCCGCCTTTTTCTTTTGTTCTTCTTTTTTCAAGCAATGATACTTTCCGCGCAATCACGCCGTTTGGATAGCCTTCGTTCTGTTGTGGAAAGTCCTACATTCGCTCAAAAGCCTGATTCTTTCAAGTCGCAAGCCTACACGCTTCTGAGCTATGAATACTCAAACTGGAGTATGTACGACAAAGCAATCCCGCTCGCAGACTCGGCTCTCAGATATGCTCGTGCGACAAAGAATCACCTACGAATTATTAAAGCCACGAACTTGCTGGGGATGTGCTATGCCTTTACAGCGGACTTTGAACGAAGTTTGCGCTTACAATTACAAGCATTGGATATGTCGCTCAAATATGGGGAGAATGCTGAGGCAGTTATTGAATATGGGAATTTGGCACTGTTCTATATGCAGGTAAAACAGGTGGACAAAGCAATTCTTTATATTCACAAAAGCCAACATGAATTTGATAAATTGGATTCTGGTCAGAAAAATTCTCTGCAAGCAGCCGCTTCTTCGACAATGCTGCTGAACGACCAGTATTTAGGGCTTCTCTACGCTTATCAGCGACAATTTGACTCTGCTTTTTTCTTTGTGCGACGCGCAGAAAAAGCAGATAGAGAAAATATCAAGCTGCCCGCCGAAGCGCATGAATACAATCGTCTTTATCAAACATCCTTTCTGGCAATGATATTTGCGCTGCAACCCAAATTGCCCCACAATACAGACAGTTCCTTGCATTACAGTGCGATTGCGGAACGTTTAGGGAAATCAAATTTGGACCCGTATATCGCAAGCATTCTTTATCGCGCAGCAGGTATGGCACACGCGCAGCGTAAGAACTATCCCCAAGCGGAAAAATATCTCCGACAAAGCTGCGATGCGGCTCTGAAGGCTCAAGCACCGCAAGAACGCTTGGAAAGCCTTGAAGAATTCGCCAATGTATGCCGCGCTCAGAGAAAGTTTGAAAACGCCCTGCAATGCCTTGATACCGCATCAAATCTACGCAATACGCTTTTTTCCAATCAAAGTATTGCGCACTTCGCCGAAGAACAATACACTGTTGAAAAAAACGCCACAGCCCAGCAAATAAGCGTGCTTGCGCATGAAAACGATGTAGCCGCGCTTTGGCGAAAAGTCCTCATGGGCGCATCCTTGCTGCTTGTGGTGATGGTGCTAGTGATTGTCAATCGGTATCGCCTGAAACAACGCAGCGAAGCGGTGTTGAAGGAAATAAACGAGAAATTATCCGATGCTAACGAAGAACTCACCGTGCTGAATGCCGAAAAGAACGAGTTTCTGGGCATTGCCGCGCACGACTTAAAAAATCCACTGGCAAATATTCGATTGCTTGCAGAATTAAGCAAACGCCAAACTGCCCCGAACACCGTACAAAATCTTGCTCCCGCAACCGTGCAGAACCTCCACGAATACAGCGCAGGAATCCTCAAATCGGCGGATGGCATGATTGCGCTTGTCAAAAATTTGCTTGATGTAAATGCTCTGGAACAAGGCGGAATGCGGCTTTTGAAGGAAACGGTTGCACCTGCGCCACTCGTGGAAAACGTCTGCAAGCTCTACGAAGAACGTGCCGCCGCGAAAGGAATGAGGCTGCATTGCGCCATTGCGGAATCATTGCACTATTGTACTATCGAAGCCGACAGCCAAGCACTGATGCAGGTTCTGGACAATTTGGTCTCGAATGCGGTAAAATACACCCCGCAGGGTGGCAAGGTTTGGGTGAATGTGCAAGAAAAAAGTGGTAAATGCCAAGTATTGGTGCGGGATTCAGGAGCAGGTATCAGCAAAAAAGACCAAGAGCAACTCTTTGGAAAATTTGTTCGACTTTCAGCACGTCCAACAGGCGACGAGACGAGTACAGGACTGGGCTTGAGCATTGTCAAACGTTTGGTTGAAGCCATGAACGGCAGGGTATGGTGCGAAAGTGAGCTTGGAAGCGGAGCGACGTTTGTTGTTGAGTTCAAATGTTTGTAGTTTTGTGCTTGTTACTGCGACCATCTTCCCGTCCTACGCTTTCCTAAGCGTAGAACGGGTTTCCCGAAAAGAATCCACCACAAATATAGAATGCCCACAACCACACTCAATATCTTCATCACCGACGACCACGAAATGGCTCGTTTCGCGCTTAAAGCCTGGCTGGAAAGCGACACGGGTACGCCCGCCCTGCGCGTGTGCGGCACGGCATCGAACGGCAAAGATACACTCCGCCAACTGCCCGAAAGCGGCGCAGATATTGCCCTCGTGGATATTGACCTTCCCGATATGACGGGCATTGAGATTATCCGCGAAGCCCGCACGAGCGGCTTTACAAAGCCAATTCTTGCCATGAGTGGCTCGAACACGGCAAGTCTGCACGATGTTTTGACAAATGGCGCGAATGGCTTTGTCTCGAAAACCGAAGGCAATGAGCATTTTGTGGATGCGATACGGTTTGTTGCCGAACATCCCACTGAGAAGTGGCTTAGTCCCTCGGCGCACAGGCAAATGATGCTCTCCCAAAATCTGCTTGAAAAGTCGGGACTTACTCCTGCTGAAATTTCTATTCTGCGCCACATCAACTTTTCCAATAAAGAAATAGCCGAAACGCTGAACCTGAGCGAAAGTACGGTGAAAAATCATCTCTGGAGTATTTTTCAAAAAATTGGTATTTCCTCGCGCCATGAAGCATTGGAGTTTGCGGTGAAAAGTGGCTTGATTGCGGCGCGAATTCACACGGTTGCGGGTCGGAAATAGTATTAAACTGTTCCATCGAACAAGCAATCATACATTGTGAATCATACATTGTGAACCTCACATTGTGAACCTCACATCGTGAACAACGTTTTTGTTACCCTTATTCGGCTGTACGCATGAAAAATCTTTGGAAGAGAACTGCATTTTTGGTCGTGATGTTGTTTCTAGCTGGTGAAGAACAAACATTCGCGCAAAAAAAGAACAAAAGTGCATCAAACAAAAGTGCATCAAACAAAAGTGCATTAAGCAAAAGCGCATCAAAACAAGCTCCGCGCACAGTACCGCCGCGACAAAGCACCAATGCAAGCGTGCAAACACCTCTGCAAACCAAGCAAATATCAGCTCTTCAACCACTTTTCACAACGACTATGTTTTTCGATTCCAATCTCACAAAACAATGGAAAAAGCTGGATTCGTGCTTGAATAAAGGGTTGCCAAAGTCTGCGTTGGAGATTGCCGATAAAATTCTCTTGGAGGCGCGTAAAACCAAGAATATGCCGCATGTCGTCAAGGCATTGCTCGTAAAATCTTCCCTTACCGCCGAAACGCGTGAAGATGGTGAAACGAGCTTTGTACGCGAGATGCAGTCTGCTATTCAAGACATACAGAAAAATGCTCCGGCGCAAGGAATGTCGGCGGAAAATGTCGTTTCGCTCGCACTTTTACGCTCGGCGTTAGCGGAATATTATTGGCTCTATTTCAATAACAATCGCTGGAACATTCAACAGCGCACCGCACAACAGCCAAACACTGCAGACGAAAAAACGACTAGTGAAAATGCGCCAACACCCGATGACGACTACCGTGCGTGGGACATGCGCCGTTTTGTAACAACGATTCGCGAGCTACATTTCGCAGCACTTGGCAACGCGCAGGTGTTACAGCAAACACCCGTAAACACGCTTGAAATCTTGCTCTTGCCAAATGAAAATGCCGCAATACCGCTCCGCCCAACGCTCTACGACCTTCTTGCGCACCGAGCCATTGAAATGCTGAATAATACCGCTACAACCTTGCCAACGCCCGAAAAAGAATTTGAAATCCGCACCAGTGCTGGTTTCGCGCCAGTACAAGACGTTATCAAAAATACAATTTTGTGGGATGATAACGACGACTGGAAATACCGTGCAATGCTGCTCTACCGCGATATTCTCACCTTTCATTCAACCGATGCCACGCCTGATGCACTTGCTGATGTAAACCTTTTTCGCCTCAAGTTTGCAAAAGAACATTCTTTTGGTGAAGACGTGCAAGACCAGTATTTGCGGGCATTAGAGCGAGATGCGCTCACGTACAAATCCTCTCCAATTGCTGCTGAGTATTGGTGCGCAATTGCACAGGAATACCTCCAAAGCGGCGATTACATCAAGGCGCGAAGCATCGTGCAGAAAGCATTGGAATATTCGGAATCGGTTGGAAGCCAGAATGCACGCGTTGTGGAGCGGCAAATTATTGCAAAAGAACTCAGCATTCAAACTGAAAAAACGGTGCTACCAAACGCACCATTCCTTGTATCGGTGAAATTTCGGAATTGCGAAACAGTCCATTTTCGTTTGTACCGTTTACCGAAACGTGAGGAAAATGCGGACGATGAATTATCAAACCGAATGTACGATGATGCTGAATTGAAGCGGTTTTTGGAACGAAAAGCGGCTCTGAGCTGGACGGAAAAATTTCCGCTCAATGATTCAAATGGTGTGAATGATTACAAAGCGCACACAACATTCGTAAAAGTACCTGTCGCGCTTGATTCCTTGCCGCTTGGACGCTATATTCTCGTTGCCTCAGCAGAACCAACATTTCCTTTAAAGGGCAATCACCTTGCGTGGACGCGCTTTACCGCCTCGCGCCTCGCTCTTACGCATAATGGTTTGCTTCTTGTTGTCACCGATGCTGCAACGGGAGAGCCGCAAAGTGGCGTAACGGTGCGCCTTCTGCACACAAACTATAACTACACGAAACGCCGTAACGAAGAAGTTCTCGTCAATACGCTCACCACCGATAAAAACGGCATGTGTTCATCAGAAAATCTTGCCCTTGAACATGGCGTATTTGTTGAGCTTCAGCGTGGAAATGATATTTTGCGCGACGGTACAACCCTCTACCGCAGCTATGAGCAGGAAATATTGGAAAAAGAAGTGGTGAAAATATTCACCGACCGTGCCTTGTATCGCCCAGGACAGACGGTGTATTTTAAGGGAATTGCAATGCACGCCAATTCTGCAAAGCCTGATTATTCCGTGCTTCGCGGGCGTTCTTTTACCGTAAAGCTCCACGATGCAAATATGCGCGAGATTGCAACACAATCCTTCACAAGCAATGAATATGGCTCATTTCACGGCACGTTCACGATTCCGCTCGGCGTGCTGAATGGACAAATGCAGCTTCGTGTGAATGAATCCTACGAGAGCCAAGCATTGATAATGGTTGAGGAGTATAAACGTCCAAAATTTGAAGCGAAACTCGACAAACCCAAAGGGAATGAACGTTTGGGTGAAATGGTGAAAGTTCGTGGAAATGCAAGGAATTATGCGGGGTCTGTGGTGGATGGTGCGCAGGTACAGTTTCGCGTGGTGCGCAATGCTGTGTTCCCCTATTGGCGTGATTGGTGGTGGCAACCCCAAGCGCAATCGCCACAGAAAGAAATTGCCAGAGGGCGCGTTGTTACTGATGCGAAAGGTGATTTTGAAATTGAATTTCTCGCCGCGCCGGATAAATCTATCGCGCCTAAAACTTTGCCGCAGTTCAATTACACCGTCTATGCTGATGTTACCGATATTTCTGGCGAAACGCACACTGCCTCGGAAACGCTTGCGCTCGGATATGTTTCGACCGTGCTGCGTGTGAATGTGGCTGAACGCTTGGAAAAATCAAGCCTCACAGCGAAAAATGCAGCAAATACCTTGATTACTCTCCAAACGCAAAATCTTAACGGTGAAGCACTCTCCACGCAAGGAACAGTGCGCCTTGAACGCCTTTCTACACCCACGCGTATTTTTCGCAAACGCATTTTGCCAAAGCCTGACCGCTTTGCGATGAGCGAAAACGCATTTGCACAAGCCTTTCCTCTTGATATTTTCAACAATGAAAACGAGCGCGAAACGTGGAAGGTGGAAAAAGAAATCCTGAGTGCGAAATTTCTCACGGGCGTACAAGGCTCGTATAATCTCGTTTCTGAGGCTTCGGTCGCTGAAAAAATTGCGCAGCTTTCCGTTGGTGTGTATCGCATAACAGCAAATGTGCGCGACATTTCGGGGCAAATGCTCGAGCAGGTGCGCCATTTTACCGTCTTCGACACAAGTGCGAAAACGCCAGCAATCGCGCACGCAAGCGACATGCTGGCTTTGAAGATTGTGTGCCAACCCCGCGAAACCGCATCATTGCTTCTTTCTTCATCGTTCAAGGATGCGAAGGTCTTTCTTCAGATAGAAGCACACGCTGGCAATGCCTACAAGCCGCTTATTCCCTTGCGCCGCGAGTGGTTGTCGTTGTCGAACGAGCAACGCCTCATCACGATTCCCATTCCTGAAGGTTTTCGTGGTGGCGTGAGTGTTCATGCGGTGTTGGTGCGTGATTACCGTTGTTACCCGTATCATTTCAGTATCAGCGTTCCTTGGACGAACAAAGAATTACGCGTAGAAAAGCAAACTTTCCGCGACAAAACGCGCCCTGCAAGCAAGGAAGAATGGACGCTCACCGTGCGTGGCGAAAAGGCAGAACTCCTTGCTTCGGAGGCAGTAGCTACCCTGTACGATGCGTCATTGGATGCGATTGGTGGAGAGTCGTATGTCTATGCACTCTGGAAGCAAGCATGGAAGCCGTTTGCATGGCAATCGTTTTCTGCTTCGCGGTATTTAGCGTGCGCAACCTTTGGCGTGAGCAGCTCTGAAGCCCGCGATTTTGCTTGGAATGAGTACATTCCGGGCGCAGGGCGCAGTTATCCCGCATTGCAATTAGAAACTCTGCATCGCGCTCTGTATAATTTCGGCGGGGGCGGCAATGGCAATTATCCACGCCGAGCCATGATGCGTAGCAAAAGCGCACCAGCAGGGTATTCGCTTGAGGCTGCCGAGACCTCGCTATCAGACGGACAGCTCGACATGCAATCTCTGCGGTCTGCCGCACCGCCACCGCCGCCATCGGCAGCCGCTCCCGCAGGAAGCATGAAAAAAAGCGACTCCTTGAACGAACAAGACAAGGATGCAGAAGGCGGCGAACTACACCGACAAGAACCCGCACAAACAGGCAAACCCGCCGACCTCTCTGGCGTACAAGCTCGTACCAATTTGAACGAGACTGCCTTTTTTATGCCGCAAATGCAGACGAACGACAAGGGCGAAATTGTGTTGAAATTCACCATGCCAGAGGCACTGACACGCTGGCGAATGCTTGCCTTTGCGCACACGCCCGATATGAAATCGGGTGCGCTTGAAGCGGAAACCATCACGCAAAAAGAACTGATGTTGCTTCCGAATATGCCGCGTTTTCTCCGCGAAGGCGACGCAATCACACTGCCGGTGAAAATCGCAAACCTCACAAGCAAGCAAATACGCGGCACGGCAGAGCTAAAACTTTTTGATGCGCTCACCATGCAAGAACTTTCGCTTGGTTTCAAACAGCAAAATTTCACTGCCGAAGCCGCGCAAAGCAGCGTCGTGGCGTGGTCATTGACAGTTCCCGAAGGTTTGCAGGCTGTTGTCTATCGCATTGTTGCAAAAGCCTCAGGCGAGAATGGCGATTTCTCCGACGGCGAAGAAGCTGCCTTGCCCGTGCTTGCGAACCGAATGCTGGTAACCGAGACGCTTCCCCTCAATATTCGCGGCAATTCCACAAAAATCTTTGAATGGAAAAAGCTCGCCGAAGCGCAGAAATCCTCGACGCTCCGCCATCAACGCCTGACGCTGGAAATGACGAGCAATCCCGCATGGTACGCCATTCAAGCCTTGCCGATGATGATGGAATATCCTTACGAATGCACCGAGCAGTTGTGGAATAGAATGTACTCGAATGCAATTGCAACGCACCTTGCAAACTCCAAACCCAGAATTAAAGCGGTGTTTGAGGCATGGCGTGGCACAAAGGAATCTCTTTTGTCGAACTTGGAAAAGAATCAAGAATTGAAAGCCTTGCTCCTGGAAGAAACCCCGTGGGTGATGAATGCAAATGACGAAACCGAGCGGAAGCGTCGTGTAGGCTTGCTTTTCGACCTCAATAAGATGCGCGGCGAGTTTGCCACAGCACAGAAAAAATTGACCGAGCGACAACTCCCCGATGGCGGATTTACGTGGTTTCCGGGTATGCAGCCAAGCCGTTTTATCACGCAGTACCTAGTGTCAGGTATTGGACATTTGAAACGATTGGGTGTTGTAGGTGATGTTGGTAATGCCAGCAACAATGCGGCTTTTGGGGAATTAGTACAAGAGCGAGTTGCATTGGAACAAATTGCCCAGCGCGGCGTTGATTTTATTGACCGAGAAATTGCGGAGGAATACCGTAAACTCAAGGAACGGCGAGGCTTTTCACCGAAAAGTGATTATCTTAGCTCCGATGCTATTCAATACTTGTACGCCCGCAGTTTTTTTGCCGAAAAGCCCATTCCAAGCGGTACGCGAGAAGCCTTCGACTTTTGGACAAAACAAGCGATAGAATACTGGACGCAACACTCTATGATGGAACAGTGCATGATTGCGCTTGCTTTGCAGCGATTCACTCCAAACAGCAGTGCAAAAAATACGGCAAAAGCTCGTCTGAATGCGGCTTCTGCGCTGATTCTGAAGTCTTTGCGTGAGCGTGCGCTGAAGTCCGATGAAATGGGAATGTATTGGAAGCAGGATTTTAGTGGAAGTGGCTGGTGGTGGTATCAAGCACCTGTGGAAACGCAAGCACTCGCTATCGAAGCCTTTGGAGAACTTGCTGCAAACGAAGATGACAAAGCCAGAATAGATGCGGCTTTGGCGGAAGTCGAGGAAATGAAAATTTGGCTCATAAAACAAAAGCAAACGCAAGACTGGAAAACCACCAAAGCCACTGCTGAAGCCTGTTACGCGCTGCTTCTGCGTGGTGCGGATTGGCTGGAATCGTCAAAAATTGTCGAGGTAAAACTTGGTAAAACTGTTATTGACCAAAAAGCAATTGCGGCGCAGGGAGCAAGCATTGAAGCGGGTACTGGCTATTACAAAGTGTCGTTTGGCAAGGGTGAAATTACGCCCGATATGGGCAATATCACTGTTACCAAAAGCGATGCGGGCATTGCGTGGGGCGGCGTGTATTGGCAGTACTTCGAGCAGTTGAATAAAATCACGCCCGCAAAAACGCCGTTGCAACTGGATAAAAAACTCTATCGCCAAAACACGACCGCAAAAGGATTGGAACTAGAGTCAATCACCGATAAAACCTCGCTTCGCGTGGGCGACCTCGTGAAAGTGCGTGTGGAATTGCGCTCCGACCGCGAAATGGAATATATTCACCTGAAAGATATGCGTGGTGCGGGTTTGGAGCCTGTTACAACACTTTCTGGTTACCGCTATCAAAATGGCTTAGGCTACTACGAAACCATGCGCGATGCGTCGGCGAATTTCTTCATCGGCTGGTTGCCGCGCGGTGTCTGGGTGTTCGAGTACGCGCTCCGCGTAACGCACGAAGGTACGTTCCAGAATGGCATCACGACGATTCAATCCATGTACGCGCCGGAGTTTTCGAGCCATTCAGAAGGCGTAGTGGTACGGGTTCAGAAGTGATGATTGTTTGTATTGAGAATATGTCGGACGCTGACAAACGGCGCAGATAGGAGGCTCCATGCTGCCAAAGAGTAGTTACGCACAATTGTAACATCATTTGGTATCACCTACATAATTCGCTCTCTCTTATGATTGCACACAGGATATTTACAGCAATATATTTTCTTGTAAGCCGCTTCATTCCTCATGTTGCGGCTTGTGGAATAATGTACTGTGTGGGTATTCTGATATGTCCAAACCATCTCCTTGCACAATCTTCCCCTGTACGAGAGCAAGCATCCATGCGGAATGTACGGGCAGATAGTTTGGAACAGGTTCTTGCCACTTTACCTGCAACACAGGATTCTACGCGCTCTTTGGTGCTTTCCGAACTTGCTATTGAATACGCTCCTGTTTTTCCTGAAAAAGCGAAAGCGTATAGCGAAAAAGCCTTGAGCATAGCACAAATACTGGATTTTAAGCGTGGGAAAGCATACGCCTCGCTCAGTTTGGGAATCTATTTCTGGTTCCAAAATTTGTACGACAACGCATTTCGCCATTTTACCGATGCCGCAACGCATTTTCAAGAGCTTGGTGCAAAGCAAGAAGTGGCGCGGGTGTACACGCATATTGGGAATGTGCATTTGCGCACGGCAAGGTATGAAAAAGCGATGGAATGCTACAATCAATCCATTGCAATCGCAGAAGAATTGGGCGATAAAGAACGGATTGCGTATAACATCTCCAGCCGAGCGCAGGTTTTTCGCCGCTTGTACGGCGACTACGACCGAGCTTTACAGGACTTATCCGAAGGTGCGCGGTTGTTTCGCGAGGCAGGAAATATGACCCGTGTGAGCATCAATACCAATATCATGGGCGCGGTGTATAGCGACAAAAAAGACTACACGCGCTCTCTTGAATATCACCTTAAAGCATTAGCAATGGAGCGGCTTCTACCGCCTTCGCCGCATATCGTGGAAACGCTGATTGATATTGCAACGACCCTTAATATCTTACAGCGTCCTGTGGAGAGTTTGCCGTATTTACGCGAGGCGGAGCGTGAGGCTGTGCGAGGAAATGCGCGGCATATCCGTATGTATTTGTACACCACACTTGCCGAAACACACGCTGCGCTTAGGCAATTCGACGAGGCGTATCGCGCACAAACACTGGCGTTTCAACTGAAAGATACCGTATTTGCCAATGACCGCACCAATGCAATTGCTGAAATGCAAGCCCGTTTCGACCTTGCCAACACACAACACGCGCTGGAAAGAAGCCGCGCCGAAAGTCACCGTGAGCGACTGCTCTTGTACGCTTCGTTTCTGGGAAGCGCATTGATACTGGTCTCTGCGGTGTGGTTTTGGTTGTTGTATCGTCGTGCGCGGCGTGCAGAAGCTCTGCTCCTCAGTAAACAAGCCATTATTGAAAAGCAATCCTCCGATATTCAAGAAGCAAATACCTTGTTGCACGAGCAAAATATCAAGCTCCACGCCTTGAACGAAGAGAAGAATGAGTTTTTGGGAATTGCCGTTCATGACCTAAAAAATCCGCTTTCGGCGATATACCTCACCACCGACCTTATCACGGAGTCCTTGAAAGCAGGGAAAATGGAAAAAATTGCGCACTATGCTGCATCCGTGCGCTCTGCGACAAATCAAATGCTATCAATTGTTGGGAATTTGCTTGATATTAACAAACTCGAACAAGGCGCGTGGAAACTTGTCCCTGAGCCAATTCTCTCAACTATTCTGCATGATATTATTGAGGCACATTCCCTTGCCGCCGCAGCAAAGAGCATTTCGCTGACGCTCGAACTTGAGCTTGCACAGCCCACAAATACGTGGTTCTGGGCAGATGAAACAGCGTTTCGGCATATTATGGATAATCTCCTTTCTAATGCCATAAAGTACACTCCGCTCAAAGGTTCAGTAGTGGTGCGGGTTTCAGAGCATAACTCTCTCGTGCATATTGCCGTGCAAGACACGGGACAAGGCTTTACTGAAAAAGACAAGCAGCAGATGTTCGGTAAATTTGCCCGCCTGTCTGCTCGCCCAACAGCAGGTGAAAGCTCAACGGGGTTAGGCTTGTCCATCGTAAAAAAATTGGCAGACAGTATGCATGCACACCTTTGGTGCGAGTCCGAGTACGGCAATGGCGCGACGTTTATTCTCGAATTTCCACAGCATAATTCGGCGCAATGACTTCTGAGGTTTTTTTTCTCTTTTGATGCAAACCTTTTTGGCGCAAACCTTCTGTTTTGACGCAAAAATTTCTTGATTAAACGAGTTCTGTGTCGTAAGTTCTGAGCTGAAAATTTTGTTTGTGTCATTTTTTATGATGTTGCAATGGGACTACGAGAAAAACGCGCCTTGAATGAAATAAAAACCGTCGCGCAGCCCAAGTACCAAGCGGAGTTGGATGCTGCAATCGGCTGGCATATTCCGATGAATCTGGATTGGGATTCGATGCCAGAATTGGAAGACCCAATTGAGGGATTCTTGAAAAACGACTACGAATACAGCTTCGCACTCGTTGTGAAAGTGATGCAAGCTATCGTCGTGGATGATATTGGGAAAAATGCGCTCCGAGACCGCGTACAATCTATTCTCTTTGTCAATTACAACAAAACCGGCGGGGACACTGGCGGCAGAAAAACGCTCATCAACAACGGATGTTTGGAAATCCACTGTGGGTGGGGCAGTTACAGTTCGGAATACTACGATAATTACAACAATGAATTTCAAAAACTAATTGAGGATTTGCTATGAGCAGCAATGAATGGAACTCCACGCTGGCGAAAATTCCCGTCCGCTCGGTACGTTCGATTTTAAGCGACCTTGCGGAAGTGCGGATGCAATTTAATCAAGGGCGAAAAGTAATTTTGCCGATTGTACAGGTGCATCTTTCCAGTGGCGCAACGCTTGAAGGCTACGTGATTGCGCTGGATTCGCACCGGAATCAAGAAACACTCGTATTGCACTCACCGCGCAGCGAGTACCGTTTTCCGCATCAAGATTTGGTCTATGTCGAAGCGCGTTTCATTATCGGCGTTACGGTCTTGGATGCGCATACTGTGGCTGCACAACTCAGTGGTGGTGCGGTTGCGGAGGTTTCTGCCGAACAGCAAAGCATTTCTAAATTGGATGTAAAACGCTTTATTGCACAATATCTCGAAGATTTCAAACAACTGGAAAATATCGAGTTTGCATGCGATGTTGAATGGGACACGCTTCCAGCAGGGAACAGCACCTATTTGAATTTGAAAGATGAAATTGCCGCACTCTTCGATGCGCTGAGTGAAATCATGCGCTACGACACAGGACGCACCGCGCTTCTTTCGGTAAAAAAAGTTATGATTCGCGCAGGAAATTCCCTCGAAGCCAGCAAAGACGCGGATACGCTGACCGTGCAAAGCGTGTATCTGGACGCACCACGCCGCGTGAGCGACCGCATTGCCATTCAAGCAGCGATTGAAAAAGCCTTGTAAGAGAGGAAATATCGTAATTCAAGGCATGAAATTTTCCCTTACGCTGAATGAACTTTTTGCGTAAATTTCGGACTGGGATTCTTGTTGTTGGATGTCGTTGGTTCATGACCAAAACCTGGACTGGGATTTTGTGAGATTCTTGGGATTGCTGGGATTTTTTCGTGATGTTTTTTGGATATGAAAATAGCTCTCAAGCAATCAGGTTGCATTGTTCAATACCTACATTCCAGAATCCCAGTAATCCCAAACATCCCACAAAATCCCAGTTCGGCAATCGTAAGTTCGGCAATCGTAAGTTCAGGAATCGTAAGTTCAGGAATCCCAGTTTACCAAGCAATTCTTCAAATTTTTTCTTCATAATTTTTTTTAAGGATTTCGGTATGTCCAAGAAAAACGCCCCTGTTGCGGCGAAAAAGCCCGCACAAGTGCCTCCGGCAAAAAATGGCAACGGAAATGGTAGTGCTGCGTCGCCGAAAAATGGTGCTTCTGCTCCGCAAGCCACTGCGAATGCGGCTTCGGGGAAATTTGAAAAAGGCTATACCTTCGATACCACGGGCTTCGACAAAGCAACCGTCGTGGATTGGTATCGCATGATGCACTTGGGGCGGAAGCTCGACGAAAAAGCGGCAAATTACTTGAAGCTCGCCAAAGGCTGGTCGTACCACGCTCCCTGCGCGGGACACGAAGGTATTCAGCTTGCGATTGGGAAAATTTTCCGTCCTGCAAAAGACTATTTCTACCCGTATTATCGCGATTTCCTCTCGTGTATGGCGGCGGGAATTTCGCCCGACGAAATTATTATGAATGGTCTCAGCAAAGCGGCGGACGTGTCGAGCGGCGGTCGGAATATGTCGAATCACTTTGCGAAAATCCCACTTCGCATTCAGAACCGCTCTGCGCTCACAGGCAATCACTCGCAGATGGCAGCAGGAACGGCGCGGGCAATTAAAAAATACAACGGCGATGAATTGGTGATTTACTCTGGTGGCGAATCTGCTTGCTCCGAAGGCTATTTCTACGAGTCCGTCAATGGCGCGTGCCGCGAGAAACTGCCCGTGATTTACGTGATTCAAAACAACGGTTTCGGTATTTCCGTGCCAGTGCGCGAACAAAGCGCGAACACACGCATTTCCGACAACTTCAGAGGTTTTGGCAATTTGCTTATTATCAACGTGGACGGACGCGACCCCTTTGCTTCCTACCGCGCACTCCAAGAGGCGCAGAAATACGTGCTTTCTGGCAAAGGTCCCGCAATGGTTCACGCCGAATGCGACCGCTTGCTTTCGCACTCCAACTCCGATAATCAAGACCTATATCGCACCAAAGAAGAAATCGCCGAAATGCTCCCGCGCGACCCGATTCCGAGAATGCGAGCAACCATCTTGGAAAAAGGCTTCGCAACTGAGGAGCAGCTTGTGGCAATGGAAGCGCAAAACCGCGAAGACATCTTTGCTGCAGCCGACCGCGTCGAGCCGCTTCCCATGCCTGACCCGTCGGAAAACGAGCAATTTCTTATCCCTGAGCCACTCGTCGGCTACAACCACGATGATACCTTTGTGAGCGACCCGAACGCGCCGCAAATCACCTTCCGCGAGGGCATCAATCACGGTATGCGCACGGAATTCCGCCGCAATCCGAATACTTTCCTCTGGGGACAAGACGTTGCTTCCAAAGAAAAGCAAGGTATTTTCAACGTTCCAAAGGGCTTGATGACGGAATTTGGCAATGAGCGTATTTTTAATGCGCCGATTGCAGAGGATTTCATCGTCGGCACAGCGAATGGTTTCTGCCGCTACCGCGATGATATTCGCGTGGTGGTCGAAGGCGCGGAATTCGCCGATTATTTCTGGCCCGCAATGGAAGCATACATCGAATGTACGCACGAATACTGGCGCACAAAAGGTCAATACTCGCCCAACATGGTGATTCGCCTTGCGAGCGGCGGCTACATTCAAGGCGGCTTGTACCATTCGCAAAACCTCGACGCGCTGTTTGCGCACCTTCCGGGCGCACGTGTGGTTTGTCCAGCCTTTGCCGATGATGCCGTTGGTCTTATGCGCCACGCGCTTCGTTCCAAGGGACTCACGGTATTTATTGAGCCAAAATTCTTGTACAATTTCCGCCCAACATCAACCTCCATTCCCGATGATGATTTCATGATTCCTTTCGGCAAAGCAAAGACGCGCCGCGCAGGACGTGATTTGACGATTGTTTCCTACGGCAATGCGATTCACCTCGCTTTGCAAGCCGCAGAAACCATCTCGAAAGAAGGCATTGACGCAGAAGTGATTGATTTGCGCTCGCTCGCACCGTGGGACAAACAAGCGGTATTTGCATCGGTGCGGAAAACCAACCGCGCGCTGGTAGCGCATGAACACTACAAAACAGGCGGTTTTGGCGGCGAAATCTCCTCCAGCATCCAAGAAGAATGTTTTGAATACTTGGACGCGCCCGTTGGACGTGTTGCCTCGAAAGACATTCCCGTTGGCTTTGCGAAGGTGCTTGAAATGGACATTTTGCTGTCTGCTGATAAAATTGCCGAAGCAGCACGCAAGGTGATGAAGTATTAAGATTGGTAGTTTTGGTCGTGTCTATTTTTTAGTTGCGAACATAGAGCAAGGCAGCATGCTGACTTGCTCTCGGCAAGTGGTGAGCAACTCATTTCCGACACTATCCAAAAGAAAAAGCCGTAGAAAGAGCATATACACTCGTTTCTACGGCTTTTTCATTGTATGATTGTCTCAACAGAATAGTACGAATTACATCAGCAAGCGGTAACCCAAAAGCAGTGCAACCGAGCCAGCGACAGCCATAAGGAAGCTCTTCAAATTGAAGCCAGAAACATCGCCCCAGCCCAGTGTTTTGCCTACAAAGCCACCAATCAAGCCACCTGCAATACCGATAAGGCTTGTGACAATCCAGCCGCCTGGGTCTTTACCCGGAATCGCTAATTTTGCTAACGCGCCAGCAATTAAGCCGAAAAATATCCATGAAAATATACCCATAGTGCCTCCAAAAAATACGATGAAAAAGTGCGAACAAACCTTGTCATTCCTGATTGTTTAGGGTTTTGCTCGCGTAAATTTAGTTCTCGCGTACAGAATTTCAAAGCCAATTTTTTGCATGTTTTCTTGCGACACCGTTCCAGGCGCAGTCGAGACGACAGCGAGGTCGCATCCCTGCTCGCGAGCAAAAGCGAGGCGTTTGTGAATGAGGGCTTTTTGCACACCATGATTACGGTATTTTGGCTGCGTACTTGCGCCCGAAAGCATTGCTACGCCATCCAAGAGTGTAATGCCGCCAGCTCCAGCAATTTCGCCTTCCACATCCACCGCAAACAGTGAACTGCCATGTGTTCGCATGGAAATTTGGAACAATTCCAAAAACTGCGGTGGTATCTCCGCTTCACCGCGATTAAATTCTAAAAATCCCGCAGAAAGAGATTCTCCTGCATTATTTAGAACGTGTTCTTCTACACGATAGCATTCATGCGCTGTTTGAGAAAAATCATGTTCTGAATTCAAAGAAAGCCCCAAGACGTGGGAATACTCACAAACCTTGTATTCACGCTCACCGAGCGCAGTCGAGAATTCGCTATCGGCAAGATTGGCAAGCTCTATATACACTGCTACATCGCGCTGAAAGTAAAATTCTTCCACCGCCTCAATGACCTCCACATTCGATGAATAGGTGCGTTCTGGCTTTGTTGCTGAAAAATCTTCAAAACCTAATCCAAAGGATTGTGTTAGAGGTGAGTCTGCGCCAGCAAATAATGCTGCTCCATGTTCAAAAGCTAATATCTCGCAATGTGAGGTGTAGCCAAGTTTTGCATGCGTTTCGGCATAGTCGCATTGGTTGCGGGCTTGTAGCGATTCTACGCGTTGTGCGCATTGTTTCGAGCCAAATATCTTTGTTGCAGGCGATTTCAATGTCATAGTACGATGTAGTAAATAAATGAAGTGTGGTACTAAATGATTTTAGTTGGAAAGACTCTTCGACCCATGAGTGGCATAGACATTCTTGTCTGTGAGTGTTGGTGCGGGGTTCAGGCGAACAACACAGACAAGAATGTCTGTGCCACTATTGTTTGTTTTACCTTTTCAATCCAATACTGCGCTTGATTTTCAGCCGAAATCATGTAGTACCTGAAGTGTTCTCTTTCGGGTGAAAGACGACGAAAGATTGTAAAGTCTGCTCTAGCGGTTTCTTTACCGCATGCTGGGGCGAGAAAGTTGCTTCAAAACAAGCACACATGCCGTTGCGACAAGTGGTGCGGCAACCATAATCCCAAAGGCAGACGTGTACGAGCCTTGATTTGTCCGCAAAACCCCTAAAAGCCACACGCCAACAACCACCGCAAACGAATCGGCAGTTGTGACAAAACCGAGAATTTTTCCAAACGATGTGCTTGCACTATACCGCTCGGCAACAAGAAGTTGTACCATGGTAAAACTGCCGCTAAAGCCCAAACCATAGACCACTGCTGCGGTGTAGAGTAGCCATTCTTCGGGAATAAAACTTGTTTGGCGCACCAAAAATGCGCCCGTTGCGAGGTTTAGCGTGGCAATGAGCAAAATATTTTTTTTGTCGGCGTAGTCCGAAAGCCATCCAAAAAAGAGCTTGCCAAAAATAGAGCAGAAAAACAGTGTGGACGAGATTGCACCTGCCTTCGACGGTTCTACACCAATATCTTTCAAGTGAAAACTGAGATGCTGAATAAGCGGCTGAATGCTGAACCACACCGCCGCCGTAATGAACAAAATCAAGTAAAAATCAAGGCTGCGGAAGGCATCAGCAAGGCTTTCGTTGGTTTTGGGAGTGGCTGTTGATGAGAGTGTAGAAGCGGTGTCGGTGGTATTTGTGTGCGTTGCGCCATCGGGAACGGTGTTCATGCTCTCCGGCGTTAGTCGCACGAAGAACCAAGGAATTACCGCGAATGCAGCCGTTACACCCGCCATAGCCAGTGCGGTTTCTTGCCACGACATGGTTTGCAAGAAATAGCCCGCAATGCGAGGAAATATCGTGCCTCCGAAGCTCGAACCGACTGTAAAAATGCCTGTTGCAATACCACGATGCACCCGAAACCATTTGGAAATGAGATAAATACCCGGAATCACGCCTGTACACACGCTTCCAAGCGCGTAAAGTGCGTAAAACGCCATATAGTGCCAGAAGGAGTGAATCTGCGCATATAAACACAATGCCCCAATAAATGCCACCCAGCCGACAATCAGCAAACGCTTGGGATTCAGCGTATCAAGCAAAATACCCGCAAAGGGCGATAAACACGCCATGATGAAGAACAGAAGCGACGGACCAAGCGCGATTTGCGAATGGTCTAAGCCAAGCTCTGTGCGCAATTTCACATTCAATAGTGGAATCGTGCTTACGCCAATCGTCCCCGATGCGTAGATGAGGAAAATTGCCCCAAGGACAATCCAACCATAGAAAAAGCGGCGCGAAGGCGGTGTGATTGCTGTCATGCGTGGGAGATGTATGGTGGGGAAATGAGAAGCCGTGCCGTACGTGAGGGTCTCACTTCCCAGTGAGGCTTCCACGTGGCGCGGGAGATGTTCCGCTTCTTTGCGAAGCTCACACCTAGCGCGAGCGGCGGTGGTAGTAAGACCCTCGCGAAGAAGCGAGAGCCTCACAAAAATTTACCGAACAAGCTGTATGCGTTGCTGTACCTTGCCTGAAGGCGTGCGCATGACAAGGAAATACGTGCCAGAGGGCAGTTCCCGCGCTGGAAGCATGACGCTGTGCGCTCCCGCAGCATGAATACCATCAGCAAGCGTGATGACGCGCTTTCCCTGTGCATCTACGAGCGCGAGGTCAATGTCGCCATCTTCGCGGACAGTATAAGCAATTTCCGCCACATCGCGCATAGGATTTGGACTAATGGCAACAATTTTATCGCGCTCTGCTGTCGTTGTAAGGCGCAGACCACCTGCCTTACACGCATTTACGCGGAAGATAGCCATTGTGCTAACGCTCACATTTACTTTTTGTGTTCCCCAAATAATGCGATTCACGAAAAGCCGCGTAGAATCAGTGTTGCCAGACACTGCAACTGCGTTAAAGCCAATGACACGATTCGGAATGCTTGCTGTTTGAATCCAGCGTGTTTGCGGAATGGAATATCGCCGCAAAGCCTCGTTATTACTTGTGTTCAGAGCGCGGAGTTGCTGTTCGGTTGTGTCCAGCACAATCACATTGCGGTTGAACATGACTTCACCCGTGAAGGTTGGCTCGTCGGCGCGGAATACATCGCCGCCTTTGTTGTCCAAAATGTACAGTTCCATGCGTACACGCCCGCCTGGAGCCACGTTGCTGTCAAGAGCGCGGAGGGCGAAGGTTGCACTTACGTCGTTATTACGCGGTTCTCGGAAGAAGGCGCGAGCTTGAACGTGCAAGGAATCGCCCGTATCAGTGGCAAGAATGATTGTCGTTTCGGCGGGTCCTGTGCGGTTCGAGTTTGCGGTGATAAGCAAACTCAAGCTATCACCCGCCGCAACGCTGAGTGGCAGCGTCAGTGCTTCATCGCGCTGGAAAAGGGGGTCGGGAATGATGATACGCGTGATTTTCGTTGCCTTGTTGTCCAGATTCAGCACCTTCACGGTGCGGAAGCGTTGGAAGCCAACAACGACCGTATCAAAATTAATATCGTTCACATCCAGCAAACTCCCTGTGCCGCGCAGAATACCGCGTTGCTCCTTCGTCGCGCCGCCTGAAGAGACTGAAAGCAGCAATTCCGCTTGTTTTACCCCAACAGACTGTGGCTCGAAAACGACATCGGCTTGGATAATGTCATTCGGTTGTAGCGTCGTGCCAAGAAGATTCGTGCGCATTGCAAACGAACTAGCATCGCGCCCTGTAACCCTAACCGCTTCTATGTTCACGGCTTGTGTCAAAATGTTTTGAATCGTCATTTTCCCAACGCGCTGCCGGCGCACAATACCGCGCCCAAGGTCGGCATCACTAATGGAAAGGACAGCACCTTCTTGAATGGTGGTAAAACGACGCACCGCCGACCATGCCCCAGCACCCGCTTCATTCCTTGCTCGGACGTGCCAGAAATAATTGGTAAAATTTCGGAGCATTGCGTTTGCGGGACGGAATTGTGTGCTGCTCGCGCTTTCATCTACCACCATACTACCAGTGCTGTTGGTGCCTGTGGATGGCGTAAATGCTGAGTCTGTGGCTATCTGCACGTCGTACACGCCCGCACCTGGGACGCTTTCCCAGACAAACGCCACATCAAGCGGAATATTTCCCGCAGCATTTGCTGGAGAAACGAGTATTGGTGAGCTTTGTGGGATAACCGACGGAGCTGCACCCACGCGAATTGCCTGCACAACGAGCGTGAGACCACGCGCCGCGCTGTTGGTAATTTGGCAATGGTACATGCCCGTATCTAAGCGCGAGAAATTGGCAAAGCTCAAGACCGCATTGTTACTATTGGGAATAGCACGACCATTCTTGAACCATTGATAGATATTAGTTTCCGTACTCATTGGAAGCGCGAGCGCGAAACGGAAGCCGATAGCAACGAGCGTATCTCGCAAAACCCGCACCGTATCTTGCGGCGCGAAGGTATAGGTAAACGCAACATCGCTAGAACGAACGTTTGGTTCGATATGCTCGAAGGTAAGCTGATTTCGTGCCACGTTTAGCACGGTCAGTGCCGCCAAGCGGCGCAAATTCGGAATGCTCGTCAGTTGATTACTATTCACGCGAAGACTTTGCAAACGCGCCAATTGCGTGAACGCCTCTGGTAGTGCGCCCGCGAGACGATTGCTATCCAGCGCGAGGGCGCGAAGATTGGGCAATGTGGCAAGTTCGGACGGAATGCGCCCCGTGAATTCATTGCGCGAAAGTGCGAGGCGTTCCAGCGAGCGAGCATCTGCAAGGCGCGTGGGAACTTGTCCCGCGAGTGCATTTGCCGAGAGGTCGAGTTCGCGTATTTGTGCGAGGTCGCCAAACCCGCTTGGAATCTCGCCCGTGAAGCGGTTATTATTCAAGAGCAATGTTTCCAAGCGGCTTAATGAGCGTAATTCCACAGGAATATTTCCCGGAATACGGTTGTTGCTGAGGTCGAGCCGTGTGAGAGCTGCCATGCCGCTTGCGTGGCTGTTCGAGGTGTTATTTTTGCTTGTTGCTTGTGCTGCCAGCGTCTGTACTGCCAGCGTAGAAGTGCTGCTGCCCCAAATCGTGCTTGGAAGCTGGGTATCGAGGGCATTTCCAGCAAGCGATAACTCGCGGAGATTCGAGAGCGCGGCAAATTCTGGCGGAATACTGCCCGTGAACTGATTGCGGCTAAGGTCGAGGCGGCGCAAGGATGCCAAACGCCCTAAGCAAGCAGTAATGCGCCCTGTGAGGCGATTGCCCGCAAGCGAGATTTCATCGGCATTCTGGAGTTCGCACCATTCGCTGGGCAGCGTTCCTGTGAAGGCATTATTGTCCAAACGTAAGATGCGAAGCTGCTTTGCCGACGCAATACCGCTCGGCAGTGCGCCGCGTAATTGGTTGTCCGAAAGCGTGATTTCCTCCAGCGCGGGCAAGAGCAAAAGGCTTTGTGGAAATGTGCCAGTAAGCGCATTAAATCTCGCTGTGATGGATTTTAATGCCGTCAGGCGACTTATTCCTGCGGGCAACTCGCCTTGCAAGCCCGCACTATCAAGGTTTAAGCGGGTTACGCGCCCATTTTCTATGACCACACCTTGCCAATCTCGAATTGTAACCCCGCCCCGAAGCCAGCCACGCTGTCGCACCCATTCTGTGCCAAACGTGGCATTAAAAAGCTGCACGAGTGCGAGCGAATCCTGCTCTACGGGCGTGAGAGGGCGCGGTGGTGGCGCGTACACGAAGAGTTTTTTCGCAATGCCTGTTCCCGTTGTGGACGTGATTTCAAGTGTTCCCAGCGTTGTTCGCAGGGGCGATTGTGGTAAGAGCATTGGCACAATGAGCGTCATTTGCGTGGGGCTTTCTACCGAGTAGCTGGCAACGGTTTCGCCAATCAGTTTCACGCTGCGGACGTTGATAAAATTGAAGCCTTCCACGCGTACCACATCGCCGACATACGCCGTGTCTGGGCTGAAGTTCGTGATAAATGGCGCAGCAGGACGTTCTGGCTCAATAAAGCGGAACGTGCCATTGCTTTGTCCTGTACCGCCTGGATTATTGACCGCCACACGCCCCGTCGCACCCGTTGCTACAAGGGCAGTAATTTCGCGCCCTTCCGAGACGCTGAAGTTTGCAACCGGCACACCGCCTATTGTTACGGTCGAAACTTCGATGAAAAATTCTCCCAAAATCGTGATGCTTGTTCCCGTCGCGCCTTGCAAGGGCGTAAAACTGGTGATGCGAGGCACGAAGTAAAAATTGAACGCCTCCGAACTTGAACCGCGTCCCGCGAAATTAGAAACGCGAATCTGTCCCGTCGCGCCAGCATCATCCACGACGGCAACTAGCTCCGTTGTTGAGCGGACGGTGAACGACCGTGCGGGAATATCGCCAAAACTCACCTCCGAAATGCGGCTAAAATTCGCGCCCGTTACGGTAACAATTGTGCCAGGACCGCCGCGTTTGGGTTGGAAACTCTGCACCAAAGGTACATTCACGAAGGTAAATTGCTGCGTGCTTGTCGTGGAGCCGCCGGGCGTGGTGATGGAAATTGGCTCAACACCAGTAAAACCGGCACCTGCAACAACCAGAAGCTGCGTGCTAGAGCGCGGCGAAACAATTGCCACAGGTCGTCCGCCGACAAGCACGCTTTGAATTTGAATAAAATTTCGTCCCGTAACGGAAATTGCCGTACCGAAGCTGCCAGAATCAGGTGAGAACGACTGAATTTCTGGCGGTGGAACGTAGGTAAATCGCTGAGAACTTGTCGTAGAGCCAGCCGCCGTAACAACCGTTAGCGCGGCATTGGCAACGGTATCGCGCACCAAAAAGCGAAGGCGCGTGAAGTTGTTGTCAATCGTGTAGCGCGAACTGGGAATAACAACATTGCCGAGCCGCACCGTATCTATCACGCGGAAGTTTGCGCCCGTGATGGTGATTTCCTGATTCAATCCCGAAAAAAGCGGCGACATATTCGCAACTTCTGGCGGCGGAAGGTAGATAAATGCTGTGCTTGCAGTCGTGCTGCCAGCAAGATTTTGATACTCCAATGCGCCCGACGCGCCATCGTTCACGGTAGCATTCGCAAGAGAATCATTCAGCACAAAGGCGAAATTTGCGGGAATAGTGCCAAAGCTCACATTGGGCGTAAGCGAGGATTCACCAGTGTTGTAGCGTGGTGCGAAGTTTCGCCCGATGATACGCACCGCCTTACCTGCTGCTTGCACATTTTCCTCGAAGCCACGTCGCACGCCGTTTTCAAGCGCGAAGTAAGCGCGAATCTGCGGTGAGCGAGCTACTTCAAATCGCGATAAACTATCGGAAAATATGCCATTGGACACAAAGACGCTACCTGTGTCGAGCGCGGGATTGTTCGGGATATTGGGAACAACGGCACGCAGCAGCGTTGGCGAAATAACCTGAATGCTACTTGCGTTCACGCCATTGAAGCGCACGGTTTGGATATTGAAAAAGTTTGTTCCCGTGATGTTCACCGTCTGCCCAGGCGCGGCGTAGCGCGGCACAAAGGAGGAGATGCTCGGAATGGTATTTCCCACGCTGAGAACGAGCGAAATCGTTGTTGAAAGCACTGCGGGTTCGGTCGTGCTGGCACGCAGCAAGAGTTGTGTGGTAGAAGCCACTATTGGCGCGTTTGTCCAGCTAATGGCGGGATTGAAAAAGGTTGCTGATGTCGAATTGAAAATAGGGACCGAGATGGAGGCTTGCGAATTGATGGTGAAGGTCGCTGTGCTGCCCGCCACTGGCAAGGGCGTAAGTGTGATAGTGCGTACAGCAGTAATCGGTGTCCAGAGGCTATCTTGACGGAAAACGCTCACGGACACATTGCCCATCGAAATGCCGTTTTGAATTGCCCGCGTTGCAACGCCCGTCGAATCATAGATGTTTTGGCGGCGTGTAAAGGAAAGCGCGAAGGGATTCGGGTTTACGCCGCGTCCAAGAATGATGATGGAAACAAGAGCCTGACCAAAATTCACCTGCACCCGCGCCGTATCAAAGCCGACAGCCGTAGCTTGGTAGCGAATGCGAATTTGCTGCGTGTAGGTAACACCTGCCGCATCGGACGGCGTGAATGCTGGCACGAGCGCGAGCGGCGTTTGCTGGAGCGGCATTGCGGGAAAGCTGAAGGAAATTTGCGGTGCTGTTCGCGCAAAATATGCGGTGCCGTTTTGGGCAACATTGCTGGCGGTTATCGTAATGACGGTATCGCGTAGTTGCCCCAAACCGAGATTGCCCATATTGATAAAACTTACTGGCGGAGCCACAACAATGCTCGGTTGTACAAGTGCGAATGCCGCGCTGTTTATCGGCATGAGCGGACCGAATTGCACGGTTTCGGCAGCATTGGGCGCACCGAGAAAGCGCAGCGTCGGGAATATCGCAATACCCGCCGTTGCGGTGGTATTGATGGGTGAAGACGGCGTAAGTTTTGGGTTTGTCGCCGTTACTGCGCCAGCAAAATCAAGGTCGCGGTTGCTATTCACATCTACCGCATGTACAACGGGGCTAGGGCGCATGGTTGCGCCTGTGGTAATGGTCATGGCGGGCTGTTGCACAATCGTCAGGCGGTCGGCAATGACAGCTACGCCGCTATTGGCATTCGGACCAATGCTTGCCGAAGGATTGAGCAAGCCAGAGCGCGGTGTGCCTGGCGTGAGAGCTTCCGTCACGGCTGCGGTAATGGTAAAATTGAACACGTCGTTGTCAATAACAGTTGTTTTGTAGCTTGCCTTCAGCATAAAATCTACAAAACCGTTGTCGGCAGCCGTTGCAAAAGCAGCACGAAGTCCTGGGGGGATAGTAAACATCACGCTTGCGGCGGCAGGAACTTCTACAAGTTTTGTTGTGCCAGTGCCGTCGTAGAGTGCGATTTGGTCAAGCGGTGCAGGATTGCTGATGCTGATGGTAACGGACTGCAAAACGGTTGAGAAATTATCGTTATCAGTTTGTGGTGGCATCGTGGTTCCGCCGTCGCGGAGGCGGAAATTGCCGACAATAGGAGAGCCAGCAACGACAGCTCCTGGAGCGAAATTTTGGTACGGAATAGCAGTATTGGCTACAAAACCAAGATTGATAATGTCGCCTAAATTCACGCATGGTGGCGTACCGACAATGACAATACCGATGGTATTATTTGCAGCATAGCTCGTGTTGAAATCCACTGGACGGCAGGAAAAATCCCATGTTCCAGTGACGTTGATGTAATACACACCAGGCGTTGCTGGTGCAGTGAAGGTAATACCTGTGCGGTTTCCGGTGAGATTGAACGCAAAAGGAGCAATACAATCTCGAAAAACGTTTGTGGATGCGGCACTATTCATACCCACATAAATTTGGGTAATACATCCTGGACAATACGTTGGGGCGGCACCAATACCTACGAAGTTATACGCAAGGGTTAATGCGCCTCCTGGACTTGCATAGACGGTATTTGTACCGCCACCTGCAAGCACGCCCGCGCCCGTGAGTGCAAGGGCAGTGAAGTCAATCGAACGTTCATAGAGATTTACATTTACCGTTACTGGTGGCGATATCGTTCCGCAGCCCGCACCGCCAGTGGTTGTAACCGTTGCCGTGAGAAGTTGTCCTGTTACATACAATGGTACAGCCATTGTTCCAGTGTACGAATATACTTCTACAACATAGCTCGTGCCAGCAACTAAGCCTGTTGCAGGAATTGGACCAATGGAAGTATTATTGGAAAGAATTGTTCCCGCACCAAGCGTTCCGCCAACGGGGTACATTGTGCCATTGACGGGAACAGTAGAAGCTGAAGCCGCAGGGCGCACCAGCACCAAATAGCCCGTCGGTACTGGCGTTGCGGCGGTGAAGCTGGCTGAAAAACTGGTGTTAGCAATAACGGAAAAAGTGAGATTCGTCGGTGGCAGCGCACCATTGCCAACAGCGAAACTCCGCGTCAATGCTGATGCCGTCAGTACCCCGCCCGCAACACTGGTAATATCTGGTCCGCCGATTGCGCCATCCAGCGAGGTGTACGGGGTGGTGCGTGCGCCAGCAGCTACACCCACGACCGTTCCAGCAACAGGTGCGGCGGTCGGGCGCATCGTTACGGTCGTAGTCGCGCCGCCGACAGTACCTGCGAGTACATCCATTTGCCATGAACCATTATTGCCAAAAATAGTCGAAAGATTCGTGTGTGGTCCGGACGACGTAAAGACGCTGTTATCCGCCTGAATACGTGCTGTTGCGGTAGCTCCTGCATTGGTAATGCGAAAGGGCATATACGTTGCGGCTGAACCCACAGGGAAATCATATACGCCCGCCGCATTCATAGCGCGGTCGAGCGGTCCCAGCACCATACCCGATGTGCGCACAACAGCTGTCGGAGCTGGGTTCTGCACGGTGAGCGTATTGGCAAGGGTAGTGGCGATATTGCCGCCACCCATAGTGAACATGCCCGAAGGACCGACGACAAGCGGTGTACCGAGCGCGAAATTGCCAGAAGCCGCGCCGAGAGTGAAGTTGCGCAGAGTATTGTTCGGTGCAGTCCCAAAACGCAGTGCATTCGTAACAGCACCATTGATAGTCAGCCCGTTATCGTTTGTTTCAAGTTCGCTCGTGCCAGTATTTGTCAAGCCACCATTCAAAATAAGCTCGTTTCCCGTGCCACCATTTATGGAATATTTGCCCGCACCGATAAAGGTAAATTGTCCCGCAACGGTCTTGGTTGTTGGTCCGGCAGCTTGGACAACCGAACCAGTATTTGCAACACGTACCGAGCCATTCATGATGTTTGGAAATTCGCGTCCAGTAACGGCTTTCAGCATTGTTCCCGTGTATTCAAGGACAGCGTTTGGTACGGTGTAGTTCACATCATTCGCGCCAGCAACGATGCCATTGTTTTGAATTTCTAATGTTGCCGCTCCGCCGACATCTATTGCGCCGTCGTTGGTTAGAGTTGCACCGTTTTGTACCACTACGCGCCCCGCCGACGCGATAAAGAGCGTCCGACCACCGCCTGTGCCGATGTTGTGCGTTCCGCCTGTGTTCAAGGTAAGTGTGCCGGTGGCGGTGAAGGAACCTGCATTGGTGAGGTCGAAATTATTTACCGACCACGTACCGCCAAGCGAGGCTGCAGCTGCTGTTCCTGCGCGAAGCGTCTGCACGGGAGTAAGACAATACGCGCCATCCAGCGTGGGATTGCTCGAAACGCGGAGGACGCTTGCGGCGTTGGTTGCATCAATCTTTCCTGAGCCGCCGCCAAGAAAGCCCGGCATGGCACTGCTATTCATTTCCAGCGTGTTCGCGCCAAGCACGAGGTTGCCAGAATTGGTCATGGTAAGCGAGTTTCTCACGGTCAAATTATTCGTGAGGGCAACGTTGGCAGTAGTGTTTATTTCCAAAAGCCCGACTTGATTGCCTGTAAACCAGTCTCCATCAAGTGTTGGGCGACGTATTTCTATTGTGGAGCTGATTTGCGCATTGAAACGCCATCCTGGACTGATTGCTCCTGTTCCAAGAATGACGCGGCGCGGCGCAGGGATAATGATGTCTGGCGCACCACCGCCATTATTCAAATTTCCTGCAAAATACACATTACTGCCAATGGTGATGTTGCCGTTCCCGAATTCTACGATTCCATACATTGGGTTTGGAAGTGGCGGAAACATCTGTGGTGTGGTGGTGCCGTTCCATGGTCCGGCGAAGGTTATTTGCGCCGTAAAGGAGCGATAATTCACATAGCTTGAACCGTTCACCGTTGCCGAGCCGACGATAGTAAGAAAGCCGCCATCCATCTGAAGGATAGAATTGACCGTGAGCGTACCGCTCGACCAAACCTCGCCTTGCAACACTCGGTTGATAGCACCGTTGAACGTTGTGGTTGTACCAGAGCAAACAAGCCGTGCGCCAGGACCATTCAAAATAAAATTACCGCTAAAGGTGAGTGGCGTTCCCGCGCCATCATTTACTTTTCCTGCCAGAATTATTGTGCTGCCAGCAATGACGGCACCACTGGGAAAAGTCAGATTGATACCAGGCATGGTATTTACTTCGATATTACCAGGAAAGCCACTTGCATACGGCATTCCACTCAGTCCGTCGGTGAGTTCTGGTCCAACTACTTGATTGGTTGCTCCTGTGTAGCGCAAGAGCGAGCCAGAAAAAAAACGCATACAATTCGCGCCAACATTGGCATTTCCCTGCAATTCAAACGTCCCAGAAATAACCCAACGATGACCGCCACCCGCACCGCTAATGCTAGCACCATTCAGTACGCGCATCGTTGCTCCTGCTACAATTTCGATGTTTGCATTACCACCAGCATGGCTCGTATTCCCATGAATAATGAGCGTTGTTCCACTGGGAAATGTAATCGTGCGCTGAAGCGTAGTGGCGAGAATGCCGTGAACATTTATTGTTGGAGGAGCTACAAAAGGGATATTATTGGGCGTTTCAGCGAGAAGACCAAACGTTACGTCGTCTGCCGCACCTGGCAAGACAGCCGCTGGACCACCAGCAAAACCAGTGGTGGACCAATTATTCAGATTTGTCCAAACATTGTCAGGGGCGGAGGTGCGCCACCAATACTGGGCAGCAAAGGATTCTGTTGGAAGTATTCCGGCAAAAATAAGAACCAGAAGAAAGCAAACACGCTGCTTTGCAAAAGAGATTGGTAGAAATGACATAGAAGCTCCGAAAAATTCGATAGAGAAATAGCGGGGGAAAAGGAGAACAAAAAACGCATACATGAGCAAGATGCGAGACCGATAATCGAAGTAGGGAATATGCGGCTTTCGAGCGAAAAAGCCCTACTGAGTTTTGCTCGTACAACACAGCTCGTAATATCGTATTTTTATGGATTGTACACAACTTTCTTTTGTTCGTTTTTGTGTTGTCTGTTCCGTGAAATTGTCGGTCAAATGTATTTCTCCCTCGCGCCAAGATTTGCCTAACGACGAGATTTTCTGTACCTTTGCACAAATAAACTTTTTCGCACTACATTCCCTCAAAACCATGATAATTACTACTACTTCTACGCTCGAAGGCTACCGTATCAAGAAATATCTTGGCGTTGTTACTGGCGAAGCGATTGTTGGCGTGAACGCTTTCAAAGATATGTTTGCGGGCATTACCGATGTTATCGGCGGACGCTCTGGTACCTACGAACGCGAGCTGGGACGCGCACGACAGCTTGCTTTTCAGGAAATGGAAGACCTCGCAATTCAGCGTGGTGCGAATGCAATTGTTGGTGTGGATTTGGACTACGAAGTGCTTGGCGAAAAAAACGGAATGATGATGGTGAGCGTGAATGGAACTGCCGTCATTGCGGAGTAGAACGAGAAGGTTGAAATGTGAAAGCTGAAGGCTGAAAGCATTGTGAATGCACGTGTTGTGTGCATTTGTCGTTTGATAATATTTGTAACAAACAAGCTCTATTTTTCAATGATATGACTGCTCCCGTAGAACATATTGCCCCAAAAACAAGCATACAAGCGGAGTTGAGCGGTGTGCAAGGTAAAGAACCACGTAAAAACCCACTCGAAGCAGCGCGTGGTTTGGCGCGGCTCTTGGATGATGTTGTGAAAATACCCGGAACCCGCATTGGTATTGGTCTCGACCCGATTCTGAATCTCATTCCCTTTGCGGGCGACGCGGCTGGAACGGCGATGGGTGCCTTCCTCCTCGTTACGGCGGTGCGTATGAATGTGCCAAAACGTGTGCTTGCGCAAATGTTTGTAAATATCAGTATTGATGCGCTCGTTGGGGCGGTACCGTTTTTAGGGCAGGTGTTTGATTTCTTTTGGAAAGCAAATCGGAAAAATTTCGATTTGCTCGAAAAATATGCCGTCGCTCCTGAACAAATAACGAAACAAAGTGGCGTAGTTGTTGGTGTTGTCGTAGGTTTGTGCTTGCTGCTGGTGGTACTTGTTGTGGGGCTTGCAGTGGCTCTTAGTATCAGCGTTTTTACATGGTTTACGGGCGTTCTCGAAACGCTTTAATATCGTACTTCAAAAAGGTTGTGCAATATGGATATGACCGGAACACTCGCAATGGCAATGGGTTCATCGTGGCTCTCGGGCGTGAACTTATATGCTACGGTCGCAACGCTGGGCTTGCTCGGACGCTTTGCGCATGTACCGCTTCCGGGGAATCTGGACGCGCTCACGAGTTGGTGGGTGATTGGCATTGCCGCCTTCATGTACACGATTGAGTTTATTGCTGATAAAATCCCCGCCGTTGATACTGCGTGGGATGCCATCCACACGTTTATTCGCGTTCCTGCGGGCGCGATTTTAGCTGCCGCGACCTTTGCAAAATTCGATTCCACCATTCAAACAATCGCCCTGCTCGTGGGCGGCGGACTTGCGCTCACCTCGCACAGCGCGAAAGCCACGACGCGAGCTGCCATCAATACAAGTCCTGAACCTGTTACCAATATCGTTGCAAGCTCGGCGGAAGATGTTCTGGCTATTGGTGGAATTTCGCTTGCTGTTTTTTATCCAGTTGCGATTATCATTATCGTTGCAATCGGCGTAGTTGCTTCGCTGATTCTCATTCCGAAGCTCATTGCATACCTGCGTCGCGTGATTGGTTTTATGGAAAATTGGCGAGCAAAATTGCGGGATATACGCTAATGCTCCGCTACATTTTCACGCTAATTTTTTGAAAACGGTCACAAACATTCTGCATGATTGTCTTGTAAGAGAAATACCTTATTTCTCACTTTTATTGTGTTCCCATGTTTTCTCTTCGTTCGCTCCATCGCTTTGCAGGCTTGACGCTTGCTGTGTTTATTGGTATTCATCTCGGCAACCATGTATGCGCCTTGTGGGGCATTGAAGCGCATATTCGCGTTATGGAATATGCGCGTTTGGTGTACCGCAATCCCTTCATTGAAACACTGCTTGTTACCGCGATTTGCCTTCAAATTCCAAGCGGAATTCTGCTTGTACGACGCAAAGGCTGGCGTGGACTGCCGTTTGCGGAAAAAGCACAAGTTGCATCGGGGGCATATTTATCGTTTTTTCTCGTTGCGCATCTTTCTGCAGTCTTGGCAGGACGCTACTATTTTCACCTTGATACCAACTTTTACTTTGGGGCACTGGTACTATTGAGCGTTGTTCGATGGTTTTTTGTGGTGTACTATGCGTTGTCGGTGATTGCTGTTTTTACTCATATTGCAAGCATTCATTATCAAAAAATGCTTGGTAAAATTAGCCCGCAACGCGCACAAATACAGGCGTTTGGGATTGTTGGCGTTGGTGCTGTTTGCGTCATAGCTATTTTGCTGGCATTCTCTGGCGTATTGTATTCTATCAGTATTCCTCAAGTGTACAAGATTTTTTAAGATGATGTTGAGGGAATAAGCATTGAGGAAATAAAACATATCGCTTGTCTTTTTGCCGACGAACACCGATATTGCTTATCTCAATGTATGCAACAAGGTGTATGCAACAATGCTCGCAATGAGGATTGAAGCATCACTGATTTTTTCACTTTCTCGCACCAGTTATCACTATGAGCGCATTTCCTTATTTTGGTGTTTTTCTTTTGCACGGCTGCTTAGCTCTTGGTTACTGGCTTGGCGGGCTGTGGAATTTCCTCACTCCAGCAGTAATTTTCTTCCTCGTTCCCCTCCTGGATTCGCTCATCGGGCGAAACCACACGAACTACACGGCTGAGGAGTACGAGGAATTAGAAAATCGCATTAGTTTTCGCCTTGTAACCGTGATGTATGCTGTGGTACAGCTTGCGTGCCTGATTGGATGTGCGTGGTGTATTGCCGCCCAGCCCAAACCCATGCAATGGTGGGAAATGCTGGGAATGACGGTTTCACTAGGCATTCTCAATGGTAATGGTATCAATTTTGCGCATGAACTTTTGCACAAACCCTCAAAATTCGAGCAATTTTCTGGAAAAATGCTGCTCATGACCGTAAGCTATATGCACTTTTTCATTGAACATCTTCGCGGACATCATGTTCGCATTGCAACACCCGCCGACCCAGCAACGGCGCGTCGTGGAGAGAATTTTTATGCTTTCTTTCCGCGTGTACTGATAGGAAGCTGGAAAAGTGCGTGGGAGCTTGAAACTGAGCGGCTTCGGAAGCGAAACATTCCGATTGTGCATTGGCGAAACCAAATGTTGTGGTTTGCTGCATTGCCAATGGCTCTCGCGGGCGCATTAACACTTGCCTTTGGATGGATTGCTTTTCCATTTTTTATTCTCCAAAGTTATGTTGCTATTCAAGAATTAGAATTGGTCAATTACCTCGAACACTATGGTTTAATGCGCCGTCAGATGCCAAACGGACGTTACGAAAACGTTACTCCAGCGCATTCGTGGGAAGCGCGTGAAACCTTGTCCAACATTCTACTGGTAAAATTGCAACGCCACGCCGACCACCATATCAACCCGATTCGTCGCTACCAAGCATTGCGGGTTTTCGATGAATCCCCGCAAATGCCAACGGGCTATCCGGGCATGATGATTCTCGCACTTATTCCGCCGCTTTTTTTCAAGGTGATGAATCCTCGCGTGGATGAATTTACCGCGCTTCGCGAAGCAAACACGGTGAAAAATTAGCTAAGAAACTAGCTCAATAGAGTTTATCTCGAATAAGGTTTTTAGAGTTTTGGAGCAAGGCAGCATGCTGCCTTGTTTAGTAAAAAAGTCTATTCGGAATAAAGTCTAATACATGATTCTTAAAGTACACAATGATGGTTTTGAACGCAGATGAAGCCCAGACTCTCAGGATGTTGAGGACTTTTTTCTATCCTTAAAGTCCTCTTGCGTCCTCAAATCCGCGTTCTAATAATCATTATTTACTTCAAAAATCGTGTACTTGGCTTGCACACATAGTTCCATACTCCATTCCTGTCCATTTTCACACAACCCAGTATTTATGCGCTATCGAAGTCATTACAAAGAAACAATTATTCTTGCTGTTCCGGTGATGTTTACGCAAATCGGACACATGATTGTGCAGATTACGGATAATATTATGGTCGGGAAGCTCGGTACGGTGCCGCTTGCAGCCTCATCGTTTGGTCATAATGTGTTTATTGGCGGCTTACTGTATTGCATTGGTTTTGCGATAGCAATGACCCCGTTTGTGGGTGCAGCAAAAGGCAAGGGCGATATTCAAGAAGCGGCGGATTGGCTGAAAAATGGCGCAGTTGCTAATTTGGGATTAGGCGTGGCTGTTACATTGCTGATGCTGGTGGTTGGCTTTTTCTTGGAGAATATGGGACAGCAGCCAGAAGTGGTGCGCCTTGCACGTCCGTTTTATTTCTTGATGATTTTCTCCATTCTGCCCGTCATGGTCTTTGCTTCTTTTAAGCAATTTGCTGAAGGCGTAGGAAATACGCGGGCTGCGGCTGTTATTACCGTGCAGGAAATAGTTCTGAATATCGGTCTGAATTATGTGCTTATCAATGGAAAATGGGGCTTTCCTGCGCTTGGCGTGGCAGGTTCAGGTGTGGCAACTTTTGTATCGCGCTGTTCAATGGCAGTAAGTTTTTACGCGATATTTCGCTTTTCATCGCACTTCGCGCCATATCGCGCAGCTCTGAAGAATGCTCGCTTTGATGCTGCAAAAATCAAAGAGTATGTTCGCTTGGGTATTCCGCTTGGTGGGCAAACAATTTTGGAAGTAGCAGCCTTCGCGCTTGGTGCAATTATGATGGGCTGGCTTGGCGCAGTAGAACTGGCTTCTCACCAAATTGCAATGGGCGCAGCAGCACTTACCTTCATGGGCGCGACGGGTATCTCGGCGGCAGCTACTATTCGCGTTAGCCAGTATTTAGGCGCAAAAGACCGAGAAAATATGCGCCTTGCGGGTTTTGCTGCTTCGCATATTGTGCTTGTGTATATGACCTGTACCGCGCTTGCATTCTTCTTCGCTCGCTATTCCATTCCCACACTGTACGTGAGCGACCCAGCCGTGATTGCGATGGCAGCAGGTCTCATCACGATTGGCGGTTTCTTTCAGTTGTTCGATGGTCTCCAGACCGTTATGCTAGGGACATTACGTGCGCTCACCGATGCGAAAGCACCGACGATTATTGCGTTTGTGGCATATATTCTTGTTTCGTTGCCCATAAGTTACGTTGCCGCATTCGTCTGGGGATGGCGTGAAATCGGGATTTGGACAGGATATTTAGTTGGCTTGAGCGTTGCCTCGACACTCTTTTTCTTCCGCTTCGCTCGGCGCAGTCGCACAATTGAGATGTGAAAGATAATCACCCAAATTCTTGTGTTAATGCGATTTCTATCGCCATTTTTCTTTTCATACTTCATCTTTCATACTTCATCTTTCATACTTCATCCTTATCCTCCACCCCTCACCCGCGCTGCGTAACCACCACGCCTGCCAGCACACACGCGCCGCCCAGCAAAAAAAGCGGTGATGGATATGTCCCAAAAAGGAAAATCGCCATAATAGTGACAAAAACAGGTTGCAAATTGCTGAACACCACGACATTACTTGCTGGAATCCGTGAAAGTGCGTAGTACCACAGGAAATATCCCAAAACCGATGTGATAATACCAAGATACGCCGCAAAAAGCAGCGTGGTAGAATCTACTGCCGCAAGGGGGATGGTCGTGGGGAGGAAAGGGAACACAGGCGCGTACCAAAGCATACCAGCAAACATTGCCAATGCCGTGCTGTAGAGCGCACCGTAGCGTTCTGAGAGGCGTTTGCCAATCAAGCTGAACCATGCCCACGAAAAGGCTGCGCCAAGTTCCAGCATGTTTCCCAAGAAAAACTCCGAACGAATATCAATTCCTCGCTCAAAGAGGACGAGTGCCGTTCCTGTGAGTGCGAGCGCGATTCCCAGAACTTTTATCCATGTTGTTGGTTGCTTAAAAAGCAGTACCGTAATTGCCAGCGTAAAGGCTGGAACAAGCGCGTAGGCAAGCGCGGCATTCGGCGGAGTGGTATATTTTAATCCTGTAATGAACAAGACCTGATTGCACGGGATATTCAAAAAACCAAGCACGAGAATAAGGGGAATATCTTCACGCTGAAGACGCGGTAAACGCTTGTATTGGGGCGCGAACCACAGCGCGAATACCGCAACCGTGATACATCCGCGTAAGAAGACTATCGTAAAAGCATCCGCGCCATTGTTGGCAAATTTTGCGACAAAGTTCGTTGTTGCGGCAATGATCTGTTGAACAACGAGTAGCCCATACATGGGAAGGAATGAGCGTATTGGGGAGGTATTGTGGGGTGAATGTGAAGACAAGATGAAGGCTCAAAAGTAAAATTGTGGATAGAATGATGCGTTCTATTGTGCAAATAAGGCTGGCTGTTTTTCATGTTTAAGCCAGTATGTCTGCGGCAATACGGACATTCTTGGCTGTGTGTCGCAAGGTGCAAAAGCGTTTGGCATCATTCAAAAAATTTCTTGAGCATTTCTTCTTTCGAGGATGGCTTCTGCTCAGGATTGGTCGGTATGAGAGAGTCTTTGTCTGCTGGTGAAGGCGATGACGGTGCATCAAAAAAACGGTGCAGTATTTCTTCGTTGGAAGGCTGACGCGATGAGATTTGATGCGATGAGATTTGATGCGATGAGATTTGATGCGATGAGATGTGATGCGTTGAGATGTGATGCGATTGCTGGGTGATTGCCGATGTAGCCAGACTTTGCGGGGGATGTTTTTCGGGAAAAGCAAGCCGAAAACGTTTGTGCATTGTTTCCTCTTCCAAACGGCGTTGTTGCTGGCGTTCCGCTTCTAATTCCGCATTCAGACTGCTGAGAAGCATTGCGCGTTCTTCTTGGACGGAAGCACGCGTTGTTGCTTCATCAATAGCCGCATGTATTGATTGCTCATCTGTCTGAAGAGCTGATTGTACCTGTGTTTCGAGCAGTTCCTGTTCTAATGCCTCGTGCGAAAGCCCAAGTGCCTGAATATTGCGTACAAATTCATCCTGTGTTCTCGCCGAAGCGAGCTGCATCTCAATAATACTGCGCTGTGCAAGGATTTCCTCGCGTTGAATTACCATTCGTCGGCGTTGTTCCTGCAAGCGGCGCAGCGTGGAATGGATATTTCCTTCGATGCGCTTGTAAGAAGCAATCATGCTTTCTGCGGCGCGTTGCTCCTCCAGATATTCCGTCGCGGCGGCATCATTCCTTGCGTGGACGGCTGCTTTGGCTTTCTCGTGCAAAGTAGCAGCGTGCGTTTCATATTCTCGAAGCGTTGTATCAATGCGCGTTTTGTCCAGAGTGGCACGCTGCAAGGTTTCTTCAATATGCTGCACCGCGTGGGAAAGCTCACTGAGAGCCGTTTCTACGGCAGTACGCGCATTTAAAGAATCATTTTGCCGCGTGGAAATGGAAGCAGCGTCCGCGCCTTCGGAAGCAGGAGCAGCGTAGGTTTCTTTCCATAATTCCAAAAAACGGCGCAGCATAGAGAATTGGATTCAAAAGAAAGGAAATGATTACGAATGCGAATTAAAAGTTAGGCTAAGTTATTGATTTTTTTTTGACACTGATTGGACTGATTTCACTGAAGAACACAGATTTTTTGAAAATACATCACTGTTTTGACCTTATCTAACATATTTGGAAATCAGCGTTTATCAGCGAAATCAGTCCAATCAGCGTCAAAAACTATCTTTTAATTCGCATTACGATTGGAGTTCAAGCGATTCAACACCTTGCGGAAATTCAAGAATAAACGTTGCTCCGTGCAGATACTCGGATTCGCACCAGATTGTGCCGTGCATCATTTCTACAAGCTGTTTCGCGATAGATAAGCCTAAGCCCGTTGAATGCTCGCCGCCAGTCGGACGTGCGGAGAGCTTGGTAAATTTCCCAAAAAGATGCTGTTTATCTTCATCGCTCAAGCCTTGTCCTTCGTCTTGCACTTCTATCCGCACACAGCTTGCATTCCGTAGAACCCTGATAAATACTTGCTTGCCAAGAGGGGAATACTTAATGGCATTGGAAACGATATTATCCAAAATTTGAACCATATATTGCTCATCTGCTTGCACAAAAAAAGACCCCTGAGCCGCATCATTCCTTGCTGATTGCACGGTATAGCGAAGGGTAATATCTTTTTGAATGGCTACATCCATGTATTGTTGCACAACGTTTTCCACGACAGACGTTATGTCAAACGTGCAGATAGCAAGCTCTATTCCGCCGTTTTCAATGGCATTGATGTCGAGCAGATTTTGTACTAAGGTAAACATTCGCTCGGCAGTTTGGCTAATGCGATTACCCAGAAGTTGTACTTCCGCTTTCGGTAACTCCGCAAATCCGAGATAGTCCGACAAGCTGCGAATGCCCGTCAGAGGGTTCTTGAGGTCGTGTGCAGCAATGGCAAGGAAATGATTTTTTTCGTCGTTGAGGGCGAGTAAGCGCGTGTTTTTTTGCTGCAATTCTGTATTGATAACCGCAATTTCACTGGTCTTCTGGGCTAATTCTTCTTTTTGCCGCGAAACGTTTGCATTCTGCACTTGCAGACGCTCGTTTGTTGCACGAGTGCGCCGAAAGGCTTGTATCAAGCCAAGTCCAGCACCAAACAAGACGAGAGCCACACCGATAATGATATTTCGCTCGCGCTGTTGCAGACCATTTTCTTTTTGGAGCAGCTCAATACGCTCATTCTGCGTGCGCGATTCCACCTCGCGCTGCATGGACGCAATTTGCCGCGCACTTTCTTGATTAAACAAGCTATCATTGTAGCGAGCAACGATGCCTTGAAAACCGTAGGCTTGGCGAAAATCCTGCTGCGCTTCATAAAGAATTTGAAACCCCTTGTACGCATCTCGCATCCGAAAGCGCATATTTGCTTGTGTAGCGAGAAGCAATGACGTATCAAGATGCTTTTGCGCTTCTGCAAACTGCTTGGCTTGAATGAGCGTCATCCCCCAAATAAAGTGCATACGAGACCGCGTAAAGATATTTCCCGTCATCACGTCCGCTAGAGTGCGTGATTTCTGAAGGTACGCTACGGCAGAATCTATCAGCCCTCTCCGGCGAAAAATATCTGCTTTGGTGGTTGCGGAAAACATGCGGATAACGTTTACATCGTATTTTTCTGCCACCGCAATAGATTGTTGCGTATATGCTTCCGCCAAGCCAACATAATTCATTTCCGCATACACGTAGCCAATATTTGCCAGAACCGAGCAATACCGCGCCATGTTATTCAAACGCAGATACAACGGCTCGGCTTTTTGATAGAATTGAAGCGCGTTGGTAAAGTCCGCTTGCTCAAAATACGAAATGCCTAATCCGTTGAATGTATTTGCTAAACCAAGTGTGTCGGAGAGTTTTTCAAAGAGAGGAAGTGCTTGCAAATACAAGCGTGTTGCATCTGTAAAATGCCCAATGCGTTGCTGCCCCAAAGCCTCTGTACGCAAGCCCTCTGCGATACCGAAAGGAAATTGGATTTTTTCCGCCATGCCCATAGCGCGACGACTCACGAGAATTGCACTGTCAGGTTTATACGTGTTATAGCCAAGACTGAGTTCCAGCAAGGTGCGTACGTGTTGTTCGGAATTTGGGGGTGTTTTGGCGAGCGCGTGCAGCAGGGAATCAACATGACCGCGTTCACCTTGCGAAGCGGCATGGAGGAATGGCGCACTAGTGCTGGACATTCCCCAAAGCAGAAAAAAACAAAGGAAAGAAGAAGAAGACAGAGCGCGTCGGAACTGGCTTCCATACAAGCGCGTTCCAAAGCACGGCAAAGCCTCCTTTGGTGAGCGAAAGCATTGAAGCAATATTCGAGCAAATATTTCCATGAACATCCTTCTTTTCAGCATCTTTCTTTTTCGACATCATCCTAAAAAAATGCCGAAAAACAGCGTTGTGTGATGAATAGGTTATGAGAAAAAACGAAAAAGACATAATTAAAGAACGTCCCCCGAAGATTCCTTCAATACTTGCTTCAATACTTGCTTTGGATTCATTCTTTTATCTTGTTTTTCATTCTTTCCCGAACATACGTCCAGCAAAATGTGGTGGTGCTGTCGTCTGTTTTCTGAATATTTAAAGACTTTCGCAAACGGTTCGTTTCATGGGGCAGACAAGAGTATCTGTCCTACCGAAGCCAGATGAAACCAGAGCCTGATGGTAGCGCAGACACTTTTGTCTGCGCCGTTTGCGAAAGTCCTATATTTTTTGCAATCATCTAGTCTTGCAATAACCTACAAACCACTGAAAGGCAGGAATAGAGAAAACTATATCCGTGTGCGTTCAAAATCAATGACGCTTTGTAAAATTTGCTCAAGCGAATGTGTTGGCTGCCAGCCCAAAAGCCCGTGAATGCGAGAATTATCGGGCATACGACGTTGCATATCTTCAAAACCTGGCGGATAGGCTTCGCTATACGGCACAAGGCGAATATCCGACGCGCTGCCAGCCATTTGGCGGACTTTTTTTGCTAAATCCATCATGCTAATTTCTTCGTTGCTTCCAACGTTGTAGAGCGTTCCGGGTGCGTCTTTGTGCATGGAGAGACCATAAATTGCTTCAATTACATCACGCACATCGCAAAAACAACGGCTTTGCGTGCCATCGCCAAACACTTGAATATCATCTCCGCGCAATGCCTGTTGCACAAAGCGTGGAATAACCATGCCGTAACGTCCTGTTTGTCGCGCTCCTACCGTATTGAAGAGGCGAAACGGAACCACTTCCAAACCATATTCTTGGAAATACGCCAAGCCCAAAAATTCATCAATCATTTTGCTGGCAGCATACGCCCAGCGTGATTTATTCGTTGTTCCAAGCAACACATCGTCTTCTTCGTTGAAAGGAATTTTTACGCCTTTTCCATACACTTCCGATGTACTGGCAAGCATCACGCGGCACCCGTAGCGAAGCGCGGTTTTTAGCACAATTTCGCTGCCCATGATGTTTGTTTCAATCGTATGCACGGGCTTCTCGACGATAAGCTGCACGCCAACGGCTGCTGCCAAATGCACGACAATATCTGCTTGCGACATGATACGGTCAAGTACGGTTTGGTTCATAATATCATCGCGAATGAAGTGAAAGCGCGATGAATGCTCAGGTTTATGAACATTTTCAAGCCCTGCGCGAACAGCCGTGATATTTTCCATGCTGCCCGTCGAGAGATTATCCAAGGCGTACACAGTATGCCCATGTCGAAGAAGGTAGGAAGAGAGGTGCGAGCCAATAAACCCTGCACCACCAGTAACGACGAAGGTTTTAGGCGACGAAACAATCGGAGAAGAAACAGAAGTATTCAAGCGAGTGATGGTTGAATGAATAAATGAATGAAGGAACGCTGCCGTTTGGTGAAAGAGACAAACATTCCATGTTGCCGAGCAGTGTTCTTGATAAAGCATCACAAATTACGTTCTTTTGGCGACCTACACAAAATTTTATGCGAGGCTTTCTTCATCGTGTGCTGGCGGCGGCTGAGTAATGTATAGAGTGGAGAACAACTAGGATTCCCGAATAGTATTGCACAAATGAAAGGCATTGAAAATGTGATGAGACCGCAGCACGAAGAGACAATTTCCAACTCCAACTACATCTCCAGCCACGCATACAAGCGGTCTTGCAGAGCATCAAGGTCGCTGGGTGAAAGAACGCCGAGTGATTGGACAAATTGGCTTTTCATCACGGAATGAAGGCGTTGCACGTTAAAAACGCCATCGCGCATATAGCGATTGACAATCGGCACATCGAAGCGGAACTCGTCGGGACGCGCTTCGTGGGGAATGACAGTGTAGTACATTGGCTCATCTTCTTCATGCTCGGTATTCATCACCACAGCCATTGTCGGCGATTCCGACGGATGAAGGCGTACAAACCAGATGTCGCCACGCTTAGGGGTATTCATGCTCATTTTTTCACACTCCAGGTTACAAAACACACTTGATGACATAATAACTCACCTTACGCACAAGACCCTCACCCAACCCTCTCCCAGAGGGAGAGGGCTTCAGAGCTAGTCTCCACTAACCCTCTCCCTCTGGGAGCGGGTCTCGCGCAGCGAGGGGTGAGGGCGGCGCGAGGGTGTGCGTAAGGTGACATAACAATTATCTTCACCACCAAAATAGTGAGAAAAGACCACACACACCAGATTTTTTTCTGCACCATACCTGCGGCGCAATAACATTTCTTAACAGAGTTCATGCCGCTTCCGTAGATTTTCATAGATTTGCACACGCAACAATTCTTACGACAAAAACGTAAGCATTGGTGAATAGATATCACCTTTTTCGCACATTCCCTTTCGCCACTATGCAGATGCCTTCTCCAATACCAACTCCGCATAACCATTCCAGACTATATCGTGCCGCGCTCAGTGTGTGCGCCCTTTTGATGATGCTTGGCTTGACTGCCTGTCCGCATCATATCGAAAAAATGATTGATAGCGTCGCGCCGCCAAAAGGCTACAAACCCAGCTATTCTACGTCGGAAGTGTCGTTTGGCAAGCTCAAAGACCAAACGGGGAAGAAGTCTAGCGGGCAGTCTGCTTCGCAAACAAGCTCGCAAAGTAAGGATTCATCAGGTTCGCAGGCGACAAATGTGGCTGAGGAAAGCGAAGGATTTAATCCCGACATTCTGACCACATTTCCATACACAACAACCGCTTCAACGCAAGGAATGACGAGCGATTCAAGCATTGTTCCTGGAATGCGCATTTTCAAAGAGCAAGGGCTAAAATTGCCCACAAACAAGCAAGGAAGCGGCTCAGTGGGGGATTTGCCGAGCAATTTTCCGAATGCAATGAATCTGGATAGCCTTGCCGCAAATCTTCCGCAAACAATGTCCACAAGCGGCATCAATCTTGACTCTTTGCAAAGCCGCATCGCGCTTGATTCCACGCTGCTTTCTGGTACATTATCGCAGGAGGAAGTTGTGAAGCGGGTGCAATCATTGACAAAATCTTTTGGCAAGCAAGTAGCTGGTACGCAAAGTCCTGAAAGCATGACCAAATCTAGCGGTACAGGAAAAAGTACCAGTAAAAACACCAATAAAAACACAAGTAAAAATAAAATTCCTGAAGCGGCAGAAGGAGTAAAAGCAGCGACCGAAGGAATAGCCGAAAAACTTACCGAACAAGGGCGCGATATTGCTGGAGATGCTATGGAACAAGCATTTGCGCTGGCTGCAGTCTATCGCGCAAAAGCGGAAGCATTAGTCAAAGAGCGGGCAGCACGGGAACGCGCTGAGGCGGAGGCATACAAGCGCATTGCGGAAGAAGAAGAACGTGCTGCAAAAAAACTCGCCGCAAAGCCAGCAATTATGCCGATTACGGTAGATGTCCGCAGTATTCGCACCGAACGCTATCCGCAAGAAGTGGAATTGCAGGTTTCGGTGATGGATACCGCAGGTCGCTTCATTACTGGGCTTGCGCCACCATATTTTCAAGGAAAGGGGAATTATCGCGCATATTGGCGAGCCTTGACCGATTCGAGTTTACACACCCCCGACCTGAATGCCGCACGGGTACGCAGTTTCGAGGTGCAAGAAGTCCGCGAAGCCGCACAAGATACACACGCTATTGCGTTTGTTCTCGACCACTCGCCGTCCATGGGCAATGCACGTGCCTTACGCTTGCAAGAAGCAGTAGCGCGGACGCTGGGTGTTGTGAAGCGACAAGATTTTATCAGCGTTGTGAAGTTTACCAAAGATATTAAAATTGAAGTGCCGCTTACAAACGACACGCTTGCTTATCGGCGTGGCTTTCTGCTCGATGGCTTGGAAGGCTACGGCGGCGGAACCGCAATCTACGACGGCGCAATGGCGGGCATTGAGGAATTGAAAAAAGCACCGCCATCGGCAACAAAAATCATCGTGCTGTTTTCCGACGGCGGCGATAATGCTTCCAAGCGTAATCTGCGCGACGTGTATCAAGCCGCCAAGCAAGCAGGAGTGCGCATTTACAGCATTTCCTATGGCTTTTTCGATGATATTGACAAAATGCGCGACCTCGCCACGTACACAGGCGGAAAGCTGTATCAGCTCTACTCTGCGCGGGAATTTCCTTTTGCTTTTGGCGATGTTTACAAATCGCTCAAAAACTATTACCGTGTGCGCTACAAACCCACAGAAGCCGCATCAAAACACGTTGTCCAGCTTCGCCTTGCTGTGCCAGAGCTTGTGAGCGTTTCGACGGGAACAGCAGAATACGACCGCTCTATCTTCACACCGCTTGATTCTATCGGCTCTGTACAGCTTGTGAACATTGAGTTTGAAACAGGAAAAGCAACCATTCAAGTCGCTTCAATGGAGCAAGTACGCGACTTCGCGGCATACATCAAGCGTTTTCCAAAAATGGTTGTGGAAATTCGCGGACACACCGACGACAAAGGTGCGGACGACCTCAACCAAAAACTCTCCGAAGCCCGCGCTGAAGCGGTGCGCACGGCATTAGTGCAATTCGGCGTACAGGCTGCGCAACTTCGTACCAAGGGCTTCGGGAAGGCACAACCGCTTGTTCCGAATGATTCTGAGGAAAATCGCCGTAAGAATCGGCGGACGGAATTTGCGATTGTGGCGAAGTAATCTGTTTTTTACATTGCATCAGTAAAGTAATGTGTATCTTTAAGAATGGAGGCGTTTTTTCGATTACAAGCCACTCTCAAGGATTTGAAGTTTAGATAAAATCTTACGCCCCCTCATCCCAACCCTTCTCCCAGAGGGAGAAGGGCAAGATTCTATGCGGGTTCTGAAGCCCTCTCCCTCTGGGAGAGGGTTGGGTGAGGGCTTAGTGCAGGGTGAGGTTTTATGCGGCTTCCAGAATTTTATCTAAACTTCAAAAGGATTAAAAATACTCAATAATTTTAGGAGTTTGTATGATGAATATAATAACAGTTTTGCAGAATCAATACTCAAAAGCCTCATCAATACTTGTGTTGAGGTTTGTGGCATTATTTTTCGGTGTATTCTTTTCATCTGCACAATTATTTCCCCAAACAAACAGCCCACAAAGCGCGAAAACACAAGGCTCTCGCTCGATTATGCTCGAAGATGTATTCCGCTTGAAGCGTGTTTCCGCGCCCGCAATTTCGCCCGATGGAAAAATGATTGCCTACGTTGTTGGCACAGTGGATAAGACTGCAAACCGCACCATGACAGACATTTGGCTCGTTACCGCCGCCGCCGATGGAAAATGGCAAGAACCAAAACCGCTCATTGCAACGCCAGCGCAGGAATCGAACCCGCAGTGGTCGCCGGATGGAAAAACCTTGTCGTACATTTCAAGCGCGTCGGGCGCAGCGCAGATTTACCTGTTTGATATGGAAAAATCTACCTCGCGCCAGCTTACCAACCACTACACAGGTGCGCAGCAACAACGCTTCTCGCCCGACGGCACAATGATAGCCTTTATTTCATCGGTCTATCCTGATTTGTCGCCGAAGGATTTCTCCACGAGAGCTTTCATGGATTCACAATTTTTTAATAGCCAGCGCGATGAATCCTTGTCGAACAGCAAAATGAAGGCGCAAATTTTCGATAAATTATTGTACCGCCATTGGGATTCATGGACGGATTTCAAGCGGGCGCATCTTTTCGTTGTTCCCGTCGGTGCCAGCACCGAAGCCATTCCGCGCGACCTCACGCCTGGCGACCGCGATGCTGTGCCAAGTTCTTCCACCTTCTCCGCCGGAGACGATTTTGCGTGGTCTCCCGACAGCAAAGAACTCGCCTATACCGCATCACCACTGCCGCAGCGCGAAGAAGCGTGGACGACAAATCACGATATTTTCACGGTCAATGCGCAAACAGGCGCGAGTAAGCAAATCACTACAAACCCAGCAGCCGACGCATATCCACGCTATTCGCCCGATGGAAAAAGCATTGCCTACCGCGCACAATCTACGCCCGGCTTCGAGGCGGATAAATGGGACATCGCGCTCTACGACCGCACAAGTGGCAAAATTACCACGCCCACCAAACAATGGGATTACAGCGCAGACCAGATAGAATGGGCTTCCAATGGGAAATCCATTATTGCCGAAGTGCAGGAGCAGGGTGAAGCGGTGTTGTTCGCGGTGCCGCTTGAGGCGGGCAAACCCGCATTAAAGCTCACCTCGCAAGGAACAGCATCGGGCTTGTCAGTGTCGAGCAATGGCATGATTGCATTTGCACATTCCACCTTAACGCGCCCCAATGAAGTAATGACCATGAAACTTGTGGATAAATCTGGCGACCTCAAGCCCGCAACGCAAGTAACGAACACGAATACAGCTATGTTCAATGAGCTGATACTTGGTGAAGTAACCAAGCTGTATTTTCAAGGCGCGAAGGTACGGAATCAAGCATGGATGGTGCGTCCGGTCAATTTCGACTCGAATCGTAAATACCCGATTGTGGTGATGATTCATGGCGGACCGCAAAGCGCGTGGCTGAATAGCTGGTCGAATCGGTGGAATATGCAGGTGTGGGCAGCGCAGGGCTATATTGTTCTCGCGCCGAACCCAACAGGTAGCACGGGCTTTGGGCAAGCATTTGTCAATGGTGTGTCGAAAAACTGGGGTGGAACGCCGTACACCGATATTATGCGGGCAGTGGAATATGCAAGCAAAACGTATTCGTTCATTGATACAAGCAAAATGGCTGCTGCTGGAGCAAGTTACGGTGGCTACATGGTGAATTGGATTGCCACACAAAATAAACAATTCAAAACGCTCGTTACGCATTGCGGCGTGTACAATTTCCACTCCATGTACGGAACAACCGATGAAGTCTGGTTCGAGGAATGGGAACACGGCAAACCATGGGAAACAGAAAACTTCGATGAATTCTCACCACACAAATACGCAAAGGACATCACAACGCCAATGCTGGTGGTGCATACAGGGCGCGATTACCGTGTGCCATTGCAAGAAGGAATGCAGCTTTTTACAGCATTGCAGCGCAGGAATGTTCCCTCAAAATTGCTGTACATCCCCGACGAGGGGCATTGGGTCTTGAAGCCGCAAAATAGTGAGTTTTGGCACACAACTATTTTCGACTGGTTGGCATCGTATTTGAAAAAACCGTAGTTGTATTGCATTCTCACCTTACGCACAAGACCCTCACCCAACCCTCTCCCAGAGGGAGAGGGCTTCAGAGCTGGTCTCCATCAACCCTCGCCCTCTGGGAGAGGGTCTCGCGCAGCGAGGGGTGAGGGCAGCGCGAGGGTGTGCGTAAGGTGAGTTGCATTGCATTGTTTCGTGGATTTTTACAGATACACCTTCGACTGCCTAGAGGCTGAAGTCCCCTGAATTTCTGAGCCAGTCGCAGCACTCATTTCCAATGAAACACGGTGCTGCTGTTTCAAATTGGCATTAAAAACGCTTGTGGTTTACCGTACTTCAAAAAATATTACTAAACAATCTTCACTACAACCCATGCGCTGCTTTATTGTCTGTGTTCTCTTTGCTGTTGTGTGCTGCTCCTGCACCATCTTTACCACGCGTACACCAGAACCCCCAGATACGCGCCGTTCCTCGTTTCAACCTCCAACCTCGACCCAAGTTGTGATAAGTAATTTGCAAGCAGCAATTCGGGAAAAAAATATTGAAAACTATATCCAATGCCTGGTTGCGGGGGATTCTGGCACTGCCCAGCAACGTTATAGTTTTGAACCATCGGCAGAGGCTGCAGCCCGCTTTGCATCGGTGTTTATTGGGTGGAATGTGGTGAAGGAGCGGCAAAGTTTTACAGCATTTACGGCAAAAATTCCTGCTATGTCCGCACCAACAATTCAACTTACCAACGACCGTTTTGAGCTGATGTCGCCTGATTCGGTCGTGTTTGTGGCGGATTATCTTATTCGTCCGAATGCACCGCAAAGCGGCATAGGAACAGAGTTTGCGGGAAGAATGCGCCTCAGCATCGTTTCTTTTGCGAATGGTTTTTGGGCAATTCGTCGGTGGACAGACCAAGCCTTACCACAGTCGCAATCGGCATCCTGGAGTGTTTTGAAAGCGCAGTTTGCAAACTAATTGTTGCGACCATGCAGAAAACTTTGGCATGGGGTTTGGTGCTAAAAGATATTTTCCGTAGTGTTGTGTCATTGTTTGTGTGTATTTGCAAGGCGTTATGACATTTAGTACACGGTTCTTGAAATACGTAATGATTATTGGAACGCGGATGAAGTCCCAGACTCTCAGGATATTGAGGACTTTTTGCCGTCCTCACCATCCTCTCAGTCCTCCAGTCCGCGTTCCTTTCTCACATTGTGTAGTATCATTGCATAATGTAAGAATCATGTATTGAGCATCACTCGGGTAGCATCACTCGGGCAAATTCAGCTTTTATCTCGCTATTTTTGATTGTAGAGGCAGCATTATGAAATTTATTGACCTTTTCGACCGCACCGTTGCACGGTTTATCCCCTCCACGCTTGATACTGATAACGATGGTCTGCGTCGTGCGCGGCTTCTCATCGGCGTTTCGCTCACGGCTGCAATTGCCTCGCCGTTGATGGCACTGTCCTACGTGGGGCATAAACACTACTTTGGCGTGGCAACGGTGATGATAGCGATGGTGGTGTATGCGTTTATTCCTGTGCTGTTTCGCCGGACGGGTTCGCAAATACTGTGTGCGCAGTTATTATGTTGGTCAATTTATTTTATGCTGAACGCGCTTATTTGGACAACGCATGGCGTGTATTCAACGGTGTTGCAATGGTTATGTTTTATTCCAATTTTAAGCGCACTGCTGCTGAGTCGTCGCTCCATGCTGCAATGGTTTGTGGGCGTGTGTTTGACGGCAATTTTTTACTTTGTTGGCGAGCGTTTACATGTGCCGTTTGAGAATAAAATTTTGCCCGAAAATCTTGGTCGCTCGGAGCTTGTCGCGGTGCTTGGTGCAATGGCGGTTCTCACGTTTATTGCGTATTTGTTTGAAACTGGTCGCTTGAAAGCCTCGAAGCAAATGCAAGAGGGTGTTGAGGAGATGCAGCGCATGAATACTGGCTTGCTGACGATGCAAAAACAACTCGCTTCCCAAAAAAATGCTGTTGAAATGGCAATGCGCGACTCGGAACACACGCGTCAATACTTGTCGCAGTGTGTAGAATATATGTTGGAAAGCGTGCAACGCTTCTCACGTGGCGACCTTATGGCATATTTGGAAGCAGACGGCGAAGATGATATTGCAAAGCTCTACTATGGCTACAACGAAGCATTGAAGAGCGTTCGGACGATGCTTCTGCAAATTGTAGAAGCCATCGAAGCAACGGCAAAAACAAGTTTGAATATTTCCTCCAGTGCCGATGAACTCTTGGGCGGAACACAAGAACAATCCGCCGAGTTGTCAAATGCGGTTGAAGTAATTGCGCAGCTTGCAAATTCGATGCAGCGCAGCGCACAAACGGCATTGCAGTTTTCCGAGAGTGCGCAAGATACGGCGCAGAAATCTAGCGATGCAACCGATGTGGTGATGCAAACTGTCCGCGAGATGGACGCGATAGAAACTGCCGTTACGCAGTCCACGATAACAATTGAAGAGCTTGGACGAAACAGTCGGGAGATTGGGGAAATTGTGCAGGTGATTGACGAAATTGCTGACCAAACAAACCTGTTGGCGTTGAATGCTGCCATTGAAGCGGCACGTGCAGGCGAGTCGGGACGCGGCTTCGCGGTTGTTGCCGATGAAGTACGCAAGCTCGCCGAGCGCACCACAAAAGCAACGCAGCAAATTACGCAGATGGTCAGCACGATTCAGCGTGATACGAATGAAGCCGTTGGTACCATTCGCAAAGGCTCCGACCAAGTGCGACGCGGGAAAAGTTTGGTGGCGCAAACAGGGGAATTATTCAATGAATTCATGCAGGATGCCGCCCAGAACGCCTTTACCTACGCCCAACTTGCCGATATTAGCCGCAAGCAATCACAAGAAATTGCAATGATTTCCAGCAACATTGACACAATTAACGGGGTCGTACAAAAGTCTTCGGCGGGGATGCAGAAAATTACGCTTGCTGTTGGGGAACTGAGTGTCCTGATGCAGGATATACGCGGCTTGGTAGCACGCTTCCGCACCAGCAGCATGACCGACCGCATCAAGCGCGAACTCAGCGCGGGCAATGCTCTGGATGACTTATCGCAATTAAAACTTGAGTGAAAGTTTAGAGCTTTCGGTAAGGGTACAGACAAAAATGGTACGCACTATTATTCCGTTCAGGGCTGATGAGGCTTTGATAGAGCAACCACTTCTGTCTGTTTCGCACAGAGTTACTATCCTGCCTACACCTGCAAATATGAGGGTGCGGAACATCACCTCTTGCACACTCGCCATAGAACGGTGTTTCAAGATATTGCTCGTCCATCAGGCACATCAAACCGAGGTTGTAGTCGCTTTCCGATGCCGGTTGATAATAGTATGACGACCGCGCAATATCCAACAACTCGCACTGCCTCTGAACGCTCAGACGCTCATTCTTCGCTTCGACCAATGCTCGGCGCAGATCAAGGCTATCCGGTAGTACCTTTTTTTTTAACCAGTTTGCCTCATACTGCAACTGTCCTATTTGCTCATATAAACCGCGTACAAGTGCTTCATGCTCCTTGACTTGCCTCTGCAAGCCCTCGTGGTCAAACACCACGTGTGTGCCTTCTTGTAACTGCTTTTTCCATGCGCTCACTTGATTGCTGTGAATACCATACTGCGAACTCAGTTCGCTCAAGGTTTCTTGTTCCCGTAAAGCCGATAACGCGACTTTCGCTTTGAATTCCGCACTGGGCGGAGTGCTTTTTGACATACTCTTTCTCCGTTCTTGGAATGAATAAAGACCAATCTACTCGACCTTTATTTTCTGTCCAACTTTTGGGGAGCAGTACAGTTAGCCACAGCGTTGAACGCAATACATTTGTAGCCGTCGGGCGGTTTCTTGACCGTCCGGCGGCTTCTTCGTTATTAGTTAGTGCATGATTCTTACATTATGCAATGATACTACACAATGTGAGAAAGGAACGCGGACTGGAGGACGGAGAGGATGGTGAGGACGGCAAAAAGTCCTCAATATCCTGAGAGTCTGGGACCTCATCCGCGTTCCAATAATCAT